>DASXDW010000113.1:0-21744 GCA_036490435.1 Solirubrobacteraceae bacterium
CGATCGTTGCTGGGGCTGTCCGGCAGCGAGGCGCGGCTCATCTCGATGCTCTCCCCCGGCCAGGCGCTATGGCGGGTCGGCGCGCGGTCGTTCGTCGTCGCCCACCACCGCTCGCGCCTCGAGGCGCGGCTGACCAACACCGATACCGGCATGACCACCACCGGTCCGGGTCGCCGGCAACGATGAGGGGCGAACGCGCCAGTGGCGTCTCGGACGCCGCGATGTTGACGCTCATCGGTGGCGCGGTTGCGCTCGCCGCCGCGGTGTGGCTGTGGGGCGGCATGGCGGGTCTCCTCTTCGGCCGCGGCTGGCCCGGCATCGGGGCGGGACAGCTGCCGGCGGTCATAGCGCACCTCCCGGGCCGCCTGGCACACCCGGCCGGGGCGTGGCCACGTCACGCCCGGGAGCTGCTCCCCGGCCCCGGCGGGTTCTACGCCGCGCTCACCCTGCTGGCGGCGATGACCCTGACGTGTGGCGCGGTCGCCTCGCGGGCGGGACTGCTTTCCCGTATCGGGCGGCGCTCGCCCGGTGCGCGCTGGGCCGGTGCCGGCGAGCTGCGTCCGCTACACGGACGCGCCCGGACCGGCCGCCTCGCGCTGGGTCGCTGTCATGGTCGGCTGCTCTATGCCGAGCAGCGCCACGCGCTCGTGGCCTTCGGGCCGCCGCAGTCGGGCAAGTCCGCCGGGCTCGCCGTCCCCGCGCTGCTGGAGTGGGATGGCCCGGCCGTCGCGTCCTCGATCAAGACCGACCTGCTGGCGTGCACGGTGGCACGTCGCGGGGCGCTGGGGCCCGTGTTCGTCTTCGACCCGTTCGAGCTGTCGGGGATGCGCGGACAGACGTGGTCGCCGCTGCGGGGCGCCGCGACGTGGGACGGATCGCTCGAGGTCGCCTGGAGGCTCGCGGCAGCGGGCGAGCTGGATCAGCGCGGCGTCGAGGGCGGCGACTTCTGGGCGATCGCCGCGGAGCAGCGCCTGGCGCCGCTGCTGTTCGCCGCGGCACGCACGGGTGCGGGGATGGATGCGGTGGTCCGCTGGGCCTATGGCCAGGGCTCGCGCGAGCTCTATGAGGCGATCTCTGAGCTCACCGGCTCCGCGCGCGGCGAGGCCGAGCTCGAGGGCGCCCACGCCGCGTATGACGCTGTTCGCGCGTTCGAGGCCCAGGCCGATCGCACCCGCTCCTCGATCGAGGCCACGGCGCAGGGCCTGCTGCGCGCCTACCGCTTTGCCCGGGTACTGCGGTCGGCCCGCTCCTGCGAGATCGCGCCCGACGCGCTGCTCGACGAGCGCGCGACGCTGTATCTCATCGGCGACGCGAAAGCGTCCAAGCTCCTGCGGCCGATCTTCCTGGCGTTGCTGTCTGAGATCGTCGACCGCGCCTATGAGCGGGCGACGCTGGCGGGGGGACGTCTCGGGCTGCCGCTGCTGCTGTGCCTCGACGAGGCCGGCAACGTCGCGCCGCTGCCCAACCTCGCCGAGATCGCCTCAACGGCACCCAGCCACAACATCCAACTTGTCTCGATCTTCCACGACCTCGCCCAGGCACGCAGCCGCTATGGCAAGCAGGCCGAGACCGTCGTGAACTCGCATCGCGCGCGAATGCTGCTGCCGGGGGTGGCGGACCTGGAGACGCTGCGCTACTTCTCGGGACTGGCCGGAGAGGAGGAGACGCGGGAGACGACGCGCACGGTCGACGCGGGTGGCGGGTCGCGCACGATCGGCGTGCGGCGCCGGCCGCTGGTGGCGCCCGAGGCCCTACGCCAGTTGGAACCGGGACAGGCGCTGCTGCTCTACGGGCGGATCCCGCCGGCTCTGGTGCGCCTGCGGATGTGGTTCGCGGATCGTCGACTCAGGAGGTTGGCCGCATGAACTGGCACGGACCCGACGACTGGCCGGACGACCTACCCCAGGACGACGGCTGGTCAGAGGAGGACGCGATCCGCTGGCCCCTGACCTGGCGGGCACTGCTCCCCCGGGAGCGGTGGCTGTGGTTCGAGCGGCTGTGGGCCGACGTGTGCGACCTGCGGGTGCGCTACCGGCTGGGGGTGCGCTCGCAGTGGTGGGAGGACGACATCCAGGTCGAGGCGCTCGCGGCGCTAGCCGCGTGGACGGGGCGCTACGACTCCGGCGAGTGGGACGACCCGCCGGGCAAGCTGGCGCTGTTGTTCGACCTCGAGCGGATCGCAGGACTGCTGCGCGACGGGGTCGACCCGTTCCATCCCGACCGCGACCGCACCGCCTTTGTGCGCCATCTCATCGACCTCGGCTGCCAGCCGCCGCCGAGCAGGCGACCGGTCCAGTAAACCGGTCATCGCCCGTGGTCAGGTGAACTCGCCATCGCGGTGAGGCACGTAGGGGGCCTCCAGGCGGTCCTGCTCCGCTTGGGTGAGCTCCAGTCGGGTGGCGGCGATGGCCTCCGGCGTTCTCTTGAATTGGCCTTCGATCGATCGGCGAGTCGCGTATATGGCCTATGAAGGCAAGGCGGATCACGCCGACCTGTGCTCCAATCCCCCGCGTACCGGCGTGCGGGCACAATCAGTGCCACGTGGAGCCCATAGAAGCTCAACGGCAGGCGGCGTTTCCCCTGGGCGCCGCGGTGACGCTGTCAGAGCTCGACCAGGATCCCCACCCCGTGCTGGCCCGCCTGCGAGCGGCCGAGCCGGTGTCGTGGCTGCCCAGCCTCGAGGGCTGGCTGGTGACGCGGCACGACCTCGTGCTGGCGGCGATGCGCGATGCGCTGGCGTTCACCGTCGACGACCCGCGGTTCTCCACCGCTCAGGTGGTCGGCCCGAGCATGCTCAGCCTCGACGGGGTCGAGCACGATCGCCACCGCGCACCCTTCGTGGGGCCGTTCCGCGCCGGCGAGGTGGCGGGGCGGTTCGCGCGGTCCACCGAAGACGAGGCCAACCGGCTCATCGACACCTTGGCACCGGCGGGCGCCGCGGAGCTGCGGCGAGCGTTCGCGGGGCCGCTGGCGGCCGCCATCGTCACCCAGGCGCTCGGCCTGGGGCGTGAGGAGGTGGCCGATGTGCTGGCCTGGTATGACGCGATCGTCGCCTCGGTGACGGACATCACGGCGGGCCAGGGGGCCACGCCGGCCGGCGCAGAGGCGTACGCCCACCTCACCGAGCGGCTGCGGGCGGTGATCCAGGGCGGCGATCACTCGTCGCTGCTGGCGGCCGCGGCGGGCGCCGGAGTGCTGTCATCCGAGCAGGTCATCTCCAACGCGGCGGTGCTGCTGTTCGGCGGAATCGAGACGACCGAGGGGATGATCGCCAACGCCGCCCTCTACCTGCTGGGCGATCCGGCGCGCGCGGACGCGGCGCGGCGCGAGCCCGCGGCGCTGGGCGCGGCCATCGACGAGTCGCTGCGGCTGGAGCCCGCGGCGGCGGTCATCGATCGGTATGCCACCGCCGCGGTGGAGCTCGGCGGCGCGGAGATCGCGCGCGGCGACCTGGTGCGGCTTTCGATCACCGCGGCCAATCGCGACCCGGCGGTGTTCGCCGACCCTGACGCGTTTGACCCGGGGCGAGCGAACCTACGCCGGCACGTGGCCTTCGCCCAGGGGCCGCACGTGTGCGTGGGCGTCCACCTGGCGCGCCTGGAGGCCCGCGCGGGGCTGGGGGCGCTGTTGGCGCGGCTGCCAGGGCTGGCGCTGGACCACGAGCGGCCGGCGGCAGTGCGCGGGCTGGTGTTCCGCAAGCCGCAGCGGCTCGACGTGGTGTGGGACGTGGGCTAACGCCGCGAGGCGGGGTGGGCGCCGATCCCGGGACGACGAGGGTGCAGAGGTCGACAAACTAGTCGCCAGCGCGATCGCGGACGCCCGCGCCATCGCCCGTCGCGGAACCAGCGCGCTTGCGCCCGAGCAGTTCGAGTTCGTGAAACAGGCCGATCTCCGGACCGCCGATGAGTTCCCAGGCCCGGGCGATCCCGATAAGGAAGCTGACGATGACCACGATCGCGATCGTGCGCAACTGTCCGCTGGTGCCAATCTGCCCGTGGCTCCCCACGGCACTGAGGCCGGCCAGCAGCTGGACGACGAAGACGGCGGTCTGGCCGAACAGGAAAAAGGCGTCGCGCGGAGTGCTGTGGTGCTGGCCGCGCAGACGAATCAGCGACAGCACCGAGGCCGAGACGAAGAACAACCCCAGGCAGGCCACACTGACCGCGGGCCAGGCGACCCCGACACCGGGGATGAGGGTGAACAGCGACACCGCCAGAGCATTGGAGAACGAGGTGAGCGCCGCCGATGCTCGGATACGGTGCAGCTGGCTCTCGCCCTCCTTGGCCAAGCGCTCCTGGGTCACCGACACCGCCACGAAGAGCAGGCCGACGAGTGCGCCGGCGACGCCGGCCGCCGCGACGAAGAAGTCCTTGAAGCTCTCGGGCGTCACGGACGAGACGCTACGTGCGCTCGACCATCACCGACGTCGCCTTGACCGTCGCCGTCGCCTCGATCCCGGGCGCCAGGCCCAGCTCCTCCACCGAGTCGCGCGTGACCGCCGCGGTGATGAGGAACGGACCCGCCTCGATCTCCACCAGCGCCATCACCCCATCGACCTCGACGGAGCGGACCACCCCGGTCATGCGGTTGCGCGCGGAGAGCTTGCGGCCAGTTTCATGGCGCTGAGGGCGGCGGGTGAGGCGGCGGACCTCGTCGGAGCTGACCATGCGCCGGTTACGCTCGTCGCGGTAGGTCTTGAGCTTGCCGGCGCGGTCCCAGCGGCGAAGCGTGTCGGCGCTGACGCCGATGGCAGCGGCCGCCTCGCCCAGGGTCAAGTTGGTGCTCACCTCTGGAAACATACCTTCGCCCCCCGACCCGAAAGGATCCAACATGAAGCTCAGCGCACGCAATCAACTCTCCGGCACGGTCACGCAGGTCAACAAAGGCGCGGCCATCGCCAACGTCGCCGTGGACGTGGGCGGCCAGCGCATCGTGTCCTCCATCACGGTCGAGGCCGTCGACGACCTCGGTCTGGCTGAGGGCAGCGCGGTCACCGTGATCGTCAAGGCCTCCGACGTCATCCTCGCCACCGAGTAGCGGGCGATGCCCCTCAGCGCCCGCCGGCCGGATCGCAAGCACAACCGACCGCTGACCCTGCACGCCCTGCAGGGCGGGGACGCCGAGATGCCGATCGATCGGCTCTCTGACACCGGGACCGGTGCCGAGGCCGCCTACGAGGTCATCTCGGCCGAGCTCCTGCTCGACGGCCAGTCGCGGCTGAACCTGGCCACGTTCGTGACCACGTGGATGCCGGCGCTCGGCGCCAAGCTCATGGCCGAGACCGCCGACAAGAACATGATCGACAAGGACGAGTACCCGCAGACCGCGGAGTTCGAGGCGCGCTGCGTGAACATCCTGGCCGACCTGTGGAACGCGCCCGAGCACACCACCGCCACCGGTTGCTCCACCACGGGCTCCAGCGAGGCGGCGATGCTGGCCGGCATGGCGCTGAAGTGGCGCTGGCGCGAGCGCCGGGAGAAGGCCGGCAAGGCCGCCGACCGGCCCAACCTGGTCATGGGCGCCAACGTCCAGGTGTGCTGGGAGAAGTTCTGTCGCTACTGGGAGGTCGAACCGCGGCTGGTGCCGATGGAGGACGAGACCTTCCACCTCACCGCCGACCGGGCGGTCGCCCACTGCGACGAGAACACCATCGGCGTGGTGGGGATCCTCGGCTCCACCTTCGACGGCAGCTATGAGCCGATCAAGGAGATCGCCACGGCCCTGGACCAGCTCGAATCCGAGAAGGGCGTCGACATCCCCATGCACGTGGACGCCGCCTCGGGTGGCTTCGTGGCGCCGTTTCTGGCCCCCGGGCTGGAATGGGACTTCCGGATCAAGCGCGTCCAGTCCATCAACGCCTCGGGCCACAAGTACGGCGGGGTCTACCCCGGCGTCGGGTGGGCGATCTGGCGCGACGTCAAGGCGCTGCCGCGCGAGTTGGTGTTCAACGTCAACTACCTGGGCGGCAACATGCCGACGTTCGCGCTGAACTTCTCGCGTCCCGGGAGCGAGGTCGTCGCCCAGTACTTCCAGTTCATGAGCCTCGGCCGCGAGGGCTACACCGCCACCATGGAGGTGCTGCAGAGGGTCGCCACGCACATTGCCCAGGGCGTGGACGAACTGGGCCCCTACCGGCTCCTCACCAACGGTTCGGACCTGCCGGTCTTCGCCTTCGCCACCAAACCCGAGGTCACCAACTACACCGTCTTCGACGTGTCCGAGCGCCTGCGCGAGCACGGCTGGCTGGTCCCGGCCTACACCTTCCCCGAGAACCGGCAGGACCTCAGCGTGCTGCGCGTCGTCGTGCGCGCCGGGATGCACAAGGAGATGGCCGACGACCTGCTCACGACCCTGGCTGAGAAGACCAGGCGGCTGGAGTCCCTCACAGCACCGCTGCCGTCGGCGATTGCGAGCACCACCGCGGCGTTCGCGCACTAGAGCACTTCGGCCAGCGACCTCCCGGCACCCTCGAGCTCGGTCAGCGTCGAGGCCTCGATCACGCGGTCCAGGTCGAGAATGCGTGTACCCATTGAATCCAGCTCGCGCGTGCCCACCACGGCGTGACACGGGACGCCGGACTGCCGGGCGCGGGTGGCCACCTCGGAGACGACCTTGCCCACCAGGCTCTGCATGTCGAGCTTGCCCTCCCCGGTGACCACGGCACGGGCCGAGCGCATCCGGGCGTCGAAGCCCACCTCATCGAGCACGAAGGCGGCGCCGGGGACCAGTTCGGCTCCGAACGCCGACCACAGGCCGCCCGAGAGCCCGCCGGCCGCGCCGGTCATGGGCACGCCGCGCGGGTCGCGGGCGAGGCGCCGGGCCTGGGCGTGCAGGCGCGCGGTCAGGCGCTTGACGTCATCGGGACCGGCCCCCTTCTGGGCCCCGAACACCCGGGCGGCGTCCTCGAACGGGGTACGCACGTCGCAGAGCACCACCAGCCGCGCGTCCTCCAGGCCGCCGGCGCGCTCGATCGCCTTGATCGCGCCCGCGCCCCCGTCGGTGGTGGCGCTGCCGCCGACCCCCAGATAGACGACGCGGGCCCCCGCCTGCACCGCCGCGGCGATGAGCTCGCCCGTGCCCGCGCTGCTGGCCGCAAACGCGTCGCGCTCGGTCTCGCCCACGAGGCTCAGGCCGCTGGCCGCCGCGGTGTCCAGAACCGCCACGTCACCGGCCAGGCCGAACTCGGCGTCGATGGGCCGGCCGAGCGGGTCGGTGGCGGGGGCCGTCAATCGCTGCGCGCCCAGAGCGGCGGCCAGCGCATCAAGCGTGCCCTCGCCGCCGTCGGCGACCGGGCACAGGTCCGCCGGGCGGCCGGCGGCCTGAAGGCCCCGGCCGATCGCGGCGGCCACCTCGGTGGCGCTGAAGGTCCCCTTGAAGGAGTCCGGCGCCACCAGCACCGTCTCCGGCACGCCGGGGGTGCGGTTCACGCGCGCGGTCAGCTCACCGGCTCGAGGACGAACACCGGGATCTGCCGGTCAGTCTTGGTCTGATACTCGTCATAGTCGGGCCACACCGCCGCCGCGCGCTCCCACCACTGCGCGCGCTCGTCGCCCTTGAGCTCGCGGGCGGTGTAGTCGCCCTTGGCCGGGCCGTCCTGCACCTCCACCAGCGGGTGCTCGGCGATGTTGCGGTACCACGACGGATGCTCGGGGGCGCCGCCCTTGGAGGCCACCGCGGCGTACTTGCCGCCGTGCTCCACGCGCATCACCGGATTCTTGCGCAGCTTGCCCGACGTCGAGCCCATCGAGGTGATGACGATCACGGGCACGCCGCGCATCTCGGTACCGCTCGTCCCGCCCGAGCTCTCGATCTCCTCCACCTGCTTGCGCACCCACTCGGCCGAGCTTGGCGCGTACTCACCTTCCAGGGGCATGTGTGTCTCCCTCGTCGATTGTCAGGACTGCATCTGCTCCAGGCGGCACTCCACCGGGGGCTTGTCGTCGCGCCAGCGCAGGATCTTGGTCCCGTGTCGGATCCGCCCGCCGCTGGCGTGGTCGAAGGTCACCTCCACCACCAGCTCGGGCCGCAACGAGACCCACTCGAGCTCGCGCTCTGACTGCCAGCGGCTGGGGTCTCCGTGCCCGCGATCTCCGGTCTCATACGCCTGCAACCGGCCCACCAGGTCGCGCTTCTCCGCCGCCTTGAGTCCGGAGGAGTGTCCGACGACGTGCAGCTTGGCTGCGTCGTCGTAGAGGCCGAGGATGAGCGAGCCGACCGTCCCCTCCTCCTTGCCGGGCCGGTAGCCGACGACGACGGCGTCGATGGTGCGCACCCGCTTGACCTTGACCATGCCCTTGCGCTGGCCCGGCCGGTAGGGAGCGCCGAGCTCCTTGGCCACCACGCCCTCGCCGTCGCGCAGCCAGTCGGCCGTGCCGTCGGGGTCGCGGGTGAGCGGCGTCAGGTCGATGCCAGCCTGGGTGAGCTCCTCCAGCGCGGCCCGTCGCTCGGCGAAGCTGAGGCCCAGGAGCTCCTCGTCGTCTCGGGCCAAGAGGTCGAAGGCGACGTAGCGCGACGGGGTCTGCTCGGCCAGCATGTTGATGCGGCTCTCGGCCGGGTGGATGCGCTGCTGCAGGGCGCCGAAATCCTCGTGGCCGTCGGCCGAGTCGATGACGATCTCACCGTCGACGACGTAGCGGCCGGGTGGGAAGCGCAGCTCGGGGAAGTAGCGCTCGAGTGGCTTGCCTGAGCGCGACTGGATGGTGAACTGCTCGCCGTCGACGAACGCGATCGCGCGAAAGCCGTCGAACTTCGGCTCATAGGCCCACTGCTCCCCGAGCGGCAGCTCCTTGCCCGAGCGGGCGAGCTGGGGCTCGATCGGAGGCTTGAGGGGGAGCGACACGGTGCCGGTCGATGGTAGCTGTGCCGGCCCCGCGGGCCGGCACAGGCCACCGGATAGGATCACTCAGATGAGCGAACCCGCGGTGACCGCCGCCGAACAGGAGTACCTCGAGTCGCTGTTCTGGCTCTATGAGGCCGGGCTGCCGATGAGTGGGGCCAACCTGGCGCGGGCCATGCGGCTCTCGGCGCCGACGGTGCACGAGATGCTCGGGCGCCTGGAGCGCGACGGGTACATCGAGCGCACCGACGGGCGCAAGATCGCCTTCACCGAGTCCGGGGAGGAGCAGGCCAAGCGCATCGTCGGCCGCCACCGGATGATCGAGCGCTTCCTCACTGACGTCGTCGGCGTGCCGTGGGACGACGTGCACGAGGAGGCCGAGAAGCTCGAGTACGCGATGACGCCGCGCTTTGAGGCCTACATCCGCACCGCCGTCGGCGAGGCGACGACGTGTCCGCACGGGCACCCCATCAAGGTGGGCGAGCGCATCGTGGGCGTGCCGCTGGCTGACTGCGAGGTCGGCGCCAGCGTGACCATCCTGCGCCTGGAGAACGAGGCCGAGGACCTGCTGCACTACCTCAAGGGCGCCGGCGTCGAGCCCGGCCTGCGGGGGACCGTGGCCGCAAACGACGGCGAGGAGGTCGCGGTCCAGAGCGACGCCGGCAGCGCGACCGTCACCTTCAGCGTCGCCGAGACGGTGTCGGTCCTCGCGGATCCATCGCCGCCGCCGCGCATCGCGCTGCCCGAGCAGCTCGTGCTCGGCGGACGCTACGGACGCTGAAGCGCGGCCGCAGCCGCGGACGCGATCAGGCCTGAGCGCGCGGGCAGCGCCGGCGTGCCCGCCGACAGCCAGCGGTGGATCTGCGCGTAGACCGCCGGATGGTTGAGCAGATCGAGGTGCGTAGCGCCGCCCACGTGGGCGTACTGGTCGACCGGGAACTGCAGGCGCTCGCCGCGCCCGCCGTGTGACCAGGCGCTGGGCCGTAGGACCAGGAGGTCGCCGAGGAACCGCCCGAGCGGGGCGTCGGGCTCGCGGGTGAGGCTCGCCGAGAGGAAGTAGTGGGTCGCGGTCTCCAGGAAGGGCACCACGGTGCCGGTGTTGGTCCGGAAGGCGTCGGGGTCGTGACCCTCCCAGTCGGCGTCGACGATGTAGCCGTAGGCCAGATCCTTGACGCCGACGCTGCGCACCCGGATCGGGGCGGCGAACGGCGTGAGCTCCGGGACGCGGCCCGCGGCGTGGCAAACCGCGTTGGCGCCGAGCTCGAGCGGCGCTCCCTTGTGGGGCGAGCCCAGCGAGAAGATATGGCGCACGCGGTCGCGCCACACGTACCCGTCCCCGCCAGCCCCGTAGTGGCAGGCCCCCCGGGCCACCAGGCCGCCCATCGAGTGACCGATCAGCGCCAACTCGGAGACCTCGACGGGCCAGTGCGCGCACACCGCGTCGAGCAGCGCCGCCAGCGCCCGCCCGTTGTGGGAGATGTGGCGGCCGCTGTTGTAGCGGATGACGATCGGCGTGTAGCCCAGCTCGGCGCGCAGACGCTCTGGGTAGGGCCTGTGCCGGGCCGCGCGCAGGCGCCAGGCGTCGTCGGTCTCACACAGCCCGTGGATGAACACGGCAAGGCGAGGCGTGGCCTGTGGGAAGGCGTGGCGCAGGCCATCGGCATCAAGGGCCACGTCGCGTCCGCTGACGCGGACGGCCATCGGGGTCTCGAGCGCGCTGCCCTCACGGTTGAGGCGGTCGCCCCACATGCCGTTGAGCGCGCCGACGACGAGACGACCCCGCGGCGCGTCGCTGAGAGACCCGGCATCCGGCGGCTGGGCGATGCTGGCCGCGGCCGCCCCGCCCCTGACCAACGCGCCGGTGAGCGCCGACGCCGCCGAGTAGGCACCGGCGGCGACGCGGTCGTGGACCTCGCGCACCGGTGCGGCGCTCGGGCCCAGGGCGCCGAACACGCGGGTGGCGATGCTCTGATGAACGTCGCGGGCCTGGCCAGCGATCCCGGCGGCGGCGTCCCCGGCCAGTCCGCCGAGGGCCCTCAGCTCCTCAGGCCGCATTGACCTCGCGGGCGATCTCCGCATAGGCCTCGGCCAAGCGCTTGACGCCCTCCTTGATCTCGGCCGGGGTTACGCCGGAGTAGGCCAGGCGCAACGACGACTCGCCGCCCTCCAGGACGAAGTCGGTGCCCTTGACGAACTGGACGCCCCGCGCGGCGGCGGCAGTGAACAGGGCCGCGACATCGGTGCCGTCGGGCAGGTCCACCCACAGGAAATACCCGCCCTCTGGCGCCACAAAGCGGGCGTCGGGCAGCTGCGCCGAGAGCTCGTCGCACAGCGTCTCGGCCCGCTCGCGCAGCGCGTCGCGCACGGTGGCGATGGATCGGTCGATCGCGCCCGAGCGGCAGAACTGGTTGACGATCGCCTGGGACACCATGTTGGGCGAGATGTAGGTGGTGGTGGCGATCTTGACGATCCGCCCGATCAGGTCGGCCGGTCCGACGAGATAGCCGACGCGGATCCCGGGGCAGACGGTCTTGGAGAACGACGACGCGTAGACCACGGCGTCGCCCGCGGTGGAGAACATCGTCGGCAGCGGCTCCCCCGCAAAGCGCAGCGTGACGTACGGGTCATCCTCAAAGAGGGTGAAGCCGTAGGTCCGCGCCAGCTCGACCAGGCGGCCGCGCTTGGCCGCTGAGAGCGTGTACCCGGCGGGGTTCTGAAAGTTGGGGATGATGTGGGCGAGCGTGGGCTGCGCTCCGGCGACCAGCACCCGCTCCAGCGCGGCCACGTCGATGCCGTCGGGCTCGAGCTCGACCATGCGCACGTCGGCGCCGCGGTTGCGCAACGACAGCAGCGTCCGGTCATAGGTGGGCAGCTCCGTGATGACCGTGTCGCCCTCGGAGACCATCGCGTCAAAGAGGAAGGCATCGGCCTGCATCGAGCCGTTGGTGACCAGCACCTGCTCGGGACCCACGCCGTGATACTCGGCGATCCACTCCCGCAGTGGCACGTACCCCACGGCGGTGCCGTAGGCGGTCATCCCCGCGGGATCGTTGGCGAAGGCCTGGTCAGCGGCGGCGCGCAGACCGTCGACGTCGATGATGTCGAGCGACGGGGCGCCCCGGGCGAACGAGATCGAGCCAGCCATGGCCCTAAGACTACGAGGTTGCCTCAAAGAGGTGCACGTCGACGATGGCGCGGTCAGCTCCCTCGTACTCGCGCACGGTGGCGCTGCGCACCTCGGGCAGCGCCTGCAGCGAGCGCTCGAAGGCCCGCAGCGCCGCGGTGCCCGAGAACGGGCCCGCCGAGACGCTCACCGACGCGCCGGCGGCCGCCGGGTCGCGGCGGTCGGCCGCCTCGCGGGAGGAGGCGAGCAGGCGCTCCTGGGCCTCGACCAGCGCCGTGAGCTGCGCCACGAGAGCGGAGATCTGGCGGTCCTCCTCAGAGATCCGCTTGGGAGCCGGCGCGGCCTCCGGCGGGATCACCGGTGCCTGAGCATCCCGCGCCGCTCGTGCGGCCTCCGCGCCCGGCTCCAGGCCCGTCTGGATCGTCTGCAGACGACGGTCGATCTCGGCCAGACGCGCATCCAGAATCGACTTCTCCGGCATCGAGGGGCGAGCCTACCGGCCCTTCCGGTCAATAGGGTCCTGAGTCGCTCAGGATTTGCCGAGCAGGTCGACGGCGGTCTCGGCCACCTGGGTGGGCGTGCGCCCGACCTTGACGCCCTTGGCCTCCAGCGCCTCGGCCTTGGCTGCGGCCGTCCCGCGGGAGCCCGAGACGATGGCGCCGGTGTGGCCCATCGTCTTGCCCGGCGGCGCCGTGAACCCGGCGATGTAGCCGATGACCGGCTTCGTGACGTGATCGGCGATGAACTCCGCCGCCCGCTCCTCGGCGTCGCCGCCGATCTCGCCGCACATGACGATCAGCTCGGTCTCGTCGTCGTCCTGGAACATGCCCAGGACGTCGATGAAATCGGTGCCCGGCACCGGGTCGCCCCCGATGCCCACGATCGACGAGTTGCCAAAGCCGCTCTGGGCCAGGACGTTGCCGATCTGGTAGGTGAGCGTGCCCGACCGCGACACCACCCCGACGTTGCCGGCGCTGAAGAACGAGGCGGGGATGATCCCGACGCTAGCTTTCCCCGGCGAGAGGATGCCCGGGCAGTTGGGCCCGATGAGCCGGCTGCGGCCGTTCTTCTTCAGGATGTTGTAGACGCGGAGCTCATCGTGGGCCGGAATGCCCTCGGTGATGCAGATGATGAGCTCGATGCCCGCGTCCTCGGCCTCCAGGATGGAGTCAGCGGCGAAGCGGGGCGGCACGAAGATCATCGCTGTGTTGGCGCCCTCCTGCTCCACCGCGGCGTGGAAGGTGTTGAACACGGGGATGCCCTCGACGTCCTGGCCGCCCTTGCCCGGGGTCACCCCGGCGACGACCTGGGTGCCGTACTCGCGGTTGCGCAGCGAATGGAAGGTGCCCTCGCGGCCGGTGATGCCCGAGGTGCACAGCCGGGTGCCCTCATCGACGAGGATGCTCATACGCCCACTCCCGCGGCAAGCTCCACGACCTTGGCGGCGGCGCCGTCCATCGTGGACTCGGTGTGGACGTTGGGCAGCTGCGCCTCGGCGAGCAGGGCGCGGCCCTCCTCGCCGTTGGTGCCGTCCAGGCGGACGACGAACGGGACGGACGGCTCGATCTGCTTGAAGGCCTCAATCAGGCCCTTGGCCACCTCATCGCAGCGGGTGATGCCGCCGAAGATGTTGAAGAGGACGGCCTTGACCTTTTCGTCAGAGAGGATGACCTCGACCGCCGCGGTGATGGCGTCAGCGCGCGAACCGCCACCGGCGTCGAGGAAGTTGTTGGGCCGGCCGCCGGCCTCGGCGACGACGTCGAGCGTGGACATTGAGAGCCCGGCGCCGTTGGCGAGGATGCCGATGTCACCGTCGAGCTTGACGTAGGTGAGACCGCGCTCCTTGGCCATGACCTCCTGCGGATCCTCAGCCGAGAGGTCGCGCAGGTCAGCGTTCTCACCGTGGCGGTAGAGCGCGTTGCCGTCGAGGGTGACCTTGGCGTCCAGGGCCTTGACGTCGCGCTCGGGGGTGATGATGAGCGGGTTGACCTCGACCAGGGTGGCCTCCTCCGCGGTGAAGACCTCATACAGCTTGGCCAGCATCGCGCCCACCGGGCGCACGACATCGGCGTCGACCCGGGCCTCGTAGGCCAGCCGGCGACCGTGGAAGTCCTGGAAGCCCAGCAGCGGATCGACGTGGAGGCTGGCGATCGCATCGGGGTCCTCGTCGGCCACCTGCTCGATGTCCATCCCGCCCTTGGTCGAGAGCATGACCAGCGGCGCCTTGGCGGAGCGATCGAAGACGACCGAGGCGTAGTACTCCGAGGCGATCTGTGACGCGGCCTCGATCCACAGCTCGTGGACGGTGAGCCCGCGGATGTCCATTCCGAGGATCGCGCGTGCCTGCTCCTCGGCCTCGGCGCGCGTGTTGGCGATCTTGATCCCGCCGAGCTTTCCGCGGCCGCCGATCTGCACCTGAGCCTTGATCGCGCAGGGGTAGCCGATCGCCTCGGCGGCGGCGACGGCGTCATCCACCGTGCGGGCCGGCTGGCCGTCGGGAACCGGCACTCCGTGGCGGGCGAACAGCTGCTTGCCCTGATATTCGAGTAGATCCATAGCGGCGATTCACTCTATTGACTCCCGTGCGCAGGCGACGTCAGGCGCGGGGCCGCAACCATGGCAGTGAGACGACGAAGCGCGTCACGGCGGTGCCATGGCATCATCAGCCCTCGATGGCCATACCGAAAAACGTCTCATTTCTCACCTTCGACGTCTATGGGACGCTGATCGACTGGGACACTGGAGCCTTCGACGCCTTCAGCGCGGAGGCCGATCGCGACGGCTTCACCGTCGAGCGCGAGGAGCTCCTGCCCCTGTTCCACGAGATCCAGCAGCAGATCGAAGCCGGCTCATACGAGCTCTACGCAGAGGTTCTGCGCCGCACCGCGGTGCAGATCGCCAAGCAGCTGGGCTGGCCGCTGGAGCCCTCGCGCTCAGGCTTTCTCCCGGACTCGGTGCACCGCTGGAAGCCGTTCAAGGAGACCAACCCCACCCTTCAGAAGATCGCCAAGCAGTACAAGGTCGGGCTCATCTCCAACATCGACGACAAGCTGCTGGGGCAGACGCGGCGCCACATCCCGCTGGACTTCGACCTGGTGGTCACGGCCCAGCAGGTCCGCTCCTACAAGCCGGATCCCGCGCACTTCACCGAGTGCGAGCGGCGCATCGGCTCTAAGAAGGGGTGGGTGCACATCGCCGCCAGCTACTACCACGACATCGAGCCCTGCCTGAAGAAGAAGATCCCGGGGATCTGGGTCAATCGCACCAAGCAGCAGCTCGAGTCCGGGCAGAAGAAGCCCGACGCAGAGGTCGCCAGCCTCAAGGAAGCGGCCAAACTGCTCGGCGTCGGCTGATCGGGGCCCCGCCCGCCGCATGCGCGCGGTAGCCCTCCACGCCGATGTCATCGTGTTCGTGTCGGACATGTGGCAGACGACGTGCACGGCGGTCCGCGGCGGCGACGAGGGGTTCGTGATCGACTCGGTCCTGTATCCCGAGGAGCTGCGCGCGCTGCCCGATGTGCTGAAGCAGGCCGGCTTCCCCGTGTCGGGGCTGCTCGCCACCCACGGCGACTGGGACCACCTGCTGGGGCGGCTGGCCTTCGCCGGCGCGGCGCTGGGCGCCGGCGAGACCACGGTGGCCCGGCTGGGCGGCGAGCTGGGCGAGGCCCAGCGCGAGCTGCGCGCGTTTGATCAGGAGCACTACGTCGACGGGCGCGCCCCCCTGCCCCTCGGGTCGTTGCAGTCGCTGCCCGTCCCCGGGCACCTCGAGATCGGGGAGGGCCCCGCAGCCCACGAGCTCGAGCTGCACGAGACGGGCGGGCACACCCCCGACGGAGTGGCCTTCTGGTTGCCCTGGGCCCGGGTGCTGGTGTGCGGCGACTACCTCTCGCCGGTCGAAATCCCGATGCTGTCCGCCGGCGGCTCGGCCGAGATCTACCGGGCCACGCTGCAGCGCCTGGCGCCGCTGGTGGAGCAGGCCGAGTGGGTCGTCCCCGGGCACGGCGCGCCCTACGCGGGCGAGCGGGCGCTGGAGATCTCGGCCGAGGACGACGCCTACCTGGCCGCGCTGACCAAGGACCCGTCCGCGGCGACGCTCCCGGCGGGGCGAGCGACGCCCACACAGCGCGTGATCCACGACGCCAACCTGGCCTTCGTGGGCGCCGCGGTCTGAGCCGGCCGCGCTGCGCACAGCCCGCGCTGCGCGCAATGGGCGCGCCGGGTGTACTCGGCCCCTCCGGGGCCTGCGTCTACCCGGCGCAAACGGCGGCTGGGGAGGGCGTCGTTGCGACGCTACAGAGCACACGGTGCGCTTTTAGGGACCGTGTGCTCTGAAACGCGAGTCATGCCGACGCCTCAGAGCGCACGGTCGGGCAAACGCGAGCGTGCGCTCTGTGGTGTCGACGCGCGGTGGACGCGGCTCGCTGAGGCCGGGAGCGCGGGGCTACTCGGAGGCGGGGGCGGAGGCGATCACGGCGATGGTGTCGCCGGTCGCCACTGAACCGCCCACCGAGATCGGCAGCTCGGTGATCGTGCCCGCCTTGTGGGCGGTGATCTCGTTCTCCATCTTCATCGCCTCGATCACGGCGATCAGCGCTCCTTCCTGCACCTCGGCGCCGGACTCGACCTCAACCTTGAGCACGGTTCCCTGGATGGGAGAGGCCAGCGTGTCTGAGCCGCCACCCCCGCCGCCCTAGCGCCCGGCACGACGCGGGGGGCGGCGCGCCCCGGCGGCCGGAGCGCCGGCGGGAGCCGAGCCGTTGACGGCGCCCGCGAACGGCGGGCCGATCACCTTGACGTCGAAGCGCTTGCCTGAGACCTCCACGGTGTAGCTCTGCTCCACCGGCTCGCCCTCATCCTCAACGTCGTCGGAAGCGGCGGCCGGCGGCGGGAAGGCCAGCTCCTTGAGCCAGGCGCGGTCCTCGATGAGGTCGCGGCAGGTCTCGGCGTCGGCCCATTGCCTGGTGGCCATGATCGCCTGATGGAAGGGGATGAGCGTCTTGAGCTCGGTGATCTCGTACTCGCCCAGGGCGCGGAGCATGCGCGCGGTGGCCTGCTCGCGATCGACGTCCCACACGATCAGCTTGGCCACCATCGGGTCATACATGGGAGTGATCTCAGAGCCGGGGCCGACCCCCGAGTCCACGCGCACGCCCGGTCCCGTGGGCTCGCGGTAGTGGCCGATCGTCCCCGGCGCGGGAGCGAAGTTCTTGGAGGCGTCCTCGGCGTTGATCCGGCACTCGATGGCGTGCCCGCGCAGCTCCACCTCGTCCTGGGCGATGGAGAGCTTCTCCCCGGCCGCGACCTTGATGCCCTCCTTGACGATGTCGATGCCCGTCACCATCTCGGTGACGCAGTGCTCGACCTGCACGCGGGTGTTCATCTCCAAGAAGAAGTACTCGCCGTCCTGGAGCAGGCCCTCGATCGTGCCCGCGCCGGTGTAGTTGACCGCCGCTGCGGCGTCGGTGGCGATCTTGCCGATCTTGGCCCGCAACTTCGCGTCGACCGCGGGGGCCGGCGCCTCCTCCACAAGCTTCTGGTGGCGGCGCTGCAGCGAGCAGTCGCGCTCGCCCAGGTGGATGACGTTGCCGTGACCGTCGGCGAGGACCTGCACCTCGACGTGGCGCGGGTCGGGCAGGTAGCGCTCGAGGTAGACCGTGGCGTCGCCGAAGAACTTCTCACCCTCGCGCGCGGCCCCCTCGAAGGCGTCTGAGAGCTTGTCCTCAGAGAGCGCCACCCGGAAGCCCTTACCGCCCCCGCCGCCGGCGGCCTTGACCGCGACCGGATAGCCGATGGTCTCATCGATGATCTTCCGGGCGTCCTCGATCGTCTCCACGGGCTCGGTGGTGCCGGGGACGATGGGGACCCCCGCCTCCTGCATGAGCTCGCGGGCGCGGGTCTTGGATCCCATCGCCTCGATCGCCGAGGCGGGCGGCCCGATGAACACGGTGCCGTTGTCCTCCAGCGCCTTGGCAAAAGCGGCGTTCTCAGCCAAAAAGCCGTAGCCGGGGTGGACGGCCTCGGCGCCGCACTCGTTGATGACCTCAAGGATCTTCTCGATGTTCAGATAGCTCTCCGAGGCCGGGCCCGCCCCGAGCAGGTAGGCCTCATCGGCGCGCGTGACGTGCAGCGCGTCGCGGTCCAGTTCGGAGTACACCGCCACCGTGGCGATCCCGAGCTCCTCACACGCGCGCAGAATCCTGACCGCGATCTCGCCGCGGTTGGCGATCAGCACCTTCGAGAACATGCGGCGGCCACTTTACCGGTCGGTACGCCTCCACGAACACCTGGAGGCGGCCCAGGGCCCCTTGCCGAGCCCGTAGTCTTGGTCCGGCCGTGGAATCCGCCGCCGCCTCCCCCCGCAAGCGTCACGCGCTCCAGCTCTTTCAGGGGCTGCCGCGGCGCTATGACCGCACCGGGGCGATGATGAGCTTCGGACAGGACCCCCGGTGGCGCCGGGCGATGGTGGACGCCGTCGCACCGCAGCGCGGACAGCGGGTCCTCGACGTGGCCACCGGCACCGGGATGGTGGCGCGAGCAGTGGCGGAGCGCGGCGCCATCGTGACCGCGCTGGACCAGTCCACTGCCATGCTGGGGGTGGCGCGGGCGCACTCGCATCCGGGCATCACGTTCGTGCAGGGCGAGGCCGAGCATCTCCCCTTCAACGACGCGTCCTTTGACGGGCTCACCTTCACCTACCTGCTGCGCTACGTCGACGATCCGGCCGCCACCCTCGCCGAGCTGGCGCGCGTGGTCAAGCCTGGTGGGCGCATCGGGATGGTGGAGTTCGGAGTCCCCGACAACCCCACGCTGCGCCGGCTCTGGCGCGCGCATACGCGGGTTGGGCTGCCCCTCATGGGCCGGGCGGTGTCCCCCGCCTGGTATGAGGTGGGACGCTTCCTGGGCCCCAACATCGAGGCCTTCCACGCCGCGCACCCCGATCTCACCTCGGTGTGGCGCGATGCCGGAATCGACGGCGTCCACGAGCAGCCGATGAGCTTCGGGGCGGGGCTGGTCATGTGGGGAGTCCGAGACGGCCACGGCACCTGAGTCCCCGGCGCGGCTGCAGCGGCCGGCCTTCTACGCCCTCTCGCCCGGCGGCTGGCGCGACCTGATCACGCTGCTGCACCCGCCCTACACGGCGTGGCATCTCAGCTACGTCGCGCTCGGGGCGGCCGCGGCCCCCGCCATCCACGGCGGCCGACTCGGCGCAGCGCTGGCCGCGTTCTTCCTCGCCGTGGGGATCGCCGCCCACGCACTCGACGAGCTGCACGGACGCCCGCTCCAGACCCGGCTCAGCGACACGACCCTCATCGCGCTCGCGGTGGTGAGCCTGGCCGGCGCGGTGGCCATCGGCATCGCGGGCACCATCACCATCTCAGCGTGGCTGGCGCCGCTGGTCGCCGCCGGGGCCTTCCTCGTCGTCGCCTACAACCTCGAGCTGTTCGGCGGCCGCGTCCACGACGATCTTTGGTTCGCCCTGGCCTGGGGCGGCTTTCCCGCCTTCACCGGCTACTTCGTCAACGCGCTCCAGGTTCGCCCAGCGGGTGTGCTGGTGGCGGCCGCCTGCACCCTGCTCAGCGTGGCCCAGCGCCGGCTGAGCACGCCCGCGCGCGAGCTCCGGCGGCGCACCGCCGAGGTCACCGGCACCCAGACGCTCCTGACCGGCGAGACCCGGGCGCTGGACGCGCAGGAGATCGCGGCACCGCTCGAGCGGGCCCTCCAGGCCCTGTGGCCGGCGGTCGTGCTCCTCGCCGTCGGCGCGGTGGCCGCCCGGCTCTGACCGGCGCCGGGGCCGCTATGCGGTGGCGTTGATGATCATCCCCGCGGCGACGGTGTCGTTGGTCGACTCGTCGATGAGGATGAAGCTGCCGGTGGTGCGGTTGCGCCAGTAGGGGTCGACGACCAGCGGCGAGCTGCAACGCAGGCGCACGCGGCCGATCTCGTTGAGGCCGAGCTGCTCGGCCTTGACGTGCTCGAGCGTGTTGATATCCACGCGGTGCTCGATCGCCTCGATGATGGCACGGGCCGAACGCGTCGTGTGCTTGATCGCGTACTTGCCGCGAGGCGTCAGCGGCTGGTCGCTCATCCAGCAGATGTGGGCGTCGAGCTCGCGGGCGGCGGTGGGCTGATCTTCGGCCTCCACCAGCATGTCGCCGCGCGAGAGGTCGATCTCGTCGGCGAGGCGCAGGGCCACGCTCATCGTGGGGAACGCGGCCTCCAGCTCGCCGTCGAAGGTGTCGATCGACGCCACCGTCGTCCTCTGACCGCCGGGCAGGGCCACGATCTCGGTGCCCGGGCAGATGACCCCGCCGGCCACCTGGCCGGCGTAGCCGCGGTAGTCGTGATGGGAGTCGCTCATCGGCCGGATCACCCACTGGACGGGGAAGCGGACGTCGTTGAGGTTGCGGTCCTGGGCGATGACGACGTGCTCGAGGTGGTAGAGCAACGGGGCGGCGCCGTACCACTGCATGTGATCGGAGCGGTCCACCACGTTGTCGCCGTGCAGCGCCGAGATCGGCACGAAGGTGATGTCAGGGACCTGCAGGCGCGACGACCAGTCGGTGACCTCCTCGAGGATCCCGTAGAAGACGTCCTCGTCGTAGTTGACGAGATCCATCTTGTTGACGCAGACCACGAGATGCGGGATGCGCAACAGCGAGGCGATGAACATGTGGCGCCGCGTCTGCTCCGACACGCCCTTGCGGGCGTCGACCAGCACGATCGACGCGTCCGCGGTGGAGGCGCCGGTGACCATGTTGCGCGTGTACTGCTCGTGGCCGGGGGTGTCGGCGATGATGAACTTGCGGCGCGGGGTGGCGAAGTAGCGGTAGGCGACGTCGATGGTGATGCCCTGCTCGCGCTCGGCGCGCAGCCCGTCGGTCAGCAGCGCCAGGTTCAGGTAGCCATCGCCGCGGCGCTCCGACGTCTGGACCACGTGCTCCATCTGGTCCTCGAAGATCGACTTGGAGTCGTGCAGCAGGCGCCCGATGAGCGTCGACTTGCCGTCGTCCACCGACCCGGCGGTGGCGATCCGCAAGAGCTCGGAGTTTCGCCGCCGGATCGCGTAGCTGTCCGATGTGGACACCGGGGCCGGAGCGGAGCCGTTCTCGTTCATCTCAGAAATAGCCTTCACGCTTGCGATCCTCCATCGCCGCCTCGGTGACGCGGTCATCGGCGCGCGTCTCGCCCCGTTCGGTGATGCGGGTGGCGGCGATCTCCGCCACGACGTCATCGAGGGTGCCGGCCGTCGAGCGCACCGCGCCGGTGCAGGTCATGTCGCCGACGGTGCGGTAGCGCACCGACTCCGTGAACGGCTCCTCGCCGTCCATCAGCTCGATGTAGTCGTTGAGGGCATAGAGCATCCCGTCGCGAGCGAACACCTCGCGCTCGTGCGAGAAGTAGATCGACGGCATCTCCAGGCCCTCGGTCCCGATGTACTGCCAGACGTCGAGCTCGGTCCAGTTGGAGATGGGGAACACGCGGACGTGCTCTCCCTTACGGATATTGCCGTTGTAGAGCGTCCACAACTCGGGCCGCTGGCGCTTGGGGTCCCACTGGCCGAAGTCGTCGCGGAAGGAGAACACGCGCTCCTTGGCACGGGCGCGCTCCTCGTCGCGGCGGGCACCACCGAAGGCCGCGTCGAAGCCGTGCTCCTCAATCGCGTCGAGCAGCGTCGTCGTCTGCAACCGGTGGCGCGAGGCGCGCGGGCCGGTCTCCTCGGCGACGCGGCCCTTGTCGATCGAGTCCTGCACGCTGGCGACGATCAGGCGCTCGCCGAGCTGCCC
>DASXDW010000157.1:0-19065 GCA_036490435.1 Solirubrobacteraceae bacterium
AGGGCAACCATTCGCCGATCAGATGGTGCCCAACGACACCTGGACGCTGGCGACGATCCTGGGCTGTCTGCAGACGCCAATCCCGCTCAACTCGGTGACGGGGATCACTGTCACCGATGCGAACGGGGCCCCAATGAATGGCCCAGGCTCCCAGCTGAAACCGGCTGATCTCACCACCCCTGGAAGCGACTTCCAGAACAGCGACGAGACGCCGGTGGTCATCGATCGTGGGGCCAATGATCAGTACGACCGGCCGTGGCGCGGAGGCTCTGATCTCAACTTTCTCGACTCGACCCAGAGCACCCCGATCGACATCGAGGTCTTCCAGGGGCCGCTGCTCACCGTCAACGCGTTCCCGACGACCGACACCATCACGGTCGGCGGCAAGGTCAACTTCAGCGCCACGGTGAGCAGCAACGACGGCCTGACCTACAACTGGAACTTCGGGGGCGGCGCGACGTCCTCCGACCAGTCATCGCCGACCGTCCAGTTCAACACCGCCGGCGTGTGGACGGTCAACCTCCAGGTCACGGACGCCAACGGAGGCGGCGGCGGCGATCAGGCCACGGTGACCGTCAATCAGCCGGGCACCTCCTCCACCCCCACGACGACCGGCCCGACCACGACGGGCCCCGACAAGAGCACCGGCACCAACCCGGGCGCGCCGCCGTCCACCAAGAAGCACAAGACCGGCAAGACGAACACCGGGACGCACAACACCGGCGGCAAGGGCACCTCGACGCAGACACAGACGACTACGACGTCCACCACCACGACTCCGACGACGACCACCCAGACCACAACAACCCCGGCGGCCGCCGGGTCGGGCGGCGGCTCCTCGGGCTCCTCGGGCTCGTCCGGCGCAGGAGCGACCCCGACCACCACGCCCACTCCTGGCACCGGGGCGCACCACCGGGCGCCAACCGCTCCCACGCACCATCCGGCCCCGTCGCCGTCGCAGGGCACGCTTGTGCGCGGCGAACTGGTCAGCGATGTCGTCACGCTGCCGGCGAGCCAAAGCCCTCTCGTGCGTCTCCTCTCGAGCGCCACCGGCGCCGCGCCCGCCCGGCAAGCCCCGGTGAGCCACTCTCACATCGTTCCCATCGCCGCCGGCGTCCTCGCCATCCTGGCGCTGCTCGGCTTCGGAGCCCAGCGCGAGCTCGGCTACGACCGCCACTGGCGGGGCTGGCTGCGATCGCTGCGCGCCGGCGGCTGAGGCCCGCCTCATGACACCATCGCCGGACTCGAGATGATCGACTTCGCCCTGACCAGCCACGACATCGACGAGGTGATCTTCCACGTCTCCTCAGCCCTGCAGGTGCCCGTGCTCATCCTCGCGCTGCTGGCGCTGGCCGCCGTCATCTACGAGCTGGGCAGCTATGCAATGGAGCTGCGCGGGCGCAGCCGCCGCCAGTTCGCCGCGCTCTCAGAGGGCGCCGAGAAGGCCCGCCAGGCGCTGCTCAGTGGGGATCGGTCGGCCGCCGCGGCGGCGGTGAGCGCACTCCCGCGCAGCCCGGCGATGCGCCGCACGCTCAACTACATCGTCGCTCACGCCCGAACCGACGGCGGCGACCACCAGGTCAACAAGGCGCTGGCCGACTTCGACTTCGACGCACAGCGGCGCCTCGCCCGCACGCGCCTTCTGGTGCGCGCCGGACCGGCGCTGGGGCTGATGGGCACCCTGATCCCCCTCTCCCCGGCGCTGACCGGCCTCGCCAACGGCAACACGACGGCGCTGAGCCAGAACCTGCGCATCGCGTTCAGCGTCACCGTGGTCGGCCTGCTCATCGGAGCGGTGGCCTTCGGCCTGTCGCTCTCGCGTGACCGGATGTACGGTCAGGACCTGTCCGACCTCGAATACCTCGCTGCCATCATCTCTGACCCGCGTCCTGCCGGAGGTGCCACGTGATCACGGTCAACCCTCGTGCCCGCAGCCGTGAGGACCGCGCCGGTGACCCGCTGGACGGCCTCGTCAACCTGTTCGACCTCGGGATCGTGCTGTCAGTGGCGTTCCTGCTGGCCGCCCTGTCGTCGCTGCATCTGTCCGGGACGATCACCAAGAACGGCCTACGCGCCAACCGGGCCAAGGTGATCCGCATCCAGAAGGGCCAGACCGTCGCCCCGCTGCCCAAGCCGGGCCAGCGGACGATCGGACGTGGGGTACAGACCGGCGTCGTCTATCGCCTGACCAACGGGCAGTTGGTCTACGTGCAGTCCCCGCCCAAGTAGGGCGTTGTGTCGTTCCTGTGGCACCAGTTCAGCAGCGCCGTCTCGCTGATCGTCCACGGGGATCCCTATCTGATGGGCCTGCTCTGGGTCAGCATCCGGCTGCTCGTGGTCTCGACCACCGCAGCCCTGATCATCGGCCTGCCGATGGGTGCCGCGCTTGGCCTCGGTCGTTTCCGCGGCAGGGGTGCGCTTCAAGTGCTGGCCAACGCGAGCCTGGCGCTGCCGCCGGTGGTCGTCGGCGTCGTCCTGCTCATCTTCATCCTGCCCGAGGGACCGTTGGGCTCGCTGAGAATCGAGTTCACCCTCAAGGCGATGTTCGTAGCCCAGACCATCCTGGCTCTGCCATACATCGTGGCGCTCACCGCCGCAGCGATCCAGGGGCTGCCGCCGGGCGTGGTCGACCAGGCCCGCGCCCTCGGGGCGGGCCGGATCCAGCTGGGGGTGCTGGCGCTCCGGGAGGCCAAGGTCGGCGTGATGGCAGCGGTCATCGCCGCCGCCGCGTCGACGATCTCCGAGGTCGGCGCGGTGGTGATCGTCGGCGGCAACATCACCAACCACACGGAGTCCTTGGCGAGCGCGCTCCTCGCCGAGTTCACGTTCGCCCCCAACGACCCGCGGGAGACCGCGACCGCGCTCATCCTGCTCGCGTTCGTGCTGGTCTTGGTGGGGACGTTGACGGTGCTCCAGCAGCGCACGGGGCAGTTGCGGCTGCGGTTCCGAGGGAGCTGACGTGCACGCGGTCTTCAACACGTTCCGCGCCGCCTTCCCGCTCATCTGGCACGGAGATCCCTATCTCTTGCAGATCATCGGCTTCACACTCCAGGTCACGCTGGTCGCGACCTCGATCGCGGCCGTGATCGGGATCCCCATCGGAGTTGTGCTCGGGCTCGGCCGCTTCCGTGGCCGCCAGTTCCTGAGGATCCTCGCCAATGCGAGCTTGGGTCTGCCGCCGGCGCTCGTCGGCGCGGCCCTGTTCCTGCTCTTCGCCGTGCCGGCGCCGCTGGGCTCGCTGGGTCTGCTCTCCACCCGGCGCGTGGTGTTCATCGCCCAGACGATCCTCGCCCTCCCCTACACGGTGGCGCTCACGGCAGCCGCCATGGAAGGGCTCCCGGACGGCCTCCTCGTTCAGGCGCGAACGCTGGGCGCAAGCCGCCTCGAGGTGGCGCGGCTCGCGGTCCGCGAGGCCCGAGTGGGCATCGTGGCGGCGATCCTGGCGGCCATGGGCACGTCGCTGTCCGAGGTCGCGGCGATCGCCATCCTGGGCGGCAACATCTACGGCTACAACCAGACGCTGGCGAGCGCCACGCTGTACGAGGTCAACGCTGCCGACTACGCCATGGCCTTGGCCATCGCCATCGTCCTCCTCTGCTTGATCCTCATCCTGATGGGCAGCTTCGCGCTGCTCCAGCACCAGAGCGGCGGCCTGCGCCTGCGCTTTCGGACGGCGGAATGACAGACCGGGTCGGCACTGCGCCAACGTTGCTGCGGTGTCAGGACGTGAGCGTCCGCCGCGACAAGCGAGTGGTGGTGAGCGAGGCCAGCCTGGAGCTGCGCGCCGGCGAGATCATCGCGTTGCTCGGTCCCAACGGGGCTGGCAAGAGCACGCTCCTCGGAGCGCTCTCGGGCGCGCTCCCGGCCGCCGCTGGGCAGATCGAGTGCCACGGCCGCGTCGCGATCGCTCTGCAGTCAGCGGACCTGGCGCGGCGCAGCGTCATGGCCAACGTCATCGCGGCGCTGGGTTGGTGGGGCGTCCCGCGCCCCGAACGCCTGTCCCGCGCACGCCGGGCGCTCGAGCGGATGGGGGTCGCCCACCTCGCCGGCCGTCAGGCCGCGACCCTCTCAGGCGGCGAGCGCCGCCGGGTCCATCTCGCGCGGGTGCTGGCCGTCGAGCCGGACATCCTCCTGCTCGACGAGCCCTTCGCGGGCCTGGACGCCGAGGTGCGGGCGACCCTGTTGGAGGACGCTTTGAGCGCGTTGCGCTCCGACACGCGGGCCACGCTGGTGGTCGTCCATGACCGCGCCGAGGCGTGGGCGCTGGCCGACCGGCTGCTCATCCTCATCGACGGGCGGCTTGTGGCTGACGGCACCCCACGCGAGTTGCTCGAGCACCCGCCCAGCCCCGGCGTCGCCCGCTTCCTGGGCTACGACGGCGCGATCGCCGACGGCAACGAGACCGTGCTGACTCGGCCGCCGCACGTGATCCTTGATCCGTCGGGGCGGTATCAGGCCACCGTGACCCGGGCCACCCCGCAGGAGGACGGCTTCCGGCTCGAGCTCACGCTGGAGGGCGGGCGCGTCTACGCCGTGGCCGGTTTGCCGGCGCCGCGCGTGGGCGAGGCGGTGCGGGTGCGGTTGGACGGCGGTGTGCGCTTCCCCTCCGGCTCCGCGACCGGCCCACTTGACGAGTTTGCGATGCTCAGGACATGAGCGATCGGGAACCAAGCTGCACCCATCTCAACACCATCGAAGTGACCGAGCTACCCGCTGCCGTTGACGGCTGCGAGGACTGCCTGCGTGAGGGCGGCGTGTGGCTGCACCTGCGCATCTGCCTGGAGTGCGGTCACGTCGGCTGCTGCGACGACTCCCCCAACCGCCACGCCAGCCGGCACGCCGCCTCCAGCTCGCACCCGATCATCCGCTCGCTGGAACCCGGCGAGGAGTGGTGCTGGTGCTTCGTCGACGAGCTGGGCATGCTGATCCCCGAGGTCACCGGTACGACGCGGATTCCGCCGTCGCCGATGCTGAGCTGACGCCGGACGCATGTCGACCTCCGAGCCTCGCCGCGCGACGATCCTCGCCGTCGACGATGAGCCGACGGTGCTCGCCGCGGTGGCGCGCGACCTGCGCCGCGGCTTCGGTGAGCACTACCGGATCCTCCGCGCATCCTCGGGCGGCGAGGCCCTGGAGTTGCTGGCCGAGATGCGCCGCCGCGGCGAGAACCTGGCGATGATCGTCGCCGACCAGCGGATGCCGGGCATGGAGGGCACCGATCTCCTCGTCAAGGCCCGCCAGATCTACCCCGAGGCCAAGCGGGTGCTGCTCACCGCCTACGCCGACACGCAGGCCGCGATCGCCGCCATCAACGAGGTCTCACTGGACTACTACCTGCTCAAGCCGTGGGACCCGCCCGAGGAGCAGCTCTTCCCGGTGGTGGAGGATCTGCTGACCACGTGGGAGTCCGGGGCGGCGCTGGAGGCCGGCGGCGTGCGCGTGATCGGCCACCGCTTCTCCAAGGACACCCACGACCTGCGCGACTTCCTGGCCCGCAACCGCGTCCCGGGGCGCTGGCTGGACGTCGAGCGCGACAGCGAGGCCCGCGACCTGCTCCGGGTCGCGGAGGTCCCCGACGACCGCCTCCCGGTGGTCGTGCTGGAGGACGGCGACGTGCTCGAGCGCCCGACGGTGCTCGAGCTGGCCGAGCGCCTCGGCGTCACCGCGGCGCCGGCCTCTGACCATTACGACCTCGTCATCGTCGGGGGCGGCCCGGCGGGGCTGGCCGCGGCGGTCTACGGCGCATCGGAGGGCCTGCGCACGGTGATGGTCGAGCGCGAGGCGCCCGGCGGCCAGGCCGGGCAGTCCAGCCGCATCGAGAACTACCTCGGCTTCCCCAACGGGCTGTCGGGATCGGATCTGGCGCGCCGGGCCACCGACCAGGCACGCCGCCTCGGCGCCGAGCTCCTGTCAGTCTCCGACGTCGTCTCGCTCACGGTCGAGGGCGCCGGGCGGATCGTCGAGCTGGCCGGCGGCGTGCAACTGTCGGCCAACACCGTGCTGGTCGCCTCCGGCGTCTCCTACCGGATGATGCCCGCCCCGGGCTTTGCCGACTTCACCGGCGCGGGCGTGTACTACGGCGCGGCGCTCACCGAGGCCCGCTCGTGCGCCGAGCAGCACGTGGTGGTCATCGGCGCCGCCAACTCCGCGGGGCAGGCAGCGGTGCACTTCGCCGACTACGCCACCCGGGTGACGATGCTGGTGCGCGGCGACTCGCTGCAGAAGTCGATGTCGGCCTACCTCATCGACCAGATCGCCCGGCTGCCCGCCATCGAGGTGCTCACCCGGACTCAGGCGATCTCCGCTGAAGGCGATAACGGCCGCCTCAAGCGGCTGCGACTCCGTGGGGTGGGTGGGGACGGGGTCATCGAGCGCACTGTGGACGTCGACGCGTGCTTTGTCTTCATCGGCGCGGCGCCCCGGACCGACTGGCTGGACGGCGTCGTCGCCCGCGACGAGCGCGGCTTCATCCTCGCCGGGCCTGACGCCCGGGAGCACGGCTGGCCGCTGCAGCGCGAGCCGCGCACCCTGGAGACGAGCGTGCCCGGCGTGTTCGTCGCCGGGGACGTGCGCGCCCGCTCGATCAAGCGCGTGGCCTCGGCCGTCGGCGAGGGGTCGATGGCGGTCTCGCTCATCCACGAATATCTGGCGGAGGCGTGAACCACCCCACCGTCGCTGATCTGCGCCCCATCGACCTCTTCGCTGAGCTCACCGACGAGGAGCTCGAGGCCTGGTCCGAGGCCGCAGTGCTCAAGGAGCTGCCCGACGCGACGGTGTACGCCAGGCAGGACGAGACCAAGACGGGACTCATCCTCATCCTGGAGGGGACGATCGAGGCCCTCGTCCAGGACGGGACCGGCGACGAGCCGATCGGCGATCACGTCGCCCCGACCTGGATGGGAGCGATCCCCACGCTGGTGGGCGGCCCCTCGGCCGTGCGGATGGTGACCCACGGCGACGTGCGCATCGCGGTCATCCCGTCCGACGCCTTCATCGACCTCGTGCGTGCCCACCGGCCCGTGTTCATGCGCGTCATGGCCAAGGTGCGACCGGTGACCCGGAGGATCACCCAGCGCGAGGCCAACCGTGATCGGCTGGCAGCCCTGGGGACGATGTCCGCGGGACTGGCCCATGAGCTCAACAACCCCGCATCGGCGGCCAAGCGCGCCGCCTCTGACCTCGCTGACGCGCTCGACGTCCTCACCGGCACCGTCGGGATGCTGGTGGAGGCCGGGATCGAGCGCGAGCAGGCGGCCGAACTGGTCGCGCTGCAACTCGAGGCGGCAGCGACGTGCGCTGCCTCGGTGACGCTGTCGGCGCTCGACGCCGCCGACGCCGAGGACGCGCTCACCGACGCCCTCACCGACGCTGGCATCGACGATCCCTGGCGGCTCACCGACACGCTCGTGTCAGCCGGCATCGACCCGGCGTTCGTGGCCCGCGTCGCCGACGCCGCCGGCCCGGCCACCGCTGCCACATTGCGCTGGATCGCGGCCTCACTGGGTGCCCGCCAACTCTCGGCCGAGCTGCGCGAGTCCACTGACCGCATGGGCGAGCTGGTCAAGGCGATCAAGACCTACGCCTACATGGACCGCGGTGAGGTCGTGCAGATTGATGTGCGCGAGGGGCTGGACTCCACGCTCATCCTGCTCAAGCACAAGCTCAAGCACACCGAGATCGAGGTGGAGCGCAACTACGACCCCAACCTGGGCAAGCTCACCGTCCACGGCGCCGAGCTCAACCAGGTGTGGACCAACCTGCTCGATAACGCCATCGACGCGCTCGGCGAGAGCGGGCGCCTCACCATCACCACCCGCCGGGACGGCGACTGTGCCGAGATCGACATCGCTGACGACGGGCCCGGCATTCCCGCCGAGATCCGCGACCGCGTGTTCGACCCGTTCTTCACCACCAAGGAGGTCGGCAGCGGCACCGGGCTCGGCCTGGACACCGCCCGCCGCATCGTCGTCGATCGCCACCACGGCAGTCTCACCCTCGAATCACAACCGGGCCAGACCGTGTTCCGCGCCCGCCTCCCGCTCAACGGCGCGAGCCGCTGATGGCTGGCAGGGCCAGCGCGCGGACCAAGAAGCTCGCCCTCATCACCGCGATCCTGGCCACCGCGATCGCCGCGGTGGACTCCACCGCCGTCAACGTGGCGCTCCCGGCGATCGGCCGCGACCTCGGCGGCGGCTTCGCGGCACAGCAGTGGGTCTCCAACTCCTACCTGCTGACGCTGAGCGCGCTCATCCTGCTGGCCGGATCGCTCACCGACCGCCTGGGCGAGCGCCGCGTGTTCACCGCCGGGGTGGCGGGCTTCGGGATCGGCTCAGCCCTGTGCGCGGCGGCACCCACGATCGGGGTACTCATCGCCGCCCGCGCGTTGCAGGGCATCTCGGGCGCGCTGCTCACGCCGGCGGCGCTGGCCATCATCGTCTCGGTCTTCCCCAAGGAGGAGCGCGGCGGGGCGATCGGCACCTGGACGGCCTGGGGCGGCATTGGCATCCTGGCCGGGCCGGTCGTGGGCGGCCAACTGGTGGACACCACCTCGTGGCGCTGGATCTTCATCATCAACGTGCCGCTGGTGATCGCTGCCCTGGTGCTCGCCCGCGTGGCAGTGCCCGGCCGCGCGCACGGCATGGCGGACGTGCGCATCGACTGGACGGGCGCGGCGCTGGCTGCGCTCGGCCTGGCCGGGATCTCGTTCGGCCTCATCGAGCAGCCCGTGCTGGGGTGGTCAGATCCGGGCGTGTGGGGCGCCCTGGTGGCCGGCTTCACGCTCTTTGCCCTCTTCATCTGGCACGAGGGCCGCACCAAGATGCCGATGCTGCCGCTGGAGCTGTTTCGCCACCGCAACTTCTCGGTGGCCAACGCCCAGACGTTCGTCATGTACGGCGGGATCGGCCTCCTGGGGTTCTTCGTCACCATCTACCTGCAGCAGGTGGCGGGCTGGAGCGCACTCCAGTCGGGCGTCACCGGGCTCATCCCCACCGTGGTGATGTTCTTCCTGTCTGCCCGCATGGGCCGGCTGGCCGACAAGTACGGGCCCCGACTGTTCCTCACGGTGGGGCCGATGCTCGTGGCGGCGGGGTTCGCGCTGATGGAGCGCTATGGAACGACGGTGTCGTTCCTCACCGAGGTCCTCCCCGCGCTGCTGGTGTTCTCCTTCGGGCTATCGCTGACGGTGTCCCCGCTCACCGCGACCGTGCTGGCCGACGCCAGCGAGATGGACGCCGGCATCGCCTCGGCCGTCAACAACGCCGTCGCCAGGACCGGGAGCCTGGTCGCCGTCGCCGCGGTGGGCGCGGTGGTGGCGTCGTTCTATGGCGCCCAGCTCAACCACCGACTCGGGCACCGTCTGCCGGCGTCCAGCCAGGCGGCCGTGCGCGACGCCGCGCGCCACACGTTCGGCACGATCGACGACGCCGCGGTGCCCTCCGCCAAGCGCGCCTTCGTGCGCCACGCGACCGCGATCGCCGGCGAGGACGCCTTTCACGTCGCGATGGGCGTCGCCACTGGTCTGCTGCTGATGGCCGGCGTGGGCGGGCTGGCCCTACACGGCCGGCCGCGCAGCACGGTGGCCGCGGGCGACTGCGCGGGCGGCCAACTCGCCGGCCAGCCGCTCTCGGCGGCCGTGGACCACACCCCGCGACTCCCGGTTGCGACCGGGGCCCCCGCGGCGCGCACCTGACCCAAAAATAGCCCGCATACGGTGCACCAGGCGAGGCATGTCGCTGATCAGTGCACTAAGTAAACTTATAAGTTTACTTAGTGACGAGGTCCTGGTAGGCCTCGTGGGTCTCGATGTACCAGGCGACGAAGGGGCAGACGGGGCGCACGGTCAACCCGCGGGCGCGGGCGTCGTCGAGCGCACCGCGGACCAGTGCCGAGCCGAGCCCCCGGCGTTCGCGGGAGGGGTCGACCTCGGCGTGCAGCAAGGCGATGGAGCCCGGCGACTGGCGGTAGGTGACAAAGCCGGCGCGCTCCCCGTCGACGGCGAGCTCGTAGCGCGCAGCATCGGGTTTGTCGGTGACCGTGACGTCCATGGCGTCACTCTCCCCGCTGCAGGCCCGCGTCAAGCATCTGCACGAGTCTGGCAAAGCTTTCGTCCACCGACAGCGCGATCCCGAAGCCGCCCTCGCGCTCCAGCGCCACGAACCCGTGCAGCGCCGAGCGCACCGCACGCACAGCGTGGATCGCGACGTCGCCGGTGAGGCCATAGCCGTCGAGCACGGCGAGGAACACGCCCACCGCCGCGGCGGCGGCGGTCTGGTTGTCCTCCCGGCCAGACGCGACCTGCATCGCCGCATAGGTCCCGGGATGGGCGTGGGCGTAGCCGCGGTAAGCGCCGGCCACGGCGCGCAGCGCGTCGGCACCCGCCCGGCCGGCGGCAGCCGCCTGCAGCGCGACGGCTATCTCCCGGGCCCCCCGCGCCCCAAGCCGCGCCCGCAGATCCGCCAGGCCGTCGACGTGCGTGTACAGCGAGGGAGTGCGGATCCCCAGCGCCGCTGCGAGCCGCGCCAGGGTGAGCCGGCCCAGACCGTCCTCGTCGGCGAGCGCCGCCGCCGCTCCCACCACGGCGTCGGCGTCCAGGCCGGCGCGTGGCATCAGCGCGCCGCGCGGGCGATCGCGCTGTCGATCGCGGCCGCGGGCGCAGCGACGGCCGGGCCGTGGCCGACGACGAGCAGCGCCGGGTCCAGCTCTCGCAGAGCGCGCGCCGAGGCGAGATCCTGCGCCTTGTCGAAGGTGGCCATCGCCGCCAGGGGGAAACGCCAGTAGAAGTGGTTGGAGACGGCCGTGGTCCCAAACGTGGTGAACACGTCCCCGGCGATGAGGGTGCGATCGCGCGTGTCGAGGAAGGCGACGTGGCCGGGCGAGTGGCCGGGGCTGGCAACGACCTCGAGACTGCCGACCCTGTCGCCGGGCGCCAGGCGCACGTCAGGGGCCCAAGTCACCTTGGGCCAGCTGCCGGTCAGCTTGCCCTCCACCACCTTCTCTCCGGCGAGGATGCGCGCGTCGAGTTCGGGCACCAGCACCTGCACCTCGGCGCCCAGCGTGTCCTTCAGCTCGCCGGCGGAGCCGATGTGGTCGCCATGGCCGTGGGTCACGGCGACCCGCCGGATGGGGCCGCCGGCCGCCGCCGCGGCGTCGATCAGCGCCTGGCCGGTGCGGGGCATGGTCGTGTCCACGAGCGTGAAGCCGTCGTCCTCGCGCACGAGGTACGCGTTGACGAAGCCGTAGCGCGTGAGCTGGATGAGGTGGTCGTTGAGCGGGGTGGTCTTCATGATGTCCTCCGGTTTCGGTTGCGGGTTGCGACAGTTCCTAACGTGATTAGGAAATTACCTAATGCTCTTAGGTATGTCAAGGGCGCCCGGTATCGTCCGGCCCGTGACGTATCGGCGCCTCACCGCGACCGCGAACGTGGCCGCGGTGTTGGCGGTCGTCGCCCTGGCCGGGTGCGGCGGCTCCTCATCGACGCCCCAGGCCACCCTGCACGGCTACCTGACGGCGTGGAGCCACGGCGACTGGGCGGCGATGCGCAAGCTCGTGGCCGCGCCGCCGGCGACGTTCACCACCGCCAACGCCGGAGCGTTCACCGCCCTGGGGGTCAAGTCCGCGACCTTCAGCGCCGGGCGCGTCAGCCAGAAGGATGCAAAAGCGCACGCACGCGTGAGTCAGAGCTTCGCCCTCCCACTCGTCGGCACATGGCGAACCGCGACCACCCTGAACCTCGTGCAGCGCAACGGCATCTGGAAGGTCGCCTGGACGCCGGCCACCATCAATCCCGCGCTGCACGGCACCGACCGCCTGGCCTCGGTCAAGGACTGGCCGCCCCGCGCCGGCATCACCGGAGCGGGCGGAGCGCCGCTGCTCGCCGCCCAGCGCCTCGTCAACGTCGGCCTGGTCGGCAGCCGCATCAAGAACGCCGGCGAGGTCAGCGCCGACCTCATCGCGGCCGGCGCCACCCCCGCGCAGGTCAAGCCGGCGCTGGCCCAGGCCAAGGCCCACCCGACGTTCTTCGAGCCGGTGTTCCAGATCTCGCAGACGCGCTTTGAGCAGCTCAAGGCCCAGCCGGGCCCCCACAATGTGTACGCCGTGCCCGGCACACAGTTCGTGCAGACCACCACCCGCAGCGCCATCACGCCCCAGCTCGCGGCGCATCTCGTCGGCACCGTCGGCCCTGTCACCGCCGACCAGCTCAAGGCACTCGGCCCGCCCTATGACGCCTCCAGCCAGGTCGGCCAGACCGGACTGGAGTACGCGGCCGAGCGCCGGCTGGCCGGCACGCCGACCACCAAGGTCATCGTGGAGACCTCCGGCGGGACCCTGGTGAAGACGCTGGCGTCGTTCCCGGGCAAGCGAGGGCACCCGCTGAGCACCACCCTTGACCCACGCGTGCAGCGCGCCGCCGAGGCGGCCTTGTCCGGCGTGCACAAGAGCGTCGCCATGGTGGCGATCCGGGCCTCGACCGGGCAGGTTCTCGCCGCAGTCTCAGACCCGACCTCGGCGGGCTACAACACAGCGTTCCAGGGCGCCTATCCGCCCGGCTCGACGTTCAAGGTGCTCACCTCGGCCATGCTCATCCAGAAGGGCCTCTCGCCCACCTCGGCGGCGAGCTGTCCACCCAGCATCACCGTCGACGGCGAGGTCTTCCACAACGCCGAGGGCGACCAGCCGGTGAGCACGATCGACGGCGCCTTCACCGAGTCGTGCAACACCGCCTTCATCGGCCTGGCCACCTCCCACCTGCACCCCGCTGACTTCCCCGCGGTCGCCACCCTCTTCGGCCTGGGCCGCACGCCTCATATGGGCCTCACCGCCTTTGACGCCAACGTGCCGGCCCCCAGCGGGCAGGCCGACCTGGCAGCGAGCGCCATCGGCCAGGGCCGCGTCACCTTCTCCCCATTGGGAATGGCCACCGTGGCTGCCGCGGTGGACAGCGGCAGCGTCCGGGCGCCGCGGCTGGTCAGCGGCGCGCCCGACGACCGGATCGCTCCCTCGCCCCTGCCGGGCGCCGTGACCAGCGCCCTGCAGCTGATGATGGGGCACGTCGCCGCCAGCGGGACCGCGGCGGGCACCGGGCTGCCCACCGGCGCACACGCCAAGACAGGCACCGCCCAGTACGAGGCCGGTGGCCAGCTCAAGCTCGACGCCTGGCTCATGGGCTATGACGGCGACATCGCCTTCGCCATCGTCGTCCAGGACAGCGGCGGCGTGAACGGTGGCCCGCTGGACGGGCCGATCATCGCCAAGTTCTTTGACGCCCTCGGGTCAACGGGGTCCGGCTAGCGCTCTAAAGCTCGCGCTCGTAGAAGAAGCTCAGCGTCTGCACCCCGCCCGGCCCGTGCTCGGTGTGGGTGAAGCCCAGGCTCTCGTACAGCCCGCGGGCGGCCACGTCGGCCTCACCGGTGCCGAGCTCCATCGTGTCGGCGCCGCGCTCGCGGGCCACCGCCATCGTCCGGTCCATGAGGGCGCGGCCGATGCCCTGTCCTCGGCGCTCGGGCACGACGTAGAGCTCGGCCAGATAGGCCTCGAGTTTCGGGCTCCACAGCCCCGGGCGAAAGCGGGTGAGCGACAGCGCGCACGGCGGTTCGCCGGCCAGCAGGATGGTCGTGTCCCCGTGCTCGAGCAGCACCCGGATCCGCTCGGCCATGAGCTCCTGGGGCGGCGCCGGATCGTCGTACTCGGCATTGAAGGCGCGCAGGAGGCGCGCCACCACGTCGGCGTCCTGCGCGACCGCGCCGCGGATCAGCTCAGACATCCCCGGCATCCAGCGCCCCCACGATCGCCGCGGCGAACTCCTCCGGGGCTTCCAGCGGCGAGAAATGGCCGGCGTCGGGCAGCGTCCGCAACGTCGCCGCGCTGAAGAACTCGTCGACGCGGTCGCTCCAGTCTGTGGGGAAGAGCGGGTCATGGCCGGGCCAGAGCACGGTGGTGTGGATGGCGATCCGATCGTCGGGCGCCGGCGGACGCTCGGCGAGGCTGCGGGCGACCGTCCCGGAACCCGCGCGATACCAGCCGATGGACGCGACGAACGCGCCCGGCGCGCCGTAGGCCACGGCCAGGCGGTCGAGCTCCCCGGGGTCAGGGGTGTAGCCGGGACCCGACCAGTGCGACCAGAAGTGCTCCAGGTAGGCGCGGACCGCGGCGCGATCCCCGTCGAGCAGTCGCTCGGCGAGGTCCAGGCGGTGAAAGCTCTGGTACCAGAACTCGCGCACGGCGAGTTCGGAGAGGACGCGCTGGCCCACACCCGGGAGCGGCGGGGCGAGCACGAGCGCGCGCACCGCATCCGGAGCGTCTGCAGCGATGCGCTGGGCGACGCGGCTGCCGACGTCGTAGCCGGCCACGATCGCCGGACCGAGATCGAGCTCGTGCATCAGGCCGAGCACGCTGGCGGCCTGCCCGGCGGCGGCGTACGCCTCCGTCGGGTCCGCGGGATGCTTGTCGGAGGCGCCGAAGCCGCGCAGGTCGGGGACGACCACCGTGGCCCGCCCCTCGGCCGCGAGGAGCGGAGTCACTGCGCGCCAGTCCTGCCGGTCCCCGGGCCAGCCGTGCAGCAGCACGACGGCGGGGCCGCTCGCCTCCGGCCCGTGGCGGTCGTAGGCGAGCGAGAACCCGTCGATGGGGGCAGACCGTTCCAAGGTCTGAGTCAGCCTACCCTCGGCCCAGTCAGCGCACCCCGGGCAGGACCGGCGTCCCCTGGATGCGCACCGCCTGCAGGGCGAAGGGGTCCAGGCCGAGCAGACGCATGATCGTCGGCGCGATCGACGTCGTCTCCAGCCGCTGGTCGACCACGCCGGCCTCCACCGCCCGCGGCGCGAACACGAGAATCGGGACGTCGCGATCCTCGGGGTCGGCACCTCCGTGCTCGGCGATCTTGCCCTTGCCGCCGGTGTAGACGACACCGTGCTGGACGATGCCCCAGATGTCGGGGTGACGCGGGTCCGAGACGGGCACCCCGAAGTACCGTGCCGCCGAGGCCCCGACGAGAACGCGGCGCAGCCCGGACTGGCTGAGCGTGCGCGACCCGCCGTCCACGGTGTTGCCCGTGGCCGAGTGGCTGAGCAGATAGGCGCGCACAAAGTCGGCCGCCTGCTGGGTCTTGGGGTTGATCCACATCATCACGGCGTCATCGTCGGTGGCCGAGGCCACCAGCGGCCCGGCACCGGGGTGGGCGGCCTGCCACGCGCTGTTGATGCCGTCGAGGATCGGGCCGTCGTCGATGCGGGTCAGGTCGTTGGGGTCCTGCGGCGACTGGCCGTGCTTGGCCGAGACGATGATCGCCGTCTCATCGAGCAGGCCCTGGGTGCGCAGTTCGCTCACCATCAGCCCCAGTTGCTGGTCGACGTAGCTCAGCGCACGCTGGAGCAACGGTCCCGGGATGGTGGTGCCGGGCTCGTAGCCGCCGGTCAGCCCGTCTGAGGTCGGCAGCTTCTCGGCGGTGGACACCGTCTGGAAGTTCATCCCGAAGAGGGCCGGCACCCCCACCTTCGCCGTATGGCTGTGGTCAAAGCCGTCGATCCAATTCAGGACCGCCTGGACCTTGTAGGAGTCGTACTGCATGGTCGCGGCGTTGTCGTCTGTCCAGGAGATGCTTCCCGGGTAGGGAGTTCCGTCGGGCTCCAGGGCAGTGCTGTCGATCTCGGGATCGAACGAGTCGGTAATCCCGTTGCCCTCCGGTCCGTTGAACGACGTGTACACCGGGTGCTTGTCTGACCACGCCGTGAGCAGGCCCGCGTCGCGGGCCACGTTGAAGATCGTGTTGACCTTCAGGTAACCGCTGGGCGAGATCGGCCGGCAGGTCTGCGGGTCGACCGGGAAGGTGGCCGGGTTGAGCAGGTCCTGTGGGGTCTGGGTCATCTGCAGGATGCTCCCCGGCAGGCCCGTCAGCCCCTGGCCGGCGTCAAGCCGGGTGTCGTCGACGTCGTCGGGCGAGTCGTAGATCACATCGGCGCCAGTGGCCTGCCCGTGACAGGACGTGGTGCCCGCCTCGAGCAGGGCGTGGTTGTACTCGACGTCGTAGTAGACGCCGGTCGTGCGGGGGTCGCCGCCGGTCATCTGCGCTGTCATCCCGGGATCTGAGTCCGACGGGACCGGCGTCTGGGCGTGGGCGTACTCGGCGCCGCGCGCGCCCAGCGCCGCCAGGGTCGAATCGGGGTGATGGCGGATGAACCAGCGCAGGTCGGACTGGTGCAGGCCGTCGACGGAGATCAGCAGCACGTGGCGGATGGCCCCGCGCCCACGGCCGTGGTCATCGCGGCCGTGGTCATCGCGGCCGTCGCCGGCGTGGCGACCGGAGCGACCAGCCTGGTGGTGGCTGCTGGAATGGGCCGAACTGGCCGCGACGGGCAGCGTCGCCACTGCCGCGGCGGCTGCAGCGATCGCCGCGCCGGCAAGCCTCGAACGTTTGGACAACTGACGGCTCCCTTCTGGGTCAAGGAGATAGGTCGCCGTGTTCTATGGGCGCGCGTCACGCCGCAGGTGACCGCCGTGTGCCCCGTTGTTCAGCGTTTTCTTAGTCTTCGGAGCCCTGGTCAGCCTCATGCGCGGCGTCCTGCGCCGCGTCTTCCTGCTCCGCCGCCGCCTCGCCGTGCTGGTCGGCCTCGCGCTCGAGCGCCGCCTCATCGGCCCCCTCGGCGGCCTCGGCCTTGACCGATTGACGCTGCTTCTGGCGCCGGTGCTCGACCGACCGCGCGGCGTGAGCCGCCGCCTCTTCGACCTTCTCGTCGTTGTGTTCGCCTTCGGACACCTGTGCGACCTCCCGGGACGGATGGGTAGACAATCGCTGAGCCGGCTGCACTCGGGCTGCCCGCTGTGCCAGACTTTGAACCAATTGGTGTACAGAGAGGGATGACTTGTCGCGCAATCTGGTCGAGCTGATCCGTCGTCATCACACCGTGCATGCGCCCACCGCGCTGGACGTGCTCAAGGCCGCGGTCGACGACCACGGCGAGGTCACCGACGAGGACCGCAAGCACGCCGCCGAGGTCTCAGGCCTGCCGGAGGCCACGGTGTACGGCATCTCGTCGTTCTACGACGACCTCTTGACGCCCCGCGGCGCCCGGCACGTGCGCGTGTGCACGGGCACGGCGTGCTGGGCGGCGACCGACGGCGCTCACGTCGACGCGGTCAAGGAGGGGCTCAAGCTCGACCTTGGTGAGCGCAGGGCCGACGGTGAGGTGTCGCTGGCGGAGACGGTCTGTCTGGGCTTCTGTCACTCCTCGCCCGCGATCCGCGACGGCGACGTCATCGACGCCGGCCCCGACGCCCCCGCCCGGGCGATCACGGGGGCGACGGTGGCGGCGAGCGAGCCCGAGTGGAAGAGCCTGCTCTCTGAGCCGGTGCTCACCGAACCCGCCGATTGGTCGGGGCTGGGGCGGGCGCTGAGTGAGCTCGGCCCCGAGCAGCTGCTCGACATGGTCGAGGAGGCCAAGGTCCGCGGACGTGGGGGTGCGGGCTTCCCTGCCGGGACCAAGTGGCGCTTCACCCGCGGGGCGAAGGCCGATCCCAAGTTCATCGTCGCCAACGGCGACGAGGGCGACCCCGGCTCCTATATCGACAAGTACCTGATGGAGCAGAACCCGGTGCGGGTGCTCGAGGGGCTGGCGCTGGCCGGGTTCGCCGTCGGCGCTGGGCACGGCTTCGTGCTCACCCGTTCGGAGTATCCGCTGTCAAAGCCCGCTCTGGAAGCCGCCGCCGAGCAGGCCCGCGACGAGGGCTGGCTGGGCACCGACATCCAGGGCTCGGGCTTTGACTTCGACGTGACGATCGTCGAGGGCGCGGGCTCCTACGTCGTGGGCGAGGAGACCGCGCTGCTGGCGTCCCTTCAAGGTCTGCGGGGCACCGTGTCGGCCCGCCCGCCGTTCCCGGCCGAGCGCGGGGTGCATGGCCTGCCCACCGTGGTCAACAACACCGAGACGCTGGCCAACATGCCGTTTATCGCCCTGCGCGGCGCGGAGGCCTACAAGGTGCTCAGCCCCGACAGCGAGGCCAACGGCTCCAAGCTCGTTTGCTTCAACGAGCGGTTCGTGCGGCCGAGCGTCTATGAGGTCCCGTTCGGGATGACGGTGCGCGAGCTGTGTGAGGACGTCGCGGGGGGCCTGCGTGATGGGCGCACGATCAAGGCGATCCAGATCGGCGGGCCGCTGGGCGGGATCCTGCCGGCGTCCAAGCTCGACACGCCGTTTGACTTCGACGCGCTGGCCGCTGAGGGCTGCATGGTTGGCCACGGCTCGATCTGCGCCTTTGACGATGAGACCGACATACGTGCGCTGGCCGTGCACCTGCTGCGCTTCGGTGCGCATGAGAGCTGCGGCAAGTGCTTCCCGTGCCGGATCGGCCTGCGCCGCGCCCACGACATGTTCGCCGCCGACTCGCCGGTGGACCGCGCCAAGTTCGAGCAGCTGCTGGAGGCGCTCGAGCTCGGCAGCCTGTGCGCCCACGGGTCAGGGATGCCCGCCCCGTTGCGCAGCCTTCTTGCCCACTTCCCCGACGAATTGGGGCTCGCATGATCACCGTCACCGTCAACGGGACCGAGGTCGAGGTCGCCGAGGGCACCACCATCCTCAGCGCGGCCGGGCAGGCCGACGCGTGGGTGCCGACGCTGTGCTTCGACGACCGCCAGGCGCCATTTGGCGCATGCCGCGTCTGCCTGGTGGGCGTCGAGGGCTCCCCCAAGCCCCTGCCGGCGTGCACGACGCCCTGCCGTGACGGGATGGAGATCGACACCACCGACGAGACCTCACGCCGCGTGGCCAGCGCCGTGGTCGAGCTCGTGCTCTCCGAGCTGCCCGAGGCCCCGGCGGCGCACACCGAGCTCGCCGAGGTCGCCGATCGCCTCGACATCTCGCTCACCGACGAGCCGCGGTGGCCCGGCGTCACCCACACCGCCGACCACGACGTGCGCCACCCCTACCTCGCCTTCCAGCACGAGCTGTGCATCAGCTGTGGACGCTGCGTCCGCGCCTGCGACGAGGTCCAGGGGGCGTTCGCACTCACCGCCACCGGCCGCGGCTTCAGCGCCAACATCACGGCGGGGCTCAACAGCGGCTTCACCGACTCGAC
>DASXDW010000206.1:0-64500 GCA_036490435.1 Solirubrobacteraceae bacterium
CGATGGGTTATACGAAGCCCCGGGGCACCGGATGTTGACGGCTTGTGAATCACCCGCGTGGCGAGCGCACAGAGCGGGCGCGTGGACCGTTCGCGTGGACCGTTCGCTGGACCGGTCGCGGCCAGCGCCCAGCGATCAGCCAGCGGGGCCGCAGCTCAGCTCATCGATGAGCAGGGCGAGGCGGACGAGCAGGTCAGAGACGAGGCGCCGCTCCTCGCCGGGCAGGCCGTCGAAGAACTCCAATTGGCGCGAGCGCATCCACTCGTGCTGCTGGTCGAGCGCCGAGCGGCCGTGATCGGTGAGGGTCACCGTGACGCCGCGTCGGTCCTCCACCGAGCGCGTGCGCTGGACGATCGCGCGCCGCTCCAGCGCGTCGAGGATGCGGCTGGCCGTCGACGGGGCGATGCCGGCGCCCGCGGCGAGGTCGGAGACGCGCGCCGTGTCGGCGCCTGAGAGCGGGAGCAGCAGTGAGTACTGGGAGAGGGTGAGCCGCCCCGGCGTGTCCTGGGCGACGGCGCCCCGGGCCCGGCGCACGGCCTGCGCGAGGGTCTCGAAGGCGACCAGGAAATCCTCCGCGCTGGCCGTCGGGGTCGGGGCGTGGACCTCCATCGCCACTAGCCTAGCAACCATTGCCATGCTAATGTTTGGCATGCTAATCAATTGAGGTCCCCGTAGGGGGTTGTCATGTTTCGGAACATCCTGGTCTGCGTCGACGGCTCGGCCCACGCGGAGCGTGCGCTCAGCGAGGCCATCGACCTCGCCACGGCCGAGCGGTCGCGCCTCACGATCCTCACCTCGATCCCCCGCCCGCCCTACTGGGCGTGCAATCCCGTGACCGCGGCGGGTATCGAGCCGCTCGCCAACGATCTGGCCAACGAGGCCAAGGCGACGCTCAGGGCCGCCGTGGACCGCGTCCCCGCCTCGATCCCGGTGACGAAGATCCTCACCCGTGAGCCGATCCGCGAGGCCCTGATGGCGCGAATCCACAGCGGCGAGCACGACCTGGTGGTGATGGGCTCACGCGGGCGTGGGGCGCTGAGCGCCTCCCTGCTGGGCAGCGTCAGCCACTACGCGCTCAACCACAGCCACGTGCCGGTGCTCATCGTCCACACCGACGATGAAGCGCCGCAGAGCCAGCCTGCGGACGAGACGCCAGCTCACCCCGGAACCGATGCGGTGCCTGGCGACGCGTTGACCGCGGCCTGATCCCATTTCTCGGCGCACGTGTCCGAGCAGAAGTAGGCGGTGCGCGAGCCGGCTGAGCGCGTGACCGCCTTGGCGCGATCGACGCGCATGCCGCAGACGGGGTCGGTGACGCCTCGGCGCTGGGTCAGCCACCACAGCGCCGTGAACACCGCCGCCGCCAGGACGTTGAGCGCGAGCTTGTAGTTGACCTGCACCGAGCCGAAGATGTCAGCGCGATCGGGCCGCGGGCCGCTCGGGGTCCACCCCAGCAGCGAGAACAGGCCGGCGACGAGCAACGCCGCCGTCACCATCGTCACGAACATCAGGGCGGTGATCCGCAGGGCGAACGACCTGCCGTAGTACTTGCGGTAGATGGCGACGATCGGGAGCACGATCAGGTCGGCGTAGAGGAACGCCAGCACGCCGGCAAAGCCGATCCCGCCGGACCACAGCACCGCGGCCAGCGGGACGTTGCCGACCGAGCACACGAAGCTCAGCACGGCGATCACCGGCCCGACGATCGCGTTCTCGATCGCGGGGAGGGGCGCCGGCGCGTTGTGCAGGAACAGACCGCGGAACACATGGTTGGGAACCTGGGCGATGAACCCGGCGAGCAGGAAGCCGATGACGATCTCGCGCCAGACCATCTGCCAGTCTCCGCGGAAGTTGTGGGCCACGTCTGACCACGCCTCGACAGACGTCAGGCGGCGGCGCCAGGGCAGTTCGGAACCCGCGGAGTGATGCTGGTGCCCGGGGTCGGCGACGGCGGCGTTCTCGCGCGCGCGGGCCTCGAGCCGCCGATTGACGAACAGGCGCAGCACCAGCGCCATCAGCACGATCATCACCACCCCGCCCAGGTACTCGGCGACGGTGAACTGCCAGCCGAGGAGGATCCACAGCACGAGGCCGAGCTCCCACACCAGGTTGGTGGAGGCGAACTGGAAGGCCAGCGCGCTCACCGCCGAGGCGCCCTTCACGAACAGCGAGCGGGCGATGGCGACCGCGGCGTACGAACACGACGATGACGCAGCGCCGAGGAGGGTGGCACGCGCAGTGGGACCCGCCCCGCCCCCGCCGAGCGTCTTCTCGATCCGGTCGCGCGGGACCCATGCCTGGACGATCGCCGAGAGGGCGAAGCCCAGCACGAGCGCCCACCACACCGCCCACGCCATGAGCAGGGCGTCGCGCAGGCCGTGCCACAGGAAGTCGAGGAATCCTGTCATCGCTTCAACCGACTATACCCCTAGGGGGTAGTGGTATGCTTCCGCCCATGGCCACCTCCACCCCCACACGCGGCTACACCGCCACCAAGGACGCACTGCTGGCGCGGCTGAAGCGGATCGAGGGACAGATCCGCGGGATCGAGGGCATGGTGCAGGAGGATCGCTACTGCATCGACGTGCTCACACAGATCTCGGCGGCGCGCGCGGCGCTGGACAAGGTGGCGCTCGGATTGCTCGACGACCACGCCCACCACTGCGTGATCGGCGCCGAGACGGCGGCCGAGCGCGACGAGAAGACCGCCGAGCTGATGGACGCCGTCGGCAGGCTGATGCGCCGCGGGTAACGCGCGCCACGCGGCCGGCGCCTACGCGGCCGGCGCGGCGGGCGCCACCACCAACCGCGCGAACAGCGCATCAAGCGTCGCCTCCGGATCGCGGCTGAGCCCGGTGTGGACCTCCGACGCCTGGATGATCGTCGACGACGGCGCGGCCAGCCAGCCGAAGCGGTCGGACGCCGGCAGCGCGGCGATGGGGCCCGCGTCGGGCGCACCCTCGGCGACACGGACAAGCGCGGCCAGGTGGTCGCCGACCTCGCGGACCTCGGCGGGCGACATCCACGGCGCCAGCGCGGCCAACCGTCCCGAGTCCAGGGCGACCCGCGCCGCCAGGAAGCCCTTCTGACGACAGAAGAGCACCACCCCGACGTTGAAGCGCTCTCCGCGCTCGACGCTGGGAACGACGCGCAGGATGAGATAGGTGAACGGCTTAGCGTCCGGCTCGGGCACGCTCGGCTTCCTCCACGAATGCCCCGGCGGCCAGCCGGCGGCTCAGATACTCCACGTACACCTCGGCGGCGTCGGCCTCAGCCAGCCACTCGGCGGGCACGAGATCGACCGCGGCGGCCACCGCGCCCTCCCCCAGCCGCGCCCGCATGCGTGCGTCGGCCTCGGTGATGGAACCGGCCCGGCTCAGCAGGACATGCTCGGCGATCAGGGGAAACGGCCGTTCGGCGTGCGCCTCCGGGTCCAGGCCGCCGTGCTGGAGATAGAGGGCGGCGCCGTGGTCGATGACCCACAGGCGTTCGTGCCACAGCAGCAGGTTGGGGTTGCGCGCGGTGCGGTCTACGTTGGTGGCCAGCGCGTCGAGCCACACGATGTCGGCGGCCAGATCGGGCGAGGGGTGCCACGCGCCCGCGGGGGTATAGGCCAGCGCACCCGGCAGGAAGTCGACCCCGAGGTTCACGCCCTCGCTGGCGGTGATGAGCTCCTGGATCTCCGGGTCGGGCTCGGCGGCGCCGAGCCGGGGATCGATGGCCACCGTGACCAGATCGGGGACGAGCAGCTCGGCGCCGCGGGCCAGCTCGCCGACGATCACCTCGGCCACCAGCGCGCGGGCCCCCTGCCCGGCCCCGCGGAACTTGGTGACATACAACCCATCGTCGTCGGCCTCGACCAGGCCCGGGAGCGAGCCGCCCTCACGCAGCGGCGTGACGTACCGAGTAGCGGCAACATCACGAAGGGCACGGGTGCTGACCGGCATGCGGCTGCTTTCTAGCAGCACCCATTGACTTTCTCTCACGCGCGGGAATGCCGGCGTGCCGTGGCGACAAGGTACGAGATCCGTCGAACTAACATCGAGGGGATGCTGCTCTCCGTCCTCGATCAGTCCCCCATCGCGCAGGGCTTCACCGGGGCTGACGCGCTGCACAACACCCTGGACCTGGCCCAGCTCACCGACGCGCTGGGCTACCACCGCTACTGGGTGGCTGAGCACCATGGCGGCCCGATGCTGGCGGGGCCGAGCCCGGAGGTCCTCATCGGGCCGATCGCCGCGGCCACCGATCAGATCCGGGTCGGCTCAGGCGGCGTGATGCTGCCCCACTACAGCCCGCTGAAGGTCGCCGAGTCCTTCACCATCCTCGCCGCACTCTTTCCCGATCGCATCGACCTGGGCATCGGCCGCGCCGCCGGCACCGATCCGCTGACGATGTACGCGCTGCAGCAGGACCGCCGCCAGGCCGCCGCCGACGACTTCCCCCAGAAGCTGGCCGAGATGCTCGGCTACTTGGACGACGACCTGCCCGAGGAGCACCCCTTCCGCCACTTGGCCAAGACTCTCCCGGGCCGCCCACACCTCCCCGTCCCCTGGCTGCTCGGCTCCTCTGACCAGAGCGCCATCTGGGCCGGCGAACTGGGCTTGCGCTACGCGTTTGCCGACTTCATCAACCCGAACGGCGCCGACATCGCCCGCACCTATCGCGACCGCTTCACCCCCGGGCGCGACATCCAGGCGCCGCGCACCGCCGTCGCGGTGTGGGCACTGGCGGCGCCCACCGACGAGGAGGCCCAGTTTTTGGCCTCGAGCAGTCGCATGTCGTTCACGCTGCTGCGCCGTAACCAGCTCATCCCGGTGCCCCCGCCCGAGGAGGCCGTCGAGTTTCTCGCGCGCGAGGCGCGGCTGACGCCCTCGGGCGACATCCCCGGCCGCCGGGGTGTGGTCGGCTCGCCAGAGACCGTCCGTGCCGGGATCGAGACCGTCGCCTCCGCCTACCAGGCCGATGAGGTCATCGTGGTCACCATCACTTACGACCACGGCGTGCGCCGGCGCTCCTACGAGCTCATCGCCGAGGCCTTCGATCTCGAGCCGCGCGCGGCGGCGGCGCAGACCGCCTGACCCCACGCCCCACACCGCGCCGGATCGGGGGTAGGATCGCGACGTGACGAAGTGGGTCTACGACTTCGCCGAGGGCTCCAGGGACATGCGCGAGCTCCTGGGTGGTAAAGGGGCGAACGTCGCGGAGATGACCCGGGTGCTCGGGCCTGACCGCGTGCCGGCCGGCTTCACCATCACGACCGAGGCGTGCGTGGAGTACATGCGCGCCGACCGGAGTGAACCTGAGGGCATGGCGGCGCAGGTCGCCGAGGCGCTCACGCGCCTGGAGGAGCAGGCGGGCAAGACGCTGGGCGATCGCGGCGACCCGTTACTGGTGTCGGTGCGCTCGGGCGCGCGCGAGTCGATGCCGGGGATGCTCGACACTGTGCTGAACCTCGGGCTCAACGACGAGTCGGTCAAGGGACTTGCCGACACGACGAGCAACGAGCGCTTCGCCTGGGACTCCTACCGGCGCTTTGTCCAGATGTTCGGCAACGTGTCGCGCGGGATCCCCGGCGAGAAGTTCGAGGATGCGATCAAGGCCGCCAAGGAGGAGCGCGGGGTCACCGAGGACACCGAGCTTGACGTCGATGCGCTCAGAGAGCTGACCGACATCTTCAAGGACATCTACGCGCAGGCCACCGACGAGGATTTCCCCCAGGACCCTCAGGAGCAGCTGCGGCTGGCCATCCGCGCCGTGTTTGACTCGTGGGTGGGCGACCGCGCGGTCTCCTACCGGCGCCTGAACCACATCCCCGATGACTGGGGCACGGCGGTCAACGTCCAGCAGATGGTGTTCGGCAACAAGGGCGACACCTCAGGATCGGGGGTCGCGTTCTCGCGCGATGAGGTCACCGGCGCCCCGGAGCCCAGCGGTGACTTCTTGCCCAACGCGCAGGGGGAGGACGTCGTCTCGGGCGTGCGCACCCCGCGCGACATCGGCGAGATGTATGACTGGATGCCCGACGTGCACGAGCAGTTGATGGACATCCTGCGAGCGCTCGAGGCCCACTACCAGGACATGCAGGACACCGAGTTCACCGTCGAGGAGGGGCAGCTGTACATGCTCCAGACGCGCAACGCCAAGCGGCCCGCTCAGGCCGCGGTGCGCTTCGCGGTGGACGCCGTCGCGGAGAACCTGCTCACGCGCGAGCGAGCGCTGATGACGATCGACCCCGACGCGCTGGACGCGTTGCTTCACCCCACCTTTGACCCGAAGGCCGGCTTCGAGGTGCTCGCCTCGGGCGTGAGCGCCTCGCCCGGCGCGGCCAAGGGCGAGATCGTGTTCACCGCCGCCGACGCGGTGGCGGCGGCCGAGGCCGGGCGCGATGTGATCCTCGTGCGGCCCTTCACCGACGCCGAGGACGTCGCCGGTTTCCACGCCGCCAAGGGGATCCTCACCTCCGAGGGCGGCAAGGCCAGCCATGCGGCGCTGGTGGCCCGCGGAATGGGCCGGCCCGCGGTGGTGGGCGCCCAGGCGCTGGACATCGACCTCGCCGCCAAGACCGTCAGCGTTAACGCCGGGGCGGGTGGGGTCAGTCTCCATGAGGGCGACCGGATCGCCATCGACGGCACCAAGGGCCAGGTCACCGTCGACGACGTGCCGCTGGTCGACGCGCGCGTGGACGAGAACTTCGAGCAGGTGCTTACCTGGGCCGATGAGGTGCGCCGGATGAACGTGCGCACGAACGCCGACACGCCCGAGGACGCCCGCAAGGCCCGCGAGTTCGGCGCGGAGGGGATCGGCCTGTGCCGGACCGAGCACATGTTCATGGCCGAGGACCGCCAGCCCAAGATGCGGGCGATGATCATGGCTGATGACCGGGAGTCGCGCAAAGCCGCGCTGGCCGAGTTGCTCCCGCTTCAGCAGGAGGACTTCGAGGGGATCTTTGAGGCGATGGCCGGCCTGCCGGTGACCATCCGCCTGCTGGACCCGCCGCTGCACGAGTTCCTCCCCAACGCCGAGGACCTCGCCGCCGCCGTCGAGCGGGCGCGGCTGGAGGACGCGAAGGACCTTCCGCGGCTCGAGCGCCTGCTCGAGCGCGTCCACGAGATCTCCGAGGAGAACCCGATGCTCGGCACTCGCGGGGTGCGGCTGGGGATCCTCTATCCCGAGATCTTCGAGATGCAGGTCCACGCCATCCTGCGCGCCGCCAAGGCCGTCTCCCAGGACGGGCAGGGACCGGTCCCCGAGATCATGATCCCCCTGGTCGACTACGAGCACGAGCTGGAGATCATGCGCGAGCTGGTGCAGGCCGTCGGTGACGAGGAGGGTCTGGAGATCGGCACCGACTACACGGTGGGAACGATGATCGAGCTCCCGCGCGCGTGCTTCGTGGCTGACCGCATTGCGCGCTTTGCCGACTTCTTCAGCTTCGGCACCAACGACCTGACCCAGACGGCGCTCGGCTTCTCACGCGACGACGTCGAGTCCAAGTTCGTGCCGACCTACCTGAAGCGCAACATCATCGACCGCAGCCCGTTCGAGACGATCGACAAGCCTGGCGTCGGCTGGCTCGTCAGGCTCGGCGCCTGGGTCGGGCGCGAGGCGCATCCGGGGCTCAAGCTGGGGATCTGCGGCGAGCACGGCGGGGACCCGGAATCGGTCGTCTTCTTCCACCGCGCCGGACTGGACTACGTCTCCTGCTCGCCCTACCGGGTGCCAATCGCTCGCATCGCGGCCGCTCAGGCCTCGATCGAGTACCCGATCGGCCGCTGGGACTGACCGCTCAGCAGCGGTTCCTCCTCGGCCCGGGCTCTGGAGGTGGAGCCTCAGGGCCACCCGTGACCAGGTCAGAGATGTCCAGCGGGTCAAAGAGCCGGAAGCCCAGCAGATCCTCCGAGTGGTTCATCCTGTCCGTCGGCCTCGCGCACTCGGGACAGGCGATGAGGTATGTCGCCGCCTCGGCGGTGAACCTCACCCGGCAGTGGTGACAACACAGCTGGCTCATGGTGAGCGTCAACCTGTCACGGTCAGTCGTCCGTCTCAGCTCCGGCGGCGAAGGTACGGGGATGACGGCCACGGCCGAACAGACGCAGACTGTGCCACTCCGGGACGTGCGGGCGCTCCAGAACCGGCTCCAGTGGAGCGCTCGCCTCGAAGTCACCAACCGCACCATCCAGGGGGGTGGGCATGGTGTACCGCCTCTCTGCTCCTCAGGTAAAGGCTGGCGCCCGGAAAGCGAGAGGAGCAATGGCCTCGCTGAGCGTGGTTTGAAGTTTACCATGGCGACCTATCGCGTTTGGCGCGTTTCGCGTGTATTGACGGCGATCGGCGGCGGCGTCCGCTATGGTCGGCTGCAGCTGGGCGTCCGCTCGGCTTCTAGGCAGTGCCCCGCGTTTCGCCAGCTCGCTCACCCCGCGCCTTCGTGTCACGCAGCGCACGTGAACGAAGGAGGGCATTCATGCCCACAGGAACCGTGAAGTGGTTCAGCGACGACAAGGGCTTTGGGTTCATCACCCCCGATGACTCCGGCAAGGATCTCTTCGTGCACCATTCGGCGATCCAAGGTGACGGCTACCGGTCTCTGACCGAAGGCGCGAAGGTCAGCTACGAGGCCGAGCAGGGTCCGAAGGGTCCGGCTGCGGCGAACGTCTTCCCGGTCTGAGCGGCAGATCGCTTTCCACTCGGCAGGGGGGTAACTGGCGATGAGTTCGCGCGGTAAGAAGAAGACCACGATGGCCAAGCTCAATCGCGAGGCCCGACTCCGGGATCGCCGCATCGAGAAGCAGGCGCGCAAGGAGGCCCGGCGATACGCCGCGGTCACTCCTGCGCATCTCGACGTACCGCACACCGATGACCACGAGGTCGCCCACCAGCCTGGATGACGCGTCCTCGCGACGCACACTGGGCGAACTTCGTGGCCGCTGTTAGACGACCCAGATGGCCACGACCGTGTACTGCACGGCGGCGGCGACGAGCACCAACGAGTGAAACAGCTCGTGGTAGCCGAAGACGGCCGGAGCCGGGTCCGGGCGCCTGAGGACATACACGATCGCGCCGGCGCTGTAGAGGACACCCCCGAGTGCCAGCGCGCCAACGGGAGCGATACCAATGCGACCGACGAGCTCGGGGATGGCGACGACGGCTACCCACCCGGCGACGATGTAGGACGCGGCGATCAGCCACCCTGGCGCGTCGATCCACACGAGCTTGAAGATGGCGCCCGCAAGCGCCGCGGACCACACCCCGACCAGCAGCGCAACCCCCAGAGTCCCACGGAGGACGAGCAGCGCAAATGGCGAGTAGGTCCCGGCGATGAGCACGAAGATCATCGTGTGGTCCAAGCGGCGCATGCGCCGCCTGGCGGCGACGGTGCGCCACTCGACGCGGTGATAGGTCGCGCTGGTGCCCAGGAGCGCCGCGACGCTGAGCGCATAGATCACCGTCGCGATGCGGGCCCGGGCGGAGTCGGCCTGGAGCACCAGGACGACGCCGGCAACCACCGACGCGGGAAACGCCCACTGGTGAAGGACGCCGCGCATCCGCGGCTTGAGCACCCGGTCCGGGCCTGCGGGAGCAGCCATCCGCTCAGGCACCCGCGGGCGTCCTGGCGCACATCGGATGCGTCCGGGATGGCGCCGGCATCATGCCGGCGCCGACCACGACGAGGCAGAACGCGAGCAGGCGCCCGACGATCTCCGGGGGGCCGGCCCCGACGGTGTCGTGGAAGACGAGAATGCCACCGCCGATCGCGATCACGTTCGCGGCCACCGACGTGAACGCGATCACGGCGAGCCCGGGCCCGATCTGCAGGCTGCGCGCGGATGCGAAGAACGCGATGACTGAGGCGGCCATCGCCGCCAGCGCCCACGGGCTGATTACCGCCGCCAGCGGACCCCCGGTGGCGTCGTGCGTCAGGACCTTGAGCGAGATGTCAGAGACACCGAACAACGCGCCTGCGGCAAGCCCGAGGACCAGGCCCTCGTTGCGGCGCGCGCGATCGAGGTTCGTCGAGCCGCCGATCAGCACCAGGCTGAGCGCGAACACCACGGCCTCGACCGCGATCAGCGCGCCCAGCGAGGATTGTCCGCCGCCCGCCGGCGAGCCGCCGGTCAGGCCGAGCGCGATCAGCCCGGCCGCCGTGACGCTGAGGCCGATCCACTGCCGGCGGCCGAGGTCAAAGCCGAAGAAGCGGTCAGCGAGGACCGCGAGAAGCACGAGCCCGCCGGAGATGACCGCCTGGACGACTGAGACCTGCAGCTGCGACAGGGCGCCGACGTGCAGCATCCACGCAACGATCGCCCCCACCCAGCCGACGGTCCACCACTTCGACGCGAACAGGCCCCGGGCGCTGCGCAGAGGATGGCGGCCGTCAACCGGCGGCGCCGCGACCGCACCGCGATGGCGGACAAGCAGGCCCGCGTTGGTCGCCAACGCGCACGCCAACGCCAGCATCAGACCTATGACCATGTACAGGCCTGGGTACCCTCTGCGCGCGCTGGCACTCGGAATGGCGGGCGGGGCATCGAAAGAGGACGATACACGAAGATAATGTCGCGTGTCTGATGTCGCGTATTCCTTGTCGGGACTGTGCTTTCGCGTTTTCTGAGTCGTCATCCGGTATCGTGCGGGCATCGCTCGGTTGGCGCTTCTGTCCAAGCACGCGCTCGTGCTGCTCTGCATCGCGCAGGACCGGCGGGCGCGAATGCGCGACCTCGCCGCCGCAGTGGACATTACGGAGCGCGGCGCCCAGCGCATCGTCGCCGACCTGATCGACTATGGATACATCACGCGTACGCGTGAGGGACGGCGCAACCGCTATTCGGTACGCGCCAATCCCCCGATGGCGGCGGCGCCACACCGCGACATCGACATCGCGCGACTGCTCAGCCGCGTGCGCACCGTGCGCACCGTCCGCGCCGACCGCGCCGACGAACTGCCGGCGCACGTCGGCCTCGGCTAGAACGCGTCGCCGGCCGGCACGCTACGGCGCCATCACTGCCGGCGTCGGGTCGGGATGGGCATCAGATTCGAAAGTGGAGACGCTCTATCCAAGTGGATATGTTTTCTCCGCTTCAACACAACCCTAGCAAAAAACCGGATAACGACAATCCACTTATTGGTAATCTGCTTGGCATCTCGCTGACGCAGCCCGACAAGCCCCTTCGACGCGACGCCGAACGCAACCGGCAGCGCATTCTCGATGCCGCCCGCGAGCTGTTCGCCGCGGGGGGGCTCGGAATCACGCTCAACGACATCGCCCACCACGCCGGTGTCGGCGTGGGGACCGTCTACCGCCGCTTCCCCGACAAGACCCTGCTCATCGAGGAGCTGTTCGAACAGCGCCTGGAGGACCTCGTCGCCGTGGCCAGCCGCGCCCTCGAGGACCCCGACGCCTGGCACGCGCTCAAGACTTTTCTGCGCCAGGCCCTCGAGCTGCAGGCCAACGACCGCGGTGTCAAGGACCTCATCACGGCCAGCACCGACGGCCTGGAGCGGGTGGCCAAGATTCGCGACCGCCTGCTCCCGATCGGACTCGAGCTGGTGCGGCGCGCCCAGGATGCCGGCCAGATCCGCGGCGACGTCGCGGCCGCCGACCTGCCGATCATCCAGCTCATGCTGAGCACGCTCATCGACGCCTCGCGAGATGTCTCGCCGGAGCTATGGCGTCGCTACCTTGGAATCGTCACCCGGGGGCTGTCGGCGCACCCTGATTCCGAGCCGGAGCTGGAGACCGCTCCGCTCGCGCCTGGTCAGGTCGATCCAGTGATGTCTTTTCTGAAACCCGCTCGCCGCTGATCTAGGACGTCATGACGACTTACCCCACCCGGACCCCGGGTCACGGGCGGCTGCTTCGCGCTGCCCTGCTCGGCCTTCTGCTGACCGCCGCGGCGGCCATCGGCATCGCGCTCGGCTTCCTTCCCGGCTCCCCCGGCGGCTCGCATGCTCACGGCGCCCCGGCTGTGGGCGGGGGCCACCGTCCCGGGCGCGGCGTCTCGGCGAGTCTCCAGCCGGGCCCGGACCACCCCAACATCGTCTTCGTCCTCACCGACGACCTCTCGATGGACCTGCTGCCCTACATGCCTCAGGTACACCAGCTCCAGAACGCGGGCATGACGTTCCGGAACTACTTCGTCTCGGACTCGCTGTGCTGCCCGTCGCGCTCGTCGATCTTCACCGGCGAGTTCCCTCACAACACGGGGGTCTTCACCAACTCCGGAGCGATGGGCGGCCTCACCGCCTTCTACCACCACGACGACGAGGACCGGACGTTCAACGTCGCGCTTCACGACGAGGGCTACCGCACCGCGATGATGGGCAAGTACATCAACGGCTACCTGGAGCCCGGCCGCTCGCCCATCGCCTCGACCACCATCCCGCCGGGGTGGTCGGAGTGGGACGTGGCCGGCTGGGGCTACCCCGAGTTCAACTACGACCTCAACATCGACGGCGTCGTCCATCACTTCGGGCACGCCCCGCGCGACTACCTCACCGACGTGATCGCCCGCCGGGGCGTGGACTTCATCAACCGCTCGGCTCACATGGGCAGGCCGTTCTTTCTCGAGTTGGCGACCTTCGCGCCCCACACGCCGTACGTTCCCGCGCCCCGTGACCGCGACCTGTATCCGGGCCTGACGGCGCCCGAGCCGCCCAACTTCGACACCCTCCCCTCTGACCCGCCGGCCTGGCTGGCGGGCCATTCCCCGCTGACCGATCAGCAGATCGACCAGATCAACTGGGTCTTCCGCCGCCGGGCGCAGGACGTCGCGTCCGTCGACGACATGGTCGCCCGGGTCCGGGCGGCGCTCGCGGCCGACGGGATCGCCAACAACACCTACATCGTGTTCAGCTCCGACAACGGCCTGCACACCGGCGAGTATCGGTTGATGCCCGGCAAGCTCACGGCCTTCGATACCGATGTCCACGTCCCGCTCGTCGTGACCGGACCCGGCGTCCCCGCGGGAGCGTCCACCGATGCGATGAGCGAGAACGTCGACCTGGCGCAGACCTTCGCGGAGATCGGCGGCACGCGCATGGCCTCCACCGACGGCCGCAGCCTCCTCGGGCTCCTGCACGGAGACATCCCGGCCGATTGGCGCAACACCATCCTCATCGAGCATCACGGGCCCAAGCCCGATCCCGACGACCCCGACGAGCAGGACCGCTCCAGCGGGAACCCGCCCTCCTATGAGGCGATCCGGAGCCCGACCTTCCTCTACGTCGAGTACAAGGACGGCGAGCGTGAGTTCTACGACCTCAGGGGCGATCCCTTCGAGCTCGACAACCTCGCCTCGAGCCTGTCACCGCGGGATCTGGCGGCGCTGCACGGGGATTTGATCAGATTTGAGCGGTGCCACGGAACGGCGTCCTGCTGGGCCGCGGGCCATCTCGAGGCGACGCTCGCGGTCGGCCACCACCGACATCGCAGGCCACTTAATGCCAACATCGCCGCATCTTAATCGGGGCTGGCTTGTTGACGTCTTAACGGCGAACCCGCATGCGGCCGCGCAGTGAGCTGTTTTTAGCGTCGCGGTCAGGGCTACGTCCCACAGCACGCCTGTCCCTCGACACATGGGTGGAACCACGATGACGTTGAAATCGCTGCTGAGCAGGACAATCGTTGCGCTCGCCCTAGCGGGCGGGGGTGTACTGGGCGCTTTCGCCACCAGTGCGCACGCCGCCGCCGCAGCGCCGATCGGTGCCTTCACGACGAAGGGCGCGTACTCCTTCGTCTCGGCCCCGCGCCTGCACCCGCCCAAGTTGAGCACCACCGTCAAGACGCAGACGAGCAAGCTTGCCAAGGGCAACATCCTGGTTGACAACTTCCCCAACCTGACCGCGACCGGCCCCATGACGGGTGAGGGCGGGCCGATCATCCTGGACTCGAAGCTTCAGCCGGTCTGGTTTCTGCCGATCGGGACCAACGTCACCTCGACGAACCTCAAGCAGCAGACCTATAACGGCAAGCCGGTGCTCACCTACTGGAAGGGCGTCGTCACCAGCACCGGCGCCTCGACGAGCGGCGAGGTGGACATCGTCGACCAGCACTACCGCCACGTGGCGGCGATCAAAGCCACGGCTCCGTGGATCGTCAGCGTCCACGACGCGGTGATCAGCGGCGGCAACATCTGGGTCACCGTCTACCGCACCGTCCCGAACACGGACCTGTCCGCCGAGGGCGGCTCGCCCACCGGCATCCTCTACGACTCCGGGGTCCAGGAGTTCAACATCAAGACCGGCAAGCTTCTGTACACGTGGGACGCGGCTGACCACGTTCCGCTGTCGCAGGCGCAGCAGCACGCTCCCTCACCCGCGGCCGCGGCCAATCCGTGGGACGCCTACCACATCAACTCGATCCAGTTGCTGCCCGGTAACGAGATGCTCGTGTCGCTGCGCAACACGTGGGCCGCGTACCTCATCAACACCAAGACCAGCCAGACGATCTGGACGCTGGGCGGCAACGCCTCGACGTTCAAGATCGCCGGCAACGCCGGGTTCGCCTGGCAGCACGACGTGCAGATGCTCCCCCACAATCAGGTCTCGCTCTTCAACGACAACTGCTGCGCGATCACCGGCCCCGGCCAGTTCGGCCCAAGCAACGGTGCCTCCGGCGGGCTCGTGCTCAACCTGAACACGAGCGCGCACACGGCGTCGCTGGCCTCGTCCTACACGCACAAGAACCCGCCGCTGGACCCGGCGTTCCTCGGCAGCATGAGCGTGCTGCCCAACGGCAACGCGCTCGTGGGCTGGGGCTCGAACCCGTACTTCTCGGAGTACTCCAAGAGCGGTCAGCTTCTGCTGGACGCCAAGTGGCCGGGCAAGGACCTCAGCTACCGCGCGCAGTTCACGAGCAACTGGGTCGGGACCCCGTCCTTCCCGCCCAGCGGCGCCGCTCGCCGGGTCAAGGGCGGGAAGGTCGTGGTGTACGCGAGTTGGGACGGCGACACCCAGGTGACCTCGTGGAAGGTCTTGGCCGGATCGAACGCCAACAAGCTCCCCGTGGTGGCGTCGCACGCCAAGACGGGATTCGAGACCGCGATCGGACCTCCCAAGAACGCCAAGGTCTTCAAGGTGCAGGCCTTTGACGCCAAGGGTCATCTGCTGCGCACCTCGAAAGCGTTCAGCGTCGCGCAGGGCAACTCCCTGCCGGCGCCGCCTCCCGGGGGCTATTAGGCCAAGAGCCTTACGCTGACCTGACCGGGGCGGTGACACTGTTTTGAGACCGTCACCGTCCCCGTTCAGGTTCCTCGTAACTATGCGACCGGGCGCGTGTTAGAGCGTGAACTCGACCCCCATGATGGGCTCGGTCTGAGCAGTGAAACGTCCACGAAGGAGATCGATGTCCCACCTGCAGCGTCCGACCCGTCCTCACCGCGGCCGCCTGCGGCTGGCGGCCTCCGCGTTGTTCGTGTGCGCCGCAGCGGTGCTGGCCTCGGCAGCCGTCGCCGAGGCCGCGACGCCGGTCAGCGTGTTCCCCGTCCCGGGCGGCCATGTCGCCGCGCCGTCGACCCAGATCACGATCCGGGGCGTGCCGGCCAGCCAGATCGGGGCCGTCTCCGTGGTGGGATCCCAGAGCGGCGGGCACACCGGACGCCTCGTGGGTGACTCGGACGGCCAGGGGGCGAGCTTCATCCCCAGCAAGCCGTTCAAGGCGGGCGAGACGGTGACGGTGCAGACGAGCCTGGACGTCGTCGGGGGAAACGCGGGCACCTACAGCTTCACGATCGCCAACCCGGCCGGCGCCATTCCGCTGGCGGGCGTGCGCCCGGCGCCGCGGGTGCGCAACGACATCACCCGGTTCGTCTCGCGCCCGGACCTCGCCCCCGCCGCCTTCACGGTGACCAAGCGGGCGTCGGCGTCGGCCGCCGCCGGTGGCGACCTGTTCATCGGTGCGCAACACGGCCCGGTGCAGAACGGCCCGATGATCGTCGGTCCGTACGGCGGGCTCATCTGGTTCCAGAACGTGCCCCACAACGACACCGCCACTGACTTCAACGTCCAGACCTACCAGGGCAAGAAGGTGTTGACCTGGTGGCAGGGCAACGTCAGCTTCGCCGGGACCGGTGACGGAGTCGACGAGATCTACAACAGCTCCTACCAGCACATCGCCACCGTCAAGGCGGCCAACGGGGTCAACTCCGACCTGCACGAGTTCACGATCACCGGCCAGAACACGGCGCTGGTCACCGCGTACTACCCCGTCATCTGGAACGTTCCCGGCGCGAAGGGCACGACGCCCCGCATCGTGCTCGATGGCGTGGTGCAGGAGATCGACATTCCCACCGGTCTCGTCCTCTTCCAGTGGGACAGCCTCGACCACGTGCCGGTCACCGCCAGCTACCAGCCGATCCCCAAGAACACCGGCCATCCCTGGGACTACTTCCACCTCAACTCCGCCCAGTTGATCGGCAACGGCGACGTGATCATCTCGTCGCGCGACACCTGGGCGGTCTACGACGTCTCGCACCAGAGCGGTCAGACCGTGTGGACGCTCGGGGGCAAGGCCTCGAGCTTCAAGATGGGCAACGGCGCCTCGTTCGCCTTCCAGCACGACGCGCGACTCGTGTCGCCCACTCTGATGACCGTCTTCGACGATGGCGGCGGACCGCCCGCCGTGCACAAGCAGTCGCGCGGACTGACGCTGCGCCTTGACACGACCCACATGACGGCGTCGCTCGTGCGGCAGGACGACCACGCGCCCCCGGTCCTGTCCTTCTACGAGGGCTCTGACCAGTTGCTGCGCAACGGGGACTCGCTCGTCGGCTACGGCTCACAGCCATGGGTCACGGAGTTCGACTCGCACGGGAAGACCGTCTTCGACGGCCGCTTCGTCGACGCCAACACGTGCTATCGGGCCTACCGCTACCAGTGGACGGGCACGCCCACCACGTCCCCGGCCATCGGCACCCGCACCAGCAACGGCAAGACCACCGTATATGCCAGCTGGAACGGCGCCACCGCGCTCGCCCGCTGGCAGGTACTGGGTGGCAGCAGCCCGTCAAAGCTCTCGGTGGTGGCCAGCGCCGGCAAGGCGGCGTTCGAGACGCCGATCGCGCTGCGCCGCCACTCCACCTACGTCGCGGTGCGCGCGCTGGACTCTCGCGGGCACGTGCTGGCCACGTCGCACACCGTGAAGTCCTCCTAGCGCTCCAGGCGTCCTCACCTGGTCAGAGCGTTGGCTCTCAGAGGTCGATTTCGTAGCGGATGAAGCCGCGATTGGTGGCCACGCGGTCATACACGCGGCGTGCGGTGGCGTTGGACTCATGCGTGCTCCAGTACAGGCGCATGCACCCGCGCTCTCGCGCCCAGGCGGCGACCGCTTCGATGAGGGCCGTGGCCGCGCCCTGACCTCGGCTCTCCGGCGCGGTGAAGAGGTCCTGCAGATAGCAGACGTCGGGGCCGGAGGTGTTGGCGTGGATGAAGAAGTGGGCGATCCCGATCAGCTCGCCGTCGGACCGCGCACCGAGGGCATGCATCCGAGCGCCGCTGCGCAACTCGCGCCACGCCTGGTCGTAGCGCTCATCGGGGAGCGTGCGCTCGTAGAAGTCGATGTAGCCGCGAAACAGGGACTCCCACACCGCGCGGTCCGCGTCCGTGAGCGGCCCGATCTGCAGGCTGCCGTCGGAGGCGGGCGCCACGCCCCGGGTCAAGTCGTGACCGCGTCGGCGAGGTTGGCCAGTACCTGGGCGTAGATGCGGCGCATCCCCATCGGCGCGAAGAAGCCCTCGAAGATCCCGGCGATCCCACCGGCTCCGTCCCACGAGCTCTCCACCGTCACCTCGCTGCCGGTGGGCGTCGGATCGACGTGCCAGGTGGTGACGAAGGACGAGAGCTGGTCTGACTCCTGCAGGCCGCCCGGGCTCTCGTAGACGTGGAGGCGGTAGTCGCGCTCGCGCCCGCCGGCGGCGAAGTGGTAGGCGTACACCGTGCCCTCGCCCTTACCCCCCTGCTCGACCCGGTAGGCGGTGTAATTGCTGGTGAGGATCGGCTCGCGCGCCTCGCGGTAGTCGCGCAGGACGTCCAGGATCTTCTCCGGCGCCGCCGGGATCTGGAGGCTCGCTTGTGCGACGACACGGGACATGCTGCGATTGTCGCATCGCACGAAGATGCGTACGTCGGCCAAAGATGGATAGCGTCCCGTGGAGATGCTTGCCGTCTATGCCGCCGAGATCAACCCCGAGGACCCGCTGGCGGGCCTCGCCGTGGGCGACATGCCCGAACCGTCGCCGCCTGACGGGTGGACGACCGTCTCCGTCAAGGCCGCCGCGCTCAACCACCATGACCTGTGGTCGCTGCGGGGTGTGGGCCTCGGCGCCGATGCACTGCCGATGATCCTCGGCTGCGACGCGGCCGGCACCGACGAGGACGGCAACGAGGTCATCGTGCATGCGGTGATCACCAGCGACTCCTGGCGCGGAGACGACACGCTGGATCCCCGCCGCTCGCTGCTCTCCGAGCGCTACCCGGGCACCCTGGCCGAGAAGGTGGCCGTCCCCGCGCGCAACATCGTCCCCAAGCCGCCCGAACTGTCCTTCGAGCACGCGGCGTGCCTGCCGACCGCCTGGCTCACGGCCTACCGCATGCTCTTCACCCGCGGCCGCGTGACGCCGGGCATGACCGTGCTCGTCCAGGGCGCCGGCGGCGGCGTGGCTACGGCGCTGACCGTGCTGGGCAGCGCGGCCGGGGTCCGCATGTGGGTGACCAGCCGATCGGAGGCCAAGCGGGCCGAGGCGCTGGGGCTGGGAGCCGAGCAGGCCTTCGAGGCCGGGGCGCGGCTGCCCGAGCGCGTGGACGCCGTCATGGAGACCGTGGGCAAGGCGACCTGGGGCCACTCCGTGCGGTCGCTGAAGCCGGGCGGCAAGCTCGTGGTCACCGGGGCCACCTCGGGCGACGCGTCGCCGGCTGAGCTGACCCGCGTGTTCTTCCTGCAACTCGAGGTGATCGGCTCCACCATGGGCACCCGCGACGAGCTCGAGCGGCTGATGCGCTTCTGCCTCGAGCGCGACATCCGGCCCGCCGTGCACGCCACCCTGCCGCTGGCCGACGCCCGGCAGGGGTTCGAGGCGCTGCTGTCAGGCGACGTGGTCGGCAAGGTGGTCTTCACGCCTTAGTCCGGCGCCGCCGGCGGCGAAAATCAGCCGTTCGCAGGGAGTCTTTGGGAGTCATTGGGAGATAGTTCTGCTCAGAGCAGAACAATCTCCCACAGCCCCACCGGAGCGCCCCGCTGGTCGCCAGCGACCTCGCGACCTGCCCGTCGAGAGCCGCAGTTGACGTTCCCCCCGCACCAGGGGCAACGCAACGGACCAGCTACTCGAAGGTGATCACGGCCCGGCCGCGCAGGCCGCCGGCATCCATCAGCCGGTGGGCCTCGGCCGCCTGCTCGGGCGGATATGTGCCCGCCACCCGCAGAGCCAACCGGCCCTCAGACGCCAGGCGGCGCAGGTCGAGAAGCCACTCGGTCCGCTCAATGACCTCACGGACGAAGACCGGGTGCACCTCGATCCCCCGGGGCGCGTCGCCGCCATGCCACCCGCGCACCACCGCCAGCCCGCCGCCATCCCGGATGGCGCCGAAGGCGTCCTCGTTGAGCAGCGCCGTGTCGTAGACCGCGGCGGCCCCCTCAGGCGAGACGGCGCGCACCGCGCCGGCGAAATCGTCGGAGCGCGCCACCACGATGTCGGCGCCGAAGCCGCGCACCAGGTCCTCCTCCCCGGACTTGGCATCGGCGATCACGCGCAGGCCACGCTCGCGGGCCAGACCGATCACGTAGGAGGCCAGCAGGCCGGCGCCGCCACTCACGGCAAGGGTCTCCCCGGCCGCCAGCCCCAGCATCTGCAGCCCGCGCAGGGCGGTGAGCCCGTTCATCGGCAGGGTCGCCGCCTGCTCGAGCGTCGCCCCGGCCGGGATCTCGACGACGGAGGCAGCGGGCACCACCAGCAGCGACGCCTGGGCCCCGCCCTCTGACCGCCGCGGGCTGACGGCCGCCATCACGCGGTCTCCGGGCGCGAGGCGCTCGACCCCGGGGCCGACGGACTCGATCGTCCCGGCGGCGTCCATCCCGGGCGTCCACGGCGAGTCGATCCCGTCGGCGCCTACCGCCCGCAGGCCGATATCGGTCGGGTTGACCGCCGCGGCGGCCACCGCGATCCGGACCTCGCCCTCGACCGGCTCGCGGACCGCGCGCTCGATCACACCGAGAACCTCGGGTCCCCCGGGTGTTGAGATGCCGACCGCGCGTGCCACGGCCTCGGAGGCTAGCGAGGAGGCTCCGAGGGGCCGCCGTCGGGCGCGCCCAGGCGGATCGAGGCGTGCAGCTCGTCGTCGCCGACGATCCAGCGGTAGCTCCCGTCGGCCACCACGCGCTTGGCGCCCGGCTGGGCCGGAGCGCGGTACTCGATCTCGACGTCCAGCTCCTCGGGATCCTCGCCGGCCAGCAACTCCTCCTCCAGCGGCTGCCAGTAGGCGGCGTTGTTGATGTGGTCGGCGATGTCGCACTCGGTGGCGCGGAAGATCCATCCCACGCCGCCCGCGGTCGTCTCGGGGGTGGGATGGCGCAGGCGGGCGCTCACGCGCCGCGGCGGCATGCCCCCGTAGACATCGATCTCGCCCTGGGTCAGCGGCGACGGCCGCCAGCGCTCAGCATCGAGGTGGACCCACAGGGAGACCGCCTCCACGTCTGGAGCGCTGCCATCCAGCGCGTCGGCGTCGACGATGTCCGTGCGGCGCTCGGCCCACATCCGCCCGATGCCGCTGCAGAACGTGGTGAGGGCGAACTGCTGGCCGAAGCGGGGGAAGCGGTTGACTCGGATGCGCGTGCGGCGCACCACCCACACCGCCGCCTCAGCCACTCCGGCGTCGTGCACGTCGGCATAGGCCACGTCCTGCAGCCAGCAGGCGAGCGCGTCGAGGCGGACGCGGCCCGAGGGGGCGCAGTCGGCAAAGCCCGGCCGGCGCGGCTGGCTGAACGCGCGCACGCCGGGATGGCGCGCCAGGAACCGCATCTCCTGGCCGCCGCTCACGTCATCTCACCGGTGTGCGGAGCGCAGATCAGCCCGGGCGGCCCATGGCGGCCAGGATCCAGGCGATGAAGATGCCCTGGAACGGGAGACGCGCCCACAGGGCACGTGCGCCACCCGGGACCTTCGGGAAGTCCTCGGGGTGCAGCGCCATGTGCAGGTTGGCCGGGAACACCGCAACCAGCGTCGCGATCAGCCACCACCCGGCACGCCGCCGGTGGCGCGCCATCATCAGGCCGGCGCCGCCCGCGATCTCGGCCACACCGCTGGCGTAGACCATCGTCGTATGGGCGGGGACGTACGGCGGCATGATCCGCCGATAGGCCCTGGGGATGACGAAATGCATGACTCCCGCGAACACGAAAAACGGGCCGGCGAGGCGACGAATGACGGACACCGCGAAGAACTTATCGAAATCCGCCGAGCTGCCGATAACAACCCTGCGTACGCGCTCGCAGGGGGCGCGTGCGCATCTCTCCTCTCTCAGTTGAGCGGGCCGGCTCCTCTCTTTCCCCAAGGAGCCGGTCCTCTCATCTGCCCACTCCGTGGGTTCAGACGTCCGTCTTAGGCGCTTCATAGGGCCGGCTTCGGCTGGCTGACGATGCTGCTGGCAGTCACCCCCTCCCCCTGAGACTGCGAGCCTGACCATGACCTTCACCCTCGGCTCCGACGCGCCGGAGCGCCCGCACGGCGAGCCCGCCGCTCCGGCCTTGCCCGCCGCGCGGATCGACATCGTCGTCCCGGTCCACAACGAGCAGGCCGCGCTCCAGGACTCGATCCGCCGCTTGCACGAGTTCCTCTCGCACGAGATGCCCTACGCCTGGCGGATCGTCATCGCCGACAACGCCAGCACGGATGCCACCCTGGCGATGGCGCGGGCGATGGCCTTCCAGCTCGAGCACGTCACCGTGCTGCACCTGAGCGGCAAGGGCCGGGGGCGCGCGCTGCGGACGGCGTGGACGGCCAGCGACGCCGACGTTCTCTGCTACATGGACGTCGACCTGTCCACCGACCTGCGGGCGCTGCTCCCGCTCGTCTCGTCGCTGGTGTGCGGGCACAGCGAGGTGGCGATCGGCAGCCGTCTGGCGCCCGGGGCCCGGATCGTCCGCGGTCCCAAGCGCGAGATCATCTCGCGTGGCTACAACCTCCTGCTGCGCCACGTTCTACGGGCGCGCTTCGCCGACGCACAGTGCGGCTTCAAGGCGGTCCGCGCCGACGCGGCCCGCACGCTGCTGCCCCAGATCCAGGACCAGGGCTGGTTCTTTGACACCGAGCTGCTCATCCTGGCCCAGCGGCGCGGCCTGCGCATCCACGAGGTCGCCGTCGACTGGATCGACGACCCGGACTCCCGGGTCGACATCGTCGCGACGGCCCTCGCCGACCTGCGCGGCGTGGTGCGGCTTCTCTTCGCCGCGCCCGTGGCGCGCTTTCTGACCATCGGCGTGGCCTCGACCGTCGCCTACGCGATCCTCTACCTGCTCCTGCGCGCGCCGCTGGGGGCGGGCGGGGCCAACGCGGTGGCGCTGGCGCTGACCGCGGTGGCCAACACCCAGGCCAACCGCCGCTTCACCTTTCAGATCCGGGGCCGCGCCGGCCTGCTGCGCCAGCACGCCGCCGGCGGCGTGGTCTACCTGATCGCGCTCGGGCTCACCGCGGGGGCGCTCGACGTACTGCACGGCATCGACGCACACCCGTCGCGGCTCCTGGAGGTGGCGGTGCTGGTGGCGGCCACCACGGTGGCGACGGTCACGCGATACGTGGCGCTGCGCAGCTGGGTGTTCGCGCGCCGCCGGCACATGCCAGAGATGATGCGCGCCACCGCCCGCTGACTCCCTCGGCGTCCGGCGCGCCGTTGACAATGCGCCGATGCCCGAGAACGCCGCCGGCTTGGTCTACGGGATCATCCTGGTGGCCACGCTGCTGTCGGCCGAGAGCGCCGTCCGGGAGACGTATCCCAAGACGGTGGTCGGCGTGCTGGTCGCGACGGCCACCTACTGGCTCGCCCTCACCTACGCCCGCTTCACCGGCGAGCGGCTCGAGGAGGGAACGGGGGCCACCGTCGGGGGCCTGATGACCGCCGCCGCGCATGAGCTGACCATCCTCGTCGGAGCTCTGGTGCCCTTCCTCACGCTCATCGCCTTCTGGATCGGCGGCGCGTCGCTGGACACCGCGGTCCTCGCGGCGATCCTCTTCGCCGACGCCGCCATCATCGGTGCGGAGATCCTCATCGGCGTCCGGGCGGGACTGACCGGAATGGCGCTCATCGGGCAGGCCGCTATCGGCGCGGTGCTTGGCGTTCTCGTCCTCGCCCTCCGCCTCCTACTGCACTAGCCACCACGAACACCACCGCGGCAACGGCGCCGGCGATACCCAGGATCACCGCGTCCGAGCGCAGCCCCGAGAGAAACGCGTCCCACACGGCCCCCGCGGCGCTGCGGTCCTGGCCGACGGCAAAGCGGCTGAGGACCACGGGGCGGATCACCGTGTACCCCGCCACCAGCAGGATGCCGTCGACCAGGATGGCGATCCCGACGTAGGCGGCGGCGCGCCGCCGCTCCCCGGCCTGCACGATCGCGATGAGGAACACCACCCCGGCGGCGATGAGCAGGAGGATCCCCTCGGTGTGCGCACGCTCGATCGCCCGCGCGGCGCGTGTCGCCTGCCCGAAGTCGCCGCTGGAGATGTTGATCACCTCCCGCGAGAGCGACGGCGGGATCTGCGCCGCGAGGCTCGGCGACACGCGCTTCACCGCGTCGACGATCAGCGCGCCCACGTTGGCCAGCCGCAGCGTGACGGTGTCGGAGTCCGAGTCGAACACCGACGTGTGCAGGTCGGCGATGGCGGCGTTGAAGGCGCGCTGGAACGCCGTGGTGCGAACAGCGACATCGACGGCCTTCGTGACCAGCGGCGCGAACGCGTCCGGCACATGGGCGGACGCGATGGCCTGCTCCTGCACGCGTTGCTCGATGAGCGAGCGGATGCTCGGGTCGTTCAGCAGCGCGGTGGCGCGCGCGCTGAACTGGCTGGAGTTGCCCAGCACGTGGCCGGCATACGTGAGGGGCACGCCGACCAGCACGGCGATCGCCCCGATGCAGGCGAGCGCCGCGCTCAGACGGCGTCGGGTGTTGACGGGAGCGCGCACGGACTCGGATCATCGAGTGTGCCCGATGGCCCGGCTCGGGGCGCCCCCGCCCACCACCTACGACAACGAGACCTCCACGGTCCGGGCCTCGACGCCGCGCACCACGCTCAGCGTCAGCGTCCCGTTCGCGCTGCGTACCGCGCGCTCCAGGTCGCCGACCGAGCGCACCGGCCTGTCGCTCGCCGCGGTGATCAGGTCTCCGCGGGAGAGCCCAGCGGTATCGGCCGCGCTCCCGGACTTCACCCGTATGACGAGCAGGCCGGGCTCCTCGTCCAAACCGACGGCCCGGCGCATCTTCTTGGCCACGGCGGCACCGGCGACGGCCACTCCGAGGCGACGGTGCTCGCCCTCGCCGGGCTCAAAGAACGCCTGCCACGCCGTCAGGGCCTCGCCGAGCGAGCCCGCGGTCCCTTCGGGCAGGCCGCCGGCCAGCCGCGCCGCGCGATCGGTGTAGGCGGGCCGGACGCGCTGCGCCAGTTCGCGCCCACGGTCGGTGAGCGTCACGGTGACGCTGCGACGGTTCTCGGGGTCAGGCTCACGGGTGATCATCCGGGCGCGCTCCAGCCGGCCCAGGCGGACCGAGAGTGTTCCGGACGTGCGCCGCAGGGCGCTGACCAGCTCGCGCTGGTTCAGGGTGTGGTTCGCGGCGCGCTCGAGCGCGTCGAGAACGAGGAAGCTGGGACGGGAGAGCCGGTACTCGGCCAGCGCCTCCTCGAGCTCCGCCTCCACGTGCGCGGCGACGCTGATGACGGTGTCGGCCAGCTGCCGCTCGGGAGTAAGGGAATCAGACATTTTGCTTCGCTCCAATTGCTTGAGTCCAAACAGTTGTGTACGATTATTGCATGTCAAGCAGAAACGGAACAGTTCTTCCTGTCGACAGCGGGAGCGGTGCCTCCGCAACGCCGACGCTCGACGCCCATCAGCAGTCGGCTCTCGCCCTCGACGCCTACTCACAGACCGTCATCGCCGTCGCTGACGCGCTGAGCCCGAGCGTCGCCAACCTCCAGGTGCAGCGCCGCACCCGCCGCGGCCCGGCCACCGGCGCCGGCAGCGGCGTCGCCATCTCCCCCGACGGGTTCGTCATCACCTCGGCCCATGTCGTGGAGGGCACCCGACAGGGCGTGGCCAGCTTCAACGACGGCCGCGAGACGCCGGTGTCCGTGGTCGGCTCGGACCCTCTGTCGGACCTGGCGGTCCTGCGCGCCGACGGCGGCGACCTCGCCGCCGCCGAGCTCGGTAACGCCGCCGAGCTGCGCGTCGGCCAGCTCGTCGTCGCCATCGGCAACCCCAACGGCTTTGCCAGCTCGGTCACCGCGGGCGTCGTCAGCGGCCTCGGCCGCTCGCTCCCCGTCGGCGCCCGCGGCGGGCCGCGTCGCGTGGTGGAGAACGTGATCCAGACCGACGCCGCCCTGAATCCCGGCAACTCGGGCGGGGCGCTCGTGGACGGGGCGGGACGGGTCGTGGGGATCAACACCGCGCTGGCCGGCATCGGGCTGGGCCTGGCCGTGCCCATCAACGACGCCACGCGCGTGATCATCTCGACGCTCATCCGCGACGGGCGCGTGCGCCGCGCCCACCTCGGCGTGGCCGTCGCCCCCCGGCCCCTGCCGCCACGAGCCGCCGAACGGCTGGGGCAGCGCGCCGGCGTGCAGGTGGTGCAGGTCATCGAGGACGGCCCCGCGGCGGCCGCCGGTCTGCGGCGCGGCGACCTGCTGCTCGAGCTCGACTCCGAGCCGGTGACCGATGCCTCTGACCTGCAGCGACTGATGGTTGGAGAGCGCATCGGGCGCACGGTTCCCGCGATCGTGCTCCGCGACGGCCAGCAGCGCACGATCGAGCTGGTGCTCGACGAGTTGTCCTAGCGTCCTGAAGCAGTCATTCGATACCGGTCGAATGAGTGCTTCAGGACAACTTGCGCTCTACCCTGTGGCCCATGCGAGCTCCTGCGGCGGTAGGCCGCGACGCCGAGCTGGCCGAAGTCGACCTATTCCTCGCTCAGATGAGCGCGGCCAGCTGCGCGCTCGCGCTCGAGGGCGATGCGGGGATCGGCAAGACCACGATCTGGCAAGAGGTCATCGACCGCGCGGGTGGCGCCGGCATGCTCGTGCTCGCCTGTCGTCCGGCCGCGGCTGAGGCCAAGCTGTCGTTCTCGGGGTTGTCGGACATGCTGACGGGCGTCGGGGAGCTGGCCTTCGCCGCGCTCCCCGAGCTGCAGCGCAGCGCACTGGAGGTCGCGCTGCTGCGCGCGGCGCCCGAGGGCCCGGCTCTCGACGCTCGGGTTGTCGCCACCGCGCTGCTGACGCTGGTGCGCGACCTGGCCCGCCACAGCCCGGTGCTGCTGGCGCTCGACGATGCCCAATGGCTGGACGGGCCCACGGCGGGCGTGGTCACCTTCGCCGTCCGGCGCCTGGAGGCAGAGCCGGTGGGCGTGCTATGCGCAGCGCGGCCCCGCGCCGCCGGGTTGGGGCTGCTGGACTCCGTCGAGCGCCACCGCGTCCGGCGCGTCCGGCTGGGCCCGCTCGGCCTGGGGGCGCTCGGTCAGGTCATCGCCGACCGGCTGGGACGCTCGCTGCCGCGACCCGTCCTGGCCCGCGTCGCCCAGGCGTCGCGCGGAAACCCGTTCTACGCCTTGGAGGTGGCGCGGCTGGTCATCGACGACGCCGGCGGCACCGACGCCCGCCTGCCGGTCCCCGACGACGTGCGCACCCTGGCGGAGTCGCGCGTGTCCGTGCTGCCCGCCGCGACCCAGCGCGCCCTCCTGCGGGCCGCAGTCCTGGCTGAGCCCACGACACGTGCGGTCGACGCCGGGCCGCTCGCGCCCGCCGAGGAGCGCGGCATCGTCAGGATCGACGAGCGCGGACGCATCGCCTTCGTGCACCCGCTGTTCGCGGCCGCGATCTCGGCGTCGGCGTCGGCCGCCCAGCGCCGGGCGGCGCATCGCGCCGCCGCCGAGCAGGTCGGGGACCCCGAGCAGCGGGCCCGCCATCTCGCCTACAGTGCCGACCGCGTCGACCGCACCGTCGCGGCCGAGCTCGACGCCGCAGCCGAGCTGGCGGCGTCACGCGGCGCGCCCGACGCGGCCGCGGAGCTCATTGAACTCGCACTGGAACGCACCCCCGCTCGTGACGCCGAGCCGCGGGCCGAGCGCCTGCTGCGCGCGGCGGGCCTGCAGCTGGACGCCGGCGGCGCCGCCCGGGCCGGCGAGCTGCTGGCACGGCTGCTGGACTCGGCGACGTCCGATCGCGTGCGCGCGCACGGCCTGCGCCTGCGCGCGACCCTGGAGAGCCGCTCCCACGGCTTTGGCACGGCGATCGCGACCTCGCGCGAGGCGCTCCTCTGCGCGACGGGAGAACCATCCCTGGCGGCCGCCATCGATCTGGACGCCGCCTTTTACCTGGTGGGCATTGGCGACGTCGGCGGCGGGCTGCGTCATGCCGAGGCCGCCGTCGGTCGCGCCGAGCTGCCGGGCGGCGACCGTGGGGTCCTTGCCGATGCGCTCGCGGTGGCTTCGATGGTCAGCTTCCTCAACGGAGACGGCCTGGCCAGCGAGCGGCTGGAGCGGGCCCTGCGGCTGGAGGACCCTGACCGGCGGCGGCTGGCCTTCTCCTCCCCCCGGCTGATCGCGGGCCTGTTGCTGTTGTGGACCGGGCGCGGGCGTGAGGCGGTGGACACACTCGTGGCCCTGCGCGCCGAGCACCGTGAGCGCGGCGTGGAGAGCGACGCCCCCACCTCCGCGCTGTACCTGGCGTGGGCCTACCTGTGGCTGGGCGAGACCGACCACGCCGCCGAGGTCGCGGCGTCAGACACCGCCGCCGCCGCGCTGCTGGGCGACCCGGGTCTGGACGCGCTGGCACTGAGCGCGGCCGCACTGGTCAGCGCGCAGCGGGGCGATGTCGAGGCCACGCGCCGGCAGGCCAACTCCGCGCTGGCGCGCCTCGCCGAGCTCGAATGGTGGACGGCCACGGTGTTCCCGCGCTGGGCGCTGGGGTTCGGCGAGCTCTCGGCGGGGGACCCGGCGGCTGCCCATGCGGCACTGGCGCCGCTCACGGAGATGCTGCCGTCGATGGGGCTGGCCGATCCCATCGGCCTCGTCTTCTTGCCCGACGAGATCGAGGCGCTCGTCGCGCTCGGCGAGCTGGAGCGCGCCCAGCCGCTGATCGAGCTGCTGCGGCGCCTGGGGATGGTCCACGACCGGCCGTGGGCGATCGCCGCCGCCGCGCGGGGCCGCGGCGTCCTGGCCGCGGCGCGCGGCGACCTGGAGGAGGCGACCGCCGCGCTGGAGGAGGCGCTCACCGCTCATGACCGGGTGGAGATGCCATTCGAGCGCGGACGCACCCTGCTCGCGCTGGGCCGGACGCTGCGCCGGCGCAAGCAGTGGTCAGCCGCGCGCGAGCGCCTCCGCGAGGCGCTGGAGCTGTTTGTGCAGACCGGCGCCCCGCTGTGGGCCCAGGCGGCGCGCCAGGAAGTGGGCCGCGCCGGCGAGCGCAGTGGCGACCCCGACGAGCTGACCGCCACCGAGCGCCGCGTCGCCGAACTGGCCGCCTCGGGCCTGAGCAACCAAGAGGTCGCAGAGCGCGCGTTCCTCACGGTCAAGGGCGTCGAGGCCAACCTCACGCGCGCCTACCGCAAACTCGGGATCCGCTCGCGTGGCGGACTGTCCGGAGCGCTGCCCCGTGATGACGAGCCGGTGGTCTGACCTCACACCGTTTTTTTGCTCCTAGGGTTTCCCCGCTTTGCAGGGGCCCGATCGCCCCGTACCTTCCAACACCAGCGGTTCTGGACACCGTGGCGCAGCTCCGGGGGATCTTCGCCGCAGTCGTCTCGGGTCACCCTCCTCGTCGGGACCGGGCTAACTACCGGGGGCTAGCCGGTGCGAAGAGGGTGACCCGAGACGGGACCGGCTCCAGCACGGGGGCGTGTGGAGCCGGTTCCGCGCGCGCTCAGTGGCTCATGCGGTCGCCGACGCGGCCTCCGAGCCCGCCTGGGCCGGCTCGCGCCCGCTGATGAGGTCGGCGGCGCGCTCGGCGATCATGATCGTCGGTGCGTTGGTGTTGCCGCGTACCAGCGTCGGCATCACTGAGGCGTCCACGACGCGCAGCGATTCCATCCCCAACACCCGCAGCTCGTCGTCGACGACGCGGCCCATCCCGCACGTTCCCACCGGGTGGTAGATCGTCGTGGTGTTGCGCTCGATGTAGCTCAGGATGCTGGCGTCGTCGTCGCCCGCTGGAGCGGAGTGGGTGCCGGTGCTGACGGCCGCGAGCGCCGGCTGTGAGGCGATGTCGACGGCACGGCGCACACCCTTGATCAGCGCGGCCTTGTCCTCCGGTGTGACCAGGTAGTTGTGCAGAATCCGCGGTTTGGCCGTCGGCACCCGGGAGCGCAGCTTGACAAAGCCGGTGCTCGTGGGGCGCAGCAGGCACGCCGAGATCGCCCAGCCGTCGACCAGGATCTCCGCCGTTCCCGCCTCCGGGAAGAGGATCGGGATGTGATGGAACTGGATGTCGGGCGCCTGAAGCGCGTCGTCGGTGCGGAAGAAACCGCCCGACTCGGCGAAGTTGGAGGTCAGCGGGCCGCGTCCCTCGGTGGTGAGCAGCCCCAGGTTCTCCTCGCTCTCGGCGCTGAGCAGCGACGCCTCGTTGGTGGTGTAGGTGATCCACGTCGACGGGTGGTCCTGCAGCCCCTGGCCGACGGGGAGGTCCAGCCTGCACGGAACGTTGACCATCGCCAGATCCGCGGCGGGACCGATGCCCGACAGGAGGAGGATCTGCGGGCTCTGGTAGGTGCCCGCTGAGAGGATGACCTCGCGCTCGGCAGAGATCGCCCCCACCTCGCCCTCGCGGTCGATCTCGACGCCCGTGGCCCGATTGCCGTCCATCAGCACGCGGTTGACGTGGACGCCGGTGATGAGCGTGAGGTTCTCGCGGCCCAGCACCGGGTGCAGGTAGCCGACCGCGGCCGAGCAGCGCATCCCGCCCCGCTGCGTCACCTGATACCAGCCCACCCCGTCCTGCTGCGGACCGTTGAAGTCGTCGTTGGCGGGCAGTCCGGCCTGGACGCCGGCCTCGACGAAGGCCTCGCAGGTGCGGTAGCGGCTGCGGTTCTCGCTGACGCCGAGCGGCCCGCCGACGCCGTGCAGCGCGCCGGCTCCGCGCTCGTTGTCCTCCGCGCGCAGGAAGTAGGGGAGCACGTCGTCCCAGCCCCAGCCCTTGTGCCCCAGGGCGGCCCAGCCGTCGTAGTCGGCGCGGTTGCCGCGGATGTAGACCATCGCGTTGACCGACGAGGAGCCGCCCAGGGTCCGGCCGCGCGGCAGGTAGCGCTGCCGGCCGGCCATGCCGGGCTCGGGGTCGGAGATGAACGACCAGTCGTACTTGCTGGTCGCCACCGCCAGGACGCCCGCCGGCAGATGAAGCTCGTCGGCGGCGTCGGGCGGGCCCGCCTCCAGCAGGCACACGGAGACGGTCGGGTCCTCGGTGAGGCGTGCGGCCAGCACACAGCCGGCCGAGCCGGCACCGGCGATCACGTAGTCATAGGTCATTGGTCGCCCTCCCAGAAGGCGTGGGGGTCGCACCCATTCTCGGCGTGACGGCATCGCGCCGTCAAGTCACGGCCGTGAGGCCCGCAGCGCTTAGTAGAGGTCCTGGACCTGCACCGACCAGCCGGCCTGGTCGCCGCCCGGGGTCACCTGGACGTCGTAGTCGCCGGCGCCCTTGGAGAACGTCTGGACCTCGTTGGTGCCGTTCTGCAGGCCGAAGCCGGCGACGTAGCGGCCGGCGGCGTCGGTGACGCGTGCGGTTGGCCCCGAGCAGAACAGGATCCACGTGCAGGTGCCCTGGAAGTCCATCTTGTAGACGACGCGCCAGCGCTCGCCCTGGATGTGGACGACGCCCGAGCTGCGGCCGTCAAACGTCGTCACCGTGTGCCAGCTGGGCACCTCGGCCACGTTCAGCGTGACGATCGAGCCACGGGGCCGATGGCCGCCCGCGGGCGTCTGACCCACGACCGTTCCCGGCGAGGTCCCGGGCGCCGGCACGTCGCGGACGTGGGTCCGGAGCCCCAGGCGGTGCAGCGAGCTCTGCGCGTCAGCGACGTCCTGGTGTACGACGTTGAGCACCTGCACCGGCGCGGGCCCTTTGCTGATCGTCAGATGCACCGTGGTGCCCCGCGCCACGCGGGCGCGCCCACGCGGAGACTCCCCGATGACCGTGCCGGCCGCCGCGGCGGCGTCGTAGCTCCGGTGCGTGCTCACACGCAGGTGGGCGCGGCGCAGCGCGGACAGCGCGTGGCCTCGCGAGCGATGCAGCACGGACGGGACGCGCGCGTAGGTGGTGTGGCCGATGACCAGGGCGGCGGCCACCATCGCCACGAGCAGGGCGATCACGACCCCGACGGCCGCGATCGCCCGGCGGCGCCGTGACGGGTTGACGTTGTGCCGCGGCGAGTACTGCGGCGCGCGCCGGGTCCCATGAGGGCCGCGGGGCGTGGGCGGTGAGGGCGGTTTGGGCGGCTCGGGGGTGCGGATCGGGGTGTTGGGCGGGCCCATCGGCACTCCGTCCCCGCCCGACCACAGTGGCGCGGGGCGCTGCGGGGCGGCCGGCGTGCTGGCGCCGACGAGCTCGCGGCGCGATGCGCGATCCGCGCTCCGCGTCCGGGTCGCCGCCGTGGATCGCGCGCGGGTTGCGCCGGTCGAGCCGCGGCGGGCGGTCAGGAGGGCGTCGGCCATCTCGGCGCCGTCGGCGTAGCGCCGGGCGGGGTCCTTGGCCAGGGCCCGGGTCGCGATCTCGACGAGCGGCGCCGGCAGCCGCGCTGACAGGGGCGGCGGGGGCTCCTGCAGGTGCAACAGGGCCAACTCGACCACCGAGGCGGCGGTGAACGGCGGAGCGCCCGAGAGCATCTCGTAGAGGACCACCCCGGCGCTGTAGACGTCGGTGGCGGAGGTCGTGGGGCGCCCGCGGCCCTGCTCGGGTGCCATGTAGCGCGGCGTGCCGACGATCGAGGCGGCGGTGCCGTCGGTGGTGCTCTCGGCCAGCCGCGCGACCCCGAAGTCTCCGACCTTCACCCGGCCATCGGTGGAGAGCAGGATGTTGGCGGGCTTGACATCGCGGTGCACGATGCGCTGGGCGTGCGCGCCGGCCAGCGCGCGGCACAGCTGCCCAGCGATCCCGCAGGCCTCCCAGGCGGGGAGCGGGCCCCGGCGCAGCCGGGCGGCGAGGCTCTCGCCGTGCACCAGCTCAGAGACGTAGTAGAGGCCCTCCGGCGCGTGGCCGACGTCGTAGATCTGGACGATTCCGGGATCGCTGACGCGGGCCAGGAGGCGGGTCTCGCGCTCGAAGGTGGCCACCCACTCGGGATCGTCGGCCCACCACGGCTTGATGACCTTGACGGCCACCTGCCGCTCCAGCCGGCGGTCAAAACCCTCGTAGACGCGGCCGAACGCGCCCTCGCCCAGGATCGTGCGGAGCTCGTAGCGGTCGTCCAGGGCGCTGCCGGACAGGTCGGGGGCATAGGGCATGGGCGGCTTTTAGTGTGCTGACGCGGCCAGTCGGCGCCGGCGCAGGGCACTAAGGCTACCCGGTGTTGCGCAGCCCGCTGGCGATCCCGTTGATCGTGAGCAGGCTCACGCGGCCCAGTTGCTCGGGGGACTCGCCGGCCCCCATGCCGCCGCGCCGCAGGCGCCGCAGCAGCTCGACCTGGACGAACGAGAGGGGGTCCACGAACGGGTTGCGCCGGTCAATCGACGCCTGGAGCACCGGCTCGCCGTCCAAAAGGCGCTCCCCGCCGGTGATGAGCACCAGTTCCTCGATGGTCCGCAGAAGCTCGGCCTCGAGCGGGACCCAGATCCGCTCGCGCGCGGCCACGTCGTCCCACAGGTCCACGTAGCGACGCGCGATCCCCAAGTCGGCCTTTGCGCACCCCATCTCCGCGTTGGAGAGGACGCTGGTGAAGAACGGCCACTCGGCGGCCATCCGCTGCAGCAACTCCAGGCCGTGGCGCTCGCGGGCGTGGCGCAGCGCGGTGCCCAGCCCCAGCCACGCCGGCAGCACGATCCGGGCCTGCGTCCAGCTGAACACCCACGGGATCGCCCGCAGGTCCTCGATCCCGCCCGCCGCTGTGCGCTTGGCGGGCCGGCTGCCCAGGCGCAGGCGGCTGATCTCGCTCACGGGCGTGACCGCCTCAAAGAAGGCGACGAAGTCAGGGTCGTCATGGACGAGCGAGCGGTACACCGCGGCCGACTCGTCCGCCATCTCGGCCAGGAGACGCGCGAAGCGCTCTGACTCGTGGTGGGGCCGAGAGCGCCCTGTCGCCAAGGTGGCGCTCGCGGCCAACTCGAGCTCACGGTGGGCGATCTCGGGCACGGCGTACTTGGCGGTGAGGACCTCGCCCTGCTCGGTCATCTTCAGGCGGCCGCGGACGGTGCCCGGCGGCAGCGACAGGATCGCGCCGTTGGTGGGGCCGCCTCCGCGGCCCACCGCGCCGCCCCGCCCGTGAAAGAAGCACCAGCTCACGTCGTGGCGGGCCAGGACCTCGGCCAGGCGCACCTGCGCCGTATACGCCGCCCACGCCGAGGCGAGATACCCGACGTCCTTGTTGGAGTCCGAGTAGCCGATCATGATCTCCTGCTCATCGCCGACCGCCCGCAGCGCCTGGCGGTACACCGGCATCGACAGCAGCCGCTCCATCGTCTGCGGCGCGTCCCGGAGCGTCGCGCCCGCCTCAAAGAGCGGGACGACGCGAAGCGCCGCCAGCTCGCCGCCGGCGCGGCAGAGGCTGGCCTCCTTCATGAGCAGGAGCACCTCGAGCAGGTCGGCCGGCCCCTCGCTGCCGGAGACGATGTAGGTCTGGATCGCCCCGCGGTCGCGGTCCTCGAGCGTCGTGCGCAGCGTGCGGAAGGTCCGGATTGTGTCCCGCGTGGGCTCTGAGAAGCGGTCGATGTCGGTGGGGATCAGCGGCCGCCGGTCGGCGATCTGGGCCTGGAGCAGGGTCACGCGCTCCTCGTCAGGCAGGCCCTCGTAGTCCTCGCAGACGTGCAGCGCGCCGTAGATCTCGGCCAGGGCCCGGCGATGGATGCCGGCATGCTCGCGGATGTCCAGCCGCGCGAAGTGAAAGCCGAACACCTCCACCTGGCGGATGACATCGCGCAGGTCAGAGCCGGCGGTGAGGGCGCCCTGCCCCTGACGCAGCGACGCCTCGACGCACCGCAGGTCGGCGAGCAGCTCCTCGGGCTCGGCGTAGGCGCCCTCGGCGCGCGCCTGCGTGGCGCGGATGCGCTCGCGCATGAACGTCAGCGCCCGTCGGTAGGGCTCCTCGGGGTTCAGGCCGGCGAGGCGCTCGGCCAGGTCGGGGAAGCGCTCGCGCCCGGCGGTCAGGACCGGCTCCAGGCCCGGCGCGGTTCCGGTCAGGCGGTCTGAGAGCGAGAGCCGCCCGGCGAGCTGCTCGAGCCGCGCCTCGATGAGCCGCAGGCACTGCTCGCGCATGAGCTCGAGCGCCGCCACCGTCGTCTCCGGGGTGACGAACGGATTGCCGTCGCGGTCGCCCCCGATCCACGACCCGAAGCTGAGCAGCGGCGGCACCGCAAGCGAGTGGTCGACGGCCTCCGGGTAGAACTCCGCGACGGCCTCCTCGAGGTCGCGATAGATGCGCGGCACGGTGTCGGCCAGCGTCGAGGAGAAGTGGATGAGCCCGCCGCGGACCTCGTCGGAGACCGTGAGCTCGGCCGCGCGCAGGTCGTCTGAGCCCCACAGCTCCTGGACGGTGGCCAGCAGCCGGCGGCGGGCGTCGGGCGCCGGGGTCTGGGCGCGCTCGTCGAGCTCGCGTAGGACGCCGAACACGCGCGCCAGCTTGTCGATCGTCGTCCGCCGGCGGGCCTCGGTGGGATGGGCGGTCATCACCAGGCGTAGCTCCGCGTTGCCGAGGACCTCGGCGAGCTCGTCGGCGCTCGTGCCGGCCTCCTGCAATGAGGCCACGACATGGCGCATCGAACCCACGCGGGGGCGCTCGGGGTCGGCGGCATCGCGGGCGCGCAGCCGGCGGACCCGCTCGTTGTCCTCGGCTAGGTTGACGAGCTGGAACCACCGCGTGAGGGATCGCACCAGCACCTCGGTCTCATCGAGGGTGAGGCCGGCCACGAGCGCGGCCAGGCGGTCAGCGGCCAGCTCATCGCCGAAGCGCGCCTCCTGCCCGAGCGCGACCGCGTCGTCGAGCAGGCGCAATATCCGCGGCCCACCCACCCCGTCGCCCAGCGCGATCACCTCGCGCAGGACATCGGTGAGCAGCGCCTCGTCGGCGACGAAGTCCCTGCGAGCGGTGGTGAGGCTCATCCACGCAGATGTTCACAGATACGGCGAGAGCCGCCCCGCAGCGTGAGCCGCCCCGGCCCCGGCGGCGCCTCTCGCGTGGGCCGCCCCGCCCCGGGCGGCCCTCACCTCCTAAAGGAGGCTCTCCTCTTCGACCGGGAACCCGACCGCGAACTCCAGGTCGAGGTACTCGTCGTCGACGTACTCGAGCGTGCGCGACACGCGCGCCGAGCGGCCCGACCGAGGGCCCAGCACGTGGCGCAGCCGCCGGCCGTAGCCAGCCACGGTCAGCCCGCTGCGGGCCCGCCGGCGCAAGCGGCGGGGAGTGAGCTCGGCCTCGAAGCGCTCGTCTGGTCCCGGTCCGGCGCGAGTCGAATAGGGGCCGCCCCTACCCGTGCGAGAGAGCAGCAAGAACTCGTCTCGATTGAGATTCATGGCTTCTTCCTCATGTATGAATGGTGTGGTGACAGCGCATGTGTCACTTCCAGGCAGCACTGAGTGACTCGCGGTTGCGCGAGTGTCACTTCGTGCGCCCGGGCGGCGGCGCGCTGATGTGGTTACGTCAGGACCGGCGCGGGCCGGTCGGGCTGGGAATCTCGGCTAGACGCCGGTGATACGAGATGTGAGCATGGTGTTCTCCGTCCATCGTGAGCGATTTAGGGCACAAAAAAGGCGACCCGTGGGTCGCCCTTGCTTCGAGTTTCGCTATGCGCAAGCTTGGTCAGCCTGCGCTCCTCGCAGCAAGGGCATCAATATCGTTGGAGGCCTCGGCGATCGCCGTACGCGGACCCGTGTGGCCCCACAGGGAGTTCCCGGCGCTACCCACGCGGCCCGTCCGCACGTCGAAACCGACGCCGCTGCCGGGCGCCGTCTTGGCCATGAGAGAGGTGTGGAGGGGGCTGGTCATAGGGGTGACTCCAATAAGGACACCGCCAGAGTAACTCACGCTGACACGGAATGCAAGCAATTGACACAAAGAATTTGCACTTCCGCGCGGATCGTGACTCCGTGTGGCGCTGCCGGGCGCCCGGATACCCTCTTCAGAGTGCTCTGCATCCACCGAGCCTCCCGGGCCGACAGCCTCGCCGACGCCCTCGCCGCGCTCCTCTCCGAGACCCCGGCGGACCCTTTCGCGCCCGAGGTCGTCGCCGTCCCGACGCGCGGCATGGAGCGGTGGCTGACCCAGCGCATGTCCTCGGTCCTCGGCGCCCGCGCGGGACGCTCCGACGGGGTCTGTGCCAACGTCGAGTTTCCCTCCCCCCATCGGCTCGTCACCGACGCGGTGGCCGCCGCATCCGGGATCGACCCGGCCGAGGACCCATGGCTGCCTGAGCGCTCGGTATGGCCTCTGCTCGGCGTCGTGGAGGAGTCGCTATCCGAGCCGTGGCTGGCCACGCTGGCGGCCTATCTCGGCGCCAACACGGGGCCCGCGGACCCGATGCGCCCCGCCCGCCACAGCCGCCGCCTCACCACGGTGCGCCACCTGGCCGGCCTGTTTGACCGCTACTCCGTGCACCGGCCCGAGATGCTCGCCGCATGGGCGCGCGGCGAGGACCACGACGCCGTGGGCGCTCCGCTTCCCGCCGCATCGGCCTGGCAGGCCGAGCTCTGGCGGCGCCTGCGCGCGCGTATTGGGGTGCCCGATCTGGCCGAGCGCACCGGCCGCGCCTGCGAGCGGATCGCCGACGACCCGGGGCTGCTGGACCTGCCTGCGCGGCTGACCCTGTTCGGCCTGACCCGGGTTCCGGCGGGCCACCTGGAGATCATGCGGGCGCTGGCGACCGGGCGCGACCTACACCTGTTCCTGTTACACCCGTCCCCGGCGCTATGGGAGAAGGTGACACACGGCGCTGCCGGCGAGCCGGTCGTGCGCCGCGAGGCCGACCGCACCGTCGCCCTGGCGGACAACCGGCTGCTCGCCTCCTGGGGCCGCGACTCTCGCGAGATGCAGCTGGTGCTGACCGCGGGGACGCCGGAGAGGTCGGACACCCATCACCCCTCGCCCCCGGCTCCCGACACGCTGCTCGGCCGCATCCAGCGGGATGTGCGCGAGGACCGCGGCGCGCCCGGGGCACCGCTGCCGGGAGCCGCGGACGTGCGCCCGGTGCTTGACCCCGATGACCGGAGTGTCGAGATCCACTCCTGCCACGGGCGCGCACGCCAGGTCGAGGTGATCCGCGACGCCATTCTGCACGCGCTCGCCGAGGACCCGTCGCTCGAGCCCCGCGACGTGATCGTCATGTGCCCCGACATCGAGACGTTCGCTCCGCTCATCCAGGCGACCTTCGGCGCCGGCGAGACTCAGGACGAGGGCGCCATCGACCTGCGGGTCCGTCTCGCCGACCGTTCGCTGCGCCAGACCAACCCGGTGCTCGGCGTCGTCGCCCAGCTCCTGGAGCTCGCCGAGCAGCGCCTCACCGCCTCCCAGGTGCTCGACCTCGCCGACCGCGGCCCGGTGCGCCGCCGCTTCCGCCTCGACGACGATGACATCACCCGCCTGGCCGATTGGATCTCCCAGGCGGGCATCCGCTGGGGCCTCGACGCCCCTCACCGCACGCGGTACAAGCTCGAAGCGCTTGACAGCGGCACCTGGCAGACCGGCCTGGAGCGGCTCCTGCTGGGGGTGACGATGACCGAGGACAACCAGCGCCTGTTCGCCGGCGTGCTGCCGCTCGATGACGTCGACAGCCGCGCCATCGACCTGGCCGGCCGTTTCACCGAGCTGGTCACGCGCGTGGGAGAGACGGTGCGGTCGTTGGGCGCGCACCAGACGCTCCCTGACTGGGCCGAGGCGATCGCGCAGGCCGCCGACACGCTCACTGCGACCACGGTGCGCGACCGCTGGCAGCGCGCCGAGCTGCAGCGAGTGCTCGACGAGCTGGTGGCCGAGGCCGGCGATGCCTCACCGGCGAAGCTCGCACCCGCGGAGGTGCGCGCGCTGCTGGCGCGGCGGCTGGAGGGCCGCCCCACGCGGGCCAACTTCCGCACCGGCCACCTCACCGTCTGCACGCTGCAGCCGATGCGCTCGGTACCCCACCGCGTCGTCTGCCTGCTCGGGCTCGACGACAGCGCCTTCCCGCGCAAGGCACCGCGTGACGGCGACGATCTCATGCTCGAGCGCCCCCATCTGGGCGAGCGCGACCCCCGCAGCGAGGACCGCCAGCTGCTGCTCGACGCGCTGCTGGCCGCCGGCGAGCGCCTGATCATCACCTTCACCGGCAACGACGAGCGCACCAACGCGCCCCGCCCCGCTGCCGTCCCCGTGGGCGAGCTGCTTGACGCGATCGACGCCACCGTGCGCTGCGAGGACGGTCAGCCGCCGCGCGAGCGCGTCGTGGTCCGCCACCCGCTCCAGCCGTTTGACCCGCGCAACTTCATCGCCGGGCACATCGCCGGCCCGCGCCCGTGGAGCTTTGACGGCGCCGCGCTGGCCGGGGCCCGCGCTCTGGCGGGCTCGCGCTCTGAGCCTCCCCCGTTCCTGCACGGGCCGCTGCCGCCGCGGGCGTCGGGGGTGGTCGAGCTGGCCGACCTGGTGCGCTTCGTCGAACATCCCGTGCGCGCGTTCCTGCGCCAGCGCCTCGGGATCAGCCTGTACTCGGCGTCCGACGACATCGCGGACGAACTGTCGGTCGAGCTTGACGGCCTCCAGCGCTGGGGCGTGGGTCAGCGGCTGCTCGAGGCGCGGCTGCGCGGCATCGACCAGCGCACCGCGATCCTGGCCGAGATCGCGCGCGGGACGCTGCCGCCGGGCGTGCTGGGCAAGCCGGTGATCGACGGCCTCTCGCCGATCGTGACGGGGATCGTGGAGCGCGCTCGCGCGGTGAACCAGACCCCGCCCCACCCAGGAACCGGCGCCGGCAGCGGGGCGGGCGGGGATCCGATTGACGTGCGCGTCGCCCTGGACGACGACCGCCTGCTCAGCGGCACCGTCACCGGCGTCAGCGGTGACCTGCTGCTGGCCACCACCTTCTCGCGCGTCTCGGCCAAGCACCGGATCGCCGCCTGGGTGCGACTGCTCGCCCTGACGGCGAGCTCGCCCGAGCGGCCGTTCGCGGCGGCGACGGTCGGGCGCGGCCAGGGACGCGACGACGTGCGGACGGCATGGGTGGAGCCGCTCGGCGCCGACGTCGATGAGCGCCGCACCGTGGCCCGCGCCGAACTGGCGGTGCTGATGGACCTCTATGACCGGGGCATGCGCGAGCCGCTGCCGATGTTCTGCTTGACGTCGGCCGCCTACGCGCAGGCCGCGCGCCAGGGCCAGGACGGCTACGCCGCTGCGCTGAAGGAGTGGGAGACCGAGTGGAATCGCGAGCGCGAGGACCGCGACGCCGAGCATCAGATGGCCATGGGCGGCGTGCTCACGCTCACCGAGGTGCTGGAGATCGCGCCCGGCGGGGGCGAGACGGGCGCGGGGTGGCCTGAGTCCGAGGACTCGCGCTTCGGCCGGCTGGCCCGCCGGCTGTGGGAGGGCCTGCTGGCGCGAGAGGAGGTGCGGGTCCGGTGACCGCGGGCGCCATCCCGCTTCAGCCGCTCGAGTTCGACCCCTGTGGGGAGCTGCCGCGCGGCGTGACCGTGCTCGAGGCCAGCGCCGGCACGGGCAAGACGTACACGATCGCGGCGCTGACGGCGCGCTACGTCGCCGAGGGGATCGACCTCGAGCGCCTGCTGCTCGTCACCTTCACCCGCATCGCCACCGGCGAGCTGCGCGAGCGCGTCCGCGAGCGCCTGGTCAGCGTCGAACGCGGGCTGACCCGCCGGCTGGCCGGGGCACCGCCGCCTGAGGACGAGGACCCGGTGGTGACTCTGCTCGCGCGCGAGAACGCGCAACGTCACCGGGAGAACCTGGCGCGCGCGATCGCGAGCTTCGACGCCGCCACCATCGCCACCACGCACGGTTTCTGCCAGGAGATGCTCGGCGGCCTGGGCATCGCGGGCGACCTCGAGCCGGACGTGACGTTCGTCGAGGACCTGTCTGACCTCGTGGACGACGTGGTCGACGATCTCTACATCCGGCGCTTCGCCCCCAAGCGGTTGAACCCCGACGGCACAGTGGCGTTCGGGCGGGCCGAGGCCGGCGCGATCGCCCGGGCCGCGATCGACAACCCGTCGGCGCGGATCATCTCAGACGACAGTGAGGTGCCGCGCATGCGCCTGGGGCTCGCCGACGCCGCCCGGCGCGAATTCGAGGCGCGCAAGCGCTCGATGATGGTCATGACCTACGACGACCTCGTCGAGCGGCTCAAGAGCGCGCTGGCCGGTCCAGGCGGCGCCGCCGTCGCCGCCCAGCTGCGCGCGCGCTACGAGGTGGTGCTCGTCGACGAGTTCCAGGACACCGACCCGGCGCAGTGGGAGATCCTCCGCCTGGCGTTTGGACAAGGTCCCACCCACCCGGCGACGCTGGTGCTCATCGCGGACCCCAAGCAGGCGATCTACGCCTTCCGCGGCGCCGACGTGTACGCCTACCTCGAGGCCGCCCGGGCCGCCGGGACCCAGGCCACACTGCCCATCAACTGGCGCTCCGACCAGGGCCTGATCGACGCCCACGACGCGCTGTTCTCCGGCGTCAAGCTCGGCCACGAGGGGATCGCCTACCGCCAGGTGCGCGCCGCTGACGCCCACCAGGCCCCGGGGCTGGCCGGTGCGCCCGTGGCGGCCCCGCTCCGGGTGCGGGTGGCGCTGCGCACAGACGTGCCCCAGACGCCGCGGGGCTACGCGCGCGCGCCCGATGCGCGGCGCCACGTCGTCTGCGACGTCGCCGCCGACATCGTGGAGCTGCTGGCCTCCGGCGCGCGGGTGGCGGCGCCCGGCGACCGGCGCAACGCGAGCTCCGAGGTCGTCCAGCCCGGCCACGTCGCCGTGCTGGTGCGCACCAACAAGCAGGCCGCGATGATCCGCGAGGCGCTCGAGGACGTCGGCGTGCCGGCGGTCATCAACGGGGCGGGCAGCGTTTTCGGGACCGAGCCCGCCCGCCAGTGGCTGCGATTGCTCGAGGCGCTGGAGCGTCCCGCGTCGATCGCCCGCGCCCACTCGGCCGCGCTGACCGCCTTCGTCGGGTGGTCGGCGGAGCGCTTGGCGCAGGCCGACGATGACTCCGTGGAATGGGAGGACGTACACCGCCGTCTGCACGAGTGGGCGCGCGTGCTGCGCACGCGGGGCGTGGCCTCGCTGCTGGAGACCGTCATGCGCGACGCCTCCACGGGCCGTGCGCTGGCCGCGCGCGCGCTGGGCGAGGCCGCCGGCGAGCGCAGCCTCACCGACCTGCGTCACATCGGCCAGCTGCTGCACACCGCCGCCTCCGAGGAGCAGCTCGGCCCCACCGCCCTCACCGCGTGGCTGCGCACCCGGATCGCCGAGGCCGAGATCGACACCGCCGACGAGGAGCGCAGCCGGCGGCTGGAGTCCGACGCCGAGGCGGTGCAGGTCCTCACTATCCACCGCAGCAAGGGCCTGGAGTTCCCCGTCGTCTACCTCCCGTTCCTGTGGGAGTCCGGGTACATCCCTGACAAGCCGCCGCGCCCGGTGTTCTTCCACGATCCCGAGGCCGCCGACGAGCGGACCGTCGACGTGGCGCTCGAGGGCAGCGACTTCGCCCACCATCGGGAGCAGTTCATCCGCGAGCAACGCGGCGAGGACCTCCGTCTGGCCTATGTCGCGCTCACCCGCGCCCGCCACCAGGCCGTCGTGTGGTGGGCGGGCTCCTACGACAGCCGCGATTCCCCGCTGGGGCGGCTGCTCTTCGCCCGCAGCGACAACGGCGACGTGGAGCCCAGCGGCGGCTCGGTCCCCTCAGACCAGGCGGTGGTCAACCGGTTTCGGTCGCTCGCTGACGCGACAGGTGGGCAGGGCCAGACGATCAGCGTGGAGCGCTCCGAGCTGACAGAGCAAGCGGTGTGGCGCCCTGAGCGCACGCAGCCCTCCGAGCTGGACGTGGCGGCGTTCGCGCGCGACCTCGACCTTCGCTGGCGGCGCACGTCCTATTCAGACATCACCGCGGCCAGCCACGAGGACTGGGTGACCAGTGAGCCCGAGCAGCCGTTGCTGGCCGACGAGCCGATCGGACTGGGAGTCGGGCCCACCCGGCCCACCGCGCCCGCCGTCCCGGAGCCCGCTCCGGCCGTCGGCGACGCCACGGAGCTCGCACTCTCGTCCATGCCGGCGGGCGTCGATGTCGGGACCTTCGTCCACCGCGTGATGGAGGCCAGCGACTTCGCCGCCCCCGACCTCGACGCCGAGCTCGCCGCGCGGATCGCGGACGTTCAGGGGCGGCGCGCGGTCGACGTCGGGCCGTCGGGTGCGCTGGCGGCGGGGCTGCGCGCGGTCATCGAGACCCCGCTGGGACCGGTTCTGGGCGACCGGCGCCTGCGCGACATCGCGCGCGGCGACCGTCTGGACGAGCTCGGCTTCGAGCTACCCCTGGCGGGAGGCGATCAGCCGAGCGGTTGGCTGACGCTGCGGCGGATCGCCGCCGTGCTGCGCGCCCACACAGGCCCAGCGGACCCGCTCGCCGGCTACGCCGAGCGCCTGGACGACGCACGCCTGCGCCAGAGCGTCCGCGGCTATCTCACCGGGTCGCTCGACCTCGTGGTGCGGATACCGGACCCCGCCGGCGCTGCCCAGCCGCGCTTCGCGGTCCTTGACTACAAGACCAACTGGCTGGGCGCCCCCGACGAGCCGCTGACCACCGCGCATTACCGCCACGAGGCCATGGCCGGGGAGATGCTGCGCCACCACTACGCACTGCAGGCGCTGCTCTACGCCGTGGCGCTGCACCGCTTCCTGCGCTGGCGGCTGCCCGGCTATGACCCGGAGGTCCACCTTGCCGGGGTGGTGTACCTGTTCGTGCGCGGGATGACCGGCGCGGACGGTCCGCTGATCGGCGGGACGCCGACCGGCGTCTTCGGCTGGCCGGCCCCACCCGGGTTGGTCCCGGCGCTCAGCGACGCCCTCGACGAAGGAGACGCCGCATGAGCGCCATCGACAGCGTCCCACCCGTCCCCAGCCCCGCCTCCGGCCGCGCGCGGGAGCGCGACCCGTTCGAGGCGCGCTTTGCCCTGCACGCGTCAGGGCTGCTGCGCCAGTTCAACGAGGCCGGCGTCGTGGACGCCGCCGACGTCCACGTCGCACGCGAGCTGGGGCGCCTCGGCGGCGAAAGCGACGAGACCGTGCTGCTGGCCGTCGCGCTCGCGGTGCGTGGCCCACGGCTGGGCCACGTCCATGTCGACCTGGCCCAGATCCGCGACACCGCGGCCGTCGACGCCGAGGAGCCGGTCGACCTCGCCGCGCTGGACTGGCCCGAGCCAGCGGCGTGGGTGACGCGCGTGGGGGCCAGCCCGCTCGTCGCCATGGGCGACCACCCTGCCGCGTCGAACATCCGCCCGCTGCGCCTCGTCGGCTCGTGGCTGTACCTGGACCGCTACTGGGCCGAGGAGGTCGGCGTGGCCCGCTCGCTGCGCGCGATGGCCGCCGCCCCACCCCCGGCCGTCGACCCCGACGTGCTCGCCGACGGCCTGGCGCGCCTGTTCGGAGAGGAGGCGTCAGGGCGCCAGTCCCAGGCCGCGGGCACTGCGGCGACGCACCGCTGGTCGGTGGTGGCCGGAGGCCCCGGCACCGGCAAGACCACGACGGTGGCCCGGATCGTGGCCCTCATCTGCGAGCAGGCGGCCGTCGCCGGCGCAGCGTCCCCGCTCGTCGCGCTCGCCGCGCCGACCGGCAAGGCCGCGGCCCGGCTGCAGGAGTCCGTCCACGCCGAGGCCGCCAGGCTCGACGTGTCGCCCGAGGTCCGCGACCAGCTCCTGGCGCTGCGCGCGTCGACCATCCACCGCCTGCTGGGCTGGCGGCCGGGGAGCAGCAGCCGTTTCCGGCACGACCGCAACCAGCGCCTTGCGCATGACGTCGTCATCGTCGACGAGACCTCGATGGTCTCGCTGTCGCTGATGGCCCGGCTGATCGAGGCGCTGCGCTCCGGGGCCCGGCTGATCCTCGTCGGCGACCCCGGGCAGCTCGCCTCCATCGAGGCCGGCGCGGTGCTCGGCGACATCGTCGGGACCGGCGACATCACCGGACCCGGCGGGCGCGGGGACCCGGCGACGCCACCCGGCCCCGAGATCGTGGTGCTCGACCGCGTGCACCGCTTCGGCGGCGGGATCGCGCGCCTGGCCGCCGCCATCCGTGCCGGCGACGGCGACGCCGTGATGGAGCTCCTGCGCGCGGGCGCCGACGACGTCGTCTGGCTGGACGGCGACGTGGCCGAGCAGGACGCGCTGCCCGCCGTGTCCCAGCCCGCGCTGGCGGCGGCCCGCGCCACGATCGCGGCGGCCCGCGCCGGCCACGCGCGCGAAGCACTCGACGCGCTCGGCTCCTTCCGGATCCTGTGCGCCCACCGGCGCGGCCCCTACGGCGTGGCGACGTGGACGGCGCGGATGGAGGGCTGGCTCGCCGCCGAGCTCGCGGGCCTGGACCCCGAGGACCGCTGGTACGTCGGCCGCCCGCTGCTCGTCAACGAGAACGACTACGAGCTGCGCCTCAACAACGGCGACACCGGCGTCGTCGTCTCGCTGCCCGACGGCCGCGTTACCACGGCGTTCGCTCGCGGCGAGGAGACGATCCAGCACAGCCCCAGCCGCCTCGGCGCAGTCGACACCGTCTACGCGATGACGGTGCACAAGAGCCAGGGCTCGCAGTTCGCCAGCGCCGCCGTCCTGCTCCCCTCAGCCCGGGACGGCACGGTGTCCCGGATCCTCACTCGCGAGCTGCTCTACACGGCGGCCACGCGTGCCCAGCGAAAGCTGATCCTGGCCGGCACCGAGGAGAGCGTGCGCGCGGCGGTGGCACGCCCGGTGGCCCGAGCGTCAGGGTTGGGCCGGCGCCTATGGGGCGACCTCGCCGGGTGAGCCCCTAAAGCCCGCGCGCGAGGTGGTAGTAGGCGCGGTTCCAGCGCAGCTCGTTGGCGAACTGCGGGATGGTGGTGTCCTCGTCGATGACGACCAGCTCGATTCCTGCGATCTCGGCGAGATCGCGGATCGCCTCGAGCTTGAGCGACTGCGTGAACACGCTGTGGTGCGAGCCCCCGGCCATCAGCCACGCCTCGGCGGCCGTCGAGAGCTCGGGCCGCGGCTCCCACACCGCGCGCGCCACCGGCAGGTTCGGCAGCTCCTCATCGGGCGCCACCACGTCCACCTGGTTGGCCACGAGGCGCAGCCGGCCGCCGACGTCGATGAGGCAGACCATGAGCGCCTGGCCCGGCGGCGCGGTGAAGACGAGGCGAACCGGATCCTCGCGGCCGCCGATGGACAGCGGGTGGATCTCGCACGAGGGCCGCGCGGACGCGATCGACGGGCAGATCTCGAGCATGTGCGCACCGAGGGTCTTGGCCGGTCCCGGGCCCAGGTGGTAGACGTAGTCCTCCATGAACGAGGTGCCGCCCGAGAGCCCGCGCGCCATCACCTTGAACGCGCGCAGGAGCACGGCGGTCTTCCAGTCGCCCTCGGCGCCGAAGCCGTAGCCGTCGGCCATCAGTCGCTGCACGGCGATGCCGGGGAGCTGGCGCAGGCGCCCAAGGTCCTCAAAGGTGTCGGTGAACGCGCCAAATCCACCATCGAGCAACACCGAGCGCAGGCCCACCTCGATCTGCGCCGCCTGCATGAGCGACTCGCGGCGCGCGCCGTCGGGCCGCAGTTCGGGCACGAGGTCGTACTCGTCCTCGTAGCGCTCCAGGAGCTCCTCGACGGCCGCCTCGCGCGCGTTCTCCACCGCTTCTGACAGGCCGTCGACGCCGTAGCCATTGACGGTGGCGCCGAGGGTGATCTGGGCGCCAACCTTGTCGCCCTCGGTGACCGCGACGTCGCGCATGTTGTCGCCAAAGCGGGCGACGCGCACCCGCTGGGCCTCCTGCCAGCCACACGCGGCGCGCACCCAGATCCCGATCCGATCCTGCACCAGCCGGTCAGACCAGTGGCCGACGACGGTCTTGCGCGAGATCCCCATCCGCGTCTCGATGTAGGCGAACTCCCGATCCCCATGAGCCGACTGGTTGAGGTTCATGTAGTCCATGTCGATCTGGCCCCACGGCAGCTCGCGATCGAACTGCGTGTGGAGGTGCAGCAGCGGCTTGCGCAGCGCGCTGAGCCCGCCGATCCACATCCGCGCCGGAGAGAAGGTGTGCATCCACGCGATCACGCCCACGCACTCGTCATCGCTGCCGGCCTCCGCCAGCACGCGGCGAATGGCGTCGGCGTCGGTGAGCGGCTCGCGGTCGACGATCGGCAGCGGAATGGCCGGGCTGTCGTTGAGCGCCTCGGCGAGCTTGCGCGAGTGCTCGTGCACCTGGCGCAGCGTTTCCTCGCCGTACAGATGCTGGCTTCCGGTGAGAAACCACACCGAGCCTCTGGTCTCGTCGATCACGGCCGCATCATATGCAAGGACCCGTGTCGAAGCGCTTCGATCAGCTCGTCGCGCCCGTGCCGGCACCGGATGCCGAGAGCGCCGCCGCCAGCGCCGTGCCGTCGGGCGATCCCAGTCCGGTGCACGCGTCCCACCCCGGCCCGGCGGCATAGGACCCGTTGTTGCCCGAGGTGATGTCGTGGAAGGAGCTTGACCCCAGCAGCGGGTACAGGACGGGCTGCGCGAATCCGATGGGCGCGCCGAGCTGCTCGTTGAGGCGAGCGAGCAGACCGGCCCACAGCGGGGCCACCGCGCTCGTGCCGCCGATCGTCTCGTCGGCCCCGTCGACGCGGATGACGTACCCGGTCTGCGGATCGGCGTCGCCACAGACATCGGGGACGCCGCGCCCCGACGCGTGGCTGTCGACGTTGTCGGGCAGCTTGGCGTTGGCCTGGTAGCTGGGCACCGGGAACTGGCGGCTGATGCCCCCGCCGGTGGACCCGTCACCGGGGTCGTTCCACACCGACTCGGACTGGATCGTCGCGCCCGAGGCCCGCAGCGAGGTCCCGCCGCAGGCCAGGGCGTGCGGCGCCGAGGCCGGGAAGTCGACGTGCTGGGTGCCGTCGTTGACCGCGTCGCCAGAGCCGTTGTCCCCCGAAGCCACGGTGACGGTGACGCCGAGGCCGGCGGCCTCGGTGAGGATCTGCTCCATCTCCGTGCGGGCCTGCTGGCTCCACGCGTCCTCAGACTCGCCCCAGCTCACCGAGATCACCGACGGCTTGTGCGTGGTGTCGTGCACGGCGGTGGACACGGCGTCGATGAAACCCTGGTCGGTGTTGGGCGCGAAGTACACCGCGATGGTGACGTCCGGGGCGACGGCGCCGACCACCTCGATGTCGAGCATGACCTCGCCGTCGGCGTTCTGGTCGGCGCCGGGCGAATTCTGTCCGCCGTCGACCGACACCGCGGTGACGCTCGGCGCCGACAGGCCCAGGCCCTGGAAGTACGTGGTGAGGTCGGTGGTGTCAAAGCCTCCGCCCAGCTCGACGATGCCGACGCTCTGGCCCTTGCCGGTCGTCCCCGCCGGGAACGCGTAGGCCTCGGCCACCTGGACCGGAGTGAACGACGCCGCCGGGGCCGCCTGCGCGTGCCGGCGGATCTGGGGACGCGCGAGCGGCCGATCGTCGATGCCGAACACACCGGACACGAGATCCCCCAGCGCGGCGGGCACGGTGAGCGCACCGGACCGGCCGCGGTACTCGCCCCGCCCACCGGCGTCTCGATAGCGCCCCTCCACCGTCGCCTCGAAGGCGCTCGTCACGTCCCGGAGCGGGCCCTGGAGATGCACGGCGCGACGGGCCGCATCGATCGTGGTGACGGTGAGCCCCGCGTTGGTGGCGAAGTGCGCCACCGCCGTGAGATCCGCATCGGCGGCTCCGTGTGCGTCGGCCCACTCCTCGCGGGCGACCAGGCGCCGCGCTGCCGGGGCGCGGGCGGACTCCGCGTCCACCCAGCCGGTGGCGGCGCGTGGCCGCACGTACACGGTCACTTCGACGCCGGCGTGGGGATCGACGTCACCCACCCGGGTGTCGCCGGGCGGGAGCTCGCGCTCGCTGCCCGACACCGCAACGCGGTCTGACGCTGCCATGGACTTCCCTCCCTGCCGTGGTCCCCTGATTCCACGGCGAGTCTACGCCTAGCCCACTTTGCCCAAGAACCTCATCAGGTTGCTGAAGAACACGTTGTGCGGGAAGGCGGCCGCAGGGTCGTTGTGGGCGTAGCTGCCGTGGCGGCTCACCAGCAGCAGATGGCTGCGTGGGATCCGGCTCTGCTTGGCCAGCGCCGCCGCGCCCTCGGTGATGGCCGTGCCGCCGAACGCGCCGAAGGCGTAGATGCGCAGGGACCGCGGAAGCTTGTGACCCATGGTCGTATCGACGCCGAGCACCTTCTGCGCGGGGTTGGCGTTGCCCTGGTCCACCGCGCCGGTGTCGTCGGTGAGGCGCTGCGGGAAGTACCACTCGCTGCCGTCGACGTTGGACATCCCGGCGCCGGCCAGCATGCCGGCCCAGCGATCGATCGGGGTGATCGCCCCAGCGCTCGACCATCCCGCCGGGCTGACGCTGGTGTTGAGCTGCCCGACATGGGCCTGGGCGGCGAAGACCAGCTTGGAGGTCTTCACATCGGTGTCGAAGCCGAAGGTGGCCAGGTTGGTGGCGGGGACCGGCGGCTTGAGCACGGATGGGGTCAGCGCGAACGACTGCGAGCTCGACGGGGCGTTGGGGGCGACGAGCGCCGCGGTCGAGCCGACGGCGGAGAAGAGGCCCAGCAGCGGAGCCGGGACTCCAGAGAAGGCCAGCCACGGTGTGCCCTTGGCGAGCGTCTGCAGTGCCGCGCGCGCCGCCGAGGCGGAGACCGCAGGCGTCGAGCTGCCACCGTCGTCGTAGACGAGGCCGCTCAGATCGTCGGCGCCGGGCTTGCCGCCAAAGTTCCAGGTGGCGTAAGCGGTGACCACCGACCCGCCCAGCGAGTGGCCGCCCAGCACCACCTGTCCGCCTCGCTTGTGAGCGGCAGCGATGACGTTGTGCAGATCCTCGACGGCGACCTTCAGGCCCCACTGCCGTGCGAAGGGCACCGCCGAGTCAGAGACCGGATGGATGTGGTTGGTGATGCTGGGATCCGACAGGTAGCCCAGGTAGTAGTCGAACATCTGGGTGACCGAGACCTTGTGCTCCTTGGCCAGGTTGAGCTCTGACTGGTCCTCGAGGAGGTTCTCGCGTCGCTCGACCGACCACACCTGCCAGCTCGGGGCTCGGGACACGATCCACTTCGCCAGCGGGACGAAGTAGGCCGCGCCGGCCGAGGTCCCGGGCTCGAGCACGAGCACGTTGGGCGCGCGCCGGGCTCCGACCTTGATCACGCCGACCTTGTCGTACTTGGCCGGAGTGCCGGGGGCCGCGTAGCCCTTCATCCACGTGACGCCGAGCTTGGCGCTCGCGGGCGCCGCCGCCGTCAGGGAGACCACCGTCAGAGAGAGCGCCGCCAGAGCGAGCGTCGCCCCGCGCAGCCGCCGGATACCTCGAGCCATCCCAACTCCTCCTCACGCAAAATGACAAGACGTGCGCGGGCCTGTGTCTCAAAAGGCTCGCGGCGTGCGGGAGTCTACGTCGCTCGCGGGCGAACGGCTGCGGTACGTCGCGGTCGACCGTCACGCTCGTGCACATCGGCGCCCGACGGCGGTAGGGTGCGCGCATGGATGATGAGAGCGCCGGCGAGAGCAGGTTCTGGATCGGCGCCGGAGGCGAGGCGCCGATGTACGTTCAACGCACCGGCGTCGGCTCCCAGGACCGCCCCGCGCTGGTCCTGATCCATGGTGGCGGCGGGCAGGGGCTCGACTGGCTGGGCACCCCCGATGGGCGACCCGGATGGGCTCAGGAACTCGCCGGCCGCGGCCACCGCGTCTACACCGTGGACCGCCCTGGCCACGGGCGCGGCGCGCAGTGGGCCGGCGCGCTGGGCGAGATGGGCGAGGCGCTTGACGCGGACGGGCTCAGCATCCTGTTTCGCTCGCCCGACGGCGTGCACCCCACGGCCCACTTGCAGACGCAGTGGCCGGGCGACGGCGGCGCGCCGGGGTCAGACCCCGCGATCCTGCACATGGTCGCCAGCTGCCGCTCGATGCCGCTTGACCTCGCTGTGGCGCACGGGCTCGAGCGCCAGCTCGGCGCGGAGCTGATCGACCGGCTCGGGCCCTCGGTCCTGTTCACCCACTCCGCCGGCGCTCCCGCCGGGTGGCTGATGGCGGCGGCGCGCCCCAACCTGGTGCGCGCGATCGTCGCGCTCGAACCGTTCGGGCCGCCGTATCGCCCGGCCGCCGACGGCCTCCCGGGCCTGCCCGACGGTCTCACCGCGGTCCCGCTCGAGAGCCTGAGCGGCCTCCCCGTGCTGCTCGTCACCGCGGAGGCGTCGCTGCTGAGCCACTTCGACACCGAGGTCCGTGACTACCTGACCGAGGCGGGCGCCACCGTCGAGCTGGTGCGCCTCGCCGACCATGGGGTGCACGGCAACGGGCACGGGATGATCTTCGAGCGCAACCACCTCCAGGTCCTCGACGTGGTGATGGAGCAGCTGGCCGTCCTGCTCGCCGACCCCGGCCGCTGAGGGCTGAGCGCGACCCGCCAATCTGCACACGCGCCGTGCCTCGAGCGTGCGCGTGTGCACTTTTGCCCGCTATACCGGCACGCGGCGCCCCGCCCCTCGAAAACGTCGAACGTGTGTGCACTTGTGCCCCACGCACCCGCCCGCACACCCGCCAGCCCCACCGACCGCGTCTCCAAGTAAACTTATAAGTTTACTTAGAGTGGGCTCAGACCTGGCAGGCGGGGCACCAGTACGTGGTGCGCCCGCCGACGGTGGCGCGGCTGAGGCTGTGGCCGTCGCGCGGACAGTGCCCCTCGCGCCCGCGGGCGGGGATGAACGCCCCGGTGTGCACGCCGCCCTTGCGGATCGCTGAGCGCACCGCGCCGCGCAGCTCGCGCCGCAGCCGATCAAGCTCCTCGTCGGTGAGGCTTCCCGTGTCACGCATGGGCGCGATCCGCGCCTGCCACAGAGCCTGATCGGCAAGCAGGTTGCCCACGCCCGACATCGCCCCCTGGTTGAGCAGCCGGGCCTTGACCGCGGTGTGGCCGGCACCAACGATCCGGCGAAACTCGTCGCGGCTCACATCGGCGGCGTCGGGGCCGACGTGGCTGAAATCGGGGTTGAGCACCGCGCGCCCCAGCCGGCGCTTGTCTCGCAGCGCCATCCGGGTCCCGTCGTCGAACTCCACGGCGAAGCGGTCCCATCGCGACACGTCCTCCCCGTCGTCGACGACGATCCGGCCCGCCATGCCGAGGTGCAGGCCCAGCACCGGGCCCTCATCGGTCTCCAGCCACAGGAACTTTCCGCGGCGGTGAGCGGCGGCGAACGTGTGGCCGACCAGCCCGGCGGCGATCTCCCCCGGCGCGTGCGGGCGCGACACGTAGGTGTCGTCGTCGTTGACGCGGGCGATCCGCCGGCCCAGGATCGATTCCAGCGTCCCGCGGGCGCGTTCCGCTTCTGGTAGTTCGGGCATGGGCACAGCGGAGGCTAGTGCCCTGACGCCCCCAGACTGGCATCGAATGAGTGCTTCGGGGCACTACGGTCTAGGCTCAGAGCGAAGCGGCCATGAGCAACTCCATCCAACGCCATCCTCTCGGCCTGAGCTGGATCGAGACATCGGGCATGCGCCGCGCCGCGCACGCGCTGCGCGCCGACGGCCGCGTCTGGCTCATCGACCCCTTCGAGGACGACGTCGCGCTGAGTGCCGCCACCGAGCTCGGCACGCCGGCCGGGGTCATCCAGCTGCTGGACCGCCACAACCGCCAGTGCGGGCCGATCGCCCAGCGCCTGGAGGTGCCCCTGCTGCGTCTGCCCGCGGAGGTGGGAGACAGCCCCTTCGAGGTCATCCCCGTCATCTCCCGGCCGTGGTGGCGTGAGGTGGCGCTGTGGTGGGAGGCGGAACGCGCTCTGGTCGTGGCCGAGGCGCTCGGGACCGTTCCCGCGTTCGCGCTGGGCCGCCAGGTCGGCGTGCACCCCATGCTGCGCCTGCGCCCGCCGCGGGGGCCGCTGACCGCCCGCTCACCTGAGCGGCTGCTTGTCGGGCACGGCGCTGCGCTGGACTCTGGCGCGACTGCGGCGATCCGCGATGCCCTGTCGGGCTCGCTGGCTGACATCCCGCAACTGGTGCTGAAGCTGCCCTCGCTGGTCCGCGGCACGTAGGTCCGATGCCGGACGCCGGCCGTAACGGTGTCAACGATCCGTCGTACCTGGGTAGGACCTAGAAGGCTTAACGCAATGAAAACTGACGCCGTTTTTACATCCACCGCCGAAGGTCATGGCGTTCACGACCGCAGCCGACGTTCCGCCCGTTCGGGTGCAATGATCGACCCCATGCGGGCTCGCGAGCCGCTCGCGGTCACACAGCACAGCGGCACGTTGGAGCTGACCGCGACGGGCTCACGCGCGCCCGGACGCGTGTCGACGCCTGCGGGCTGGATCGGGCTGGCCGGCCTGCTGATCACGGCGCTGCTGATCTCGCTCTCGGCGGCGCACACGCAGCTGCTGTTGCCCCAGTCGCTGCGCCAGAGCCTCGGTGGCCTCGCCGGCGTCTTCGGCCACGTCGGCCTCGACATCGGCCTGCCCGGTCTGATCGCGGCGCTGGTCGGAATGTTCGTGTCCTACGCCGTCGCGCTGCGCGCGGCCAAGTACCTGTCGCGCCGCGCGGTGCTGGTGAGCATCGCAGCGCTCAACGCGCTCGTGCTCGTCGCGCCGCCGCTGCTCTCCACCGATCTGTTCAGCTACATCGCCTACGGGCGGCTGGGCGGGACCTATGGGATCAACCCGTACCTCTACGGCCCCAACGTCATCTCGTTTGACCCGCTCTATCACCTCGTCGGGCTGCAGTGGACGCACACGCCGACCGCCTACGGGCCGCTGTTCACCGCGCTCAGCTATCCCCTGGCCGGCCTGAACATCGCCACCAACGTCTTCGCCTACAAGGGGATCGCCGCGCTCTCGCTGCTGGCGGTGGTGGTGCTCGTCTGGCACGCCGCCCAGCTGCGCGGCATCGACCCGGTCAAGGCGGTCGCGCTGGTCGGCCTCAACCCCGTGATCGTCGTCTACGGGGTCGGCGGCGGCCACAACGACCTGTTGATGCTCGCGCTCCTGATGGCCGGCGTGTACGTCCTGCTGCGCCAGCGCGAGGGGGCTGGCGGAGCGATGATCATGGCCGCCACCGCCGTCAAGCTCACGGCGGGAATGCTGTTGCCCTTTGCCCTCGCCGCCAGTGCGGGGCGCCGCGTGGCCACCTCCGGACGCGCACGGATCCTCGGCGGCGCGGCGGTCGCCGCGGCCGCGTTCGGCGCCCTGGGCCTGGTCATGTTCGGCTCAGGCACCCTGCACCTCGTCGGGACGCTCTCCAATATCCAGGGCCAGGGCGGCATCCACAGCATCCCCGGGTGGATCCTCAACGCCGTCGGCCTCAAAGGACTCGAGGCCCCCGTCAGCGCCGTGCTGCACGTCGGCTACGCGATCAGCGTCGCGTGGCTGATGTGGCGCGTGTGGATCGGCGAGATGGACTGGATCACCGCCGCGGGCTGGGCCACCGTGGGGCTGCTGGTCTCCGCCGGGCTGCTGATGCCGTGGTACATCGCCTGGCTGATCCCGCTGGCGGCGCTGAGCTCTGACCGGCGGCTGTGGCTGACCGCGATCGCGCTCACCAGCCTCGGGCTCACCTCGCTGTAAGGCCAGCGGCGCCCCCGCGAGGGGGCGCCCCGTTCTCTACAGGTTGACCGAGGCCATCCCCGACTCGTCGTAGCGGTCCCCGGCCGCTGACGGGACCTCGGAGTCGATCCGGGCCAGGTCGTCGGCGCTCAGCTCGACGTCGACGGCGGCCGCGTTCTGCTCCAGGTACTCGCGGCGCTTGGTGCCCGGGATGGGCACGATGTCGTCGCCCTGGGCCAGGACCCACGCCAGCGCCAGCTGGGCCGGGGTGCAGTCCTTGTCCTGGGCGATCTCCGCCACCTTGGCGGCCAGCCGCAGATTCGCGTCCAGGTTCTCGCCGGTGAAGCGGGGCCCGCGGCGGCGGAAGTCCGAGGAGTCCAGCTCATCCGGCGAGGTGAAGCGCCCCGACAAGAAGCCGCGACCCAGCGGCGAGTAGGGCACGAAGCCGATCCCCAGCTCGCGGCAGGTGGGCAGGATCTCGGCCTCTACGTCGCGCGTCCACAGCGAGTACTCGGTCTGCAGGGCCGTGATGGGATGCACGGCGGCCGCGCGCCGCAGCGTCTCCGCCGACGCCTCGCTCAAACCGATGTGGCGGATCTTGCCCTCCTTGACCAGCTCGGCCATGGCGCCCACCGTCTCCTCGATGGGAACGTTGGGGTCGACGCGGTGCTGGTAGAAGAGGTCGACGTGGTCGGTGCCCAGGCGCTTGAGCGAGATCTCGATCGAGCTGCGCACGTGATCGGGCGAACCGTCCAGCGGACCGGTGGTGCTCATGTCGCCCGGCGTGGCGTTGTCCATGCGGCGGGCGAACTTGGTGGCGATGACGTACTCGTCGCGGTGGCCGGCCACGGCGCGACCGACCAGCTCCTCGTTGGTGAGAGGGCCGTAGAGCTGGGCAGTGTCCAGGAAGTTGATCCCGAGCTCGAGGGCCCGCTGGATGGTGGCGATCGCCTCGCTCTCGTCGGAAGATCCGTAGAAGGCCGACATCCCCATGCAGCCCAATCCGAGGGCCGAGACCTCCAGCGTGCCGAGCGTGCGCTTCTGCATCAGGTGAGCTCCAATCGAAGTCGGGTGTCCCCTTCACCATAGGAACGGCGTGTCACGATGTGAGTGAATGGCGACGGCGAAGAGCGATGCGATCGAGCTCGAGGTCGGCGAGCGCACGGTGCGGATCTCCAACCCCGACCGCGTCTACTTCAGTGCTCGGGGCGAGACCAAGCTCGACCTCGCGAAGTACTACATGAGCGTCGGCGACGGGATCGTCAGGGCGCTGCGCGAGCGGCCGTGCATGCTGCACCGCTTCCCGTCGGGCGTCGACGGCAAGAAGGTGCACCAGAAGCGCGTCCCCAAGGGCGCCCCGCCGTGGCTCGAGACCGTCCGCATCACTTTCCCGCGTTTTAACCGCACCGCCGACGAGCTGTGCGTCACCGAACTGGCCAGCGTCATCTGGGCGGTGCAGATGTCGACGGTGGAGTTCCATCCCTGGAACTCGCGCCGCGCTGACGTGGAGCACCCCGACGAGTGGCGCATCGACCTTGACCCAATGCCCGACTGCCCGCTTGACCGCGTGCGCCGCGTCGCCCGTATCGCCCACGAGGTCCTGGACGAGATCGGCGCGGTCGGCTGGCCCAAGACCTCCGGCGGCCATGGCATCCACATCTACGTGCGCATCAGGCCTGAGCATGGCTTCGGCGACGTGCGCCGCGCCGCCCTGGCCTTCGCCCGCGAGGTGGAGCGCCGCGCCCCTGACGACGCCACCACCACCTGGTGGCGCAAGGATCGCGAGCCCGACAAGGTGTTCGTCGACTACAACCAGAACGCCCGCGACCACACGATCGCGTCGGCCTATTCGGTGCGCGGCAAGGTCGAGGGGACCGTGTCGGCGCCGATCACGTGGGACGAGGTCGACGACGTGGAGCCCCAGGACCTCACGATCGCCAGCATGCCCGCCCGGTTCGCCCGGCTCGGCGACCTCCACGCCGGCATCGACGACGCCGTCTTCTCGCTCGAGCCGCTGCTGGAGTGGGCCCAGCGCGACGAGCGAGCCGGCGAAGCGGCGCCGCCCGAGCCCGACGACGCGGACTGAGGACTACCCGCCGGCGGCCGACCAGCCGCTCCAGCGCGAAACGTCCACCGCCAGGACGACGCCCACGGCCCGCTGCTGCGGGTGCTTTACCCGCAGCATCTCCACCGCCCGCCCCGCCTCGACGTCCGACGCGGGATCGAGCACCCGCCCCCGGCCCTCGGCGCGCACCCACCACAGCGCGTCCCAGTCGGAGTCGTCGTAGTGGTCGGCGAGCAACGCCACGAACGGGTTCTCGGCCACGTTGCGCAGGCGCCTGAGCGCGGTGGTGCGCTTCGGTTTGGCGTCCACGACGGTGTACACCGTGTCACCGTCGACGGCAAAGACGACCGGCACGAGGTGCGGCCGGCCCTCGGCATCGGCTGTGGCCAGCCGCGCCACCCGCGCCGCGGCGAACCGCTCCCGAGCCTCCGCGGCGGAGAAGCTCACCCCTCGCCCGTCACCTCGGCGATCGCGGCCTCCCAGCGCTCAAAGCCCCGCTCGACCACCGACCGGTTCCCCGACGGGACCCAGTGCACCACCCGCCGGCATCCGGCCTGCAGGCAGCGCTCGATCTCAGAGGGGTCGGCGTGCAGGCCCATGGCCATCATGTCGATCGGGCGGTCGGCGCGGGCCCGCAGCGCCGCCATGCGCTCGAGCACGCCGTCGCCCCAATTGGGGAACCAGGCGTCGCCGAAGGCCAGCACGCGGTCCTCGACGGTCGGTCCGTTGCCGCCGACGAGCACCGGCGGGTGGGGCCGCTGGGCGGGCTTGGGCCAGGACCAGATGCGATCGAAGGAGACGAACTCCCCGTGATAGCTGGCCTCATCCTGGGTCCAGATCGCCTTCATCGCCTCGATGCGCTCCTTGAAGAGGCGCATGCGGGTGCGCGGATCGGTGCCGTGGTTGGCCATCTCCTCCCGGTTCCAGCCGGCGCCCACCCCGAACTCAAGGCGTCCGCCGGACAACCGGTCCACCGAGGCGACCTCCTTGGCGGTCGTGATCGGGTCGCGCTCGATGACCAGGCAGATGCCGCTGCCGATACGCAGGCTCGACGTGGCCTGCGCGGCGGCGGTGAGGGCGACGAACAAGTCGTAGGTGTGGATGTATTTGCGCGGCAGGTCCCCGCCACCCGGGTACTCCGACTCCCGGCTGGCGGGGATGTGCGTGTGCTCGGCGAAGAAGAGCGACTCGTGGCCGCGCTCCTCGGCCAGGCGCGCGATCTCGCCGGGGCTGACCGCGTCGTGCGTGGGGAAGTAGCCGATTCCGAATTCCATGCGGGCGAGTCTAGGTGCGGTCAGGCGCGGAAGTACTCGGCCGGTGTCATTCCCGTCTCGCGCCGGAAGGCCGCCACGAACGCGCTCGGAGATTCATAGCCCGCGCGATCAGACGCGCTGGCTACCGAGCCACCCTCGGCCAGCGTGGGCAGCGCAGCCTGCAGCCGCAATTGCGTGCGCCAGCGGCCGAACGACACCCCGGTCTCGGCCAGGAAGACGCGGGCCAGGGTGCGCTCGCCGGCTCCCACTTCGTGCCCCCACTGTCCGAGGGTGCGCCGGGACGCCGGGTCGCGCACGAGGGCGGTGGCGACGTCCAGCGCACGCGGATCGCGCGGCATGCGTAGCTCGATCGTCGCCACCCGCAACGGCTCGAGCAGGTCGATGACCACCGCCTCGGCACCTGCTCGCCGCTCGTGATCTGACGCGGCCTCCCCCAGGTGCGCGATGAGCTCAGCCAGGAGGCTGCCGACTGCGACCGGGGTCGGCGTCGGCCAGTCCACCGCGCACCGATCCGGGTCCAGGTAGACGGTTTGCATCGTCGCCGCGCCGCTGGCTCGCGTCACGTGACGCACGCCGGCGGGGATCCACAGGGCCCGCGTCGGCGGGAGCACCCACGTCGCCTCGTCGGTGTGGACGGTGAGGACGCCGCGCGTGGCCCAGGCGAGCTGGTGATCGTCATGGGCGTGGCGATCAAACGTCGTGCCCGCGACCATCGGGAACGTCTTGACCACCATGGCGTCGCCCCCGGTGCGCGTCGCCGATTCACGTTGTCCGTCTGACGACACAGGTTGGCAGGCTACGCCCTTGGCGGCGCCCCGCGGGGGTGGAAGCATCGATCCCATGAACGAGAACCACGATCGCGTCTGCCCCTCCCCCGAGTGGGCGGAATACCTGCAATCCGAGGTGCTTCCTCAGGTCGTCGACGGCGTGCAGCTCGGCGCGAAGATGCTCGAGATCGGCCCCGGACCGGGCGCATCGACCGACTGGCTGCGCCACCGCGTCGACCATCTCATCGCCCTCGAGCTCGAGGAGGCCGCGGCCGCGAAGCTCGCCGAGCGGTTCGCCGACGCCGACAACGTCGAGGTCCACACCGGCGACGCCACACAGATCCCGTGGCCGGCGGACTCCTTTGACTCGGTGGGCTGCTTCACGATGCTCCACCACGTCCCGACGATCGCCCTGCAGAACCGGGTCCTGTCCGAGATCCACCGGGTCCTGCGCCCCGGCGGGACGCTGGTCGGCTCAGACAGCGTCCACAGCGTCGATCTTCACCATTTCCACGAGGGCGACGTCTACAACCCGATCGAGCCCGGAACCCTGTTCACGCGCCTGCAGACGATCGGCTTTGACTACATCACGGTTACCGTGCAGTGGGGCGTCCATTTTCGCGCCCGCAAGCCGCCCGCCGATTAGTGGAGGCCCACTAGGCGGACACCCGCAGGTCGTCGGCCCAGCCGATGGTGTCGTGCACCGGCGCGAGCACGATCCCCGCGCGCGACGCCGGTGCGGCGCCGCCGGGCTCATCCATCTGGCGCACCCCCGGGACGAGCAGCGCGGCGAAGGTGACCACTGCGCCGAGCACGCCGGCGCCGACGAGCGTGGTGCGCAGCCCCAGCGCGGCGCTCACGGGACCGGTGATGGCGAAGGACACCGGCAGCAGTCCGATGGAGATCAGCCAGTCCAGGCTGGAGACGCGCCCGAGCAACTCCGTCGGCACAAGGCGCTGCTTGGTCGTGGCCCACGCGATCGTGCCCGCGGTCTCGAGGCTGTTGAAGGCGACGCTGGCGATCATCAGGCCCCACAGCTGGCTCGACAGGCCATAACCCGCGATGGCCAGTGTTGCCAGCGTCCAGCAGACGTACATGAAGGTGAGCGCGCGCCGCGGGAGGCCGCGCTGGCCGATAACGATGGCGCACAGGAGCGACCCGAGCCCGCCCGCCGCAAAGACGAGGCCGAGCGCGCCCGCCCCGTCCGACAGCCGGTTCTTGACCACAAACGGGAGCAGGACCTCGGTGGGCCCCATGAACAGGAGGTACGCGATCGCCGCGCTGACCAGCGTGGCCCACAGCCAGGCGTGGCTGCGCACGTACCGAAGGCCCGCTGCAACCTCGCGCCGCACCGAGGGTGCCGCGCCGTCGGTCGTGTCAACTCTCCGGCGCGCCGGCGACATCGCCAACAGCGTCATGGCGGAGACCACGAACGACGCGGCGTCGAGTCCGAACGACCACCCGACCCCGACCAGGCCGATGACCACCCCGCCGACCGCCGGGCCGGCGAGGCGCAGGGCCAGCGGGCGGATGAGCTGGTCCAGCGAGTTGGCCTGGGCCAGCGCGTCAGACGGCAGCAGCTCGGGCACGAGGGCGTCCGAGGCGGGGTCAAAGAATGCCGTGGCCGCGCCGTACACCACCGCAACCCCCATGAGCTCCCACAGGGTCAGCGCGCCCGTCACCGACAGGAAGGCCAGGACTGCCAGGCCGATCGCGCGCACGGCGTCGGCGCACAGCATGACCAGCCGGCGGTCGTAGCGATCCGACACCGCGCCGCCGAGCAGGAGGCAGGCGATGGTGGGGATCGTCATCGCGATGCCGACGCTGGCCAGCGCGGTGGGCGCGTTCGAGAGCGCGTAGACCTGCCAGGCCAGGGCGACGAGGAACAGCCCGTCGCCCAGCAGCGACACACTCATTCCGCCGACGAGGAGGCGGTAGTCGCGGTGGGCCAGCGGCGCGAACAGGCGGACGCGGTCAAAGCCGCCCACCCGGTCCAGGCCTTCGTAGCTGTGCTGCATGGCCGAGCCCCCCGGGCTCAGGTGGCCGCGGGAACCGCCGTGCCGTCGGTCTCGCCGGCCCGTTCGTCCAGGTAGCTGAGCAGGTCGCCGGGCACCATGGGGCGCGCGAAGTAGAAGCCCTGACCGGTCTCGCACCCGAGCTCACGCAGGGTGGTCGACTGCTCGGGGTACTCGATGCCCTCGGCGACGACCTCGAGGTCGAAGGTCTCGCCCAGGCGGAGCACCGCGGAGGCCAGGCCCGAGGTCACCGGGGAGGCGCCGGCGGCGAGCAGCGAACGGTCCATCTTGAGGATGTCGAGCGGGAAGCGGCTGAGGTAGCTGAGCGACGAGTACCCGGTGCCGAAGTCGTCCATGGCCAGACGGATCCCCAGCTCGCGCAGCTCGGTGAGGCGCTTCACCGCGGTGTCGATGTCGGTCATCATCACCGACTCGGTGATCTCCAGGGTCAGCGCGGTCGGATCGAGGTCGGCGTCGGCGAGCGCGTCGCGGACATCGGCCACGATGTCAGACTGGAAGAGCTGCTTGACCGAGAGATTGATCCCGATGCCCGGCCGGACCGGTGCGGTGGTCTGGTCGCGGAAGAGCTTGGCCTGACGGCACCCCTCGCGCAGGACCCAGCGGCCGATCGGGACGATGAGCCCGCTCTCCTCGGCAAAGGGGATGAAGTCCAAGGGCGCGATCAGCCCGCGCGTGGGGTGCGACCAGCGCAGCAGCGCCTCGACGCTGGTGACCGCGCCGTCGCGCAGGCGGACGAGCGGCTGGTAGTGCAGCTCGAACTCGTCGCGCTCGAGCGCACGCTGGAGGTCGCCGCGCAGCTCCAGGCGCGCCATGACCTGCTCGTGCATGGCGGGCTCGAACACGCGGTAGCCCCCCTTGCCCTCCCCCTTGGCGATGTACATGGCCGCGTCGGCGTTGCGGATGAGCTCGTCGGCGTCGGTCGGGTTGCCCGGCTCGGCCACCGAGATACCCAGGCTGGCGCGGATGACGATGTCATTGTGGTCGAGCTGAAGCGGACGACCCAGCGCCTCCAGGATCCGCTCCGCGGTCTCGGCGGCGTGCTGCAGATCGTCGACGTCCTCCAGCAGGATCGCGAACTCGTCGCCGCCGAAGCGGGCGGCGGTGTCGGCGGCGCGGATGCTGGCGGAGATCCGCTGGGCCACCTCGATCAGCACCTGATCGCCGGCGGCGTGGCCGAGGCTGTCGTTGACGGTCTTGAAATCGTCGAGGTCGACGAAGACGACGGACATCCCGATGCCCTCGCGCAGCGCGCGGGCGACGGCGTGGCGGACGCGCTCGTTGAACAGCGCGCGGTTGGCCAGGTGGGTGACCGGATCGTGGAAGGCCTGGTGGGCGAGCTGCTCCTCGAACTCCTTGCGCTCCGAGACGTCGCGGCCGTTGAGGACGATCCCGCGGACGGCGTCGTCGTCGAGCAGGTTGGAGTGCAGGATCTCGAAGTAGCGCAGCTCCCCGTCCTTGGTCTGCAGCAGGCAATCGATCGCCTCGGGACGACCGTTGAGGCCGGCGCCGTCGGAGAGGCGGCGCAGCAGGCGCCCCTGCTCCTCGGGGTGCAGCAGCGACTCGAACGAGCGGCCGATGACCTCGTCGGCGGTGTAGCCGAGGACCCGTTCGATCGACGGGCTCTGGTAGGCGATCGTATTGTCGGCGCGCAGGACGGTGATGAGGTCGGTGGCGTTGGCGACCAGGGTCGAGAACCGCGCCTCCGACGCCTGGCGGTGGACCTCCTCAGACAGCTCGGCGCTGCCCAGCGCCATCGCCACCTGGTGGGCGAGGGTCCGCATCGCGTAGCGGGTGTCGGCGTCGCCGCACGGCGCCCCGGCCACGACGAACATCAGCCGCGAGTCACTGGCGTCCCCCTGGCGCAGCTCCAGGCCGAGGACGGGATCCTCCCCGATGGGCAGGCGCAGCTGCTGGCGCGCGTAGGCCGGCAGCATGGCCACACCGCGTACGTCTGACTCCTGGACCAGCGCTGCGACCTCGCCGGAGACGGTCCAGTCCGACAGACCGCCGCGCTCATTGATAGCGAGCACGCCGACGCTCTCGCCGCTGATCCGGCACAGGCGGGCGTCGACGTGATCGCCGCCGAGCTCGACGACGGCCTGGAGCGCGGCGATGACGATCTCGTTGCGGTCGGTGGCGCCGACCAGGAGCCCGCCAGCTGCGGTCAGCGCCTGCTCGCGCAACGCGGCCTTCTCGCGCTGGCGGACGAGGCCGGCCATCCGGCCCACCACCAGGCAGAAGAGGACCACCGAAGCGCCGATCAGGACCACTGCGTCCCAGTCGTTGTGCGGGAGTGTGCGGGTGAGCTCGAGGATGGGCGCGATGAGCGTGGCGCCGGCGAGCAGGACGAGGCGCAGCCCGGTCAGGCGCGACTCGCGCCCGGTCTCCACGTCGGAGAGCTCCACCATCGACGGATGGAGCGCCGCCGCGCCCCACAGTAGGTAGAAGAAGATCCAGCCGGCATCCAGCCACAGCTGATGGTTGTAGGTCCCGTTCAGGGTGAGGATGCCGTAGACAAAGTCGGTGAGCAGCAGAGTGACGATGCTGGCGATCAGCAGGTAGAAGCTCGGGCGGCGCTTGCCGGCGTCCACGGCGAGGCGGATGGCCGCGGCCAGGAGGATGAGGTCGCCTGTCGGATACGCGATCGAGACGAGCTTGGGGATGAGGCTCATCGTGCCGTCGTGGATGTAGGGCGCGATGAGGAAGAGGAAGGAGACGAGGCTCAGGCCCACGCTCATGATCACCGCGTCGATGAGCCCCGGGCCGTCGGCGGCGCGCTGGTTGCGGCGCCGGACCAGCAACAGCAGGCCGATCATCAGCACCGGGTACACGCCGATGTACATGGCGTCGCCGGGCGACGGGAACGGAACGTCGGCGTGGAACAGTTTGGGATAGCTGTAGGTGTAGACGTCGCCCAGGAAGAACAGGAGCAGGCCGGCGGCCATGAACCACCACGCCGCCGCAGCCTTGGGCTTGTGCACGCGGATGCCGCCGACGACGCCGATGACGCCGTACAGGCCGAGGCCGTTGATCACGGGGCCCGAGCCCTGGAACGGCGCCTTGAAGACGTAGAGGCCGCAGAGGATCGAGCCAACGGCGAGATACAGCCACCAGTAGTGGCGCGACCGCTTGGACATCCTGTCCGTTGCCGAGGTACTCATCCTGAGATGACTATTCGGCGGGGGGACCCTGGAGCTTGAAGCGCTCGGCGACTTCGCCCAGCACGTCACACAAATGATCGACCTGCGCGTCGGTGTTGGCCGATGTCAGCTGCAGGCGGAAGCCCACCTCGTTGCGCGGCACGAGGGGGTAGGCGGCCATCGTCACGTAGATGCCGCGGTCGAACAACAGGTCGCCGACGGCGTCCAGGCTGTCGGGATCGGCCAGCGGAATCTCGACGATCGGGAAGCCGGACTGGTTGGGGGTGTAGACGCCCAGCTCGTTGAGGCGGTCCAGCACGCGCCAGGTGAGGCGGTGCAGCGTGCCGCGCAACTGCTCGCCGCGCGTGTCGTTGACCCGCAGGCCCTCGAGCACCGTGGCCAGCGAGGCGACCGGCGACGGGCCGGAGTACAGGTAGGGCGGCGCGGCGGTCTTGAGCACCTGCTTGACCGGAGTGGGGCAGGCCAGGAAGGCCAGCAGCGAGGAGTAGGCCTTGGAGAACCCGCCGACGAGCACGACGTTGTCATAGGTCTCGTTCAGGTGGCGCACGATGCTGTTGCCGCGAGCGCCGTAGTCGCAGACCTCGGCGTCCGAGCGCTCGCCGACGACACCAAAGCCGTGGGCGTCGTCGACGTAGAGCAGCGCGCCGTGCTCGCGGGCCAGCGCGGCGAAGGCGTGCAGATCCGGCGCGTTGCCGGTCATGCTGTTGACGCCGTCGATGAGGATCATCCCCGGGCGCCGCCAGTCATTGGCGCGCAGCAGCGCCTCGAGCTCGTCGAGGTCGTTGTGGCGGAAGCGCTCCACGGTCGCCCCGCGGGCCTCGGCCATCGCGCACCCGTCATAGATCGTCTTGTGCGCCCGGCTGTCGAGGAAGAGGGTGCCGCCGCCGGCCAGGACGGGGATCACCGACATGTGGATGTGGGTGATGGTCGGCAGGACGAGGGTGTCCTCGGCGCCGAGCAGCGAGGTGAGCTTGTCCTCGATCTCCTCGTAGAGGATCGGGCTGCCCAGCAGCCGGCTCCAGCTGGGGTGGGTCCCCCACTTGGCCAGGTACTCGGGGACCGC
>DASXDW010000064.1:0-91434 GCA_036490435.1 Solirubrobacteraceae bacterium
AGCCCAACGGGATCGCCATCGACGGCGGCGCGTTCCCGCCGGTGACGACGGTGAACCTCTCGCCGGGCGCTCCCAACGGCGCCGACGGTTGGTACACGAGGGGCGTCCACGTCGCCGCCGCGGCCTCGGACAACGTCTACCCGGTGGCGTCGCTGCGCTGCGTCGCCGACCCGCCGGGGCCGCCGGCCACGTTCGCCGCGATCGCCCCCGCCTGCCCGCTGGCGGGTGCCGGTGCCGACGTCTCGGCCAACGGCCCGCACTCGGTCTACGCCGCGGCCCAGGACTCGCAGGGCAACACGGCGACGCCGGTGAGCGCCGGCTTCCGCATCGACGCGACGCGGCCGACGGTGCGTTGCGCGGGCGCGCCAGCGTTCCTGCTCGGCTCGAGCGGCGGGGCCGTTCGCGCCACCGTCACCGACGCCGTGTCCGGCGCCGCCGCCCGCACCGTCGCCGCCTCGGTCCGCGCAAAGTCCATCGGCCGCAAGTCGGTCACGCTCACCGGCGCCGACAAGGCCGGCAACCGCGCCAGCGTCAAGTGCAGCTACACGGTCCGCGCCCACGCGCTCAGCCCGACCCCATCGATGACGTGGTCCTTCGGACTCGTTGCGAACGGAACCGCGACGACGGTTGCCTCCATGAAGCTCGTGTCGGTCCCCACACGGGCCGCCCTCAAGCTCGTCTGTACCGGCAACGGCTGCCCGTCCAAGTCCAGGTCTGCCGCGGCCGTTAAGCCTCCCAAGTGCAAGGGCAAGCAGTGCCGCGCCCGCAGCCGCGACGTCGACCTCACCAGCCTGTTCCGCGGCCATGCGCTCAGCGCCGGCGGCCGGATCACCGTGACCGTCACCCAGCGCAACACCAACGGCAAGGCGTTCGTGTTCGCGATCCGCAAGGCGAAGCTGCCCAAGGTCCAGGTCGGCTGCCTGGCGCCGGGTTCAAGCAAGCTCAACCGCGCCTGCTGAGCCCCGGCCCAGGGCGCACTCCCCGCTCGCTCTCATCCAAGCCGGGTGGCATGCGCGTCAGACTGAGAGAGCGTTGCTGGTCAAGATCATCGCGCTTGTCCTGCCTCTGGCTCTGGAGACGTTCGCTGTGTCGGCGGCACTTACCGTGGGCGGCCCCTCGAGCGGGTGGCGGACGCACGGGTGGATATGGTTCGCCGCCTCTGAGGCCGTTATGCCGCTCGTCGGCCTGGCGATCGGCCATCCGCTCGGGGCGATCGGCCAGGCCGGTGATTACGTGGCGATCGCCCTCCTGTTTGCGCTCGCGGTCCACATGCTGCGCGAGACCGAGACCGAGACCGAGGGCGAGTCGGCATCAGGCCAGCCGTCAGACCGCGGCGGCGGAGGGATCTCCGGCGTTGTCGCGATCACCGTACTCACCGCCTCGGCCAGCCTCGACGAGCTGGCAATCGGCTTCACCGTCGGGCTGCTCCGCCTCCCCGTCGCGCCAGTGATCGCCGTGATAGCGGTACAGGCGTTCGCGGTCTCGTTCCTCGGGATGCGCTTCGGCAACCGCGTCGGCGAGCGGGTCCGCGAGGGCGCCGAGCGCTTGGGCGGCGTCGCGGTGGCGCTGTTGGCGATCGGGCTGCTCATCGCCGAGCTGGCGCGCTAGCCAGCGCCAGCTCGGGGTCGCCCATACCGCGGGAGGTCGATCAAGGGGCGCCAACCACGAAGCCGCGGCCAATCCGCGGCTTCGCGTAGCGCCCCCCGATGCTCTGTCGGTCTTTCTCCGCTCGGCGTCAGCCGACCAGCAATTCGACCCCGGCCGCGACGATCAACCCGACGCCCGCGAACCCGAGCATCCGAGTGCTGCTGCGCCGCAGCGCCGGAATCGTTCGCACGATCGCGAGACTGATAGCGATGCCGACGGACGCAAGCAGCGCGCTGGACAGCACCTGCTCTCCGGCCTGCCCCAAGGTCGAGGTCGTCCAACTGTGGTCGATCACACCAAAGGTGATGTTGTCGATGCTCAGAGCTATCGGCAGCAGCCAGATCCACCCCGTCCCAGCGGCTCGCTGCGAGCCGAAGGCCAGGACGATCCAATACACCCCCAAGGCCACGAACACAGCCGTTCCCACGACGGTGGCCGTCATCTCGGGCATGCGCCAATGGAACGCCGACCCGATGAGGAACCCGACGCCGTCGCATATGCCAAACAGCGCCGCGAAGGGCAGCCGCGCCCGCCGGCTGACCACGGCACCCACTGCGATGCACGCGATCAAGCTGTCAACACCTAAAAGCAGAAATCCCATATCTCCCTCCTAGACCTGATCGGTTCTCTTAGACCTGATTGGTCCGTAGGTCACCCGCGGCCCGAAGCCTCGGCCAAGGACCGGCGACCCAGTCGCGCACCTGTCCACGTCCCGGTGCGGGACGTGGACATGGCCCGCTACCACCCTGACGGCGACGCCATGGGTGGGGACTCACGTGCTACTCCGGCAGGGCGAACGCGAACACGGCGCTTCCCGCACGTGCGCTGAGCATCGCGGGCAGGAAGCCCTCAACCCAGCCGCCCCAGCCGGTGGGCACCACGACAAACTGCCGGCCGTCGACGCTGTATGTCGAGGGGCTGGAGTGGTGACCGCTTCCGCACTGGAACTGCCACAGCTGCTCCCCGGTGCTCGCGTTGAGCGCATTGAACTTGCCGGAGGGCTCGCCGGCGAACACCAGGTCACCGGCCGTGGCCAGCACCGACGCACACATCGGATAGTCGTGACGCCAGCGCCACGTCTCCTTGCCGGTCCGCGGGTCAAACGCGCTGATCGACCCGGCGACGTCCTCGCCGTCGACAGCGACGCCCGCCCCCCAGTACGGGATGCTCTCCTTGAACTCCCGTCGGCGCCGCGTGGCCGTCGCGCCGATATCCTGCACGGGAGCGTAGAGCAGCTCGGTCTTGGGGCTGTAGGCCGCGTGCGTCCACTCCTTGGCACCAGCCGGCCCGGGCCAGAAGTGGACCGGGTCCCCCTCCTTGTCGGGGTAGACCTTGGCCGTCACCTTGCCGTTGGCGTCGATCTCACCCCAGGTGATGCGATCGACGAAGGGCACGACCCGAACCAGCGAGCAGTCGGTGCGATCGAGGATGAACAGGTACCCGTTCTTGTCGAAGTGCGCGGACAGCTTCTTCCCGTCGAGGTCGAACAGGATGTTCTCCATCGTCGAGTCGTAATCCCATACGTCGTGCGGGGTGTACTGGTAGTGGTCGAGGATCTCGCCGTTGTCGGGGTTGACCGCAACCACGCTGTCGGTGAACAGGTTGTCGCCCTCGCGGACGGCCCCGTCGAAGTCGGGGCACGGGTTGCCGGTGTTGAAGTACAGGCGGTTGAGGTCCGCGTCGAAGGTGGGCGTGATCCAGCAGTTCCCGCCTCCGCGCTGCCACGCCTCGCCCTCGGCGGGCCAGGTCTCCGACCCCGGCTCGCCGGGCTTGGGCACCATGTAGCACCGCCAGACACGCTCGCCGTTCTCGAGCTTGAAGGCGTCGGCGTGCCCGCGCACCCCGAACTCGCCGCCGGAGCTTCCGACGATCACCATGTCCTTGACGATCAGCGGGGCGACCGTCGCGCTCTCGCCGGCCCGCACGTCGCCGTACACCTGGTCCCAGACGACCTTGCCGGTCTCCGCGTCGAGCGCCAGCACGTGAGCGTTCAGGGTGGTGACGAACACCTTGCCCTCGGCCACCGCGCATCCACGGTTCACGTTGCCGCAGCACAGCGAGATGTCGTAGGGCGACGCGTGCTTGTAACGCCACAGCTCCTGACCGGTCGCGGCGTCCAGGGCCCAGACCCAGCCGTCATATCCCGTCAGGTACATGACGCCGTCGACGACGATCGGAGACGCCTCCATCGAATACGTCCCCGCGCCCGACTGCATTCCCACCGTCCCGGCCTGGAAGACCCACGCCGGCGTCAGGCTCTTCACGTTGGAGGCGTTGATCTGGTCGAGCAGGCTGTAGCGCTGCCCGTCATAGCCTCCGTAGTAGGTGAGCCAATTGTGCGGCTCGGCCTCGCGCGCCTTCAGGATGCGCTCGTAATTGACGTTCTTGCTAACCGCCGGCGCCTTGCCAACCGTATCGCTCAGGTTGGTGTAGTCACTGGCATGGCCTGCTTCTACGTACGTTGCCATCGGTAGCTCCTCTCTACGGTTGCGGCTGAGGCGGGCGGTCGAGCTTGGCTTCGGGCGGCGTGTCGCCGCTCACGACGATGGACCCCGTCAGCCCGCGGCCCTCGTCGTTGCCCGTTGTCGAGCCATACCAGTACTGCCCCGGGCCGTCGAGATCGAGGGTCGCCGTGCCGTGCGACGAGTTCACCATCCAGATGAACTGCATGTGACCGTTGCTGGGGAACACCGCGCAGTGCGTGTTCTTGTCGTCGTTGTAGAGGTCGAGGTCGACCGTGCCGCCATGAGGCAGGATGAGGATCGAGGGATCGAAGACGAGTTCGTCCTCGTTGATCCGAATCGTTGCGTGCATACGACCCTCGGAGTCCTCGCTCGCGTGCATGACATTGCCGCTGCCAAGGACCCGGCCAATCGTCGTCCCATTCTGCTTGGCCAGGCCTGGCTCGTCGCCGATGCGGGTTATCTTCTCCGCGGCTCCGCTCACATCGCCCTCCTTCGATGGGAAAAACGGGTTAGAGCGCCACCCTAACACCGCGGCTCGCCTCGCTCAAGGCGAGTGTCAGGACGACATCCACATCCATTTGGCGCGAGATGACATGGAAGGTGACTCAGCCCAACTCGATCGAGCCCGCGCCGGCGACGCGCAGATGATCGAGCGCCGTGCCGCTGGATTCATCGAGCCTCAGGACTTCGGCCAGCGCCGCGTTGCGCCCGCGCGCCAAACCATCGGCGAGCAACGCGCCCCCGTGCGCGGCCGCGCTCGCCCGCGCCGGGACGAGCGCGATCACGGGAGCGACGTCGCTCAGCGACGACGCCAGCGCCGCCACCAACTCAGGCACGCGCGCCAGGCGCCCGGAGACGATGATCTCATGCGGGGCCGGCACGCTGACCAGCAGCCCCCGCACCGCCTTGGCGACGCCCTCCAACAGCGCCCTCCAGCCGCAGGCATGCGCCTCTGACGCCCACAACGCCCTCAGGTCGGTCTTGCCCAGCGTCCCGGTCGGATCCAGGGCGCCGCCCGTGAACAGCGTGTTCTTGCCTAGCGCCGACCCCAAGAGATAGGCGAGCTCACCGTCCAGCGCTCCGGCGGCGCGCACGCCCAGCGGTCCCGAGGACCCGCCCATGCCGTCGACGATCTGACCGTCGGCGACCGCCAGTGCCGCCGTGAAGGCGCCACCAAGCTCAATCAGGATCATCGCCGTCTGACGCAGCGGGATCGCCCGCCGGGCTGACTGGTCGGCGATCGCGTAGGCCGCCGCGCACACCTTGTCAGCGGTGCCCAGATCGATCCGGTTGTACTTGCGGTGCCGCGGCACCGAGGGCAGGTGGATGACGCCGGGACCGAAGACAACCGGCAGGCCGCTGTGCGCCAGAGCCCGTAACAGCGAGCGCATGCCGCCAACCCCGGCGTCGGCGCCTGCCTCGTCGCGGCGCACGAGCACCATCTCGGCCAGCTCGCGCTCTCCCACATCCGCGGCCGCCACCAGCGGCAGGCCGTAGCCGCTCGGCCCGTAGACGAGGTCATACGGCCCGTGTCGGGCAAGCGCCGCCACCAACGGGTGAGTGGGCGCCGAGGCGTGGCTGAGCGAGACGGTCTCGAACACCTGCTCGACGACCGGTTCGCCGCCCTCCAACACGCACAGGTCGAAGGACACCGTGCCCGGGTCGACACCAGCTACCCGCGGCATAAGATGGAGCGATGAGCGACGAGCGAACCTACACCGACGACGAGATCCCCGCCAAGCTCTCCGAGCTCGGCCTCGACGGCTGGTATCACGAGGGCGACTGGATCCGGCGCAAGTACAACACCGACGGCTGGCCCACGACCCTGATGGCCGTCAACCAGGTCGGCTATCTGTGCGAGGCCGCCGGCCATCACGCCGATCTGAACGTCACCTGGGGCAAGCTCTGGGTGAAGCTGGCCACGCACTCGGCGGGCGGAATCACCGACAAGGACTTCACGCTGGCGCGCAAGATCGAAGACACCGTCCTCTGGCGCCCGGAGCCCGACGGGCCCCTTGACGGCCCGATGGGCAAGTTCGTGTTCTCAAAGTAGCCCCGGCGGCAGGGTCGGTCCTCACGGCTCCTCCAAGGCAACGTCGTAGATGCTCTCCAGATCGAGGACGACACCCTTGGTCTCGAACATCCGCTGCACGCATCGCTTCTGCAGCTTCATCTTCGGACCGCCCACCGCCAGCGCCCCGAGCTTGAGGACGCCGTCCTCCTCGGTCAGGTCGTCGTCGCGGGCCACGCCCTCCACCCCCACGGGCTCGGCGGCCGAGTAGTCGACGATCACCCGCAGACCGTCAATCTGAGCCCAGCCGCTGCGGCGCAGGATCTGCGTGCCCGCCGGGCCGGCCGCGAACACGGCCACACGGCCGGCCAGCGCGGCGTCGAGCTCGTCGCTGGAGGCTGGCTCGATGACCTCAAAGTCCGCCTCCTGGGCGATCGGAACGCCGGAGGCGCGGCGATACTCGCCTTCCATCACGTCGGGCGGGAAGGTGAGCATCGTGACCTCGGCGTCCTCGCGCCGCAGCAGCTCGGCGGTACGCAGACCGACAGGGCCGACGCCGATCACCGCCACGCGGCCGCCCTTCAGCGGAATCGCGTCGCGGACCATGCGCACGGCGGCCGCAGCGGTCGTGTTCGAGCCGTCGGAGTCGAGCATGATCGACGGCTGGAAGGGTTCGAAGAACAGCTTGCGGGCGGCCGCGAACACCGCTTCGCCGTCGCGCACCCTGGACCCGCCCACCCAGAAGGCGGTATTGGCCAGGCCGCTTGGCCCGCGGGGGAAGAGCGCGCCCTGGACGACGTCGGTCAGGGTGTCGGCGGTGATCTCGCCGAACCCCAGAACCACATCCACGCCGGAGTCGTAGGCGGCGATCGTGTCGAACGGGCTGGGGTGACGATCGGTGTCGAGCTGGATCAGGATCTTCTGCATCACGGGTCCTCTCGTCGTGGTTCGGGAAAGCTCAACAGCCCCCAGTCCAGCGGTCCCTCCTGGCGATAGCTCTTGTACAGGCCGCGGGCGATCGTCGCCTTCATCAGCTCCTTGCCGAGATAGAAGGCGTGCGCCGCATCGGCGACATCGAGCTGCTCGAACACGCGGTACATGTTCGTCTCGCGGACGAAGCGATCACCGTTGAACGCATACAGCCAGTCCGCGTCGGCGAAGAGGCGATAGTTGGGATCGGAGACCTGGGCCTGCATCGCTCGCAGCTCGTCCTCGGAGGGAGCCCGCATCGACTCGTCGCGGCTGGTCACCAGCCCGGAGTCGATGTGCTTGGGGGGCCGCGCCTGGCGCTGGGCAAGATGCATGATCTGTGCAGCCAACACAGTCTCGCGTACCGCGCCGCGCGCCCAGCCGATCACCTCGGTGGTCAGCACGGCGCCGATCCCGACCTCTTGACAGAAGCCGATCAGCAGGGCGGTCACCCCCGTGGAGTCGGCCTCGGTGAGCTCGGTCAGGTTGCCGATCCCCATCAGTAGCTCGGCCTCGGGGTGGCGACGACGGACCTCGACGTAGCGGGCCAGCGAGGCAGCGAAGCCGGAGTTGATCGGCGCCAGGATCGAGTCGAGCAGGTACGGGCGATCCAGTCGCTCCATGTGGGCGGCCAACCGGTCCAGGCCGTCGAGATCGTCCGGGTCCTCGGTGATCAGCACCGGCGTCGCCCGCAGACCTTGGGCCAGGTCGATCGTGTCCCGCGTGAGGCTGAGCACGTAGTCCACCCCGGCGGCGTCGGCCATGCGGATGTGCTCGGGGTCGAGCGTGTCGATGCTGAGTGACAGTCCGTGCTCGCGCAACGCCGCGATCGTCGGCGGCCCCTCGGTCAGCCACGAGCGATCGAGCGACAGGCCGAGGTCGATCACGTCGGCTCCGGCCGCCCGGTAGGCCAGCGCCCGGTCGAGCACCTGCTCGCGTGACAGGGACGGGACCTGGTTGATCTCGGCGAACACGCGCACATCCCGGGGCCCGAGCTCCGCCCGGACCGCCTCGCGTCCGTACCACTCCGGGAGCGCTCGGACATCGGCCGGCCCCTTGCGCACCGGCAGGCCGACGGCCTGTTGAAGGGTGTCGACGTCGCCCTCGCACAGCCCCGGGATGACGATGCTGTCGACCCCGGGAGGCGCCTGGAGCCGCTTGGCGATCCAGCGCGTCGTCATGAGCGCGGCGACGCTGATGTTCATCACGGCGACCTGATGATCGACGCCCAGGTCCGATAGGACGGCGCGCAGCGCCGGCTCGGCCAGGCGGCCGGTGACAAACAGCGTGTCAGCCAACTGCGCCGCCGTTGACGTTGACCGCCTGCCCGGTGACGTACCCCGCCGCCGGCGAGGCCAGCCAGACCGCCGCGCCCGCCACGTCCTGTGGCCGGCCCCAGCGGTGAAGCGGCGTCTGCGCTTCGATCTCGGCGTGAAAGTCGGGATCCGCGCCGGCCCCGTAGGCGGTCTCTATCCAGCCCGGGCACAGCACGTTGACACGTACGGTGGGGGCGACGGAGCGGGCCAGCGACTTCGAGAAGCCCAGCACGCCGCCCTTGACGGCGGCGAACAGCTCGGCGTCGTCGCCCGCCATCCCGTCGATCGTGGCCCGGTCCCAGCCCATATTGAGGATGCATCCGCCGGGACGCATGCGAGCGGCAACCAGGCGCGAGCAGCGGATCGTGCTCTTCAGGTCGAGCTCCAGCAGTGCCTGCAGCTTGCGCTCGTCCGGCCACTCGGCGGCCTCGCCGGTCAGCACATCGGCGCCGGCGTTGTTGACCCAGACGTCGACACCGCCGAGTGCGCGGAACGCATCCTCGACGATCGATGTACAGCCGTCAGACGTGCTGAGGTCCGCGCGCAGGAGGGGATGGCCGTCCCCCAGCTCAGCGGCCAGGATCCGCGCGTCCTGCACTGAGCGCCAGAAGCCGATGCCGACGCGCGCGCCGGCACCGGCGAAGGCGACGGCGATCGCCCTTCCGATCCCGGAGCCGGCGCCGGTGACGACCGTGCGTAGACCGGCGAGCGGCGGCTCTCCGGCCTGCCCGGTCAATGGCTCGGCACCGGCCGTCCCCGGGGGCCTGCGATTGCCCTAAGGGAATCGCAAAGCGATTCCCTTAGCCCTCCGCGCCGCCGGCGAATGGATGACGTGCCGCCGGCGTGTCGGCGAGCACCTTGTCGACGCTCGGATAGCCCTCGAGCGCCCGCGCGAGTGCCAGCTTCACGGCCTCGTAGTTGTAGTCGTAGATCTTCTTGTCGTCGGCGGCCTCCCAATGGATGAACACCCCGACGATCAGGCACAGATCGTCGACCTGATCCCTGGGGATGACGCCCTCGGCGACCGAGTCGACGACCGCGCGGGCGACCGCCGCCTGCGCCGGGCCGAACAACTGGACAGCCTGCTTCTCGCCCTTGATCGTGACCTTGTTCGTGATCACGGTGTCGGGCTTGGCCGCCAGGTTGGGGGTGACCACCGCCAGCAGGTTGGTGTGGCCCGCGCTCTCGGTGGTGAACGCGCTGGCGAAAGCCGCGCCCATAGGTCCGCTCTTGGATCCGATCAAGAGGTCAATGTGGGCGAGTTCGTTGCCGTCGCCGGTGAGGGCCTCGCCGGTTGCCAGGGTAATGGCCATATTCTCTCTCTCCCGTATGGTGACGTCGGTGGGTGGAACCCTAGCTCACTCTGCCCCCAACCGGGACCTCGTCGAGCATCAGGTCCAGCTCGCCTGCCTGCTGGAGGTGTCGGCCGCCAAGCCCGGCAATGTCACGCCGGCCCACGACTTCCCCGACATGACCTACGCCGACATGGTCCGCTCGGCGCTGGCGCTCGGCCCCGTGTTCGGGGCCCCTCGGGCCCGCGCGCGGGGCGTCGGCGAGTTGATCGCCGACGGAGTGGAGGCGACAGCGCGCGTCGCCCGTGCCAACACCAACCTCGGAATCGTTCTGTTGTTCGCGCCGTTGGTGCGCGCGGCCGCGACCCGCCGGGCCGACGAAGAGCTCCGCGCGGCCACCGAGCGGACCCTCGCGCAGCTCGACGTCGGCGACGCCGCCGCCGCCTTCGAGGCGATCGCCCGTGCGCGGCCCGGCGGTCTGGGCGACGCGCCCGAGCACGACGTCAGAGCCCCGGCGCGCGTCTCGCTGCGCTCGGCGATGGCCGCGGCGGCGCACCGTGACAGCATCGCCTCTGAGTACGCGACCGGGTACGTGATCGTCTTCGACACGGGCCTGCGGTTGCTCGACGATGCGCTGCGCGACGGCGCCAGAACGCTTGATGCGATCGTGTCGCTGCACCTCGGTCTGCTCGCCGCCCACCCGGACACGCTGATCGAGCGCAAGGCGGGCGCTGCCGCCGCACGCGCGGTCACCCGGGCGGCCACCGAGGTGCGCGCCGGCACCCGCTCGCTCCAGGACTTCGACGTCTCGCTGCGCAGCTCCGACCACCGGCTGAATCCCGGGACGACCGCCGACCTGGTCGCCGCGACGCTCTTGGCCGCGCTGCTGTCGGGGGTGACCCTGCCGTGAGAGTATTGGTCGTCGCGATCAGCGCGCGAATGCTCGCCCAGATGGCGGCGGCCGATGGCTTCGCGGTCACCGCGCTCGATCGCTTCGGCGACGTCGACCTCCGGGCGGTTGCACGCGGAGCCACCGCGTCGAGCAACGACGGCCTCGCGGTGCTGGCCGCCGATGTCGTCGACGCTGACGCGGTCGTCTACGGCGGAGGCCTGGAGAACCGCCCCGATCTGGTGGAGCGCCTGGCCGACGGCCGCGAGCTGCTGGGGACGCCGCCTGAGCTGCTCGCCGCCGTGCGCGACCCGTGGGCGGTCGGCGCCGCCGCCCGCGCAGCGGGAGCGCGCGCGCCGGAAACCCGGTCGGTTGCCGACGCCCCCGGACTTGGGGAAGGGGCCGTCTGGCTGCGCAAGCCCCGGCTCGGCGGCGGTGGTCGCGGGGTGCGCCGGTGGGCGGGCGGCCGGCTGCATTCCACCGAGATCCTGCAGCGGCGCGTCGACGGGTTGTCCTGCTCGGCGGTCGCCATCGGCGACGGCCGGCGAGCCATCCTGCTCGGCCTCACCGAGCAGTTGCATCGCCCGCCCGGCGTGCAGTGGACGGGCAACCTGGCCCCTCCGCGGCTGCCCGGCCCAGAGCTCGCCGAGCTCGACGGCCAGCTCAGCGCGGTCTGCGCCGAGGTGGCTGCGCGCTTCGGCGTGCGCGGGGCGTTCGGGGTGGACGCGATCTGGGACGGGCGCCACGCGTGGGTGCTGGAGGTCAACCCACGACCGACGGCCGGGCTGGAGCTGTTCGGCCCGGGCAGCTTCGCGGCCCACGTCCGGGGCGCGCGCGGCCTCAGCCTGCCCACGGCCGACACGGCGCCGACGAGATGTGCAAGGGTGAAGCTCGTGCTGTTCGCCGAGCACGACCTCCTCGCCCCGGATCCCGGCTGGTGGCCGGCCGGGATGGTGCGCGACATTCCCCACCAGGGCGAGACGATCGTCCGGGGGGCCCCGGTGTGCACCCTGGTCTCGGCCACGGCCGGCGCGCCGCAGCTCGCGGCGCGTGGGACCGAGCTGCTCGCTGCGCTCCCCGAGCAGGTACTCGCCGGTGGTTGACTCGGCCTCGCCCACCTCGCCCACCCGGTTCACGTGTGCGGGCTGTGGCCTGCACTGTGACGACGTGACCGTCGAGCGCTCGGGCGACGAGGTGCAACTGCACCCCCCGTGCGAACTGGGCGCCCAGTGGTTCTCGGCACGTGCCGGGTGGTCGGCGTCCGGACCGGCCGCGACCGTCGGCGGTCAGCCCAGCGACGTCGAGACGGCGCTGTCCCGGGCCGCCCAGCTCCTGCGGTCGGCGCGCAGACCGCTGTTGCACGGCTTTGACGCGGCGACGGTCGAGGACGCGCGGGCCGCCGTAGCCCTCGCCGATCGGCTGGGGGCGGTGATGGCGACCGACGACGTGACCGGCGCCTGGCCGGGCGCACCGGCGGTCCCGCTGCGCGGAGCCTCCACCGCCACCCTGGGCGAGATCCGGGACCGCTCGCAGCTGGTCATCATCTGGCGGGAGGATCCGGAGACCACCCACCCGCGGCTGCTTGACCGCCTCGGCTTCGGCGCCGGCTCGACCGCGGTGCTGATGGTGGTCGACGACCGTGACACCGCCACCGCACGGCGCGCCGACCTGCGGCTGCGCTGGCCGCGGGAGCACGACCTTGAGGCGCTGACCGGCCTGCATGCCCTGCAGCAGCGGCTAGCGCTGCGGGGGACCGAGCTCGCCCCTGAGCTGGAGGGGCTGCTGGAGCAGCTCAACGCCGTGCCCCACGCCACGTTCGTGCACGGACCCGGCCTGACGGCCGGTGCCGGCGGAGAGCGGCGCGCGCTGGCGCTGCACGAGCTGGTGCGGGCGCTGTGTCACGATCGCCATGTGGTCACGCTGGCGCTGCCCGGCGCTGCCGGCACCAGGGGCGCGCAGGATGTGCTGACCTGGCAGAGCGGGTATTCCGGGAATGTCGACTTCGGCAACGGTCATCCCGAGTTGGTCACCACCACCCGGCCGCTCGCGGCCGCCGAGGCCGCCGACGTGTCGCTGAGCATCGAGGGCGCCCCGGACAACGCGCTCGCCGGCGTGACCGAGATCGTGCTGAGCAGCCTGCCGGCGCCGCAGGCGGAGGTGTCGATCCGTACCGCCGCCGCCGGCGTGCACGCCGCCGGCACCGCGCATCGGCTGGATGGCGTCCCGGTGGCGCTCCAGGCGCCGCTCGACGCTGACGCGCCCACGGCGGCCGTCCTGCTCACCCGGCTGCTGGAGGAGGTCGAGCGGTGACGGCCATCCGGATCACCGGCGGGCGGCTCCACGACCCCGCCAACGACGTCGACGGCGAGGTCCGTGACATTTGTGTCCAGGACGGCAAGGTCGTCGCCGAGGTCGGCCCCGAGGCCCGCCGGATCGATGCCCGCGGGATGGTGGTGATGCCCGGTGGCGTCGATATCCACGCCCACATCGCCGGGCCCGCGGTCAACGCGGCGCGCAAGCTCTCGCCTGACGAGCGTCGCGACCATCCGATGGATCGCACCGATGTCCTGCGCTCGGGCACCGGCGGTCTGGTCCCGTCCACGTTCGCGACGGGCTACCGGTACTCGCTCCTGGGCTACACCACGGTCGTCGAGGCGGCCGCCCCGCCGCTGGCCGCGCGCCACGTGCTGGCCGAGCTGCGCGACACGCCGATGATCGACAAGGCGTTCCTGATCCTGATGGGCAACAATCAGGTGCTGTTCGAGCTCATCCGCGAGTCTGGCGGAGCCGTCTCGGATCGGCTGCGCGATGCCATCGCGTGGTGGCTGGAGGCGACCGGAGCCTACGGCGTCAAGCTCGTCAACCCCGGCGGAGTGGAGCTCTGGAAGCAGAGCAACGGGCACGTCGACTCGCTCGATGACGCGGTCGCGGGCTTCGAGGTGACGCCCCGCCAGGTGCTGGAGGCGATCGGGGGCGCCGTCGATGAGCTCGGGCTCCCGCATCCCGTCCACATCCACGCCAACAACCTCGGCGCGGCCGGCAACGCCGACATCACGCTGGACACGATGCGCACCCTCGCCGGGCGCCAGGCGCACTTCGCTCATCTTCAGTTCCACTGCTATGGCGGCAAACCCGAGGGACTGCCGCGCTCCCGGGCCTCGGAGCTCGTCGAATACCTGAGCGACCATCCCGAGATCACCGCCGACGTCGGCCAGGTGATGTTCGGGCCCGCGGTGACGATGACGGCCGACGCCTACGTGTCGGCGCTGCTCCGTGACCTCGACGGCGGCAAGTGGATCAACCACGACACCGAGGTGGAGACCGGGTGCGGAATCGTGCCCTACCGGTACAAGGCCGGCAACTACGTGCACGCCCTGCAGTGGGGGATCGGGCTGGAGCTGTTCCTGCTCAACCGGGATCCCTGGCAGGTGATGCTCTCCACCGATCATCCCAACGGCGGCTCGTTCCTGTCCTACCCGAAGCTGATCCGCCTGCTGATGGACCGCGCCTTCCGGGAGGATCAGATGGGCCGCGCCAATCAGAAGGCGATCCAGCGCACCGCGCTGCCCGACGGTCTGGACCGTGAGTACACCCTGAACGAGATCGCCATCATCACCCGCGCCGCGCCGGCGCGCCGGCTGGGGCTGCGTGACAAGGGCCACCTCGGGATCGGCGCCGATGCCGACATGACGATCTACCACGATCGCGCCGACCGCGAGGACATGTTCGCCACCCCCCGCTATGTGATCAAAGGCGGAGAGCTGGCCGTCGAGGACGGCGATCTGCGCCGCGCCGACGACGGCCTGCTGCTCTCCAGTCGCGCCGGGTTCGATCCCCAGGTCAGCCAGGTGCTGGAGCCGCTGTTCGGCGAGCGCTACACGGTGGCGTTCGAGCATTACCCGGTGCAAGATCCGGCGCTGCGCGAGCCCGCCCGGATCGTGGAGGCCGCGCCACGATGAGCAGCTACCGGCTCGGCGCCACCGAGGTCTCCGACACGTTCGCCGAGGCGTTCCCGATGCGCTATGCCAGGCTGATCATCACCGCCGCCACCAAGGAATGGGCGCTCGAGGCGGCGCGCTCGGCGACCGGCTTTGCCACCTCGGTGATCGGCTGCAAGTGCGAGGCGGCGATCGAGTGCCCCCTGACCCGGACCCCCGACGGCCGGCCGGGCATTTCGGTGCTGCTGTTCGCCATGGACCGCGAGGGCGTCGGCAAGCGCGTGCTCGAGCGCGTTGGACAGTGCGTCATGACCTGCCCCACGACGGCGTGCTTTGACGGTCTGCCCGCCGCCGAGAAGCGGGTGGCGCTCGGTTCCAGCCTGCGCTACTTCGGCGACGGGTTTCAGGCCAGCAAGGTGATCTCCGGTGAACGGTTCTGGCGCATCCCGGTGATGGAGGGGGAATTCCTCGTCGTCGAGTCAGTCGGGGTCAGCACCGGCGTCGGAGGCGGCAACCTCGTGATCGGCGGCGCGGACGATGCGGGCGCGCTCGCCGCCGCACAGGCGGCGGTCGACGCGATCCGCGACGAGGGCGTCGCGCTGCCGTTCCCCGGCGGGATCGTGCGCAGCGGCAGCAAGGTCGGCGCGCTCACGTCCTCCTCGATGCCGGCCTCCACCAATCATCAGTTCGCCCCCACGTTGCGCGCCCAGATCGACGACTCCCTGGTGCCCGATGGCGTCGGGGCGATGTTCGAGATCGTCATCGACGGCATGTCCGAGGACAAGGTGCGCGAGGCGATGCGCCGCGGGCTGCATGCGGCCGCCGGCGCGGGCGCCGCGCTCGTCACCGCTGCCAACTTCGGCGGCGGGCTGGGAGAGTTTCACTTCCCGCTCACGGACCTGCGCGACCCGCCATGACGCTGCACCTCGCCCTGCGAACACCACCCCCGGGACCCGTCGACTGCTCGGTGCTCACGCCGGAGCGTCTGCGCGGACTCAGCGCGCGCGAGGTCTCGGCGCTGACGGTGAGCTGCGGGCGTCTTCGGCTGTCCCTCGGCGAGCTGTTCGACGTGGTGGGCACCGGCGATGATCACATGTTCGTGGCCGGCGACCTGCGATCGATCGACGGGATCGGGCACGGGATGCCGGCCGGGCAGATCGTGGTCGACGGATCGTGTGGGGACCACCTCGGCGCCGGCATGTCCGGCGGCGAGATCGTCGTGGTCGGCGACGTCGGCGCCTGGGCGGGCGCGGAGATGCGCGGTGGACACCTCACGGTTCGTGGCAACGCCGGCGACCGGCTCGGCGGTGCCTACCCGGGCACCCGGGTGGGGATGAGCGGCGGCGAGATCGTGATCACCGGCGATGCGGGCCAGGAGGCCGGTGCCGGCCTGCGACGAGGACTGGTGGCGATCGGCGGACGGGCCGGCCCGGGTGCCGGACTGCGGATGCTGGCGGGTACCGTGATCGCCCTGGGCGGGGTCGGCGCGGAGGCCGGGATGGGCAACAAGCGGGGCAGCATCGCCTCGGGGGCGCCGGTGTCGCCGCTGCCCGGCTATACGTTCGCCGTCCGCTATTCGCCGCCGGCGCTGCGGCTGCAGCTGCGACAGCTGAAGCGGCGGTACCTGCCGGTCGACGACGCATTTCTGACCGGCCGGTGGGCGCGCTGGTCCGGCGACCGGACCGAGCTCTCCCGCGGCGAGCTCCTGATCTTCGACGAGGGAGAAGCGTGAGCCTGTCCATGAACGAACGTGCCGCCGGGCTGGTCGACGCGATGGTCGCCGACGCGGACGCGCTGGGGATCACGGCGCGCACGCTGGACTCCGGCGCTCGCCTCGTCGATTGCGGCGCCGAGGCCCGCGGTGGGCTGCAGGCCGGCCTGGGCTTTGCCGCCGCCTGCATGGGCGGCCTGGGCAGGATTGATCCCCTGCCGGTGACGGTCGGTGAGCGGACGTGGCCCGGGGTCGGCGTCACCGTGGACGAGCCCGCAGCCGCCTGCCTGGCCGCGCAGTACGCCGGCTGGAAGCTTGAGCACGACGACTTCTTCGCCATGGCCAGCGGCCCGGGGCGCGCCCTGGCGCGCGCCGAGGACCTGTTTGAGGAGCTGGCGTGGCGCGAGCGAGCCAACCGGGCGGTGTTCTGCCTGGAGACCCGGCAGGAGCCGCCGCCTGAGATCGTCGACAAGGTCGCCACGCGCTGCGGACTGAAAGCGTCCGCGGTCACGTTTCTGATTGCGCCGACCGCCTCGGTCTGCGGGTCGGTGCAGATCTCGGCCCGCGTCGTCGAGACCGCGCTGCACAAGCTCCACGAGCTCAACGTCGACCCGTCCCGGGTGCGCAGCGGCTGGGGATGCTGCCCGATCCCCCCGGTGGCCGCCGACGATCCGGCGGCGATCGGCCGCACCAACGACGCGATGCTGTACGGCGGCACCGTCCACCTGTGGCTGGAGGCGGCCGACGACGAGGTCTCAGAACTCGCGCGGCGCCTGCCCTCGTCGGCCTCGGACGCCTTCGGGACCCCGTTCGGCGAGCTTTTGGCCGCGGCCGACTGGAAGTTCTACGACATCGATCCGATGCTGTTCAGCCCCGCCGCAGTCACGCTGACCAGCACCGAGTCCGGGCGCGCCCACCACGGCGGTGGGTTGGCCCCCGAGGTGCTGGAGCGCTCGTTCACGCGGTGACGCGGTGACGCGGCGGCTGCGCGCCGGAGTGCTCGGCGCGTCGGGCTCGTGGCACGCTCGCGGGCTGTTCGAAGCGTTGTCGGCTCGCGGCCACGAGGTGCTGGCGATCCCGGCCACGCGGCTGCAGTCCGAGATCGGCGAAGACGGCCAGGTCCACGTGCTCGGGCCCGAGGACACGGTGCTCGACACGCTGGATCTGCTGATCATCCGGGGGCTGCCCCGCGGCTCGCTGGAACAGGTGATCTTCCGCGTGGACATGCTGCACGTCCTCTCCGAGCATGGCGTCCGCTGTATCAACAGCCCGCGAGCGATCGAGCGCACCGTCGACAAGTCATGGGCCAGCGCGGTGCTCGCCGGCGCCGGGCTGCCGACTCCGCCCACCATCGTCTGCGAGCGCTACGAGGGCGCGATGCGCGCGTTCGAGGGGCTGGGCGGCGACGTCGTGATCAAGCCGCTGTTCGGCGCGATGGGTTCGGGCATCGTGCGCGTCGAGGATGCCGATGTCGCCCACCGGGTGTTCCGCGCGCTGGAACTGGAGCGAACCGTCTACTACGTCCAGCGCACGATCGCCACCGCCGGCCGTCGCGACCTACGCGCGCTCGTCGTCGGGGGCGAGATCGCCGGCGCGATGGAGCGCGTGACCGACTCGTGGCGCGCCAACATCGCGCGGGGCGCCCGTCCGCGCGCCGTCACGCTCAGCGAGACCGAGCGTCGCCTGGCGCTCGGCGCGGCGGCCGCGGTGGGGGCGGACATCGCCGGCGTGGACCTGCTCGTCACAGCCGACGGGGAGACCGTCGTGCTGGAGGTCAACGGCATTCCCGGCTGGCAGGCGCTGCAGTCAGTCTGCGACGCGGACCTGACGCAGGGGGTGGTGACGGCGTGCGAGGGGCTGGTCAGAGACTGATGCGGCCCTCGTGCAGCGCCGTCGCGACGAGGGCGCCGGTGGCGCCCGCCGACTCCAGCGCGCGCAGATCGGCGTCGTTACGCACGCCGCCGCCGGCGTAGATCTTCAGGCCGGGGAGAACCTCCGCCAGCTGCGCCACCGCGTCCAGCGGCGGTCCCGAGCCGCTGCCGACGCGGGCCAGGTCGATCACCAGCACCTCGCGCACTCCGAGTGAGATGGCGAGCGGCGCAGCGGCGGCGGGATCGGCGCCGGCGAGTTCAGGGCGGGGAGAGATCAACTTTCCGTCGCGTAGGTCGACGCTGAGGATCCGCCGGGGCGCGTGCACGGTATCGGCGCCCCCCGCCTCGCCCGCGATATCGGCCCCACCCGCCCCGAGCGATTCCGTGCCGACGACGTTGCGCGCCACGCCGGCGCGGGCGAGCGACGCCGCTCGCTCAGGGCTGGTCGCGCCCGCGTCGACCCAGGGCTCGGCGACGGCAGCCAGCCCGGTCAGCGTCGCCACGTCGATCGGCGCGCCCCCCAGAGCGTCCAGGTCGGCGACGTACAGGGTGCTCGTCCGGCATGCGGCGCACACCGCCCGGGCGACGGCGACGGGCTCGCACCCGTCGACCAGCGGACTGTGCAGCGGCGCGTACTCCGAGCGCTGGCCGCGGCGGGCGTGCACGACGATGCCACCCTTGAGATCGAGGACCGGGACGATCCGCATCGCTTGCCTGCAGACCAGCCCGATGCCCAGTTACGCCACGACGGGCTCGTCGATGAGCCCGGCGACGTGCAGCCGCCGCGCACACAGGCGCGCGACGTACTCGCGCGTTTCGGTCGAGACGGCGTCCCCCCAAGCCTGAGCGGCCTCCTCCGCTCGCGCCAGCAGGCCGTGGAGGAGCTCCTGGGCGGGCTGGATGTCGATCAGATTGCGCACGCCGAAGCCGATGTGCCAGCGCTCGTCGCGCTCGACACGCTGGACGCCCTCCTGCACCCCGGGCAGCACGCCGTCCTCCAATTCCTCGAGCAGCGCGCGTTGCCCGGCGGAGAACACGTTCCCCTCGAGGACCATGTGGTACAGGGCGATGCCCTGGTCCAGTCCGATCTGGCCTGCCGCGAGCTCGGCGGCCATCGCGGGGAGACGGACCTCAAAGAGCTCCAGCACGTCGGGCGGGACGTGTTCCCGCGACGCGGCGCGCCGCTCCGCCGCGGTATCTCCAGGCAGCTTCAGCACCTCGGCGGCGATCCGGTCAAAGAACTGCGCATGGCGCTCCTCGTCGCGGCGCTGCAGGAAGAAGACCCAGGCCACCAGGGTGTCCGGGGTCGCCGAGGCGAACGGTGTGAGGTGCTCGGAGACGGCCTCCTCGGCCACGCAGAAGGCGGCCAGGAGCGTCGTCAGGCGGCGGCGGCGCTCGTCCGGGAGCTCAGGCCACGCGCGGGCGTCGGGGGCGAGGTCGATGGTCATCGGGTCCCATTGCAGACGCGCCACGATCTGGGAGAAGAAAGCCGGCTTGGCGAACATGGCCCCCTTGAGGCGGCGTCGTTCCGCGGAGGGCAGGAAGTCCTCCTCCCGGGCCAGGCAGACCGGGCAGGCGCCGTCGCCCTCGATGGGGTCGAACAGATTCCAGCACCGCCGGCACTTCACGAGCTCCCGCTCAGCCATGGGCGCCAAGATACCAAGCGATGTCGAAGGCTCCGCCGCTCCACTGGCCGCGCCGGACCTGCTGCAATGGCGCTCGATGCCCGCGTCGCAACAGCTGCCGGTCCCGGTGATAGGGCTTGACGTCGGCGGCGCCAACATCAAGGCGGCGGTGGTCGACGGCGACGGACCGCCTCAGATCATCTCCGAGCCCTTCGAGCTGTGGCGCGACCCCGAAGGGCTCAGTGATGCGATCGCCTCGGTCGTCGGCCGGCTGGGGCTCAAGTCCGCTCCGGTCGCGCTGACCACGACGGCGGAGCTGGTCGACGTGTTCGCCAGCAAGCGCGAGGGCGTGCTCTCTGTGCTCGGCGCCTGCGAACGCGCCCTGGCCGGGCGCCGGCTGAGCGTCATGACCACCGACGGCGAGCTGATCGACCTCGCGCAGGCGCGGGCCGGGCCGCTGCGGTGCGCGGCCGCCAACTGGGTGGCGACCGCACTGTTGGTCGCGCGGTCGCGGCCTGACGCGATTCTCGTCGACTGCGGCGGCACGACCACCGACGTCATCCCGATCGTTGCCGGCGAGGTCGCCGCCCGGGGCCGCACCGACGTTGAGCGGCTGCTGCACGGTGAGCTCGTCTACACCGGTGCGCTGCGTACCAACATCGCGACGGTCGTCTCGAGCGTGCCGATCGGAGGGGCATCCTGCCCGGTGACCGCAGAGCTGTTCGCCATCGCCGCCGACGCGCACCTGCTGCGCGGCGACCTGGCCGCCGAGCAGTGCACCTGCACGTTCCCCGACGATCGCGGTACATCGCTGCCCGAGGTGCGCTCACGCCTGGCCCGGGTCGTCTGCGCCGATCCCGAGCAGCTCGCCGACGGCGACCTGGAGGCGATCGCCGCCGCGGTCCACGAGGCGCAGGTGGCGTCGATTGCCGCGGCACTGGAGCGGGTGGCCGCTCGTGTGCCGGCCGGGACGGAGGTGATAGCCGTCGGCGTGGGTGCCTTCCTCGCCCGCGCGGCGGGCGAGCGCTGCCGGTTGCCCGTCCGCCCCGATACGGCTTTGCCCTTACCGCTCGGCGGCCGCGGCGGCGACGTGGCGGCCGCGGTGGCGCTGTCGGTGCTAGGTCGTGCGTGAGCCGGGACGGCCCCTGGCCGGTCCCCGGCCGGACCCGGGCGGACACCCACTCGTCGTCAATGTCGGCGGGGGACTGCTGCGGGCCGAGGGGCTCCATGGTCTGCGCCGGGCGTGTGCCGAGGCAACCGAGATGGCCGCGTGCCGGCCGGTGCTGGTCGTGCCCGGGGGCGGTCCGTTCGCCGATGCCGTGCGCGCCGTCGATGCGCAGGTGGGCCTCGCCGACGGAGTCGCGCACACGTTGGCGCTACGGGCGATGGATCAACTCGGCGAGCTGCTCGCGCAATTTCTGTCAGGAGCCGAGCCGCTCGCCGAGCTCACCGCACCCCACGGGCTGGCCGTGCTCCAGGCGGCGGCTGCGTTCGGCGGCCGGCCCGAGGTGCCGGAGTCCTGGGCGGTGACCAGCGACTCGCTGGCGGTGCTGGCGGCCGGGGCCATAGGAGCGCAGGAGGCTGTCCTGCTCAAGCCGGTCGCCGGGGTGCTGGCGCGATGGCCGCCCGAGGACCCTGATGGGTCCGAACCGATTCCCACGCTGAGTGCCGACCAGCTGGAGGCGCTCCAGGCGGCGGGCGGCGGGAGGGCCGTGGACTCCTATCTGCCCGAGGCGGTGCGCCGCACCGGGGTCGCCGTCGTCGTACGACGGCCGAACCCCGCCCATCCCGGCCGTCCGGCGGGGACGCGGATCAGCCGGACTTGAGCTCCTCCACGGCCGCCGCCACCAGCTGGGCGTCGAGCTTGGCCGCGCGGTCGCCGCCCTGACACACCGCCGAGCGGACCCCGACGACGTCGGCCGCCAACCGGCACAGATCGCCCCGCCTCAGCTGTCCGGCGACGGCGAAGGTCGCGCCCGCGACGCGCGTGCGGAGCATCAGATCGGTGAGCTCGGACTCCGACAGCCAGCCGTACAGACCGCGACCGTCCTTGCGGAAGGTGTCGACGAGCACGCCGGCGATGCCCGTCCGCTCCACCAGCGCGGGCAGAGATGCAGCCGTCAGCGCCGGGGGGTCCAGCGCATCGGCGTCGGCGTAGGCGGCGGCGACGACGGAGACTCGCTCCGCGCCCACTCTGACCGCGTCCGCGACGGCGCGCATCAGCACGGCGGCATCGTCGAGCTGACGCACCCCCCGCAGCCCGACCTTGACGTAGTCGGCCCCGCTGAGCGCGGCACCTCGCGCCGCCAGCGCGGCGGTGTGCGGGAGGTTCGGGAGGTCACCCAGGGCGACGCTCACCGGAGCCGCGTCGCCCACTACCCGCACCACCTCGTCCACGACGCGGGGGGCGGGGGCGCCGAGTGCTCCTTCGCCCGGATCCTTGACGTCGATGATGTGCGCGCCACCGGCGAGGGCGTGGCGCGCCTCCTGCGCCGAGACGACGCTGACCAGCAGCCTCATGCCGATGCCGCAGCCGGGGCACCGCGCGTCGCCCACGCGCCCCGGCGATCGAAGTCGACCACGCGGACCTCGGTGTCGCTCGCCGCTGCCACACGCAGCCGGTCGGCGACCTCTGTGGCGACGTCGGGACCATCGACGATCCCGTAGACGGTGGGGCCCCACGAGCTCTGGCCCACCGCTGGGACGCCGAGCGCCACCAACGCGTCGACCAGCGGAGCGGCGCGTGGGTGAAAGACACCACCCTGTTCGGTGGCGAACATAGATCCCATCTCGCGCTGGATCTGGGTCAGCGCGGCGCCGAACTCGTCGAGGTCGCCCGTCACAAGGCCGGGAAGCAGCTCGGTCAGGAGCAGGCGGGAGACGCTCGGCTCGCCGGCCGCCGGCTCGTGCAGCCGACGGAAGAAGCGCTCCTCGGCCACCCCGGAGAGCCCTTCCACCCCGAGGGGCATCGCGAGTATGCACCGCCACCGCTCGGGCATCGAGTGCCGGGCCACCACGGGACTGATCGAGCCACCGTCGCGGACGCCGGCCTCGACCACGAGCCCGGGAGCCACGAACGTCCAGCACCCGACGCTGGAACGCGCCCCCCGACCACTCGCCTCGGCCAGCCGCTCGGGGTCCGGCTCGACACCGGCCAGCTCGGCGGTTGCCCGCGCTATCGCGAGGGCGAGCTTGGTGCCCGACCCGAGCCCAGTGTGCGGCGGGATCGCCTCGTACACGTGGATCGACACCTCCTCGCGCAGGCCGAACTCCAACCGCGCCCGGTCAGCGAACGTCGCCGCCCGGTCGGCCTGTGGGCCAGACACGACGCGAGACTCGGAGCCCGCGCGCCCACCTCCGGTCCGTGGCGCTCGATCGACCCCGACGATCACCCGCGGGTACTCCACTCCGACGCCGAAGCCGCCGAAGCGGCGCGCTCCCACGCCCATCGGATCGAGCATTCCGAAGTGCAGCCGCGCGGGCGCGGTGACGACGACCTCGCTCACGTCCGCTCGGCGAGATAGCGCCGCACGTAGTCCATCGCCGCGCGCTCGCGGGGCCCGGCCGTCTTGTCCACCAGTTCCTGCAGACGCGTCAGCTCGACGCTCACGCGTTCGGCGCCCAGCCACCGCAGCCGCGAGGCGGCGATCGAGGCCTCGACGGCGGCGTGCCGGGCGCGGCACAGCCCCGGCGTCTGCTGCGGACCTGTGCCGGCAGCCACCACGCGGGCACGCACCCGAGACCGTGGCATCCCACCCTCGGCGGGCGTGATCTCGGTCACGACGACCTCCCGCCAGGAACTCGTCTCCTCAATCACCGAGCCGGCGATGACGCTGGCGGCGCGCATCGGCGGGTGAGGGTGCCCCAGCGCGGCCTGCACGAACAGGAGCACGTCGTCGGTGAGGTGCACGACCGCCTCGCCGCGGAAGCGTAGGTTCTTCAGGGTGCGCGTGGCCTCAAACGGCCAGAAGACGAGCTCCTCGTCACCCCAGCGCACGCCCATCGCCGCGCAGTTGACCGCACCGTCGCTCCCCGTCGTCGTCACCACCGTCTCCAGCAGCGGCGCCTGGGGTTCAGCCAACAAGGCTGAACAGCTCCTGGCGGGTGCGCGCGTCGTCGCGTACCGATCCGCGCAATGCCGAGGTCACCGTCCTCGCGCCCGGCTTGCGCACGCCGCGGAGCGTCATGCAGGTGTGCTCGGCGCTGAGCACGACACCGACGCCGCGGGGCGCGAGCTCCCGGTCCAGCCAATCGGCGATCTGCATCGTGAGGCGCTCCTGCAGCTGCAGATCCCGGGCGAACATCTCAACCACCCGCGCGAGCTTGGAGATCCCCACGATCTTCTCGCCGGGCAGATAGGCGACGTGGGCCTGGCCGTAGAACGGCAGGAGGTGGTGCATGCACAACGCGTGGAACGGAATGTCGCGCAGGACGACGAGCTCGTCGTAGGACCCCTCGTTCGGGAATGTCGTGGCGGTGAACTCGGCCGGCGTCACCATCTCGGCGAACGAGGCGGCGACGCGGCGCGGCGTACCGAGCAGACCGGGGCTGTCGACGTCGGCGCCGATCGCCCGCAGCAGGTCCAGTGCGGCTCGCTCCGCCGCGACGACGTCAAACTTGGCCGCGTCGACGATGCGGCCCGGGCTGGCGTCAGTCATGCGGCTGCCGTCTCCGCCGCGCTCAGGCGCGTAGCGAGCTCGACGAGCATGCGGACGCCATACCCGGTCGCGCCGCGGCCGAAGGCGTCGCCGCGATCCTCGTCGAGCAGCGCGGGGCCGAGCATGTCGACATGCGCCCACGGCCCATCACCCGCGAACTGCGCCAGGAACGTCGCTGCGATGATCGGATAGCCGAAGCTCCGTCCCGCCGTGTTGCGCAGGTCGGCCACAGGCGAGTCGAGCAGCGGGCGATAGCGCGGGTGCAGCGGCCACGGCCAGGCGAGATCACCGCTGGCGTTGCCCGCCCCGACGACGGCCTCGCGCCACGCCTCATCCGGCGAGAACACACCGGCGTACAGGTCGCCCATGCCCGCGCGCAGTGCGCCGGTCAGCGTTGCCAGGTCGACGAGATGCGTCGCGCCGTCCTGGCGTGCATACCAGAGCGCGTCGGCCAGGATCAGCCGCCCCTCGGCGTCGGGGTTGGTCACCTCCACGGTGAGGCCGGCGGCGGTGGTGATGACGTCGGTGGGCCGGATGGCGGTGCCGCTCAGCATGTTCTCGCAAGCGGGAACGACCCCGGTCACCGACAGCGGGAGCTCCAGCTCGGCGATCGCGCCCAGGGCGGCCACCACGGCCGCGCCGCCCCCCATGTCGGCTTTCTGACGCACGATGTCGGACTGTGGCTTGAGGAAGTAGCCGCCCGTATCGAACGTGACGGCCTTGCCCACGAGCGCCAGCCGCAGAGCCTGCGGAGCCCCGGGCGGCTCGTGGCGGAGGACGAGGAGCAGCGGCGGGAGGGGGCTGCTCTGACCGACGGCGGCGAGCGCATCGAGCCCGGCCTCGGCGGGATCGATGATCTCGGTGCGCAGCCGTGGTATCGCCGCGGCGCGGCCCGCCAGTTCCGCCGGCGAGACGACGTTCGGCGGCGCGTCGACAAGCTCGCGGGCGGTGTTGCACCAGCGCCCGACGAGCGCTGCGCGGTCGGCGACGGTCTGCAGATCGTCGCCCTCGGCACCGCAGATCACGAAGCGCTCGACCCCGCGCGGTGAGGGCTCGCTGCGCCAGCGGCGACCGTCGTAGCCGCCGAGCACGGCGCCCTCGGTCAGAGCGCTGACCTGCTCGGCGACGGAGACGGGCAGCGACGGGTCGAGCGCCCAGGCGACCGTGCCGCCGCCCCGGCACGCGCGCACCGCCCGTGCCGCAGCGGTCCGCAGCCCCTCGGCGTCGGGCTCGAACGCGACCACGGCGAGCGCAGCGGCGGGGTCCTCCGAGTCGGCGGGGCGGCCGGTTTGGCCGGCCTGGGCAGGGTGCCGATAGACGATGGCGACCGGGTCGGCGTCGGCCAGCGCGCGCTGCGGGGCGCCCAGCTGCTCGGCCCGCGCCACCCCGGTCGCGACGAGGTCGGCGCCGACGGCGTAGGGGTCGCCCGGGCGTACCTCGACGTGCATCGGGTCGTGGCGATCATTCACTCCGGCGACTCGTTTCGCTAGGATGGGCCCAACAGCTGGCACTCTATTAGGGAGGCGATTCCATGAGATGGGTGAAGCCTAAGTTCGAGTTCGTTGACCTCTGTTCCGAGGTCACGTCGTACTTGCATTACCGGTAGAGCGAGAAGCTGACGTGGCCTCGGTTCCGGCCTGAGGCTGCGTCCCGCTTCCCCCCCGTCGCGTGCACGTTCGCGTTCTCGGCTCAGCCGCCGGCGGGGGGTTTCCGCAGTGGAACTGCCACTGCCCGACGTGCGACGCCGCACGTGAGGGCGTGCGAGCGGTGCCCCGCACCCAATCGTCGCTGGCGGTTCGCGGCGATGACGGCCCATGGTTTCTCGTCAACGCCTCGCCGGACGCCCGTCAGCAGCTTGAGGCGCTGACGCCGCGAGGGGATGACGGCGTGCGCGCAGCACCGATCGCCGGGGTGCTGCTGACCGACGCCGAGATCGATCACACCGCCGGGCTCCTGCTTCTGCGCGAGTCCGCCGGACCGGTGCGCGTCTTCGGCGATGAGGCCGTCGGGCAGGCGCTGCGCGAGGGGTATCCCGTGTTGCCGATGCTTGAGCACTACTGCGGCGCGGAGTGGCAGACCCTGGAGCCCGGGCAGGTGCAGCCGCTGGACGGTTCGAGCCTGACGGTGGAGCCGTTCGCCGTGGGGGGCGATTCTCCCCGCTACCTGAGCGCGTCAGGCATCGAGGTCCAAGCCAGTGGGTTTGTCTTCCGCGACAGCGCGACTGGCGGGGTTCTCAGCTACGTCCCCGGCCTCGCCCGTCTGGACGACGGCGTGCTCGGCCGGTTTGCCTCCAGCGACCTGGTGCTCGTCGACGGGACCTTCTGGCACGACGACGAGCTCGCCCGCCTCGGCATTTCGGCGCGCAGCGCGCGGGACATGGGGCATGTGCCGCTCTCGGGCCCAGGGGGCACCCTGGCGGCCCTGGCGAAGCTGCGCCGGCCGCGGGTCGCGCTCATCCATATCAACAACACCAATCCGATCCTGCTGGAGGACTCCCCCGAACGCCGCGCCGTCCTGCACGCGGGCCTCGAGGTGACCTACGATGGCTTGGAGGTCGAGCTATGACAGAGACTGTCACCAGACCGACAACCGAAGACTGGCCATGGCCGCCGGAGGAGTTCATCGCGCATTTGCGCGCTCAGGGGACGCGCTATCACAACCTGCATCCCTTCCATCAGCGAATGGACGCGGGGGCGCTGACCCGTCAGGAGCTGCAGCGTTGGGTCGCCAACCGCTTCTACTACCAGAAGTGCATTCCGCTCAAGGATGCGGCGATTCTGGCCAACTGCCCGGAGGTCGAGGTCCGGCGCGAGTGGATTGGGCGGATCCTCGATCACGACGGCACGACCGAGGGGACCGGCGGCATCGAGTCGTGGCTGCGGCTCGGCGAGGCGCTCGGCGTCCCGCGAGAGGCGCTGACGTCCGAGCAACACGTCCTCCCCGCCGTCCGTTACGCGGTCGACGCCTACGTGAACTTCGCGCGCCAACGGCCATGGGTGGAGGCGGTCGCGTCATCATTGACCGAGTTGTTCGGTCCGGCCGCGATCAAGGTGCGACTCGAAGCCCTGGAGCGACACTACCCGTGGATCGACCCCGCGGGACTGGAGTACTTCCGCGCCCGGCTCGTGCAGGCGCCACGCGATGCCCGGTACGCACTCGACATCACGGTGGAGCGCTGCCGGACGCGCGCGGAGCAGGAGACCGCCGTGGCGGCGCTCCGGTTCAAGACGGAGCTGTTGTGGGCGCAACTCGACGCCATCGAGCGCGGCGAATCTCAGCCCCCGGGGCCGGAGCCGGGGGAGCCGAGGCCGGAGCAGGGGGCATGACCCGTCCCCGCCTCGCTACCGGCGCACGGCTCCGCTATGACGAGGTCCGCGAAGAACATCAGCTGCTCGTGCCCGAGGGCGTCGTGCGGCTCAACGCCAGCGGGGCCGAGGTGCTGGAGCTGTGCGACGGGCAGCGCTCTCTCGACGAGATAGCCGGCGTCCTGGGCGCGCGCTACGCGGGCTCCGATCTCCGCGAAGACGTGCGTGAGCTGATCGAGGCCATGGCGCAGAAGGGACTCGTGGTCGATGCCGCCGCCTAGACCGTCAACCCTTATCGCCGAGCTCTCCTACCAGTGCCCGCTGCACTGCCCCTACTGCTCCAACCCTGTCGACATCGGCGGCGAGCGCTACCGGTCAGAGCTGGAGACCGAGCACTGGATCGGCACCTTTCATCAGGCGCGAGCGCTCGGCGTTCTACAGCTTGCGCTCACCGGTGGAGAGCCGATGCTGCGCCGTGACCTGGTGGCGCTGTGCGCGGGCGCGCGCGACGCTGGTCTTTACTCGTCGCTGATCACGGCCGGGACCCTGTTCACGCGCGAGCGCGCCGAGGCACTGAAGGCGGCGGGGCTTGATCATGTGCAGATCTCCATCCAGAGCCCGAACGCCCGCGACAACGACCGCATCGCGGGCAACCGCTCGTTTGAGAAGAAGCTCGCGGCAGCGCGCCTGGTCAAGGAGCTTGACTTTCCGCTGACGATCAACTGCGTCCTGCACCGGCAGAACCTGGATCGGATCGAGGAGATCCTCGACCTGGCGCTCGATCTCGGGGCGCAGCGGCTTGAGCTCGCCAACACCCAGTACTACGGCTGGGCGGTTGCCAACCAGAACGCGCTCCTGCCGTCATGGGAGCAACTTCGGCGTGGCGAGGAGGCGGTCCAGCGCTTCCGGGAGCGTGTCGGCCCCAGGGTCGACGTCCTTTGGGTGTTGCCCGACTTCTACGAGGAGCAGCCGAAACCGTGCATGGGCGGCTGGGGGCGGACGGCGATGGTGGTCACCCCCAATGGGGAGGTGCTGCCTTGTCAGGCGGCGGCGACGATCCCGGGGCTCGAGTTCGCCAACGTTCGCGAGCATTCGCTGGAGTGGATCTGGAGCGAGTCCGACGCGTTCACGCGCTTCCGCGGCACGGACTGGATGCAGGAGCCCTGCCGATCCTGCCCGCTCGGAGCGCAGGAGGTGGACTGGGGAGGCTGCCGCTGCCAGGCGATGCGACTCACCGGCGACGCAGCGGCTACGGATCCGGTCTGCCGCTTCTCACCCCATCACGATCGCGTCGTCTCGGCGCGCGAGGCCGGGGAGACGGACGAGTTTGTGTATCGCACGATGAAGCGGCAGGTGCGGGTCTGAACGCGCCGGCGGGCGACGCGATTACAAGTAGGGGAACGAGAAGGAGACCGGCGAGCTGCAGGCGCTCGAGATGAAGGATCCCTTCGCGCCTGTGGGGTACAGCCGGTTTCCAGCCCGGGCGCGGCCGGTGAAGGCGAACTTGAACCGAACCGTGGTCGGTGCGGGCGTCACGCCGGAACCGATTGGATAGACGGTTGCCGGTCCCGAGTACGCGAATCTACGCTGGCCGATGACCGGCGCGTCACCAGGAATCCTCAGAACGATCGCCTGGTTGGCTGGTATCCCCGCGGAGGGGGTCGAGGTGCCGCGAGACGCCGCGCGTGAGGTAATTCTCATCCGGTTTGGGTGATGCGCACTCGCGTAGTTGCCCAGACTCTGATGGTGGGTACGAGCTAGGAGCGAGGATGGGCGGTGCGGGCCGGTTGATCGGTGGGTGTCGGCGGACGCCATGGCAGCTGCTCTGCCTGGTGGCGCTCGCGATGGCGTGCGCCCTCGCGTCTGCTGGGATGGCGCACGGTCAGGTGCCAAGCACCAAGAACTCGAACTGGCCGAACTCCCCACTCCGCCACACGTTGAAGCAAAAGGTGGCCAACACGGATCCCAGTTTTACGGAGAACCTGCGGGGCAGCGTCGTGGCCGTCGGAAACACGCTGGAGACCTGTCCCCAGAACCTCTCGGCGTCGAGGCGTCACCGGAAAAGCAGGGCCGGGACCTCCGAGCCGTGCCTGAGCAACAACAACAACGACGAGAACATGGTCTACGTCAACGCCGATCCGAGCCATGGCTGGTTTAACTCCAGCGCCGCGACCCTGACGCTCCCGCAGGGCGCGACGGTCGTGAAGGCGTTCTTGTACTGGGCCGCGGATCTCTCGCCAGGCGTGAACCGGCCGACGCAGAACCCTCCAAGCTTTGCCGCGCCGGGCGGCGCCAGCGTCGCCACCAACAAGCTGTACACGACGGTCCACATGCGCGTCGGCAGCGGTGCGTACTCCACCATCGACGCCACCGCTCCGGCGCGCGACGGTCAGTGGGCCGACGTGGCGAGCTGGTATAGCCAGCCCGGCAACGCCCCGGGCGACGCCTATCAGGTGCGGGCCGACGTCACCCCGGAGCTCAGCGGCAGCATAAGCCGGGCGCGGCAGACGCGGGGCGGGCAGGAGTCGCTGCCGATCACTGTGGCCAACGTCCAAGCGGGCAAGGGCTTTAACCGCTACGCGGGCTGGAATCTGGTCGTGGTATGGGCGACGCCCACCGCCCCGTGGCGGAACGTGACGCTGTTCGACGGCTTTGACTTCGTCCAGGTCCAGGGCGGACAGCAACTGGTCGTGGGGCCACTCAACTTCACCGGCTTTAGGACGCCGGCCGACGGGAAGGTCGACGCGCAGGCGACCGTGTGGGCGACCGAGGGCGACCGGGCGATCACCGGGGACTACCTGGCGCTCGGCGGTCTGAGCTCCACCTGCAACGGCCTGACCCACCAATCCGACAACCGTCACCCAGTCGACAACTTCTTCAACAGCTCGATCTCCAACGCCGGCGTGACCGTGGGCGGTCGCACGCCCGGATACGACAACCAGCTCGGCTTTGACCTCGCGACCCTCGCCCTGCCGGAGGGCACGATCCCCAACGCGGCGACGGGGGCATCGGTGTGCCTCGGAACGGTCGGCGACACGTACTTCTTCGGCGGGATCGCGTTCAGCAGCCTGATCCAGGCGCCGAACCTCAACATCACGAAAACCGCGAGCACGACCCACGCCGATCCCGGCGATGTCGTCACCTACACCAGCACAGTGAGCAACCCGTCGCAGCGTGATCCCAGCGATCCGCTGTTCGGCACGCCCGTCAACGCAGCCATCAACCTCGTCGTCGGAGACCCGCTCCCCTCGGGCCTGGAGTTCGCCGGCTTCACAGCCAATCCGGGCGATGTGTGCGCTTACAACACCGCCACCCGGACCATCACCTGCGCCATCGGGACGCTCAGCCCCGATGCGACCTTCAGCTTCGCCTATCAGGCGAGCGTTGCCGCGGTGGCCGTAGGGAGCCCGTCGGGCACGCTTGTCAACTCCGCCTGTTACCTATCGAACTCCGCCGACCAACCGACCGTCATATTCCAGGGGTGCGCCAACGCCTCGGTCGTGGTGCCCCCCGGTCCGCCGGTGCCCGCCGATCTGGGGGTGGTGAAGACGGTCTCGGACAGCACCGTCACCCCCGGCGACACTGTGACATGGAACATCGTCGCCACCAACTACGGCCCGGCCACATCCACCGGCTTCGTGCTGGCCGATCAGCTCCCCGCGGGAGTCGGTTTCGTGACCGCGACGGCCAGTTCGCCGCTGTCGTGCACCACGCCCGCACTCGGTGCCAGCGGCCCGATCAGGTGCACCGCCGCGAGCGTCCCAGCGACACCGGCGGCGGGGTCCTCGCTCACCCTCACGATCGTCACGACCGTCAACGCGACGGCGCCGGCTGGGACCGTCCTTTTGAACGTCGCCACGGTCAACGGCGACCAGCCCGAACCTATCCCTGACCCGCACGCCAATCGCGATACGGCCGCTGCCCTCGTCGTCACCGTCGCCACCCCCGATCCGGCGCCGGTGCCCATTCCGACACCCGACCCCAACGGTCCGCCAGAGCCACCCCACCCGAACATCAGGCCTCCGACGCCGCCGGTCGGTCCCGCCGGTACCAGGCTGACGCTGCGCAAGCTGGCCACGCCTCGGACTGTGCCGGTGGGCGGGGACGTGCTCTACACACTGCGGGTCGCCAACACCGGCGAGGCCTCGGCTCTCCGGGTCCGCGTGTGCGACTCGCCTCCGGCCGGAGTGACAATCGCCGCGACCCCAGGCTTCCACCGCAGCGGCCACTCGGTCTGCACCACGCTCTCGAACCTCGGGGTGCTGGCGACCAAGGTCTTCCGCCTGCCGGCGACCGTCACGTCGGGCTCACCGGGCAACCGCACCAATCACGCCACGGTGACCGCCTCAAATGCCCCAGCGGCACACGCCAACGTGACGACGCGGATAACACCAGCGCCACGGGTAACACAGCCGCCGGCGCCGCCGCTCGGACTCGGCTAAGCGCGCCCCCGGGCTCCGGTCAACCGACGGCGAGTCCCGGGCCACAGCTCAGGGCTACGCACGCGACCACCGTTCGCGCACGACGCGGCCGAGCCGCGCGGTCTCGCGAAGCGGCCGGGTGATTCGCCAGCTCCACGAACTCTCATAGTGACCTCGAACTTCAGCCAGAGCGGCCTGTCGGTCGCGCTCAATTTGTCGGAGATTGTGTCGAAGCGCTAGGTACTCGCGCGGGTCGTCGGAGGGTTTCTCCAAGTCGGCGACCGTCAGTTCGACATCGCGCTTCTGCAACAGCAACCAAGTCTGACCACGGATTTCGGGCACGACTTCGACAACCTTGAACGCCCGGCCCCAGCGCGCCCGCACCCACCAGTCCGACATAAGCACGATCGGCCCGCCGTCGTCCCAGCCCTGATCCCGGCGCAGCACGTTCATCCCCACGCGGTCCTCATCCCAGTGCTCCGCCGTGAACACCTCGCCGTTCCACCGGCCCATATATGTCGCGATGAGCAGTCCATCAGGCTTGAGCAGCTTGTGTAGCTCCAACAGCCACGGGAGCGAGCTGTCGGCGAGATGGGTGAAAACCGACAACGCCCACACCAGATCAAACGTCCCATAGCCGATGTCCAGCGGTGGATCAGCCCCACTTCGCAGCACTCGCAGCGGCGGGCAAAGACTCCGCTCTAACCAGGCAATGCTCGGATCATCGATGTCGGCCCCCCAGAACTCCGCCCGATCTGCTTCAGGAAGAAACTGTCGGAGTGTGCGCCCGGCCCCACAACCGAAGTCCAGGACGCGCTTGTCATCGAACGACCATCCGTCGGGCAACATCGCCAGCAGGGCGGCCTTAGCCTCGGCACCCACGCTCTCGTATGCCTGAAATGGATCCTCACCCGGCTGCCGATTCCCAACACGATGGACGAGATTTAGCGGCGGATACGGGACGGTCAAAGCTCGCGTAAGTGAGATTCCCACGGATCGAACCTCAGAGTAGCCGAGGCCGGCCGATTGTCCATCTGCCGCCTGATCGGGGTAGGGGTCCAGCATGTTCGATGGGTTCACGCTGGACCAGGTTGATGTCGGAGAGGTGCGGCTCCGCGTGCGACACGGCGGCGCCGGACCAGCCGTGGTGCTGGTGCACGGGCACCCGCGCACGCACACGACCTGGCACCGTGTCGCTGCGCGCCTTGCCCCGAGCCACTTCGTCGTCTGTCCTGACCTGCGTGGCTACGGCCTGTCATCGCTGCCCGCTGACGCTCCCGGTCACGCGCAGTCCTCGAAGCGGGCGATGGCCGGCGACATCGCCGCGCTCATGCGACACCTTGGCCATGAGCGCTTCTCGGTGGTGGGACATGACCGGGGCGCGCTCGTCGCCTTTCGCCTGGCAGTCGACTATCCAGACGCTGTCGAGCGACTCGTGGTCATGGACGGCCTCCCTGTCATCGAACACATGGAGCGACTCAACGAAGCGTTCGTCCGGGCATGGTGGCACTGGTGGTTTCTCAGCCAGACCGACAAGCCGGCCGAGCGGGTCATCAGCGCGGACCCCGACGCCTGGTACGGCACGCCATCACCAGCCGAGATCGGCGAGGAGAACCACGCCGACATCTGGGCCGCCCTTCGCAATCCGGCCGTCGTGCACGGCATGTGCGAGGACTACCGGGCCGGGCTGCGGAGCGACCGTGCGGCCGAGGAGGCCGATCGCACCGCCGGTCGCCGCGTCGTCTGCCCGACTCTGTTGCTGACCGCGACCGACGACGACATCGACATTCACGGCGACCCAGTGGCGATCTGGCGGCCGTGGATCGCCAACGAGCTTCGCAGTTCACCGATCCACTCAGGACACCACCAGGCTGAGCAGGCGCCAGAGGAGGTTGCGCGAGCCCTGCTCGACTTCCTTCCCGGCCCGGCCTAACCCTCACCCCGGCTGGACCCCAGCACGGCTCCATAGCGCCATCTGGCGCCGTCGAACACCGCCCACGCGGGTGCCGTCACGGCAGGTCCGCCCGTCTGGAGCCGGACATACTAGATGGGGACCTCGTCGCTGCTCAGGAGCGGCGAATCGACGTCGCCCACAGCCTGCTCGCCTGAGATGATCGTCAGATACATCGTGGCGATGGTGCGAGCGACAATGCTGCCGAGCACCGCGGCGGCGGAGCTGTCGGAGGATTTGAGAACGTCGTCCAGGCGTTGGTCCAGGTAGGCGTCCAGGCCCAGGTCTGGATCGCCGGCGTCGGCCCGCCACCCGCCGTCTGCGACCCGCGCTTCCAGCAGCCGCAAGCCCGGCGCGAGGTCGGCCAGCGTGGCGAATGCATCCTTTATCGGCAGACGGGCAAGTCTTTCCTGAGCCAGGAAATTCTCTTCGCACGCTGGGTCGACCGGTGCTACCGGCTGGCCGGTGCCAACGGCTTCGAGAATGCGGTAGGCCCGATCGTCAAGAAAGTCGGTGCGTCGCGGCCGGAGTTCCTGTAGCGCCAACTGCACCGCTTCAGGATCCTTGACCCTGCGCCTCATCCGGCGCGCAACCTCCTCGTCGTCCGCCGGGCTGCCCGCGATTAGGCGGGCCACCGTGACCACCGGGTTGGCGAGACGATGCTGGCGTTGGATCTCCTGGGCGTGAGGCGACTGGAGGATGCGGCTGACAGGGCCGGTTATCGCATGTGGGTGTCTTGTTACGGGTGAGCATCAGGATCCCTCGCAGCCTGATCGTGCGATGACTGACAGGCAGCGCAATCCCAAGGCGATCTGCACCACGACCGAGACCGGGGAGGCCCACCGTGTTCAGACCCATCTCTCTTGAGAGCATCTCCAAGAAGGCCAGATGGCCGCTGGCGCTGGGCCTGGCGACGGTCGCCCTCGGGGTCCCGGCGTCGGCGGTCGCGTTCGGCGACGCGCCTGCCAATGACAACCGCGCCGGCGCGATTGGCCTGACGCCGCTGCCTCACCATGTCGGCGGCACAACGGTGGGCGCCACAACCGAGCTCAACGAGCCGGCGTCGGGCTGTGCGCCCACCGCCGGTTCGGTCTGGTACTCGCTCACAGTCGGGTCCGCACCCCCGGACAGGATCGGGGTAAAGCTCGCTGCGAACGGGGACCTCGACGCGGCGGTCGACGTCTATCAGCAGCAGCGCTCGCAGATTCTCGCGGTTGAATGCCGGAGGACTGGCCAGAACGGGCGCACCGCGCTCGCTTTCGCGCCGAGTCCCGGTGCCACCTATCTGATCCGGATCGCGCAGCTGGCAGATTCGGACCCGGGAACGTTCTCGCTCAGCGCATTCGCCCTGCCAGCGCCGCCGCATCCACCCGGCGTCCGGCTGGGGGTGGGTGGGGTGAACCGCGCCCTGGACGGGACACTCGACACCGCGGCGGCATACTCGATGAAGCTGACGGCCGGAACGGTCTACAAGGTCAACCTGGTCAAGCCCAGCCGGGGGTGCATGCGCCTCGGCATCTTCCCGCCGGGCACCGCCTCGTTCGGCGCCACACCGGCGGCCGGTCTTTCGTGCGCGGGCTACCGATTGTTCACCCCACGGTTGAGTGGCGTCTGGAGCTTCTTGATCTCCGCCGACCCCGGGAATCCGGGGACCCAACCCTATGGGCTCCATGTCCGGCCGGCATCCGCCCACGAAACGGCGCCCGGGGAACTCCTACCCAACCTCGGCCATATCACCGGCTTCCTGCGCGGCAATGTCATAAACGACGTCCGACTGTTCAGGTTCGACGTCACGCGCCGGAGCGACCTGGAGTTGTTCCTCCAGGCAGCCTCTACCGCCCCGTTTGATCTCAAGCTGCTCAACGACAGGGGGCGCTACATCCAGTGCAACTGCGGTTCCACTGGTGAGGAGACGATCCGCCGTCAGGTTCCGCCGGGCCGATACTTCGCCGTCGTCCAGGCCGAGGATTTCGGCTGGGGACCGTTCACCCTGTACCGCCAGTCGCGGCTGATCACCCACGTGAGCGTGGCGGTCAACAGAACTCGTTACGCCCAGGTGCCACCGGGCGCCAGCATCCCGATCACGGCGAACGTGGTGCCGGCAGTTGACGGACCGGTCACGGTCGAGGTTGACTCCTTCGATCCCGTGGAGGGCTGGCAGTTCTACCGCTTCTTCCACGTCCAGGCGGTCGGCGGGGTGGCGCGGATGCCCTTCGTTGCCCCCCATGTCGGGCGCTGGCGGGCCACCGCGTCCTTTGACGGCACGCGCACCGCCAGTCCGGCCACCACCGGATTCCTATACGCCCTTGTCGCGGGTCCCCTGCAGCGATAGCCACGGGTCCTCCCGACCAGATCCGCGCACGCCATGAGCGGTTGACGTGCATTAACTGATGAACCGATGCAAACCCTTGATCGCGGCCGTAAGATGCGCCCAACAGGAAGGGGAAGGGGATTGGCCACCACCGGCGCACCGAGGCTTGGCATCCGCTCGCTCACTGCTCCCGGCGTTGCCCAGCGCCGAGGATGAGTCATGGCTCTGCGGTCGCTCGTGCACGGGTACGACGAGCTAAGGCTCAGGATCGAGCGGCGCGAGAACGCCTGCTACCACGTGCTCGCCAGCACACGTCTGGCCGAAGCGAAGACGAGCTTTGAGCTGCCGTTCAACGAGCTTGCGGTCGAGAACTTCATCCTGAAGGTGAGCCGGCCACGGGGGCGCCGCCGTGGCATCGACACGTCGGCGCTCGACGATGCTCGGCGGTTCGGCGGCGAATTGTTCACCGCGCTGTTCAGCGGGCCGGTCGTCGGCCTGTATCGCGACGCTCTGGCCCACGCGCGCCACGAGGGCCGGGGCGTACGGATCACCCTGTGCCTGAGCGGCGCGCCCGAGCTCATCGACGTGCCCTGGGAGTACCTGTTCGATGATCCCGACTTCCTCGCGGTGTCGGCTTTCACCCCGGTCGTGCGGTACCTGGATCTGCCCCGCGCCCACCGGCCCCTGTCGGTGGCGCCACCGCTACGGCTGCTCGGCGTCATCAGCAGTCCCGCCGAGTACGATCGGCTCGACGTCGAGCGCGAGCGTGACAACCTGGAGCGCGCCCTCTCCGAGCTGACCGAAACCGGCGCAGTTGAGCTCCACTGGCTCGAACGCCCCACGCTCGGCGCGCTGCTCAAGACGCTTCAGCTCCAGCCATTTCACGGGTTGCACTACGTCGGTCACGGCACGTTTGACCGCAGCGCGGAGCGCGGTGTCCTGCTGTTTGAGAACGACGAGGGTTGGGCGCAACCGGTCAGCGGCGACAAGCTCGGCATGATCCTCCACGATTTCTCGTCACTGAGACTGGCCGTCCTCAACGCCTGCGAGGGCGCGCGCGCAGGGCGGACCGACCCGTTTGCCGGGGTGGCCGGATCGCTCGTCCACCGCGACATCCCCGCGGTGGTGGCCATGCAGTTCGAGATCAGCGACGAAGCCGCGATCGTCTTCTCCCGCGGCTTCTACGAGCCACTGGCGGCCGGTTCCCCCGTGGACGAGAGCCTGGGCGCGGCGCGCCTGGCGATGCTGGCGGAACGCGGTGACGACATCGAGTGGGGAACACCGGTCCTCTTCATGCGAGTGGCGGACGGGCGAATCTTTGACCGCGACGACGGACCGGAACCCAAGGCCTCCCGGTCCCACCCGCACCGCAATGGCGGTGGGTCACAGGGGCGCCCGGAGCGTCGCCCCCACCACCCGCTGAGCATCGTGATGAACTACCGGCGCGAGGACACCGGCGGGCACGCCCTGTTGCTTGCCGATCGGCTCGGCCGGCACTTTGGGCGCGAGCACGTCCAGCAGACGAGCGAGGATCGGTCCGAGTTCGCGCACCGGGCCACACCGGGATCGACCCCGGTCCTGCTCGCGCTGATCGGGCCCGCGTGGGCAGCGAGCCTGAAGGTCGCCGGCACGAGCAGCCACAACCGGGACATCCCGCGCCGCGAGATCGAGTGCGCCCTCCGCGACCTGCCCGAGTCGGTCGTGCCCGTGCTCATCGACGTTGCCATGCCGGAGGCCGAGACGCTGCCCCGGTCACTTCGCGGGCTGTGCCGCCTCGAGGCCACGGCACTTCGACACGCATCCTTTGAAGCAGACCTCGACGCTCTGATCGCCCGCCTGGAGCACGTCGCCGCCGCCAGACCCAGTCCGCCGGCCGGCCAGCCTGCCCGTCTCCCGGGCAGGCCCGCGGTCAGCTCTGCTGTACCTCCGGCGCGATCGGCACGCGCCGCGGCCGGGATCGGCCAGCCCTACCACGACCACTATGCCGACGTGGTCGCCGCAATGCTCGATGGAACGGTGGTCCCACTGCTGGGTCCCGGGGTGCGGGGCGCGACAGCGTCCGTCGATCACCTCGCCGCCCCGCTCGCCGCGCAGTTCGACGCCCCCCCGACGGGGCTCGCCGAGGTGGCCCAACGCGTCGCCGTCACGTTCGGCGAGCGACGTCTGTACACGGCATTCAAGGATCTGGTCGCCGGCCAGTCCGAGCCTGCGGACGTCCATCGGTTCCTGGCGGCGCTGCCCGGGCTCATGCGCCGTTCGGGATCAGAGCCCCGCCACCAGTTGATCATCAGCGCCAACTATGACTCCGGGCTCGAGCAGGCCTTCGAGGACGCCAACGAGCCGTTTGACTATGCCGTGTACCTGGCCGCCGACGGGCGGTTCGTGCACGTGCCGTGGGGAGAGGACGCGTCGGGGCCCGAAGCCAGAACCATCCTCGAGCCCAAGCGGTACGTGAGCTTCCCTATCGACGACGACGGTGAGCTCGAGCGAACGATCATCGTCAAGATCCACGGCGGGGCCGACGGTGGCGAGGGCGACGTGGTGTGGCGCAACAACTACGTGGTCACCGAAGATCAGTACATCGACTATCTGCCGACTCAGAACATTCATGATCACCTGCCGATTCAGATCCTGGACAAGCTGACCGGAAGCCGCTGTCTGTTCCTCGGGTATCCGCTGCGCAGCTGGAACGCCCGGGTGTTTCTCAGACGGATTTGGCGCGGGATGCCGATCAGCGAGAGCTCGTGGGCCATCGAGCAGGGCCCGGACCTCGTGGAGAAGGCGTCCTGGAGCGCGATCGGGCGCGTCGAACTGCTGGCCGCCGGCTTGCCGGAGTATGTGAGCGAGCTGCGGGCGATGCTCCTCGAGACACACGGAGCCCACTGAGCTTTCGCGGACCGTGGCCGACCCCGGTTTCAGCTCATCCGTGGCCGCTGAGGCGGCTGAAGATCTCAGCCCCTTCCAGGGCCTCGGGTTCTACACGGAGGCTGACGCCAAATGGTTCTTTGGCCGGATGACGGAACGGAAGATCATCCTGTCGCACCTGCGCACCGCCCGCCTGACGCTGCTGTACGCGGAGAGCGGTGTCGGCAAGAGCTCGCTGCTGCGTGCCGGGGTGGCGGCCCGGCTCCGGGAGCTGGCGGGGCGAGGAAACGGGGGGGCGCGATCCCCGAAGTTCATCCCGGTCGTGTTCAGTGCGTGGAAGGACGACCCGGTCGAGGATCTCATCGCCGAGATCGAGCGGCAGGTGCAGCCGCTGATCACCGACGCTCACCAGGACGATCCCGCGGCCGGGAACGGGAACGGGAACGGGGGCACCTTGGCCGCGGCGATCGCTCGGGCCACGTCGTCGCTGAACGCGACCCTGGTGATCATCCTGGATCAGTTCGAGGAGCACTTCAGCTACCGCGCGGGCGCCGCCCGCCCCGACCGCCTCGCCGACGAACTGGCGTATTGCATCAACTCGCCGGAGGTGCGAGCACATTTCCTGATCGCCGTGCGTGAGGACGCCTACGGGCGACTCGGTGACCTCTTCGGCGGCCGCATCGGCAACGTCTACAGCAACTACCTCCACCTCGAGTACCTCACGCGTGACGCGGGCCGTGAAGCGATCGAGCAACCGGTGGCCGTCTACAACAGCGACCATCCCGACGACCAGCCGATGGCGCTGGAGCCCGATCTGGCTGACGCCGTGCTCGCAGAGGTTCGGCGCGGCAACCTGGAGCTCGGGGCTCGGCGTCCCGACCTTGACGGCGGGGGCAGCTGGCTGAGCGTGGACGCCGACGCGATCGAGACGCCGTTCCTGCAACTCGTCATGTCCCGGATGTGGGAATGGGAGCGAGCGCATGGCTCACTGACGTTGCGCCGGGCCACCCTCGACGGAGAGCTGGGCGGCGCCGAGGCGATCGTGCGCAACCACGTCAGCCACGCTCTCACCGGTCTGGCCGGCGAGGAGCTCGAGGCGGCAACGGACTTCTTCCGGGCTCTCGTCACGCCGTCCGGCGCGAAGGTGGCGCACACCGCGGCCGATCTCGCGCAGATGACCGGACATGCCGAGGCCACAGTGGCGTCGGTCGTGCACCGTCTCTACGAGGAGCGGATCCTGCGCGCGGTCGATCCTGCTCCGGGCACCACGCAGGCGCGCTTCGAGATCTTCCACGACCGGCTCGCGGCCCCGATCCTCGACTGGCGCGAGGAACAGGAAAACGCGAGGCTGAAGCAGGCCGCGCTCGTTGCCGAGCGCGATGCCGAGACGCAACGCATCCAGGCACGCCGCTTCAAACGGCGGGCCCGCGTAATGCTGGCGCTCGCGCTCGGCCTCCTCATCCTCCTCGTGGCGGTCGTCGTGTTGCTGCAGTACGCACGCGACCAGAGCGCCACCGCCAAGCGGGAGCAACGCGCGGCGCTGCGCCAGGCCGCCGCGGCGGCCTCCTTCGCTCTCACAACGAGAGCCGACTCGCAGCTCAGCAGCAGGCCCGACGTGTCGCTGCTGCTGGATCTGGCCGCCTCCGCGAAACGGCCGCAGCCGGTCGCGGCCCGCAACCTCGCCGCGGCACTGGAGGCGGTCCAGCGCTCCGGAGCCGCCGGGGTGCTGAATGGCCACACCGGCGCCGTGGAGAGCGTCACGTTCAGTCCGGCGGATGGGCTGCTGGCCTCGGCCAGCAGCGACAGGACGATTCGTTTCTGGACCGCGACCGCCGGCGCCCGTTATCCGCTTGGTCCTCCACTGCGAGCCGACAGCCCGCTGTACAGCGCGGCGTTCGCTCCGGACGGTCAGACACTGGCGTCGGGCGGCTATGACAAGGTCATCCTCTGGAACGTCCCGCACCGCACCGAGGAGCGGGTGCTCTCCTACGAGAGCGGAGCCGTGACCAGCGTCGCCTTCAGCCCGCGTGGCCATGCCTTCGCCGCTGGCGGCTCCAACGGGACCGTCCTGCTCTGGAACCCTGCGACGGGCGCCCGCCGCGTTGTGCCCATTCCGGGGGGCGGCGCGGTGAGGGGCGTCGCGCTCAGCCCCGACGGGCAGGTGCTCGCCGTCGGGAGCGCGAGCGAAGTCACCCTGTTCGACGTCGCCCGCGGCCGGGAACTTGGTCAACCGCTCATGATCCCGGCGGGCAGTGTCTACGCCGTTGCGTTCAGTCCCGACGGCCGGACGGTGGCGGCCGCTGGGAGCACGGGCACCGTCGTGCTCTGGAATCCGCTGACCCACGTCCGGCGGCTGCTGGTGCCGGCGGGTCACAACCCGATCTACAGCCTTGCCTTCAGCCCGGACGGGCATGATCTGGCCGCGGGCGGCGGTAACACCACGACGGTTTGGAGCCTCACCGACCATCGTCAACTGCAGAATGGCGAGCCTCTGACCGGGCACCAGGGTGCCGTGTACAGCGTCGCCTTCAGCCCCAACGGCGCGATGCTCGCGTCGGGCGGCGCCGACGGGACGATCGTTCTGTGGCGCTACCCCGTCGGGCAGCGGTTCGGCGTACCGCTGGTCGTGCACGACGATGCGGTCAAGAGCCTGGCGATCAGTCCCGATGGCCGGCTCATCGCCTCCGGCGACCGCGGCGGCGCCATCTGGATCTCACTCCGCACTGGCGGGCCGCCCGTGCACGTGCTCAGGGCTCACGCCGGTTCGGTGAACGACCTCCGGTTCGATCCGACCGGAAGTCTCCTGGCCGCCGGCTACGCCGACGGCACGATCGGGCTCTGGGATGCGGCCAGCGGCGCGCCGGTCGGCCGGCGGCTTCGGGGCGACGCCGGCTTCGGCGCCGTGCTCTCGATCGCGTTCAATGAGACCGGGACGACGCTCGCTTCAGGCAGCTCGGACGGCACCGTCCGACTGTGGGATATGCGCAGCCGCACTCAGCTGGGACGCCCGCTGGGGGGCAATTTCGGCGCCGTCTATGCCGTCGCCTTCAGCGCCGACGGCACCACAATCGCCGCCGGCGGCCCGGGCAGAGTGATCCGCCTGTGGGATACGCGAACGCGGGCGCCGCTCGATCCTGCGCTGATCTCTGAGGATGACGCCGTGTTCAGCCTGGCCTTCGCTCCTCACGGCCGCCTGCTGGCCGCCGGGGGCGCCGACGACACGATCCACCTGTGGCGGATCGGGCCCCACGCCGACACGCTGGTTCACGCACTCACCGGTCACTCCAACTACGTCCGCAGCGTCGCGTTCAGCCCGGACGGGACGACACTTGCCTCTGGGAGCACCGACAACACCGCGCGCCTCTGGCATGTCGCCACCGGCACCCAACTCGGCAGTCCCCTCACCGGGGACACCCGGTCGGTGGAGAAGGTCGCGTTCAGCAGCGACGGTCACCTTCTCGTCACGGGCAGCGTCGACCGGACCGTCCGGATGTGGCACGTCGTCCCGACGCGCACCTCGTTCGCCGCATTGCGCGCCCTGGTCTGCCGTTTCGTCGGGGCCGGGCTCAGCAGGGTCGAGTGGTCCGAGTACGCGCCTGGCATCCCCTTCCGCCGGACCTGTCCCCGCACGACGCCGAGCTAGCCGGCTCGCGCTGATCGGCGCCGGCGCCGGCCAATGACCGGGCGAGCCGCTGGATCGCGTAGAAGGAGGGACGGCGAACGTAGGCGGGGTCGGCGGTGAGCGGGTCGCTGCTGCGCAGAATGCCCTCGGACGCGTAGCGCCCGGCGAGCGAGTCGCGCTCGGTCACAAACACGGTCGTCGCGCCCGCGGCGAGCATCGCCGGGATCGCGCACATCATCCACGCCGCCTGGGATGCCGGTCCGTCGTGGTACCGGACGTCGGTCTGCCACGCCGGATCCGCCGGATAGCCGGTCTCGGTCACCCACAGCGGGCCGTGAAAGCCACGGCGCGAGAAGTACCTCCGCCACCCGGTGACGACCGGTCCCGTCTCGGCGGCGGACGTGCGGACGTGGATGTTGCCGATGTCGTAGCTGCGCGCCGCGTTGATCCCTGGCGTCGCGAATACCGCGTCCAGCCAGGCCTTGCCGGCAGTGCCGATGTCCATCAACCCGCCCAACGCGACCCGCGCAGCAGGGTCGGCGGCGTGAATGGCGGCGTATGACGCCGCCAGGATGTGGGCGTACTGCTGCGGGGTGCCGAGGAAGGACCAGCGCCCATCCGGCTCATTGATGATCTCGAAGTCGTCGATGACCCCGCGGGTGTGGGCGGCGATCGCTCCGGCATCCCGTGCCCAGGTGGCCGGATCGGCGGGAGGGCACAGATAGCTGGCTGCGAATGACGCGCCGCCGGGACAATCGGCCAGGTACCACGGCGTAGCCAACAGGTCGGCGAGGACGCGCAGGTGGTAGCGGCGGGCCAGCCATATGTACTGATCGATGCCGACCCAATCGGGCGGACCGCTCTCATCTGCAAACACGGCGGAAAGCTCGACGTCAAGTCGGATCGTTGACGCGCCGACCGCAGCCGCCTCCTGGAACATCGCCTGCTTGCCGACGAACGGAGTCGTTAGATAGAGCATCGAGTGCACTCCGATCGACGACATCGCCGGCGCGTCCAGGCGTGGCCTGATCCGAGGCCGCGGCGCGGCCCACGCTGCGGCCGGTGACGCGATGAGCACTCCCAGGACAAGTGCGGCCAGCGCGACCCGTGTCCGAGGTGGTGAGTCGTGCTGCATGCCGCAACGGTCGTGGCCCGGGGTAACAGACCAGTCACGCGCGTTAACCTGTGACAGCGGAGGCGGGGTGGCACTTTGTTACTCCCTGTTACCGCCTGGTGAGGTGCCGCGAGGATCCTGCGCGAATGTCAATCGCTCGACGTCGCGCCGGCGCCATGGAGGACTCACGTCTGCCTTTCGCCGACGTCGGCCACCACGGATCCCTGCCGACCTCGCCGCCGTCACGACGCACCGATCCAGCGCGGCTGACGCCCGCCCGGGCCCGCCGCCGCCTCGCGCGTCGCCTGCGGCGGCTGGCTGGGACGTCTCCCGAGCCCGATCCCGTCCGCCGCCGCTACGTGCTGCTGTTGGTCGATCGGGTGGCCGACGTGCGCGACGACCTGCTCGAGGTGGCCGATCTGATCGAACAGGCGGCGACGGCCGACCCCAGTTGCTTGGCTGAGGTGCGGCGGCTGCTCACCAGCGGTTGCGACAGCGCCCTCTACAACTCCGATATCCATGTGTCAGAGCTGCACGCCAGCATGTATTTCCTGCGCTGCCGTCTCCAGGATACGGCGGAAGGCTCTGAGGACCCGACGTGATACGACCGGCGGATCACGCGCGCGGCCACTGCACCACGCCCGACTCCATCCGAAATCCGAACTCCGCCGCGAACGCCAGGCGGACCGTCTGCTCCCCGGCGAGGCCGAGCTCGGCTTCGAGCGGGTGGCTCGCCAGCCGCTCCACCGAAAGCTCGTAGGAGCCTCGCAGCCGCCGCCACCGCAGCGAGCCGGGCAGCACGCTGGAACGGGCCTCCACCACCTGCTGCACCACGGCCAGATCTCCGTACTCGGCGTCGCGGATCTGCTTCAGGAAGGCGAGCCGCACGACCTGCTCGGTCATGAGCTCGGCGAGCGTCGCCATCCGGGCTCGAGCCGCGTGTGTGGGTGAGCGCATCGCGCCGGCAGAGCGCCGAGCAGGCTCCCCGGGCGATCCTCCCAGCCCCGCGAGGAGGTGGCCGATCAGCGATGCGAGCGTGTCTCCCTCGATTGGCGTGTCCGGTTGGACGTCGGCCAAGCCGCCACGGCGCAGTCCGCGACGGCGAATCGTGATCAGCCGGCGTCGGCCCATCTCGGCCGACGGCGAATAGTCCAGGACTCCATGGACATCGACGGCCAGCGTCTCGGGCGGCTCGGGCAGCCGCGCCTCCTCGCCCCCGCGGGGATCGCCCAAGCGCGGCATCCAGCCTTGCGCCTTGGCGAACCCGTACACCTCGCGGCCGGACGCGAACGCGATGGGATCGTCGACCCACAGGTACGGCATGAAGATGGCCAGGTGCTCGTCGACATGGCGGCGCCCGTCATGGTGCTGTGCGATCGTCGGTACCCAGATCGCGGCCTCCGGCTCGGACGCGCTCGCCCGGTTGACATGACCGGGATGCAGCGAGCGCAGACCGGCGATCGTTCCAAAGGTCAGAATCACCGGAGCCAGACGGGGCACGACGTAGCGACGGGCGCCGCCGGTCGGCTGGGCGAACACGAGGTCGCAGAGTTGCTGGACCCGGTGTCGATCGGTGCGCAGCACGAAGCAGTAGAGCCGAGCCCGTTCGCAGAGCAGGGGTCCGGGCGCCGTGGCCAACGAGCCGTACTCGACGTATGACGGTCGATGGCGGCCCGTCCCCCTCGGGTCGGCGGACACCCCGATGAGCGCCGCCGCCGCCTGCTGCCCAGACGCGACCGCCGCCTCGACGCAGCCGCCGTCGATCCCGTTACGGGTCCAGTCACCCGCCAGCACGAGATTCTCGAACCCCGAGGCGCCTGGGTGAAGCCGGGCGTCCACGCTCCCGGCAGGAGTCGTGACGTAGCGGTCGGTTCGCGCGACGTTGGCGCTGACGTGCTGCGCGCGGAGCCGGTCGCGCCCCGCTCGGCCGCTCGGATCGAACAGCACACCCCAATCAAACGCCCCATCGTTGACCGCTCCGGGCCAGATCGCCCCGATGTCCCGCTCCAGGTAGTCCCCCGCCGACTGGCGCACCGCGTCATCCGCGGCGGCGGGTTCGACCCCATCGGGCAGCACCGCGCAGAAGTACGCGACCGCCTTGGGACCGTCGTCGCCCGCGTGATCCTCCGCCGCCAGCAGGTGGCTCATGTCACAGTAGGTGTCAAAGGGCTCGGCGAACGCGGTGGCTGGAGGGTCGAGCCCGTGGACGTTCGGTGGGCCTCGCAGCTCTTCGATCGTCTTGGTCAGCCACAGCTGTAGGCCCTTGGTGCGCACCGTCTCCGCGCGGCTGAGCATCGTGTTGAAGCGAGCGTCGGCCTCGGCCAGTTCACCGCAGATCTCGCCCAGCGCGCCCACCGGGATGGCCAGGACAACGTCATCGAAATCGGCTCCGCGGACGAGCGTCTCGGCGTGAGGCTCCCGGTTGAGTAACTGCGCCCGATACGGAGCCGCAGGCCAGCACCACCAGTCCCCGATGCGCTCGATCGGCTCATACCCATCCGGGCCCGCGGCGACCGTCCGCCGGCGCGTCAGCTCGATCGCATTGATGATCGGGCGTCCGGGCATCAGGCGCAGCCCGGTCACCCGTGAGAAGAAACGGAACTTCACGCCGCGCTGGCGGAGGGCGAGGTACAGGGGTGAGAACACGACATCGCCCATCCCGGCTCGCATGCGCCACATGAACGAGCCTTCGTAATTGATCATCAGCAACAGTGACTGCAGGCCTCGGCCCGCCGCCAGGCTCGGGTGCCGCTTGTCTCCACCTCGGTAGGCGAACGTCAGGTCGTACAGGCCGCGAAGCACCGGCGAGCGCATCAGCGTCTCGCGGTCCACCCCGTGGCGGCCGAGCCATTCGCGCAGGTCCTCCGCATCCAGCACATCGAAACCGCGCCAGAGGACCCCGTCGTGAACGATCCCGGCAAGAGAGGCCGCGACCAACTCCAGCACCCCTCGCCAGAGACGAAAGCGATCCGAGGTCTTCCCTTCCGTCAATTGGCCGCCAAGCCGGCGCACGTGCTCGAGCAGCGCTCCGATCAGCTGCTCGACGCCCGGCGTGGAGATCGGCCGCCGAGCGCCCGGCGCGAACGGTCCGAGGCCGCGGGTGGCGGACGAAGCGCCGTCATCAGCGCCGACCGTGACCGAGGACTCCATCGCATCGATCTGGTCGGCGATGCGATCAAGCGTGGCCGCGACATCGGCGGCTGCGACGTCACCGATCTCACCGGACGATGTGCCGCGGCGCGCGCCTGAGGCGCTCAGCTCGGCGCGCACGCCTGTCGCCAGTAACCGCGTGGTGCGGGCCACGGCGAGCCCGATGCCAAGGCGACGGGACCTCGTCGGCGGACCCCGCTGCGGGCCGCCGCGACGAGGTAGCTGGATCGGCTGCCTCAGCCACGTGCCATCGTCGCGTTGCTCATAGAGCGAGATCGCGTCGCATCTCTGGAACGGCATCGTCCACCAGTCGTCGCCATGCGCCAGTCCTGCCTCCTCGTACGCGGCGCGCAGCATGCGGAACGAACGCTCATAGAAACCGAACCAGACGTGCAGACCGTGCTCGTGGATCCGGCGGCTACCCGAGCCGCCGTCACAACCTCCCTCCCGGCCGCTGGCGCCTTTGCCCCCGAGTCGCCAGCTCGCCTCGTACACGGTCACGTCATAACGTCCTCGCAGGGCCGGGGAGGCGGTGAGCTCCCAAGCGGCGGCGAGGCCACCACAGCCGCCGCCGAGGATGGCGACCCGGGTGGCACGCTCGCCTGCGCGTGAGGCCGGTTCTGTCATGGCACGCTCAGTGCGTGAGTTGGGCCAGACGTTCGAGTTCCCGGGCCGCGCGCTGTTCCCACAGTGGAGCCCCGGCTCGGATGGCGGTCTGCGTCGCGTCGGAGAGGTGGGAGGCGGCCGCCTCGGCCTCGCCGAGAACGAGCGCGAGCGAACCGAGATAGAGGGCGACGGGTCCCCACACGCCAAAAGCGGGATAGGCGATCTGGCCGCTCCAGCGCTCCAGGATCCGATACAGCGCAGCCGCCGAGGAACCGTCCTCGAGCCGGGAGCTGACCTGAGCCAGAATGCAGGCGACGGCGAGCCATGTGACGTCGTGCGGATGGTCGCCGAAGCGAGAGGCGATTGCGCGCTCGAGAAGCCGGCGCGCCTCCTCCCTTCTCGGCGTCGCGCTCAGCGCGAGCGCGAGGATGGCCCGGAACCCGGGAACGCCGGCGTTGTCCCGCGCCGCCTGCTCCACGAGCGGGACCAGTTCATCCAGAGATCCTCGCTCGAACGCAATCGACGCCTGCTGTGCCGCAAAGCAGACGAGGGCGTCGGGTTCGCTGATCCGGCCGACAGCCAGCGCAGTCGCCGCCAGCTGATCGGCGCGAGCCAGGTCACCGGACACGATCGCCAGGTTGGCCTCGTCGGCATAGCGCAGCCACAAGGTCGTGGGCTGGCGGAACCGGTCTGCGATGGTCTGCTCGCGGGCCGCCCAGGTCAGCGCCGAGACGATGTCGCCGCTCTCGATGGAGGTGTAGGTCCTCCAGTGGTAGGCGTAGAACCGGACCATAGGGTCGCTGCGCAGCTCCGCCGCGGCGACCGCCTCCAGGGTGTTCGCCTGACGCTCGGCGAGCGTCTCGGGCGCCAACAACGTCACGAACCTCATGTTGAGGACGGCACTGAGCGTGTCTGGGTCGTCGAGCCGGCGGGCGACCCTGAGCGCCTCGTTACTCAGCTGGACACGCCGGTCCCAGTCAGGCGAGTACATGAGCTCCGCGGCCTGCATCGCCAGAAGCTGGGCGCGCTCCGGCCCATCATCGTCGCCCACGACTCGAAGTGCTGCCCGCAGCGTCGCGATTCGCGCCTCATCCACGATGCCGGTCTCGCTCTGCATACCGCGGGAGTTGCCCAATGCGGCGCGGACGAGCCTGCCCTCGTCGTCGATCCGCTGCGCGATCTCCGCCGCCTCCAGCAGAGTCTTCCGAGAGCGCGGGTCTCCCGCTTGGCGCTCGGCCTCACCGCGCTTGATCAGTAGCTCGCATCGCTGGGCGTCCCCCGCCTGGCGTCCACGGCCGAGCAGGCCGAGCGAACTGACATACCAACGGCGGGCCTCGTCGGGGGCGAGCTTGTCCAATGCCTCGTCCCCAGCCAGGATCGAATACCGCAGGGCCGTTTCGGTGTCGGCGTCCACCGCTTCAGACCAGTGCCGCGCCAGCTCGGCTACTGGCGTGACCCCGCGGTGGGCTCGTCCCTCCATCGCGACCGCGACCTTTCGATGCAGCTCGGTCTGACGCGCCGTGCCGAGCTCGCCATAGAGATAACGCTGCATCAGCTGATGGGCGAAGCGGTAGCGAGCCGGCCGACCCGGCATCTGGATGAGGATGGTGTCTTTCACCGCGCTCTCCACAGCGTCGAGCGGCGAGCTCACGTCCACGATCTCCGTGACCAGCTCAAGGTCGAACTCCTCACCGATGACCGCGGCAGCCCCAAGGCAGCGACGGGTGTCGTCATCGACGCGCCGCACGCGCCGGGCGAGCGTCTCGGTGATGCTCACGGGCAGATTCGCCGCCGGGTCGACGCCATCGGTCAGCCGCAACCGACCGTGCTCGCTGACGAGCGCACCGGTATCGGCGAGACCGCGCACGAGCTCGGTGATGAAGAACGGGTTGCCGTTGGCGGTGCTCCTGAGGTCGTCGGCCAGACCGGCGTCGGCGGTCCCCGGCGGCGTGTCCGCGATGCCGCTCATCAACTCCACGACGTCGGCGCTGTCCAACCCGGTGAGATTCAGCCGATGCACGTTCGGCTCCCGGTGAAGATCGGCCAGCAGCTCTCGGACCGGATGGTCCTCCCCGACCCCGCCGACCCGGCACGTGGACAGGATCACTACTGCCGACCGTCGCGGCGAGGACAGCAGCCGTCGCAGGAGGGTGAGGGTCGGGGGCTCGGCCCAGTGGAGGTCTTCGATTACCAGGAGCAGAGCCTGGTGCGCCGCCGCGGCGGCTGCCGCCAGGAGTCCCTCGATCGCCCGGAACAGCACGTAGCGTTCGGACTCGCTCGGTTCGGCCACTGGCGGTGCTCCGGCCGCGCGACCGGCGAGCGCCGGGACGAGGCGCATCACCGATTCCCCGTATTCGGCGACGTGGCGCTGAAGCAGCGCCCGCGGCGCATGAGAGATGAGGTGCTCCAGGGCTTCGACGAATGGCTGGTACGGCAGGCTGAGCCCGTCCTCGCAGCGGCCGGCGAGAACCAGCACGCCGTCGCCGCGAGCCTGTTGGGCGAACTCGCTGACGAGTCGCGTCTTGCCGATACCCGGCTCGCCAGTGACGAAGACGGCCCGCGGCCCTCGGCTCGCGGCTTCGTCGAGGACTTGGGCGAGAGCTTGCCGCTCCCGGTTGCGATTGGCGAACACTGACGGGCCGTACGGGACCAGGCGGACCGGCATCGGAGCTCCGACCACCGGCGCCGAGTCGCCGTCGCCCTCGGGTCCGCCGACGCCCGGCGGCACCTCCAGCGGGGCCGCCTGCTCGAGGATCTTGAGCTGCAGCGCCTTGAGCGCTGGGCCGGGCTCCAGTCCGAGCTCACTCGCCAGGGCGGTGCGGGCGCGGTGATAGACACCGAGCGCGTCGGCCTGACGGCCACAGCGATAGAGCGCCAGCATCAGCTGTCGGGCGAGCCGCTCATTGGTTGCTCCCTGCGCCAGAACAAGACCCTCCAACTCTCCGATGAGGTCGGCATGACGCCCCAGCTGAAGCTCGGCATCAATCCGGCTTTCGAGCGCGCGCATCCGCAGCTCCTCCAACCGGCGGATCTCGACCTGGGCGAAGTCCTCAAAGGCCACTTCCGCAAGCGGCGGCCCGCGCCACAGCGCCAGGGCGCCGGACAGGATGTCGGCCGCCTGGGCGGCGGCGCCCGCCTCCAGCGCGTGCGCGCCCGACCGGACCGCGCGCTCAAACGCGTCGGCGTCCAGTTCGTCCGGAGGGATTGACAGAAGGTAGCCGCCACTGACCGTCTGAAGCCACGGCCCGGAATCGGCGGCGAGCGGTTCCAGGGACTTGCGCATGCGCGCGATCGCCATCTGCAGCCGGTTATCGGCGCCGGCACGCGTGGGCCCCCAGACGGCGTCGACGATCGCGTCCCTCGAGACGGCGCCGTTCGCGCGCAGCACCAGAAAAGCAAGCAGGGTCAGTTGGCGCGGGCCTCCTACGGCGAGACGCTGATCGCCGCGCCACGCCTGCACCGGTCCGAGGATCCGAAGACTCGTCATTTCACCCGCCGCGTGTGTCGGCAACGCTAACAGCCATGACCCGCTACGGGCAAACGTTTGTCAGCCGCAGCCACGGCGCCTGGCTGGCTCGGGTAATGAACCGCAGTCGTACCGAGCTAATGGCAGCCCCGGTTCCCGCGTCCGCAGGCCCACGGGCGATCCGTCGGCACGCGATCACCCTCCCTGGGTGATGCGGTCTCACCCCAGCAACACAAATGCTGCGGTTCAGTGTCTCAGGTGGCGGCAGGGGCCTGGGGACGGTACTAAGGGAGGCAACACCCATGGTTGAGTGGCAGCGTGCGACTGGCGCGCGCGAGCGTCCGCAAGCCGTCGACGGTGGAGCAGCTGCAACAGCTCGGCGACGAGGCGCACGTGATCGCCGGGGGCCAGAGCCTCGTCCCCATGACGTTGCCGATGTGGCGCACTGCCTGGGTGAGCATCGGGACGTGCTCGGCGACGACCGCGGAGTCCGCGTCGAGGTGCCCACGCTGACCGAGGGCCAGGGCTGCTGGTTCATCGAGATGGCCCGGCGCCCGCCACGGCCAGCGCCCATGGCGTACACACCGTGCGCGCCAGCGCCACCGTCCACGCCAGACGTGCCCCGAGCGCACCGTGTGCCAGCGCCAGCGACGCTCAGTTGGCGACGACCACCACGGTCCCACCCCGGGCGCGCATCGCGTGCTGACCATCCCTACGGGAGCGACATCATCTCTCGCTGCCGACCCACCCGCGCTTGGCGCCGCCGCGGACGTCGTGCGGCTTCAGCGCCCCGTCAGCACCGCCTCGAACGTTCCGACGGCACCGTCGCGGAGGTCTTGAACCCCGTTGGCGGCCATGGTCATGGTCTCGTCGCCGAACAACAGCGAGATGTTGAGACCCGGAATGGGCGCTGGGATGCCCCGCTCCAACCGGTCGGCGTTGAAGGCCAGGACCTCGTCGGTCGTGTCGGTCCACTCGACGACCTCGAAGCCGCCCGTCTCGAGCAGGCTGCGCATCTCGGAGTCCGTGACGAGAAAGCTGATGGAGTCGCTTCGGCCCCAGAACGCAGGGAAGTGGATCTCTCCCGACGCCCCGCGATAGAGATCGTGGATGACGGCGGTACCGCCGCGCTTGAGGACGCGGTGAAGTTCGGCGAAGAACGCCGCCTTGTCCGGGATGCTCTGCGCCGCATGCTGGGTCCAGACCAGGTCGAACATGTCGTCCGCAAACGGGAGGTCGGTCGCATCGGCGTGCTGGAACGAGACCCGATCGGTCAGACCCGTCAACTCCGTGAGCAGCGCGGCCGTCTCCAGGTAGGGAGTCGTGATGTCGACACCGGTCACGGTGCAGCCGTAGGTCGCAGCCAGGAAACGGGCCGGGCCCCCCATCCCGCAGCCGACGTCGAGGACGCACTGGTCACCGGTGACAGCGGCGTGCTCGGCGAGGCGTCGCGTTGGGACGTCGCGCATCATGTGCCACTGATCCAATGGAGCCAGCTCGTCGATGCTCGTGTTCGAGGCGTCCTTGCCCGCGGCCGCGAGGACGTCGGCGACGCGTTGCCTGAGCTCGGGCGGCGCGAAGTGCCTCGATACCTGGTGGGCGACGGTGTCGGTCATCTGTCTCCTCCTCGTTGGGCCAGCGGGCCGTGGAGCGCGGGCGGCGTGAGCATCACGATCGGATCAGGTGTGACAGAAACGCCTTCGTGCGTTCATGCTGGGGATTGGTCAGCACGGCGTCGTGGGATCCCTCCTCGACCACCCGGCCCTGGTCCATAAACACGACGCGATCGCCCACCTCACGGGCGAAACCGATCTCGTGGGTCACGCAGACCATCGTCAGTCCCGTGCGCGCGAGCGCGATCATGATCTCGAGGACCTCGTTGACGAGCTCGGGGTCAAGCGCCGAGGTCGGTTCGTCGAACAGCATCAGCTTTGGCTCCATTGCCAAGGCCCGGGCGATGGCCACGCGCTGCTTCTGACCGCCGGAGAGCTGCTCGGGGTAGGTGGCCCGCTTGTCGCTCAGTCCCACCTGCTCGAGGTGATGCTCGGCGCGTTCGGTGGCCGCGCGCTTGTTGACGCCTCGCACCGTGCGCAGGCCGACTGCCACGTTCTCGACCGCCGTCATGTGCGGGAACAGGTTGAACTGCTGAAAGACCATGCCGATATCAGCGCGCTGGCGGGCCAGCGCGCGGCCTCTCAGCTCGTGGAGTTGGCTGCCGGAGCGGCGGTAGCCCACGTAGTCACCGTCGACCCGCAGCGTCCCGCCGTCGATCGTCTCGAGGCGATTGATGCAGCGCAGCAGCGTGCTCTTGCCCGATCCGGATGGACCGATCACGCACACCACCTCGCCGCTCGCGACGACGAGGTCGACGCCGCACAGGACCTCCAGCGAACCGAAGCTCTTGCGGACGCCGATCGCCTGGATCATGGGCGGCGTCGTCATGTCGCGCTGGCTACGCCGCCGAGCCCATTTTTGGGAACCACGGCAGACGACCGGATCGCCTGCCGACCGCCGGCGCATAGCCGCGCTGGAAATGCCGCTCGATGAAGGACTGCAGGATGGTCAGGACCGTCGTACAGGCGATGTACCAGAAGCTGATCACCAGCAGCAGTTCGATCGTCTTGCCGTTCTGGCCATAGATCTGGGTGGCCGTGCCGAGCAACTCGTTGTACGAGATCACCGACGCGAGGGCCGTGTACTTGAGCATCCCGATGAACTCGTTGCCGGTCGGCGGGATGATGATCCGCATCGCCTGCGGCAGGATGATCAGCCGGAACGACTGAAAGCCCGTCATGCCGATTGCGCTCGCCGCCTGTTGCTGGCCGTCACCGACGCCGAGCAGCCCACCGCGGACGATCTCGGAGTAGTACGCGGCCTCCGCGAGGCCCAGTCCGAGCGCAGCGGCGATCAAGGGCGTGATCACACTGTTGGTCTGCCAGGCGGCGATCGTGAGCCCTGTGTCCGGCACCCCCAGCTTGACCCTCTGGAAGACGAGCGCGAGGTTGTACCAGAAGATCAGCTGCACAAGCACGGGTACGGACCGCAGCAGCCACACGTACCCCATGGCGAACGAGCGCGCCACGGGATTCGACGACAGGCGCATCACCGCGAGGATGACGCCGAGGACCACGGCGAGCGCCATCGCGGCGGCGGTGAGCAGGAGCGTCTTCTCCAGACCCGCCAGGACGTCGGAGTTGAACAGGTAACTGCCGACGGTGTGCCAGTCGATGTTCGGCGTGGTCGCGAACGCGCGGACGATGGCGAAAGTGATCCACAGGAGCGCCAAGGCGAGCAGCCAGCGCAGAGGATGGTGCCGGCGGGCGATCGTCAGCTCGCCCTCTGGCACCTCCTCCGCCTGGCTGATCACTTCGGCCGAGTTCATCCGTTCTTGTACTTCCCGTTGACCGTGATCTGGCTCGGGCTGAGCGTGATCGAGGACGGGAAACCGTACTTCTTCCAGATCTGGGCGACTTGGCCGGACGCCGTCAGCGCCTTGAGCGCATTGGCGATCTGAGTGGCGAGGGCAGGGTCATCCTTGCGGACGGAGATGCCCCAGATGACATTCGGCTGGTCGGTGGCGGGGACGTAGCTGAGGTTGTTCACCTTCGCCTGGTAGGCGACCGCCGGGACCCCGTCCATGAATCCGTCGACCCGTCCGGAGCGCACGGCGAGCACGCCGGGGGCCAGGCCGGCGAACGAGCTCACCGTGATCGCCTTCATGCCCGCCTTGGTGCACTTGGCGCTGTCGGCTTTGAGGATGGTGAGGTAGTCCGGCGAGCTGGTGTAGGTCGCGAGGGTGCGGCCACAGCGCCCCTGCCAGGTACCGCCGACGTGCGACGGGTTGCCCTTCTTGACGACGAAGCCGACCGGGGCCTGGTAGTAGGAGACGACGTTCTGCTCAGCTTGGCGCGTGGCGTCGTCAAACCAGCCGCCGACCAGCGAGACGTCGGCCCGTCCGGACTTCAGCGCGGGCACCGCGTTGTCGAACGTGAGCTGAATGAGCTTGGCGTTCAGGCCCGCCTGCTTGGCGACGGCGCGTGCGATGTCGGCGTCCATCCCGATCAGCTGTCCGTGCGACAGGCCGGCATACGGCATCGAGGTCGGGTCCACACCGATCGTCACCGACTTCGCGGCCTGCGAGCTCGTTCCCGCTGCCGAGCTGGTCGCTGCCGAGCTCGTCGCCGCCGAGCTCGTCGCCGCCGAATTGGACGCGGCCGAGGTGGTTGACGGTGACGAGCTCGAGCTGCCACACCCCGCCACTATGGCCGAGAGCGCGAGCAGGGCGGCACAGCACAACGCAAACGCGACGCGTCGGGGCAGAAGCGAACTGGACATGCACCTCTCCTTCGTGGTGGGGTCGGTCTGACCGTGGCGACGGCGTCGAGGTGCTGCATATATCGCAGCGGACCGCGACGGACCGGTCTCCGTGACCGCGTCGCCCCTCTGTCCGAACTGCGCCGCACAGTGCCTCGATTCTCCATCGTTCACCGGCCCAAGTCAAGAGACCGACGTCGCTTTTTCTAAACTGAGTTGCCCGCCGGCGGTCAACGCTCCGCGTGTTCGCATCGGCGCGGCGACTAAAGCGAAACCGACGTCGCTATCTTGACAAAGGCGGCTCATCCTCCGATACTTCCGCGCTATGACGCCGGCATCCCGACTGCGATGAGCGCCGACGCCGCCACGGGGCATGCCGACGGATTCGTCCCCGAGATGCTCCGCGAGGTAGCGCGCGAATTCGCTTCCCGTCGACTCAGCCCCGACTACGTGGCCGAGCGCGCCGACTCTGCGTCGCCCGAGCCCGACGCCGAGCTCTGGCGCGCCTTCGCCGAGATGGGCTGGCTCGGGGTCGCCGTCACCGAGTCCGACGGCGGCGCCGGCCTCGGAACCGCTGAGCAGTGCATCCTTTTCGAGGAACTCGGTCGCGCGCTCGCGCCTTCGCCCCACCTCCCCGTGATCGCGCTCGCCGTCCCGCTGCTGAGCGAGGCGCCGGACGTGCTGACAAGCGTGATCGGAGGGTCGGCGATCGTCACCGCCGGCTGGTGTGAACCGGACGGACCGCGAACGCTGTCGGACCCCTCACGGACGGCGACAACGGCCCGGCCGGCCGGCGACGACTGGGCCGTCACCGGCGTCAAGATCGGCGTCACGGATCTCGAGGCCGCCGACGCGGTCATCGTCACCGCCCGTGACGACGAGGGGATCGGCCTGTTCCTCGTCTCCACCGATGCGCCAGGCGTGACGATCACCTCCACCCCGTCGATCGACCCGACCCGCCCCGCCGCACGGCTCACGCTGAACGCCGCCCCCGGGCGGCTGGTGGCCGGTCGCGACGCAGCGCGGCGTCTGCTTGAGACAACGGCCCTTCAGGCCCGCCTCGCGGCAACCTTCGAGGCACTGGGTGCCGCCGACCACCTCCTGCAGACGAGCGTCGACTACGCGTGCGCACGTAAGCAGTTCGGCAAGGCGATCGGTGCCTTCCAGGCGATCGCGGGGCCCCTGGCCGAGCGCTTCAGCGAGATCTCTCTCGCGCGCGACCTCGCAGCGTGGGCTCTGCGCGCCGTCGAGGCGGACGACGCCATCGCGCCGGTGGCCGTCGCTGCGGCCCTCGACGCCGCCGCCGGCGCTGCTGTGCGCACCGGCGAGACCGCGATCCAGGTGGCCGGCGGCATCGGCTTCACCTGGGAACATCAGCTGCACCGCTACCTGCGACGAGCGCTCTGGCTCGAGCAACTCGATGGCGGCGGCGCTGTGCGCCGACAGGAGATCGCGTCTCGGGTGCTCGACGGCGCCGAGCCGCCGGCCGTGGTGACGCTCATGGATGACGCGGACGCTGCCGCCTTCCGCGCCGAGGTAGTCGAGTGGTCGGAGGTCCACCTTCCCACCGACCGGCGCGGGCTGGAGCTTGCGACGGGACCGGACGAACACGATCGCATCCGTCAGGCCTGGCAGCGGCGGATGGCGGAGACCGGCCTGCTCGCTGCGCATTGGCCCGTCGAAATGGGAGGCCGAGGCGCGCCCCCGTTGCACACTGCGATCTTTCGCGAGGAGGCCATTCGTGCCCACCCGCGTGTCTCTCACGGTGACGGCGGTTCCGACCTCGTCGCCCCCCTGCTCATGCAGTACGGCACCGACGCACAGCGCCAGCTCTATCTCGGAGCCATCCGCGACGAGTCCGAGGTCTGGGCCCAGGGCTTCTCCGAGCCCGAGGCGGGGTCGGACCTCGCCGCGCTGAAGACCCGCGCCGTACGCGACGGCGACGGATGGGTGCTTAGCGGCAGCAAGACCTGGACGACCTATGCCCCCTTCGCCCAATGGCTGTTCGTCCTCGCCCGCACCGACCCCGAGTCGGTCCGGCACCGGGGCATCACCTGCTTCATTGTGCCGGCGCACGCCCCGGGCGTCGAGATCCGGCCGATCCGCGACATCGCCGGAGAGACCGAGTTCGGCGAGGTGTTCCTCACCGATGTGCGCCTCGGCGACGAGCACGTCCTCGGCTCGGTCAACGACGGATGGAACGTGGCCATCATGACCCTCGCCAACGAGCGTGTGATCGAATCCTGCGAGGACATCGGCGAGCTCGGGTTCATGGTCGACCGCCTGCTGGACTGCGTGCGCGGACTGCCCGCCGGCACCCGTCCGGCGATCGAGGACGAAACCGTCCGCGACCAGGTGGCGACGATCTGGTGCGACCTGCAGGCCGTGCGGCTGATGCTCCACCGCTCGCTCGTCGCGCTGACCCGCACCGACATGCCCGAGCCGGATGGCTCGGTGCTCAAGCTGGCCTGGTCAGAGCTGGCTCAGCGAGTCGCGTTGCTCGGCGTCCAGCGGTTCGGCGGCGCGTCCACCGCCGATGACCGCTCCATCGACGTCGCCGCATACTGGCATCACTGCTACCTGATGGCGCGCGCCACCACGATCTACGCCGGGACCTCTGAGATCCTGCGCTCGGTAATCGCCGAACGGGTCCTGGGATTGCCGCGCAGCCGATGAGCCCGGTCGACCTCACCGACCCGGCCGTCGAGCCCACGGTCGCCGTCATCGGCGGTGGCGTTATCGGCAGCGGGTGGATCTTGCACTTCCTGCGGATGGGGCTCGACGTGCGTGCGTTTGACCCGGTCCCGGCCGTCCGCGAGCGACTGCCGCAGACGATCGAGTCCTTCTGGCCCCTCATGGAGGAGATGGGCCTCCGGCCCGGGGCCTCACCGCAAAAGCTCCGCGTTGCCGCCATGCTCGAGGAGGCGGTCGCCGACGCCGACGCGGTGCAGGAGGCGGTCCCGGAGGTACTGGAGGCCAAGCAGGAGCTCTTCGCAACGCTCGACCGCCACACACCGGAGGGCACGGTCCTGCTCAGCAGCACCTCAGGCCTGAGCATGACCGCCATCCAGGAGCGCTGCAGACGACCCGAGCGGACGGTCGTCGGCCATCCCTTCAACCCGCCGTACCTGGTGCCGCTGGTGGAGGTGCTCGCCGGAGAGCGCACCGACCCGGCGATCGCCGATTGGGCGGTCGACTTCTACGCGCGCTACGACAAGCGGCCGCTGAAGCTCGACCGCTACGTGCCGGCGTTCATCGCAAGCCGCCTTCAGGAGGCGATGTGGCGCGAAGCGCTGCACATGATCAAGGAGGGTGAGGCGACCGTGGAGCAGATCGACTCCAGCGTGTGCGACGGCCCTGGGCTGCGCTGGGCGATCACCGGGCCGATCATGAACTTCCACCTGGCCGGCGGCGAGGGTGGCATCGCGCACGTGCTCGAGCACTTCGGCCCGACGCTGGCCGAGCCGTGGACTCGGCTGCAGGCGCCTGAGCTCGACGACGAGCTGCAACGGCGGCTGATCGAGGGCTGCGAGCGCGAGGCCGGCGGACGCTCGGTCGCTGAGATGGTCCTCGAGCGAGACCGGGCACTGCTGGCGATCATGCGGGCGCGCGCGCAGTTCGGCGCGGGCCAGTGAGCGACACGGAGCAGCTACGGGCGCTCCTCGCACCCGCTTCGGTCGCCGTCCTGGGCGCCAGCGGGCGAGCGGGACGGCCGGGTCACCGGGTGCTCACCGCCCTGCGCGCACGAGGCGGCCCAGCCCGGGTGTACCCGGTGACCGACCGCTACGCGGAGGTGCTGGGCCTGCCCTGCGTCCCGGTCGCCGACGATCTGCCCGAGCCAGTGGACCTGGCCATCGTCGCCAGCGGCGTGGACCGGATCGAGCGCGACATGGAGGCCGCACTCGTCGCCGGCGCACGAAGTCTGCTCGTCTTCGGCGCGCCGACCGGACACGGGCGCGACGCCTGGGTCGCCCGCCTGGCCGATCGCGCCCGCGACGCCGGTGTCGCCCTGCTCGGTCCCGACACGCTCGGCTATGTCAACTTCGTCGCCGGATCGGCCGCGACCTGGGCGGTACCGCACGTCGAGCCGGGCAACGTGGCGATCGTCTCTCAGTCCGGGACGATGTACTGGGAGGCCAATACCAACGATCCCCGCTTGGGCTTCAGCCTCACAGCGCACACCGGTATGGAGGCATCCCTGACGATCGCCGAGCTGATGCGTTACGCGATGGCGATGGACGCCACCCGCGTACTCGGGATCTACATCGAGACGGTGCGCGACGTGGAGGGCTTCGTGGCCGCCCTGCAGGAGGCGGAGCGACGCGACATCCCGGTGGTCGCGCTGTACGCCGGCGCCACCGCAGGCGCCCGCGAGCAGATGACGACCCACGCGGGCCGGATGGCCGGCGATCATGCCGCCTTCGAGGCGCTCTTTGCCCGTCACGGGGTCGCGCGGACCCGAACCCCCGACGAGTGGTGGACGACGCTCGCCCTGCTCGGCGGCGAGCGCCGGATGGCGGGCGGCGGCCTCGCGGCGGTGATGGATTCAGGCGGTGGGTTGGCGATGTTCCTGGACCAGGCCGAGGAGGTGAACGTCCCGATCGCCCGGCTCTCGCAACACACTCGGGACCGGATCAGCGACGCGCTCGGGCTCGACGGTCCGGCCAGCAACCCGGTCGACTTCTGGGGCGGCGGCGGGCTGGCCGACCTGGAGGGCGGGACGGCACACCTCATCGATCTGCTCGCCGCCGATCCCGCCACCGCGGCCGTCATGGTGTTCACCACCTTCGGCGGGCCGGGCAGCGCGGGATTCGCGCCCGAGGTCGGGGCTGGCTGCCGCGCCGCTGCCGCCCGCACGAGCAAGCCCGTGCTCGCGGCGACCTACTCCAGCCGTCAGATGTTCCCTGACCTCTTGCGCGAGTTACACGCGGACGGGATCCCCACGCTCGACGGCGTACGTGCCGCGCTCGTGGCGGTCCGCCATGCGCTCGATCGCCGCGATTTTCGGAACTCCCGCGAAATCAACCCCGGCTCCGACCTCGCCGCGTCGACGGCATCCGACCATGCTGTGGCCCGGTGGCTGGCGGCGGCCGAGGGCCGCGCGACGCTCATGGAGCGCGAGGCGCTAGCCCTGCTCGAGGAGGCCGGCGTTGCCACCGTGCCGACCCTCGCCGCCGACTCCTCCGACCTGGCGGTCGCGGCCGCGAAGCAGCTCGGATTCCCCGTCGTGCTCAAGACCGACGAGGGCATCGCTCACAAGGCTGACCACGGCGGGGTCCATCTCGGGCTCGGCGACGCAGCCGCGGTGACCAACGCCTACCGCGACCTCGCCGCACGGCTGGGTCGGCGGGTGATCGTGGCGCCGATGCTGCCCGGGATCGAGGTCGCGCTCGGCATCGTCGCCGGACAGTTCGGCCCCGTACTCATGGTCGCCGCGGGAGGCGGGCTGATCGAGATGCTCGGCGACCGCCGCTTCCTCCTGGCCCCGGCGTCTCCCGAGCAGGTGCGTACCGAGCTTGCGCAGATGGCGATCGGGCAGCTGCTGACCCGGCGCCTGGGCGAGGACTGCGCCGGCGTGGATGCCCTCTGTCGAGCCGCGGCGTGTGTGTCGCAGATCGCGGCGGCGTTCGGCCCGCGGTTGCGCGAGCTGGATGTCAATCCGATGCTGGTCTCCGCCGACGGCGCGGTGGCAATTGACGCCATCGCCGCCCTGGCGCCTGAGCGCGACACAGCGACGACAACCACGGCACGAGCACCGGCACGAGCACCGGCCCGGACCGGCGAGGAGATGATGGGATGAAGGGGTCTGACGAGGTGCGGGTCGAGGTGCGGGGAACGATCCTGGAGGTCACGCTCGACCGCCCCAAGGCCAACGCCTTCGGCGCCCGCACCAGCCGGCTGATGAGCGAGATCTTCGCCGAGTTTCGCGACGACCCCGCCTACCGGGTGGCGATCATCACCGCCGCCGGCGAGCGCTTCTTCTGCGCCGGCTGGGACCTCAAGGAGGTGGCCGACGGCGAGCCGGACACTGACTTCGGCGAAGGTGGTTGGGGCGGGCTGCAGGAGCTCCCCAACCTCAACAAACCGGTGATCGCCGCCATCAACGGCATGGCGCTGGGCGGCGGCTTCGAGCTCGCGCTCGCCGCGGACCTGATCATTGCCGCCGACCACGTCCGCTTCGCGCTGCCCGAACTGCGCGCCGGCATCCTCGCCGACGCGGCGACGATCAAGCTGCGCCGGCGCATCCCGTACCACGTCGCGGTCGATCTCCTGATGACCGGACGCTGGATGGACGCGACAGAGGCGCAGCGGTGGGGGCTGGTGCGCGACGTCGTGCCCCTCGACCGCCTCATGGCGGCCGCGCGCGAACTGGCCGACATGCTCGCCGCCGGACCACCGCTGCTCTTCCCCGCGATCAAGGAGACGCTGCGCGAGACCGAGACGATGTCGGTGCAGGAGGCCTTCGACGTCGTCACCGGCGAGCGGCTCGAGACGGTGAGGACGCTCTACCAGAGCGAGGACATGATCGAAGGCGCGCGCGCCTTCGCCGAGAAGCGAGACCCGATGTGGCAAGGGCGCTGACGCGGCGGACCCGCTGGGCCGCCGGCCGGCGTTCAGCGCGGGTGCCGCTCGAGCAGCCGGCGGCCGATCACCAGCCGCTGGATGTCCGAGGTGCCCTCCCCGACGAGCAGCAACGGCGCATCGCGGTAGAGGCGCTCGATCTCGAATTCGGAGCTGTAGCCGTAGCCGCCATGGATGCGCAGCGCGTCCTCGACGACCTCCTTGCCCGATTCGCAGGCGAACAGCTTCGCCATCCCGGCCTCGAGATCGCAGCGCGCGCCGGCGTCTTTGAGCTGGGCCGCCCGGAGGGTCAGCAGACGTGCGGCGTCGATCTTGGTCGCCATGTCGGCGAGCTTGAACTGGATCGCCTGGTGCCCGGCGATCGGCCGTCCGAAGGCGACCCTCTCCTGGCTGTAGCGCAGCGCCAGCTCGAGCGCCCGGCGGCCGATTCCCACCCCGCGCGCCGCGACATTGACGCGACCGGTCTCGAGCGCGTCCATCATCTGGGTGAAGCCACGGCCGAGACCGTCGGGGCCGCCGAGCACCCGGTCAGGCGGGCAGCGGTAGCCATCGAAGACAACCTCACTGGTCTCCAGGCCGCGGTAGCCCATCTTGTGGATGCGCGGAGAGATCGACACTCCGGCGAACCGGCCGGTGTTGACACTCTCCCCCGGCTCCTTTTCGACGATGAAGCATGTGATCCCTGACCACCGCGGTCGCGCGTCAGGATCACTGCGCATCAGCACGAACATCAGGCTCGAGTGCAGACTGCTGGTCACCCACATCTTCTGGCCAGACAACTCCCAGCTTCCGTCCTTGAGCAGGCACGCCGACGCGCGCAGCGACTGTACGTCGGATCCCACCTCGGGCTCTGAGAGCGAAAAGCAGCCACGGTGCTCGCCGGTGGCCATGCGCGGCAGGAGGCTCTGCTTCTGCTCCTCGGTGCCGAAGGTCTTGAGCAGGTAGGCGCCCATCAGGTGGGTGTTGACCACCCCGGCAACCGAGATCCAACCTCGGGCCAGCTCCTCGATGATCATCGCGTAGGTGGTGAGGTCAAGCCCCATGCCGCCGTAACGCTCGGGGATCGTGATCCCGAGAAGGCCCAGCGCCTTCATCTGATCGATCAGCTCCAGCGGCAGCTCATCGGCGGCGTCCCAGTGCCCGGCGTGGGGGATCACCTGCTCGTCGACGAACTGGCGAACGGTTGCGATGATCTCGCGGCGCACATCTGGGTCCACCCCGGCGGGTCCCACGGACTCGATGCCGGTGTCGACCGCGCTCACGTCGCCGCCTCCCGGGCGCGGTGAAGCGCGACCACCTCTTGCCACTCGTCGGGCCACGTCGCCGGCTCGGTGGAGCCCTCTCGGCCGACCACGTCGTCAACGTGAGCGGCGATGTCCTCCGCCGACAGCGGACCGTCGCACTCGGGGTGCTTGAAGTAGCCGGGGGTGCGAGCGGTGAACAGCTCGGCGACGCTACCGGCGCCGGCTGACCACACCTTCCCGCTGGTCGCGCACTCGTCAGAGGCCAGGTAGACGACGACCGGCGCCACCAGCTCGGGGACGACGCTCTCGTTCGGGACGTCGTCGTAGAGGCCCTCGGCCGCCATCCTCGTCGTCGCCATCGGCGAGACCGCGTTGACCCTGATGCCGTGGCGCTCGGCCTCCAGCTCCAGGCAGTTCATCAGGCCGATGATCCCGCCCTTGGCCGCGCCGTACAGTCCGGCGCCGTAGATGCCGAACGCCCCGATCCCCGAGACCGTGAAGACGATCCGTCCCCGCTTGCGTTCCACCATGCGCCGGTACGCCGGCTGGGTGACGTAGAACGCGGCGCCGAGGTGGACCTGCAGCAGATCGCCGATCGCCCGCACGTCGAGCTTGGCGAACGAGGAGAGCGACATGAAGCCCGCGTTGTTGACAAGGATGTCCACGTCGCCGAACGCCGTCACGGCGTGGTCGACGATCGCCTCACCTCCCTCCGGGGTGGCCACGGTGCTGAAGTCGGCCACCGCCTGGCCGCCGGCCTCGACGATCTCCGCGGCCACGCGTTCGGCGATGGCGGAATCGCTGCCGCCTCCCTCCCGCGCGGCGCCGATGTCGTTGACGAGCACGCTGGCTCCTCGTGCGGCGAGTGCGTGCGCGTAGGCCCGGCCCAGCCCGGAGCCGGCGCCGGTGACCACGGCCACGCGGCCCTCGAGGCTGATCACTGCGCGCCTCGCTTGAGCTCGCTCAGGATCCCCAGCGCGGGCGACGGGTCCTCGCCGGTGAGCAGGACCTGGGGCTGGTTGATGCCCCAGTGCACAGCCTGCTCGAGTCGCTGCAGGCACTCCGCCGGGGTGCCGGCGATCGTCAGGCGGTCGACGATCTGATCATCGACGGCGGCGCCCAACGCCCGGATCCCCCCCTCAGCCAGTCCGTCGCGGATCCGCTGCGCCAGCGCCGGATCTAAACCGTTGGCCTCCAGCATGCCCTCGCCGTTGGGCTCGGTCAGCATCAGCCCGATCCCGGGCTTGAGCCGGCCGCGCGCTGCGGCGGCGTCCTCGTCGACTGCCATCAGGATCGGACTGGCGACGGTGAACTGTGGGCTGTCGCGCCGGGCGCCGAGGGCAAGCTCGATCGAGGTGCGCACGTAGGCCTCGGTCCCGTACATCAGGTAGATCCCGTCGGCCAGTTCGCCCGAAAGGGCGCACATCCGCGGCCCGGTGGCGGCGAGCACGATCGGAATGCCATCACGCACTGGGCGGAAGCCGAGACGAACACCGTCGAGCCGGAACTTGTCGCCCTGGAGAGTGACGACCTCGCGGGCCAGCAGCCCGCGTAGCACGGTGACCATCTCGCGAGCGGTGGCCAGCGGGCGCGACACGTCGGCACCGAGCGGGATGAGGAAGTCCCGCGCGCCGATGCCCACGCCGCAGACCGCGCGCCCACCAGACAGCTCGTCGAGCGTGGCGAACGATGCCGCCAGCTGCGCCGGGTGCCGAGTGTGCGGATTGACGACGCCGGTCCCCAGCTGCACCCGCGAGGTCGCGGAGGCGATCGCGCTCAGCGTGATGAGGGCATCGCGCGCGACCGGGCCCTCCGCGACCCACACGGCATCGACGCCCGCCGCTTCGGCGGCGACGGCGAGCTCGGCGCTCGCGGAGACGCGCAGACCGCCCTGAAACCAGACCCCGGTCCGCAACGTCCCCTGCGCCGTCATCACTCCACCCACTCGGCGACCTCGAAGAGGACCCCGTGCGTCGTTCTCGGGTCGGCGAAGACAATCCGCAACTCAGACAGGATGTGGCCGTGACCAGCGTCGTAGTTGCGCAACACCTCGGGCTCCTCGTTGATGAAACCGATCCCCTGGCCCTTGAGGTGCTCCATCGCGGCCGGTAGATCATTGGTCCTGACGTTGACCTCGTAGATCCCCTCTCCGCGCTTGGCCAGGAAGCGGCCCACTGGTCCGTCGCCCGTCGGGTCGGTGACCATCGCGATGTGGAAGTCACCGATCCACACTCCGCCCATCGACAGATTGAACATCGGCGCCGAGAAGGTCTGCAGGGGGTCGATCTGTCCCTGAAAGGCACCTCCGAACCTGCCGGCGGCGGTGTCGACGTCCTTCACCGCGATGGTGATCTCATGGATGCTGAACTCGAGCGCCATCGTCTCTCCTTGCTCACTCGTTGGGGGTGGCGCCTGCTATCGGCCGCCGCTCCAGGTCCTCGAGGTACTCGCGAACGAGCGCGCGGCGAATGACCTTGCCGTACGCCGCACGCGGAAGCTCGTCGCGCACGAGGATCTCAGCCGGCACCTTGTTGGGCGCGATGCGGGTGCGCAGGTGCGCGCGTAGTTGCGCGGGCACGATCGTGGAGCCTTCAGTGGCGACCACGAAGGCGATCGGGACCTCGCCCAGGATTTCGTGCGGGACGGCCACGACGGAGGCTTCGCGAACCGCGGGGTCCTCCTCGAGAACCGACTCGATCTCAACCGGATAGAACTTGAAGCCGCCACGGTTGATCCGCTCCTCGATGCGGCCCGCGAGGCGCACGACGCCACGCGCGTCGACACTGGCACGATCGCCGGAGCGCAGCCAGCCGTCATGCAGGCGCGCCGTGGTCTGCTCGGGATTGTCCAGGTAGCCCGTGATCTGGCCTGGCGCTCGGGTCCACAGCTCACCCTCCTCACCGGTGCCGACGTCGATGAGGTCAGGGCCGACCACGCGCAGCTCGGTCGGCTCCACGGCGCGACCGATCGCGCCCGGGTCGGCCTCCATCTCGCGACCGTGGTGCAGGGTCTGCCCGCATCCGCTTTCCATCAGGCCGTACCAGTTGGCGATCGACACCTCCGGCCAGCGGGCGCGGATGCGACCGTGCAGCGGCACCGTGAACGCCGAGCCTCCGCTCACCACCAGCTCGAGGTCCGGCGGTGGGGACGCCGGCGGGAGATCGCACAGCATCGCGAAGTGCGGGGGCGCGGCGTTGTAGATCGTCGTCGCGTGAGCGGTCATCCGCGCCGATGACGCAGCCGGATCAAACCGGCCCGTCTCATAGACAACCGGACAGCCGGCGAGCAGCGCCGGGTACGGGTTCTCCATGATGGCGGCCGCTGTGTAGACCGGGATCGGCGACTGCAGGACGTCGCGCGCCGTGAGCGGCCGGCCCCCGCGCGGGAGGGCATAGATTGCGTTGACGGCTCTCTCCGCGTACTGGACGAGGGACCCATGATCCCAGGCCGCGCCCTTGGGCGTTCCGGTCGAGCCTGAGCTGAAGAAGACGAAGCACTCGCCCTCGGAGGTGGCGAGCGCCGGCATGGCCGCGGCGCCGGAGGAGTCCTGCGCGCGTACCGCCAGCGACGCTCCGTCCCCTCGCCCGGCGCGCAGCGCGGTGATCGTGATGGCGTCCTGGTCCGCCGGCGCGTCGGGAAGGGCCAACTCGGCGCGTCCGGCCTCGCCGAGATTGGCGAGGACACGCGCCGTCACCATGACCGCCGCCGGACGCGTGAGCATGGCCATCGTCTGCACCTCGCGCGCGGTGGCCCTGTCGTCGACCGGGACGATGCAGGCGCCAAGCGCCAGCCCTGCCTGCGCCGCGATCAGGAACGCGTCCGCGTCGTCGTTGCCCATCCACACCAGCAGGCGGCGACCGTCCAGCGCGCCCAGGTGCGCGGCCAGCACGCCCGCCAGCGCTGCCGCACGATCGTGCCACTGCGCGAAGCTCATTTGACCGCCGACGGCCTCGATGGCCACCGCGTCGGGCGTCTCCGCCGCCCGTGCCTGCAGCAGGCCCGACAGGGTCCAGCCGGCCGCGTCGGTGAAGTCGAGACGTGCCAGGCGTTCCGGGCCTCCAGCGGTCCTCCCCAAAGCGTCCGGATGCCTCATCGGAGCCGAGTATCGTCCGTGACGGCCACCTAGTCAAGAGAGCGACGTCGCTTTTTGTTCCTGATACGCTCACCGGCACAGACCCGCCCTACGAGAGCCGGAGGAGAGCCTGCGAATGAGTGTCAACTGGGCCCCGTTCATCACCTGCGCGGTGACCGGCGCCGGCGACGCTGCGCGCAAGCACCCGGACCTGCCCGTGACTCCGGAGCAGATCGCGAGCGCGGCTCTTGATGCGGCGCGCGCGGGCGCGGCAGTCGTGCATCTCCATGTGCGCGATCCGGAGACTGGAGCCGGTAGCCGCCGGCTTGACCTCTACCGCGAGGTCGTCGAGCGGATCCGCGACAGCGAGGTCGACGTGCTCATCAACCTCACCACGGGGATGGGCGGAGACATGATCGTGGGCGCCGATGGCGCGCACGACACTCCGGCGCCGGGAAGCGACCTCATCGGCGCGCTCGAGCGCATCGAGCATGTCGTGGAACTGCGGCCCGACATCTGCTCCCTCGACTGCGGGAGCATGAACTTCGACGATGACCGTCTCGTCTATGTGATGCCGCCCGCCTACCTGCGAGCGGCGGCAAGCCGGCTCCGCGAGGTCGGCGTCAAACCCGAGCTGGAAGCGTTCGACCTCGGTCATCTGGAGTTCTCCAGGCGCCTCGTCGACGAGGGCCTGGTGGGCGCCCCCCCGCTGGTCCAGATCTGCCTCGGGATCCCCTACGGCGCCCCCGCGACCCCGCAGGCCATGGGCGCGCTGGTCGACCATCTGCCGGAGGGCGCAGTGTGGAGCGGGTTCGCCATCGGCCGGATGGAGATGCCCATGGCCGCCCAGGCGATGCTGCTGGGGGGCAACCTGCGCGTGGGCCTGGAGGACAACCTGTATCTGGAGCGCGGGCGGCTGGCCAGCAACGCCGAGCTTGTCGGCCGGGCGGTGGAGATCGTCCAGCGGCTGGGCGGGCGCATCGCCGATGTCCCCGAGACCCGCGCCCGCCTTGGGCTGTGACCATGCGCGGACGCCTGACGCCTGACGCCGGTACGTCCGACACGTCCGTGCGGGCTGGGATTATGGGTTTCCTGAACCGGGTCCTAGTCATGAACGACGGCCTGAATCTCGAACGGGGATCGATCAAGGCTGCGCTCCGCCGCCCGGCCACCGCGCGCTCGTGCGAGGGCTGACCGGACCATGCCCGTCGTTCCGCGCACCAAGAAGGGCCATCGCACCCGGGAGCGACTGCTCGAGGCGGCGGGCGGGATCTTCTCTCAGGTTGGATATATCGACGCGCGCATGTCGGACTTCGCGCAGGCGGCCGGCCTGTCGACGGGCGGTCTGTATCGCTACTTCGACAACAAGACCGACGTGTTCGCCGCGCTCATCGCCGATCTGCACGAAGAGTTCTACGAGCTCAGCGGCAACACCGAGGCTTCGCTGGCCGACGACCCCCTCACCGCACTCACCCAGGCCAACCGCGGCTACATCGAGCACTATCACAAGAACCGCCACGTGATGAGGGCCTTCATCGAGGCGGCGTCGATGGAGGAGCGCTTCCGTCTCATCCTGCGCGACATGCGCGAGCGCCACGTCAAACGTTTCGCGGAGGCGTACCGGCGCGCGTACGGCGACGGTTCTGTGGCGGGCGTTCCGGTAGAGGTGGCCGGCGACGCGATGGCATGCATGGTTGAGCAGTGCTGCCTCGCGTGGTTTGCCCAAGAGCAGGACGCGGCCACGTCGGTGAGTGTCGATGAGGCGGTCGCGGTCACCAGCCAGGCGTGGTTTGCAACTATGTTCGCCGGTCGCCAGCCGCTCGGCCACTGAGCCCGAGGCTCGCGGATCCCGCCTCCGTTAGGGTAGGCGCAGACGCCCGGCGCTCAGGGCTTCGGTGTCCCCAACCGCGGCGATGAAGCGCACGTCCGCGGGCTCGCGCCAGCACGACACGTCGATCACAGCTCCGGGGGGGACTGGCGACGAGAAACGCACCGCCAGTTCGGCCAGTGATGCCGGCGGGCGCTCAAGTGCTCGCGTCACACTCAGCGCCACCGCACCCAATGTGCACAGCCCGTGGAGGATGGGCCGCTCGAGCCCGAAGGCCACCGCCGCCTCCGGGTCGACATGCAGCGGATGACGGTCGCCGGTCAGCCGGTAGAGCACGGCCTGGTCCTCGTCGGTGGCGACCCTCGTCCGCAGATCGGGCTCGCGCGCCGGGAATGGGTCAGAGGCATTGTCGCCACGCGGTCCGCCGAAGCCGCCGGCGCCCGGCGCATAGATCGTGTACACGGCCCGAAACGCCTCGGACTCGACGACGATGTCGAGCAGTGCGGCGCGGCCCTTGTCGTACACCGCGTCGATCCGCGCGCTCATCTCCACTTCCCCCTGCGGCGGGAGCGCACGATCGATCGCCAGCTGCTGGCCGACGTGCAGAGTCCTGTTGGCGTCGTAGGCGCCGAGGCCGCCGGCGGCCTGGACGGCCCACAGGCCGAGCGTGAGCGCAAACGTGGGGAGAACGGTGAGGTCACGCTCGTAGACGAGGTCGAGGTCGTCGGCCCCGGCACCGACAGCGAGCGCGTAGAGGATTGCGTCACGGTCGTCGTAGCGTGCGACGCGGGTGCCGAGCGACCGCCCCGCCAGTTCCCCGATCGGCGGCGCGACGTCCGCGCTCATGTGGATGCCCCCGCCGCCTCGGGCTGGTCCCCGGCGGTGAGCGACGCCCCGCGGGCGCCAGCCAGGGCGCTGGCGCGCTCGGGCGATACCAGCAGCGCCCGGCGGCGCTCCTCCCACTCGGGGAAGGTGGCGCGCGTCGAGGTGAGGGCTGCGATCAGGTCTTTGGTGGCGCGCACCGCCTCCCGTGGCGCCGATTCGATCCCGTCCAGCAGCGCGCGAGCACGGTCGGCGGCGGCGCCCTCCTCGACCACGTGCGCGACGATCCCGGCGGCGACCGCATCGGCCGCGGGGATCCTCTCGCCCAGCACCAGCAACCGCGACGCCGTCTGACGACCGAGCTCGGCCACGACGGCCGCGATCCCGTCGGGCCGGTACAGCACACCGAGTCGCGCCGCGGGCAGGGCGAAGAACGCGCCAGCGCCGGCGATGCGCACGTCGCAGGCCAGGGCGATTTCGACGGCCGCGCCCAGGCACGGTCCCTCGATCGCGGCGATGACCGCGACCGGGAGCTCACGGATCACACGAGCGGTCCGCGCGATCTCCTCGTCGACGGCGGTGTCAGTGGTCCCGTTGCCGATCTCGGAGAGGTCCATGCCCGCGCTGAAGGTTTCATCCGAGCCGGTCAGCACGACACCTCGCGCGCCGTCCCGGACGTGGCGCTCGAGTTCGGCTCTCAGCTCTCGCAGAGCCGGCAGCGTCAACGCGTTGCGCTTGCGCGGACGCGCGATGGAGACGACCGCGAACGATCCGACGCGAGCGCTGACGATGATCGGCGCGACGGGCGGGTCGCCACCGTTGGCACCGGCAGGGCCGGCGGCGGTGACTGACTGCTCCGGGGGCCGCGCCGCGGTGGGAGGCGGCCACGAGCGCGCCACGCGATCGATCGGGAATGCAATCCGTTGCTCGAGCTGTTCGCAGGCGTCCAGCAAGCCTGGTTCGCTGTGATCGCGACCCACCAACTGGACGCCGACCGGGAGCCCATCGGCAAGAGCGATGGGCAGCGACGCGGCTGGTGACCCCGACACATTGAAGGCGGCGGTGAACGGGAACGGGCCCCATAGCCGGTCGACGGCTCGGCCATCGATTACCGCCGGGCGCTCGCCGACCGGGAAGGCGACGGTCGCCGCCGTCGGGATGAGGAGCATGTCGTAGCGTGCCAGCAGAGAGGCGATCTGCTCCCGGATCTGCGCCTTACGGGTGCGCGCGCCCTCCAGATCCGCGGCCGACACGTGCTCGGCCGCTTCGATCGAGCGCCGGGCGTAGTCGGTCAGCTCGTCGCGATGATCCGCGAGCAGGTGGCGGCGAAAGCGCCATTCGTCGGCGAGGACCAGCGGCCCGAACGCCTCCTGCCAGTCCCCGAGCTCGATCGCGACCGGCAGCACGGTGTGCCCGCAATCCTCCAGGGCGGCCGCCGCCTGCGCGATGGCGGCGCGAACGGCCGGCTGCACCGGCCGATCGTCGGGCGCGTCGCACCAGCCGATCCGGAAACGGGCGCCGAGGTCGAACGCGGGGACGCTGATGCCGTGGGTAGCGGCCAGCAGAGGGCGCGCGTCGGCGACGCAGCGGACGATCGGCCCCGGGCAGACGAAATCGGTCATCGCCTGGAAGCCGTCCTCCTCGCGAGGCGCGACGAGCGTCGGCTTGAGCCCGAACAGTCCACACATCGCGGCCGGGATCCGGATCGATCCCCCGCCGTCGGATCCGAGGGCCGCGGCGGCCAGGCCGGCGGCCACTCCTGCGGCCGCACCGCCACTGGATCCGCCGGGGGTACGGTCCGGCGCCCACGGGTTGACGCACGCCGGTCCGAGCAGGTTCTCGGTCGTCGCCGACTGTCCGAACTCGGCTGTGTTGGACTTGCCCAGGAACACCGCCCCCGCCTTGCGCAGACCGGCGACCGGACGGGAGTCCTGCTCGGCGAGCGAGCCCGCATAGACGCGCGAGCCGAGGCTGGTCGGCACCCCTTGCACGTCGAACAGATCCTTGATCGAGATCGGCACACCCAGCAGCAGCGGGAGCGGGCCGTCCGCCCTGGCAAAGCGCCGCTCCGCGGTCCGTGCCTGTTCGAGAGCGAGCTCGGGCGTGACTGTGATGTAGCTGTGCAGCGCCGGGTCGTAGGCGTCGATGCGCTCCAGATACCGGCGGGTCAGTTCGACCGGCGAGAGCTCGCGGGCCCGGAACGCAGTCCGGAGCCGGCTCAACGGCCAGAAACAGGGATCCGCCTCAGGCATGCGGGAGGACGCCGCCGCTGACCCCGTACACCTCGCCCGTGATGTATCCGGCGCGGTCGGAGAGCAGGAACTCGGCCAGCGCGGCGATGTCGTCGGGATGGCCCACCCGGCCCACCAAGGAGCGCCGCTCGGCGTAGCCCTCGAAGAACTCCGCGGGGTAGGACTTCAACAGGAACGGGTTGTAGATCAGGCCGGGAGCGATCGCGTTGACGCGGACGCCGTGCGCGCCCATCTCCGCAGCCGCGACCCGGGTCAGTGCGGTCACCCCGGCCTTGGCGGCAGAGTACGCGGCCCCGTGGTCGGTGGTCGTCTCCCACGCCGCGATCGATGAGATGTTCACCACAGCCCCACCGCCGCCGTCGATCATCACCGGCAGGGCGTGACGCAGGCAGTTGAAGGTGCCGGTCAGATCGACGTCGATGCAGCGCTGCCAGGTCTCCGGGTCCATGGTGATCAGCGGCTCGAGCTTGTTGTACCCGGCGCTGTTGACCAGCGCGTCCAGCCGACCGCGACGATCTGCGATCTCCCGCACCGTCGCGCCGACGGCGTGAAAGTCGGTGACGTCCAGTGGGATGGCGAGGAACTCTCGGTTGTGGAGGTTCGATAGCTCCTGTCCGAGCGCGAGGCAGCGCCGCTCATGGGCGTCGGTGACGACGACATCCCATCCCGACGCCGCCAGCATCCTCACGATCGCGCTGCCGATGCCCGCACCCGCGCCCGCTGTGACCATCACCACTCGCGTGGCGCTCTCCGGCGCTCGTTCACTGTCGGTCATCCGGCCTCCTGGTGATCGGTCGTCCGGTTGCGGATCGCCGCGGTGACGGCGTCTGGGTCCTCGTCCGTGACCAGGTGCCCAATCCCGAGCAGCTCCTCAAACGTGGCGTCCGGAAGGTGCTCGAGCATGATCTCCGCGGCACGCCGCGGGCAGACACGATCGTGTTCGGCGCCGATCACGTGCACCGGCACGGTGATCCGCGCCAGCCGCGCATTGAGCGGCTCGGCATGCATGCCAAGCATCGCCCGCGCCCCGTTGAGATAGCCGGCACGGTCGCCAATCGCCGCCAGACGCGATCGTTCGATTGCGTCGACCCGCTGCGGATCGGGCTCGGCAAGCTGCATGACGGTGTCGGCGCGCACCGCCTCGCAGACCGCAGCGGCATCGCCGGTCTCGAACAGTCGGATGCGCTGCTCGAGGCCGGCCGCGGCGGTCCGCCCCACCACCGAGGAGGTCGCGATGGCAACCACCGAGGTCACCAGATCCGGGCGCTCGGCGGCCGCCCACAGCGCCACAGTCCCGCCGAGCGAGAACCCCACGCACATGGCGGCTCCGTGCGCCTCCAGGAAGGCGATCAGGTCGCGACCGAGCTGGGCGAGCGTCCCGTCCGCCCGCCCGAGCGTCGTGGCGCCGTGGCCCCGGACGTCGTAGGCGAACGTCTGCAGCTCGACGAGCTCGTCCTGCACGTGCGTCCACATCCGATGGTCCTGGGCGAGGCCATGGATACAGACCACGCGAGCCGGTCCTCGTCCGGGCTCGCTCGAGGCCGCAGCCCCTGGAACGGCGGCGAAGTCCCGCGCCGCTTCCGTCCACTTGTCCGGGGCGGAGGACCGCGTCGCCGTCCGGCCGGTGGGAGCGACCGGCGCGACGCCGCCGGCCGAACGGAACGCGACTGCCAGGTCGCCGAGCGTCTCGAACTGGCAGGCCGACCTTCCAACCGCTTCGATGTTCAGCGCCGCCTCATCTCTGATCGATAGCCCGCGTCAAGAAAGCGAGAGCGACGTCAGTTTATCAGAATGGAGATGCTCAGTCGTGGAGCGGCGGCTCGCGAACTTCGTCGACTTCATCGGCGAGCGCCGCGGCACCCACGCGCTCGCAAGGCGCTCGTCGAGACCGAGGGCCGAGGGCCGAGTCGAGGCGCTCAGCGAGGAGGTCGACGCGCTCGCCCTCATCGAAACGCCCCCCGACCAATCAGGTGCGGAGGGCGGTTCGAATACTTCGCAAATAGTGGAGACGGCGGGAATTGAACCCGCGTCCGCAGTCGCGTAAGAGGTGGTATCTACGAGCGTATCCGGCGCTCTGATCTCATCCCCCACTCGCCACGCCGGCGGGGTTGTGGGGGACCAGCTCCGAAAAATCTCCCCGGATCCGCTGGAGCGGGCTTCACCGGGCAAGCCTGCTATTTGATCCTGGCGACTCCGCCGCAGGCGAGCCGGAGACCAGGACGCTCACGGCTTAGTGGTTAAGACTAAGCGGCGAGCGCGTACTCGTGAGAGTCCGCACTTATTGTTTTCCCGGGTGTTTTACGAGGCCGCCCGGGACCTCGACTCGCAACCACCCCCACGAATCCGACCACGTCGAAGCCTGTCGTCCCCGGGGGGTATGTGGTGGTCCCATTGATTATAGGCGCGTCAGCCGGGCCCGAAACCGCCGAGCGAGACGTTCCGGCCGCATTGAAGACCTGCGTAAGAACCCCGCGAGGGCTGCGACAATCAACAGCGCGATGGCGTACGGCGACTCCCCCACCTCCTACGGCACCGGCGGCGCGCCCAGCCCGACCCTGCCAGAGCCGCCGCCCTCACTGGCACCGCCCGACCCTGAGACCCCAGGGATCGTCGACGATGCCAACGCCGCGCCCAGCCGCCCACAGTCCCGCGAGTCGTTCTTCAAGCGCCGGATCGCCCCCATCGGTGTGGCCATCCTGGCCTTCCTGGCCAAGATCAAGTCGATCCTCCTGCTGTTGCCGAAGGTCAAGGTCCTGGTCACGGCGGGCTCGATGGCCGTCTCGATCGCCGCCTACACGACGATCTGGGGCTTCTGGTTCGCCATCGGCTTTGTCGTACTGCTGCTCGTGCACGAGATGGGCCACGTCATCCAGTTGCGCCGGGAGGGCATTCCGGCCTCGGCGCCGATGTTCATCCCATTCCTGGGCGCCGTGGTGGCGGCCAAGTCGCTGGGCAACAACGCGCTGTCAGAGGCGCGGGTGGGCCTCGCGGGCCCGATCCTGGGGACGATCGGCTCCGCGGCGTGCCTGGTGATCTGGCAGATCACCGGTCACGATTACTGGCGAGCGCTCGGCTACACCGGCTTCTTCATCAACCTCTTCAACCTGCTGCCGGTGGTCCCCCTCGACGGCGGGCGCGCGATGGCGGCAATGTCCCCGTGGATGTGGTTCGCCGGCTTCCTCGGGATCGCGGTGCTCGCCTTCGTGTTCCCCAACCCGATCATCATCCTGATCGCGCTGTTCGCAGCCTACGAGACCTACCGGCGCTGGGAGCAGCGCCGTAAGGGCGGCCTGGAAACCCAGGCGTTCTACCGCGTCAGCCCGCGCAACCGGCTACTCGTCGGCGCGGTCTACCTCGGGCTGGTGGCCGTGCTGGTCATCGGGATGAACGCCGCACACTTGCCGCGCACCCTCGGGTAGCGCGGCGCGACAGCAGCCACCAACCCGAAAGCGGGCTACCGGTAGCGAGTCGTCTGCTCGTCCCGCGGGACGTAGGTGCGGGTCGCCGTGGTCCGGTTGGACCGAGACCACACGAACGTGTACATGATCGACAGGATCAGCCCCAGGATCCCAAGCACGAAGAGCACAGTCCCGGCGGTCTGGAGGTTGATCCCGCTGACGTGGGCGGTCACGGCCCACTTGAGGATCGCTCCGACCGCCATGAGCACGATTGATGAACCTATGGTCATGTCCGGGTGCTACCCCGCCGGCGCACCCCGCACGCACCGCGTGCAAGGGCGCAGTCGGTCCCGCCCGCGGCACCTCAGCGGCCGACTTCGCGCAACTCCCGCTGCACGTCACGCGCCATGTCCCGCTTCTGGATCGACTGACGCTTGTCATAGAGATCCTTGCCCTTGGCCAGGGCGATCTCCACCTTGGCCCGCGACCGCGCTCCTGAGAAGTACATCCGCGTCGGGATGAGGGTGAGCCCACGCTCGTGAGTGCGCCCGACCAGGCGTTCGATCTCCGACTTGTGCAGCAGCAGCTTGCGCGGCCGTTCGGGGTCGTGGTTGTCGCGCGCGGCCGCGCCATAGGGCGGGATGTAGACGCCCATCAGCCACACCTCGCCGTCGCGGACCGTGGCGTAGGCGTCCTTGAGCTGCGCCTTGCCCTCGCGCAGGGACTTGACCTCGGTGCCGGTGAGCACCATCCCCGCCTCGAACCTCTCGAGCAGGTTGTAGCGGAACGAGGCCTGCCGGTTACTCGCGACGTCGCCGGGTGCGGCTTTGCGTTTCTTGCCCTTGGCCATGGTCTCGTCAGTCCTCCGGTTCGTCGACCGGGAGGAGATCCACCCTACCCCGTGGCGCATCGATCCGCCCGACGCGGACGGTCACAGGGTCCCCCAGACGCATGGCCCCGCCGTTACGGGTGCCCACCAGCATCGTCGCCTGCTCATTGAGCTCCCACCAGTCATCGCGCAGGCGGCGTACCGGCAGGAGCCCCTCGTACTGGAGGTGCTCGCCGAAAGCTACGAACGCGCCCGCTCCGATGAGCCCCACGATCTCCCCGTTAAAGGCGCCGTCGCGATCACCGGACTCAAACAGCTCACGCTCGAGCAGGAAGCACCGCGCAACGTCGTCGGCGTCGCGCTCGATCGTCATCGCCTCGCGCTCGCGCTTGGACGTCCACGGCGCGGCGCTCGCCACCCATGACGCGTCGGGCGTCGGCTCCCCCGCGATCGCGCTGAGCAGCGCGCGGTGGCAGATGAGGTCCGGGTAGCGGCGGATGGGCGAGGTGAAATGGCAGTAGTGGGTGAGCGCCAGGCCGGCATGACCTCGGTTGCGCGGGTCGTAGTAGGCCTGTTTGAGCGAGCGGAGCACCAGACTGGTCAGCGCGCGGCCGCCGCGCCCGGTCCGCCGCACCCAGTCGGCCACCATCACCGACGCCTCCCCCACCACGTCGGCGGCCTGCTGCGGGGTCAGGTGGCCCTTGGGCACGGGCGGGGTGGGCACGCCCAGCGACTCCAGCTGATCGATGAGCCGCTCGACCGCCGGCGCCTCGGGGCGCTCGTGGACGCGGTAGAGCGCCGGGATCTTGTGCTCGGAGAGGAACTTCGCCACCTGCTCGTTGGCGGCGATCATCAGGTGCTCGATCAGACGGTGAGACTCGGTCTGCACCGACAGCTCAGCCGCCGCCACGTTGCCGTCCTGGTCGAAGCTGAACTGCGGCTCGGCGGAGTCGACCTCCAGTGCTCCTCGCCGGCCGCCCTGCTCCTCCGCCGACGTCCGCGCCGCCCCGAGCGCCGCCGACGCCACCCGGGCCACCGCCAACGGCCCACCCCATGGGTCGGCCGCGACCTCGGACCCGGCGAAGATCCGGTCCACGCGGTCGTAGTCCAGGCGCTCGTCAGACAAGATGAGCGAGCGATACATCGAGGCGCGGCGCACCCCGCGCTGTGTCACCACCATCTCGACGGTCACCGCCGCCCGCGGCGCCCCGGGCACCAGCGAGCACGCCTCGTTGGACAGCGGCCGCGGCAGCATCGGCTCCACCATCCCGGGCACGTAGACGCTGGTGGAGCGCCGGTAGGCCTCGCGATCGACCAACGAGCGGGGCGTCACGTAGGCGGCGACGTCAGCGATGTGGACCCACACTCGCCACGACCCGTCGCTCATCGCCTCGGCCGAGATCGCGTCGTCGAAGTCGCGCGCGGTGACCGGGTCGATGGTGAACGTGGGCAGCTCGCGCAGGTCGCGTCGCTCCCCGCCCGGGAGCGCGTGACCGCTCGGGTCGCCCGCGCCCTCCGCGGCCGACAGCCGCGCCTCGCGCTCCACCGCCGGGTCAAAGGCACCATGGAGCCCACGATCGAGCATCAGCGCCCTGATCACGTCGCGCGCGATCTCGGGGCGGCCCAACCGCTGGGCAACGGTGGCGCGGCGCGACCCGCCGCGACGGCCGTTGCCCTGCCCGCCCCCACCCGAGAGGACCACCAGGTCGCCCACCCCGGCGCGCTTGTCGCGGGTGACGACCAGGCGCGGCCCGGGGCCGAAGAACGGCTCGGCAACGAGGAACTTCCCCTGGCGGACGAGCAGCGCGACCCGCGCCCCGCTGCGCGGGTCCACGGCCCGGGCGGGCGGCGGCGTCACTGCCCGAGCTCGGCGGTGACGGTCTTCTCGGCCACCGTGAGCGCGGTGTCGGTCTTGGCCGTCGACTTGGTGAGGGCGTAGACGTTGGGTTGGATGCCCTTGCCCTGCTTGACCCCGCCGCCGCCGAGGTTGCGTCCGCTCGGCGTGAAGTACTCGCCGACGGTGAAGTCCAGCGCCCCGCCGTTGGGCAGCGGCTCGATCTCCTGGAAGACGCCCTTGCCGTAGGTGTGGGTCCCGACCACCTTGGCGCGCCCGCGGTCCTGCAACGCGCCCGTGACAATCTCAGCCGCCGAGGCCGTCCCGGAGTCGACGAGGACCACCGTCGGGATCTTGGGCGCGACGGTCAGGTTGGGCTTGGCCAGGTACACCTGCCGGGGCTGCGCCCGGCCGTCGGTGGAGACGATCGTCCCGTCGGGGATGAAGACGCTGGCGACATTGACCGCCTCGTTGAGCAGCCCGCCCCCGTTCTCGCGCAGGTCCAGGACCAGCGCGCGGGCTCCCTCATGGAGCACCTGCTGGACCTGGCTGCGCACCTCGTCTCCCGAGCCGGCGGTGAAGCTGGTCAGCTCGACGTAGCCGACCTTGGTCCCCTTGTAATCAAGGAGCCGGCTGGCGGCGACCGGCACAACGATGTTGGCCCGGCGGACGGTGATGATCCGGCGCCGCCCGGCGCGCATGACCGTCAGGCTCACCCTGGTCCCGGCGCGCCCCTTGATGAGCGAGGCCGAGAAATCGGCTGAGCGATTGGCCAGCGAGGTGGAGCCGACCTCGACGATGACGTCGCCGCGGGCCAGTCCCGCCTTCTCCGCCGGGGATCCCTGGAAGACGTCCTGGACGAGCAGGCCCTGGGGCTGGACCTTGATGTCGATCCCAATCCCGCTGAGGTGCGGGTTGTCCTCGTTCTGGAACGAACGGTAGTCACCCGGGTCGTAGTAGTGCGAGTACTTGTCGTTGAGGCTGGCCACCGCCGCCTCGAGGCTCTTGTTGACCAGATCGGAGCGGTCGACCTTGCGGTAGTAGTCGTGCTGGATCAGCCCCAGGACCTGGTTGATGAGCTTGTCGTTGCCGTCCTGGGAGACGAACGCGCTGCGCACCGGCCCGGGCAGCCAGCTTGGGTGGCCGCCGAACCACACGCCGATGAGCAGCACGATGATGCCGATCAGCACCTTGACCAGCAGGGGAGAACGTTGACGACGCGCGTACATCTGCGGCTACCCAGGGTAGCTGGGCGCCCTTGCCGGCTGGGCCAGCCTCACAGGCGTGTGGTAGGGATTCGCTACACGCGCAGGAAGCGCCGTAGCGACAGCCCGGAGCCGAGCGCGGACACCAGGACTCCGGCGCCCATGAGCACGATGAGCAGCGCGGTGAAGGAGATGGTCCGCGGCGCTGCGATCAGCGTCCAGTTGTCGGCCAGCGGATCGAGCAGGGCGATCTTGGTCACCCCCAGCACCACGACGGCCAGCAGCGCTCCCGTGGCGCCGACCACGATGCCCTCGATCACGAACGGCCAGCGGATGAACCAGTCGGTGGCCCCCACGAGCTTCATGACCTCGACCTCGCGGCGGCGGGCGTAGAGCGACAGCCGGATGGTGTTGGCGATGAGCAGCACCGAGGCGATGGTCAGCAGCACGGTGAGCACCGCGGCGGTGATCGTCACCAGGTTGGTGACCTCGAGGATCTTCTTGGTGTCGGTGCGCTTGTTGGAGACGCTCGCGATTGACTGGTCGATCGTGCCCGTGGTGCCGCCGACGGTCGGGGTCAGCGAGTTGTGGACGGCGAGCACGTTGGCCGGGTTGTCGGGAGTCACGTGGAAGGTGTCAGGCAGCGGGTTGGTCCCGAGCAGCTTGTAGGCGGCCGGGTCGATCTTTGACTGCTGCGCGAACGCCGCCGCCTTGGAGATGAACTGGACGCTCTTGACGTGCGGGACATTGAGCAACTCCCGACGCACGCGGGCGCTGTCGGCGGCGTTGGCGTTGGTCTTCATATACACATCGACCTCGACGCGGCTGCGCACGCTGTTGGCCGCGCCGTTGGTGGCCTGCACGATCGGGATGAAGACGCCCAGCACGAGCAGCGTCACCAGCACCGTGGCCAGCGCGGCGAAGCTGGGAGCGGCGCTACGCCGGGTGGCCCGGACGGCCTCGCGCAGGAAGAACCCGATACGCATGCGCTACTCGACCCCGGGCGGGGGCGTCGGGGACGGCGCACGCAGACGGCGGGCCAGGTCACGCGTGGTCTCGTCGCGCGTGTACATGCCGGCGGCCTCGTCGCGGACGATCCGCCCGCGGGAGAGCTCGAGCACGCGGCGCCGCATCTTGTCGACCATCGACTGGTCGTGGGTGGCCACGAGCACGGTCGTCCCGGTGCGGTTGATCCGGTAGAGCAGGCGCATGATGTCGATGCTCGTGTCGGGATCGAGATTTCCGGTGGGCTCGTCGGCCAGCAGCAGCGGCGGGTGGTTGACGAACGCGCGGGCCACCGACACACGCTGCTGCTCTCCGCCCGAGAGCTGGTGCGGATAGTTGTGCAGCTTGGTCGAGAGCCCGGTGAGGCGCAGGATGTCCGGGACCTTGGCCCGGATGTCCTTGCGCGTGCCGCCGGTCACCTGCAGCGCGTAGGCGACGTTGTCGTACACGGTGCGGTTGGGCAGCAGCTTGAAGTCCTGGAAGACGACGCCGACGTTACGGCGGTAGTAGGGCACGCGCTTGCGCGGGATCTCATCAAGGACCTTGCCGGCGACGCGGATCATCCCGCCGGTGGGCTCGAGCTCCTTGATGAGCAGTCGCATCACGGTGGACTTGCCCGAACCGGTCGCGCCGACGAGGAACACGAACTCGCCGCGCTCGATGCCAAAGGTGGCCTGGTCGAGGCCGACATCGCCGGCGTAGAGCTTGGAGACGTTGCGGAACTCAATGACCGGCCGCGCGGTGCGCTGCTGGCGCGTATCGGTCCGTGGATGCTGGTTAGGGGCCGCCTGAGCCCGGTCCCGGGTGCGGCGCGACAGTTTGTTACGTGTAGCCATAGGGTGCGGCGCAGAGTAGCGGCAGCCCACGGTGGTTGTCCTGTGCGCGGTGGGCTTGCAACGCGATTTGCATGTCTATTGAACCACGCCTGGACGACTCACCCCGGTCCCCCGCGTCGAGCGCTACCGTTGTCCCAGCAATGACCGAGATTTCAGTCACGACGCTCAAGAATGGTCTGCGCCTGCATCGCATCGCGGTGCCGGGGACGCGCGCGGTGACCATCTTGGCCGCCTTCGATGCCGGCGCCCGCACCGAGCATCCCGAGGAAAACGGGATGGCCCATTTTCTGGAGCATCTTGTTTTCAAGGGCGGCGTGAAGTATCCGACCTATCGCGACGTCAATGAGGCCGCCGAGAGCATCGGCGCCGTGCTCAATGCCTACACCAGCCACGATCTCGTCGCCTTCCACATCACCGCCCGTTCACAGAGCGGCATGGACGCCGCCGATCTGCTCACCGATTTCGTCGCCCGCCCCCGCATCGACCCCGACGAGCTCAACCGCGAGCGCGGCGTGGTGGTCCAGGAGATCGCCCGCGCCGAGGACCAGCCGGCGACGCTGGCCGAGCACCTCATCGACGAGGCCGTTTTCGGCGATCACCCGCTCGGGCGACCCGTGCTGGGCCCCGCCGAGCACCTGCGCGACACGTTCACCCGCGAGGGGATCGTGGCCTTCCGCGGCCGCCGTTGGTCCCCGTCACGGGGCGCGGCGTTCGCCGTGGGCAACCTCGAGGCGCTCGGCGACGATGGCGAGCTCAATGAGCTGTTCGAGCGCTTCGCGCCCGCTCCTGAACCTGACCCGTTCGACGCCGCTCCGCCGCAGGAGCCGCGGGTGCTCGTGCGCGAGCGGGACTCCAAGCAGTCGCATCTGCGTATGTCCTACCGGCCGATGGTCGAGGTCTCCAATCCCAAGCAGCGCGCTGCCCTGATGGTGTACGGGACGCTGCTGGGCGGCTCGATGGGGTCGCGCCTGTTCGACGAGATCCGCGAACAGCGCGGGCTGGCCTATTCGGTCTCCGCCTTCCCCCACGCCTACGCCGACGTGCCCGTGCTTCAGCTGTCCGCCGGTCTGGAGTCCGCCAAGTGCATGGAGGCCTACCGGCGGATGCGCGACATCGTCACCGAACTGCGCACCGACGGCCCCACGGAGGCGGAGGTCTCCCGGGCCCAGGCCTACGCCGCGGGCGCGCGCACCCTCGCCTTCGAGAACACGGGGGCGGTAGCCCGCTACGCCGCCCAGCAGACGATCGTCTACAACGAGGACGCCGACCCGGAGGTCACGATCGACCTGCTGGACCACGTCACCTTCGATGAGGTACGGGAGGTGGCCGCCGGCATCGCCGACGAGCTCTCGGTGGTCGTGGTCGGGCCCCACACCGTGGAGGAGCTGGAGACGGCCTGAGACGCTGGCTCGCCCCAGGCTTGGTCTTGATCCTCTTGGCCGCGGCGATCACGCTGGGCCTGATCGGCACACTGAGCCACACCAGCGACAACGACGCGCAGTTCGATGCCGGATCGGCTGTCGTCGCCCCGCCCAAGGCCAAGAAGAAGGCCGCTCCCACGCGACGCCGCTCGCATGAACCGGCGCTGTTGAGGACCAAGGGACAGCGGGCGCCGCTCTCCCCGCAGGAGGTGCACCTCCAGACCGCGATGAGCAAGGCGCTGACCCAGGCCGGGCCTCAGAGCGGCGCGCTGGTCTACGACCTTGACGCCGACGACGAGCTCTACGGCCTGCGACCGACCGTGAAGCGCCCACCGGCGTCGGTGGAGAAGCTGTGGACGACGACCGCGCTCTTGGACAAGCTGGGGCCCGACGCGCGGCTGCACACCACCCTGCTCGGGACGGGCTCAGAGCGCCACGGTGTCTGGCATGGCGACCTGTACCTGCGCGGCGGCGGGGACCCGACGTTCGGGGATCCCACGTTCAACCGCACCTGGGAGTTCGGTTACGGCCCCACCGCGGCCCAGATCACCCAGCAGCTCGCCAAGCGCGGGATCAAGCACGTCACCGGCCAGATCTTTGCCGATGAGACCATGTTCGACCGCAAACGCGGCGGGCTGATCACCAAGTACGCGCCCGATACTCCGGACTTCGGCGGTCAGCTCAGCGCGCTGACCTATGACCACGGCGCCACGGTGCCCCACTACTCGCCCGCAGTCTTCGCCGCCCGCGAGCTCGCCCTGGTGATGCGCGGCTCGCACATCACGGTCAAGGCCTCCCGCCGGGAACGCAAGACACCCGACGACGCCCACGTCGTGGCCACCGTCAGCTCGCCGCCGCTGTCGGTGATGACCCGGCTGATGGACGTCCCGTCCGACGACCTGTTCGCCGAGCTCTTCGCCAAGCAGCTCGGCGTGTTGTTCGGCCGCGGCGGGACGATCTCCGACGGGGCGAAGGTGATCGGGCGCACCGTCGCCGAGGCCTACGGCCTCCACCCCACGATCCTCGACGGCTCCGGGCTCTCGCGCGACGATCGCTCCTCGCCTCTGGAGGTCGTCGACCTGCTGCGCGAGGTCTGGGGCACGGCCGTCGGCCACGAGCTGGTGGCCTCGCTGCCCACGGTGGGCAAAGAGGGCACCGTGCGGGGCATCGGTCTGAAGACCGCGGCGGTCGGCAACTGCGTGGCCAAGACCGGCACGCTGAACTACGTCACCAACCTCGCCGGCTACTGCCACAGCCAGGGCGGCCACACGCTCGCCTTCACGCTCATGGTCGACGGGCCGGACAACGGCACCGCCGTTCTCCTGGAGAGCAGGATGATCGGTGCCATCGCGCGTTATTGACGAGCGTCGGCCCCACCCTGCACAATCGAGCCTGTGAGGGCCCGCTAAGTGGAGTTGGGTGCCACGCTCAACCTGGGAGAGATGCAGCGCTATCTAAGCCGCGTCGGTGACCGCTGGCCGCTGCAGGTGGTGATGCTGGGCGGTGCGCGTGTCGACGACGCCCGCGGCGCCCCGCCGCAGCGCGAGCGCGGACCCGAGTTCGTGGTGGTGCTGGTCTCTCGGGCGTTTGACGGGATGCCGTGGCTCGAACGCGTCTACCAGGCGACATCGCTGTGGGACGGCATGGAGATGGGCGACGGCGTAGACGTGCACTGCTACACGCTGGACGAGTTTCAACGCAAGCGGACAAACACGCCGCGGGTCAAGGCCGTGGCCGAGCGCGGGGTGCTGCTCTACGAGGACTCAGACCCGCTGTACCCGCTCCCGCCGGACATGCCGCCGGTCAACGGCAGCAGCGGCGGCGGCGAGCTTTAGCTGATCGCGACCATCCGCTCGATCGGCACCCGGGCGCGATCGGCGATCTGCCCCGGGACCTTGACCTCGTACACGCCATCGCGCAGCGCGTCGCGGAGCTTGGGCAGCGTGATCATCTTCATGAAACGGCAGGAGGCGGCTTCGTTGGCGGCGATGAACTCGGCGTCGGGGGCCGCCTGGCGCAGCGGGTGCAGCATCCCGGTCTCGGTGGCCACAATCGTGGTGGAATGCGCTCGGCCGGTCTCGCCGGTCCCCGAGCCGTGGCCCTCGCCCGTGGCCAGCGATCGCGCGTAGTCGAGCATCCCGCCGGTGGAGAGCATGTGCACGCCGTCGGAGGCAATGTCGCCCGAGGCGACGTACTCCATGACGCTGGTCGAGCAGCCGCACTCGGGATGGATGAGGAAATCGGCGTCCGGATGAGCCTCGCGCACGTGTGTGATGTCCTGGGGCTTGATCCCCGCGTGCACGTGGCACTCCCCGTCCCACACGTGCATCGAGCGGCCCAGGGTCTTCTCGACGTAGGCGCCGAGGAACATGTCGGGACCGAAAAGGATCTCGGTGTCCTCGCCGTGGGTGGCGTAGATGTGCTCCACCACCTGCACGGCGTTAGCCGAGGTGCAGCAGTAGTCGGTTTCGGCCTTGACCTCGGCGGTGGTGTTGACGTACATGACCACGACGGCGTCCGGATGCTGGGCCTTCCACTCGCGCAGCTGCGCGGCGGTGATCGAGTCGGCCAGCGAGCACCCGGCGTCGGGGTCCGGGATGAGGACCTGCTTGTCGGGACAGAGGATCGAGGCCGTCTCGGCCATGAAGTGCACGCCGCAGAAGGCGATCGTGCCGGCGTCCGAGGCGGCCGCCTGCTGGGAGAGGCCCAGCGAATCGCCGACGTAATCCGCGACGTCCTGGATCTCGGGCAGCTGGTAGTTGTGGGCGAGGATCACGGCTCCGCGGACGGCCGCCAGCTCGCGTACCTCGTCCTGAAGGGCGGGGATGTTCTCAAGCATCAGCGGCGCCTCGGAGGCGCTGAGCATAGGCAGATTCATGGCGATGGGGTGAGGAGGAGGGACAGATCGAGGGCCGGCGCACTATGGGTCAGCGCGCCTACCGAGACGAAGTCTACGCCCGTGCTCGCGACCTCCCGGAGCGTCTGGAGCGTCACTCCCCCGCTGGCCTCCAGCTCGGCGCGGCCGGCGACGTGCCCCACCGCGGCGCGCAGTTCGTCGGGGCTCATGTTGTCCAGCAGCAGGCGCCCAGCGCCCGCGGCGAGGGCCTCGTCGACCTCGGCCAGATCACGACACTCCACTTCCAGCGGTAGTTCCGGGGCCTGCTCACGCGCCCGGCGCACGGCCACGCCCACCCCGCCGGCCAGCGCGGCGTGGTTTTCCTTGATGAGGATCGCGTCATAGAGGCCGGCCCGGTGGTTGGTGGCACCGCCGGCGGCGACCGCCGCCTTCTCCAGTGCCCGCAGGCCCGGGGTCGTCTTGCGCGTGTCGAGGATGCGCGCGCCGGTCCCCTCGATCGCCTGGACCGCCCGGGCCGCCGCCGTCGCCACACCCGAGAGCCGTTGCAGGAAGTTCAGGGCCGTGCGCTCTCCCGAGAGCAGCGCGCGAGCACGCCCGTCGACCCGCAGCACCTCGCCGCTGTCGCGCCACTCGCCCTCGGAGACCTCGCGAGTGAACGACGCCTTCGGGTCCAGGGAACGAAAGACCTGCTCGGCGACGTCGAGGCCATAGATGACCCCCGGCGCCTTCTGGCGGATGACCGCGCGAGCCCGCGCGTCGGCGGGAACGGTGGCCCGTGTGGTCACGTCCCCGTCGCCGAGATCCTCGGCGAGAGCCCGAGCCACGACATCAGCGGAATCCGCGGTCAGCGCCTCCATGCCGCCGAGGATAGGACGAGAGGTTTTTACACGGGTTGTGTCGATTTGGTTATCGTCGCGCGTGATCACGACCTAAGGGGGATTTTGTGCGTCTGATTGGGAGTCGGGCGGGGACCGGGGCTGCCGTCGTGCTAGTTGCGCTGCTGACGGCGTCGGTCGCGCTCGCAAAACCGGTGACCAAGGTGGTCACCGCCGGGCCGCCGCCCACGATCAACGCGATCGCGGCCAAGCTGCTGCCCAAGAGCTTCAACAAGGCCTACAACCCGGATATCAACGCCTTCTTCAACAAGAAGACCACGATCAACGTCGGAGACACCGTCTCCTTCCAGATCGCGGGCTTCCACGACATCGACCTGCCGGGCAAGGCCGGCGCGCCGCTGCCGTTCATCGTTCCCGGCACGTCGCTGGTCAGCGGGGTCAATGACGCCGCCGGCAATCCGTTCTGGTTCAACGGCAAGGTGCCCAACGTCGGGGTCAATACGGCGTTGCTCGCACCGTCGAAGGGCAAGGCCTACAACGGGACCAAGCGGCTGGTCAGCGGGTTGCCCGCCGGCAAGCCCAAGCCGTTCAACGTGAAGTTCACCAAGGCCGGCACCTACAAGTTCTTCTGCGACATCCATCCCGGCATGGTGGGGACGGTCGTGGTCAAGGCCGCGGGCAAGACGATCCCGTCGGCCAAGCAGGACGCCAAGGCTCTCGCCGCTCAGGCGACGGCCGTCGTCAAGGAGGCCATCAAGGCATCCAAGCCCAAACTGCCGGCTGACACGGTGAGCCTGGGCGAGTCCGCTCCGGGCGGCCTGGAGTTGTTCACGATGTTCCCGGCGACGCTGACGGTCAACGCCAACACGACGGTGACCTTCCAGATGTCCAAGGACAGCTTCGAGACCCACACCGCGACCTTCGGGCCGACCACGGTGCTGAAGGGTCTGGCCAAGGGCTTTGAGGGAGTGAGCTTCCCGGCCCAGGGCGTGTTCCCGAGCGATGTTCCGGGCACGATCACCGAGTCGCTGACCGCCCACGGCGACGGCTTCGCCAACACGGGCGCTCTGGACACGAATGCACAGTCGGCGACGATCCCCACGTCGGGGCAGATCGACTTCACCCAAGCTGGGACGTATCACTTCGTCTGTCTGATCCATCCCTTCATGCACGGGACGATCATCGTCAAATAAGGTGAGGCGCGGTCCGCGTGGACCGCGCCGCTCTCATCAGAACGCGGACAGGAGTCCGGGCCTCAGAGCCCGGACTCTCCCGCTTAACGGGGGTTTTGCGCGGAGGCGCCGGCCGCGGCCCCGTTGCCGGTGACCGGCCCGGCGAGCACACGCACGGTGGCGAACGTCGGATCGGCGGCGCCGTGCAGGCGGGCGCCGGCGGCGGTCAGCTCGCGCAGGTAGCCCACGACCTCGGCGGTGACCCGCTCGCCGGGCAGCAGCGTCGGAACCCCCGGCGGGTAGCCGGCGATCGACTCGCACGAGATGCGGCCGATGGCGTCGTCCACCGGCACGGTCTCGCCCTCGCCCAGGAACGCCTCACGGATGGGAACGACGCTCTGGTGCTCGAGCGACACGTTGGGTGAGGCGATGGCCGGACCTTCACCGGAACGGCTGAGCGTACGCACGGTCTCGGCGAAGTCGTGGGCGAAGCGCTCGAGCGGTTCGACCGGCTGCCCCATGCCGAGGACGAGCACCAGCGTGGCGTGGGTGGCCAGCTCGATGTAGATGTCGTTGGCGGCACGAAGCTCGGCGGCCAGCTCGTAGCCGGTCACGCCGGTGCCGCGCACGTCGATGACGATGCGCAGCGGATCCCAGCCGGCGATCCCGGGGCGCCCGACCATGGCCTCACCCACGACGGCGATCCCGGGGATGGCCTCGATCGCCTCACGGGCGCGCATGGACGCCTCGATCGTCCGGTCCAGCAGCGCCTCCCCGTGCGCGGCAAGCTGGCGGCGAGCGCTGTCCAGCGAAGCCAGCAGCAGCGAGTTGGGGCTGGTGGAGCGCACCAGCCGCACGCAGCGCGCCACCTCGTCGGCGTCGATCCGGCCGGGTGAGCGGGATCCGTGTCCCACGTGGAGCATCGCTGATTGGGTCAGGCTCCCGACGATCTTGTGCGTGGAGGCAAGGACCGCATCGGCGCCCTGGCGCAGTGGCGACTCGGGCAGGGTCGGATGAAAGCCGAAGTGCGAGCCCCAGGCGCAGTCGACGACCAGCGCCGCGCCGGCGGCGTGGGCCACCTCCGCGCAGCCGCGGATGTCGGCCGCCATGCCGTAGTAGGTCGGGGAGACGATGAAGGCGGCGCTGATGTCCGGCGAGCGCTTCAGCGCCCGTTCGAGAGCCTCGGGAGTGACGCCATGCGCCATGCCGAGCTCGACGTCGTACTCGGGCGCGACAAAGCTGGCCATGCCCCCGCTGAGCACCAGGCCGTCGACGATGCTGGCATGCGAGTTGCGCTGGACCAGGACGTGGCGGCCGGGCTTGGCCAGGGCGAGGCACAGGGCGTGGTTGCCCTGGGTGGCGCCGTTGGTGAGAAACCAGGTCTGCTCGGCGCCGTAGGCGGCGGCGGCCAGTTCCTCGGCGCGCTGATAGGGAGTCGGCGTGGGCCCGGTGTCGATCCCCTCGATGTCCTGGCAGATGTCGAGCGCCAGCGCGCGCTCCCCGATGGCCGAGCGCAGCCCAGGGTCAGCGCCGGGCCCGCCCTTGTGGCCGGGCACGTGGAAGCGCACCGAGCCGCGAAAGCCGTAGGACACGATCGCCTCCAGATAGGGGGCGGTGGGGTGCTCGCGGCGCGGGCGGCGGCTGTCGGCCGGGTCGCGCGGCTCGGACACCAGCGCGCCGTCGCGCAGCTCGCTGGGCTCGGTGTCGTCGCGGGCGTCATGGGCGGGACGGGGCGGTGTCGCGCTCATTTGGCCGCCTTGAGCAGGTAGCTGCGGATGAAGCCATCCAGGTCGCCGTCGAGCACGCGGTTGGCGTCGCCCATCTCGAAATCTGTGCGGTGGTCTTTGACCATGGTGTAGGGGTGCAGGACGTAGGAACGGATCTGGGACCCGAAGTTGACGTCCTGGGCTTCTCCTTTCTCGCGGGCGATCTCCTCGCGGCGCTTGCGCTCCTCGAGCTCCAGGAGTTTGGAGCGCAGCATGGTCATGGCCTCCGCCTTGTTGGAGGACTGTGACCGCTCGTTCTGGCACTGCACCACGATGCCAGTGGGCCTGTGGGTGATGCGCACCGCCGAGTCGGTCTTGTTGACGTGCTGGCCACCGGCGCCACTGGCCCGGTAGGTGTCGATCTGCAGGTCGTCGTCGTCGATCGCCACCTCGGCGGCCTCCTCGACCACCGGGGAGACCTCGACGCCGGCAAAGCTCGTCTGGCGGCGGTTGGCCGAGTCAAACGGCGACAGGCGCACCAGCCGGTGCACCCCCTTCTCTGAGCCGTAGAGGCCGTAGGCGTTCTCGCCCTTGACCCGGAACGTGGCCGACTTGATGCCGGCCTCCTCTCCGGGGGACGCCTCCAGCAGCTCGGCGTCGAAGCCGCGCTTCTCCGCCCAGCGCATCTCCATACGCAGCACCATCTCGGCCCAGTCCTGGGCGTCGGTGCCGCCCGCGCCGGCGTTGACGGTGACCAGGGCGTCGCCGCTGTCGTAGCGGCCGGAGAACAGGCGCTCCTCCTCGAGCTCGTCGAGGCGTGCCTGCACGCCGACGATCTGCTCCTCCAGTTCGGAGGCGAGGTCGGGGTCCTCCTCGGCCAGCTCGGCGAGCGGCTCAAGGTCCTCGACGTCGGATTCGAGTTGGCGAAAGACGCCGAGCTTGCGGCTGGCACGCGCATGCTCGGCTGACACCTTGGCGGCCCGCTCCTGGTCATCCCAGAAGCCGGCAGCCCCCATCTCGTCTTCCAGCGCCGTGGTGCGCTGGGCTAGCTCAGCGGGGTCAAAGATAGTCCGCGAGCAGTTTCAGCTGCCCACGGATTGCCGCGAGACGCTGGGGGAGCGGCTCTGATGGGGCGGTCGCCATGCGGCCGCTCACGTTAGCAACCGGCGACCCCGTCACCGCGCGCCCCAGCGGCCTCCGTGTGCTTTGAATTTTGTCCATTGGGTATCGCTTGCTTGTAACGGCTGTTACCGAGAGGGAGGCTCCGCCGTGTACAAGCAGGTACTCGACCCCGTGTCCCATTCGCTGGGACTGACATCGATCTTCGCCATTCTGCCCCTGCTGACGCTGTTCGTCCTGCTGGGGGTAGTGCGGCTCAAGGCGCACTGGGCGTCTCTGTGCGCCCTGGCAGTCGCCCTGTTGGTTGCGATCATCGTCTACTCGATGCCGGTGGGCCAGGCGGCCGACGCGGGCCTCGAGGGGGCGGCGTTCGGCTTCTGGCCGATCATGTGGATCGTCATGAATGCCCTGTGGATCTACAAGATGACCGAGTCCACCGGGCACTTCGCCATCCTGCGCCGCGCCTTTGCCATGGTCTCGGACGACATGCGCGTGCAGGTGGTGGTCATCGCCTTCTGCTTCGGCGCGCTGCTCGAGGCCCTGGCCGGCTTCGGGACCCCGCCGGCGATCTGCAGCGTCATGCTCGTCGGACTGGGGCTCAGTCCGATCCGTGCCGTCGCCGTGGCCCTGGTCGCTGACACCGCCCCGGTCGCCTTCGGGGCGATCGCCATCCCGATCACCACGCTCGGGCAGGTGACCGGCTTGCCCGTGCAGCACCTGTCGTCGATGGTCGGGCGCCAGACCCCATTCCTCGCCTTCATTCTGCCGTTCATCCTGGTGTTCATGGTCGATGGCCGCCGCGGGGTCAAGGCGGTGTGGCCGGCCGCGCTGACCGCAGGGTTCGTGTTCGCCGTGCTGCAGTTCGTCATGTCCAACTACATCTCGATGCAGCTGACCGA
>DASXDW010000210.1:0-38055 GCA_036490435.1 Solirubrobacteraceae bacterium
GGCTCCGCCAGCGCGACCACCCCGTATGCGGTGGCATTCGTGCTGCTGGCGATCGTTGCGCTGGGGGGCACGGTGGGCGCGCTCCGGCTGCACCCCGACGCCGGCGCAGCGGTCACGCGCCACCGGCGGGTGGCCACTGACCCATAGTCACATTCCGTATGACCCATAAAGGCCTTCGGGTGCTATTAACCCTTGAGTGCGCCGGATGTTTTCGGTCTGCGTATAGCGCGCAAATTCATCACTACACGGCCCCGATCCAGAGGAAGGCCCGATGACCAACGAAGAGATCCATCAGCTCGCCCAGCGTCTGCGCATCGACTCCATCCGGGCGGCCGCCGCCGCCAACTCCGGGCACCCCACCTCGTCGATGTCCGCCGCCGACCTCATGGCGGTCCTGATGGCTCGCCACATGCGCTACGACTACGACAACCCGGAGAACCCCAACAACGATCACCTGATCTTCTCCAAGGGCCACGCCTCCCCGCTCGTCTACTCCATGTTCGCCGCCGCCGGCGCGATCACCGACGAGGAGCTGCTCACCTTCCGCCAGTTCGGCTCAAAGCTCGAGGGCCATCCCACGCCGGTCCTGCCCTGGGTCGACGTCGCCACCGGCTCGCTGGGCCAGGGCATGCCGATCGCGGCCGGCGTCGCGCTGTGCGCGCGTGACCTGGACCGCCTGCCCTACCGCGTCTTCACTCTGTGCGGCGACTCCGAAATGGCCGAGGGCTCGATCTGGGAGGCCGTCGAGCACGCCGGCGTCAACGGGCTGGACAACTTCGTCGCCATCATCGACGTCAACCGCCTGGGCCAGCGCGGCGAGACGATGCACGGCTGGGAGCTCAGCTCCTACGCCAAGCGCGCGGAGGCCGCCGGCTGGCACACGATCGAGATCGACCGCCACGACATCGCCGAGATCGACCGCGCCTTCTCTGAGGCCGAGGCGACCGCGGGCAAGCCGACGATGATCGTCGCGCGCACCATCAAGGGCTACGGCGCGACCGAGACCGCCAACGTCGAGGGCAAGCATGGGCAGCCGCTCAAGGACCCGGACAAGGCCATCGAGGAGCTCGGCAACGTGGGCCCCGTTCACGTCGACGTAGCCAAGCCCGAGAGCACCGGCACGCCGCACGTGTTCGACTCCGACCCGTCGGTCCCGCTGCCCAGCTACGAGCTCGGCGGCGACGCCGTCCCCACCCGCAAGGCGTTCGGCGAGGGCGTGGCCGCGATCATGCAGCGACGGGGCGACGTGGTCGTGATCGACGGCGAGGTGTCGAACTCCACCCACACCGACGAGGCGATCAAGAAGACGCCCGAGCGCTACTTCGAGGCCTACATCGCCGAGCAGATGATGATGGCCACCGCCATCGGCTTCCAGGTCCGCGGCTGGACGCCGTTCGCCGCCACCTTCGCCGCCTTCCACTCGCGCTCGTATGACTTCGTGCGCATGGCCGTCATCTCCCAGGCCAAGCTGTGCCTCAACGGCTCCCACGCCGGGGTCTCGATCGGCGAGGACGGCCCGTCGCAGATGGCCCTCGAGGATCTCGCCGAGTTCCGGGCGCTGGGCGGCTCGGTGGTCCTCTACCCGTCGGACCCCAACCAGACCGTGAAGCTCACCGAGCTCATGGCCAATCACGACGGCATCTCCTACCTGCGCTCCACGCGCGCCGCTCTGCCCACCATCTACGGCCCCGACGAGGAGTTCAAGATCGGTGGCGCCAAGGTGGTCCGCGAGTCTGATGACGATCAGGTCACCCTGATCGGGGCCGGCGTCACCCTGCACGAGGCGATCAAGGCTGCCGACGCGCTGTCCGCGGATGGCATCAACGCCCGGGTCATCGACCTCTACTCCGTCAAGCCGGTCGACGTCGCCACGCTTACCGCCGCCTCGCAGGCGACCGGCGGGCGGTTCGTGGTCGTCGAGGACCATTGGGCCGAGGGCGGGATCGGCGAGGCGGTGAGCAGCGCCATGGCCGACTCCGACGAGCGCCCGCGTGTGGTCAAGCTCGCCGTGTCGCACCTGCCGGGCTCGGGCAAGATGGCCGAGCTGCTGCACGACTGCGGGATCGACTCCGACGCCGTCGTCGCCGCTGCGCGGCGCCTGGTGGAGCTCGGCCCGCAGATCGGCAGCGCCACCGCTGCCGGCGCCCGTTAGCACGCAGCAAGTAAACTTATAAGTTTACTTATGTAGGCCGTCGCGCACCTATTAGGGGGCCGCTCCCGGCGAAGGAGCGGCTCTCTCGGCCGCTGCCGCCCCTTGGGTCAGGTCTTCCAGGGCGGCGTCGCGCCGAGCGAGCGCCGCGTTGTGCGCGTCGATGACCTTCTCCGCCGTCGGCGCGTCGTGCGGGTGATGCTTGCGACACACGACGTAGCTCGTGCCCAGTACCTGGGCGCGGGCGACCCGCCAGCAGCCCTTCACGTGACAGTTGTGGCGGCGCGCGATGGCATAGGCCCCGCCGAGCAGCGTGATGTCGGCCAGCGGGCCGGAGATGAAGTTGTAGCCATCGGGGTCATGCCATGTCCAGCGCCCGGCGGTGTAGATCCACGTCCACACATCTGAGATGGCGGCGGTCGTCACGGCCGCACAACGTAGTCGCTGCCGCGGCGGCATCCGGCCACTTTGTGGGCGTTGGACTCAACTCCGGCGCGCCCCTGCCGACTATCAGGGGGAATTGCCGACGGGACCAACCTCCGCAAGGAGCACAACGAGGTGAGTGCAATGGCAGTGAACGAGGTGGACGCACGCGCGGAGCGCATGCTTCACGACGAGCAGGTGCGGGCCGACGGGATGCTGTCCAAGCTGCTGCTCGCCCATCTGCCCTTCGGTATCGGGCTCGCTGCCCTTCACGGCTATTGGGTCATCGGGATCGTCGCCAGCCTCGTGCTGGCGCTGACGCCGCTGGCCGTCGTGCGTGCCCGCCCCGGCACCCTCCTGTCGCGCTGCACCATCGCCGCTGCCTTCGCCGGCTTCTCGGCCCTCTTCATCCAGGAGGCGCACGGGATGACCGAGCTGCACTTCCACATCTTCGCTTGGCTCGCGTTCATGGCGCTGTACCGCGACTGGCGTGCACCCGCCTTCGGTGGGCTCGTCGTCGCCATCCACCACCTCGTCTTCCACTTCCTGCAGGCCGCCGGCGATGGCTTCTGGGTCTTCCCCGACAAGTGGGCGGGTGCTCACGGCATCGAGATGGTTGCCCTACACGCCGGCTTCGTCGTCTTCGAGGTGGCCGTCCTCATCTACATCTCCATCGCCCTGGCCCGCGAGACCCACAGCCAGGCAGAGCTGGCGGTCACCCAGCAGCACGACCACGACATCATGCTCGCCCTCGCCGAGGGCCTGCAGGCACGCGACCTGTCGATCGGCGACAGCGTCGGCGCCGATGAGCAGGCCGACTCCGCGATCGGCACTCTGCGGAGCGGCATCGGTTTCGTGGCGGAGATCGTTCAGGCGATCGACCGCACTGCCGGCAGCGTCGCCTCCTCCTCGGTGGAGATGGCCCAGACCACCGCCGAGGCCGGCCGTGCCAGCTCCGAGATCGCCGGGTCGCTGACACAGCTCGCCGAGGGCGCCCAGCGCCAGGTGAACGCCGTCGCCGCCGCCCGTGAGTCCGCCGAGCAGGTCGGCGCGGCCGTCGCCCAGAGCGCCGAGAGCGCTCGCCGCACCGCCGACGCCGCCCAGCGCGTGCGCGAGGCGGCCGCCGAGGGCGCCACCGCCGCCGACGAGGCCACCGCGGCGGCCCAGGCCGTCAGCGAGTCCTCGACCCACGCGTCGCAGGCCATCGGTGAGCTCGCCGCCAAGTCCGAGCACATCGGCGCCATCGTCCGGACGATCACCGGCATCGCCGACCAGACCAACCTGCTGGCGCTCAACGCGGCCATCGAGGCCGCCCGCGCCGGCGAGTCGGGCAAGGGCTTCGCCGTCGTCGCCGAAGAGGTCCGCAAGCTCGCCGAGGAGTCATCCCAGGCGGCAGCGGCGATCTCGCAGATCGTTGAGCAGATCCAGTCAGAGACCCGCCTCGCGGTGTCGGTCGTCGAGGACGGCGCCCAGCGCACCGGCCAGTCGGCGACCACCGCGGCTCAGACCCGCCTGGCCTTCGAGCGCATCGGCGAGGCCGTCCAGGAGATGACCGAACAGTCTGCGGACATCTCGCGCGCCACGCAGCAGATCGCCGAGGGTGCTGAGCGCATGGCCGAGGAGATGGAGAGCGTCGCCGCGGTCGCCGCCCAGGCCTCATCGGCCACCGTGCACGCCTCGGCCGCGACCCAGCAGACGTCGGCCTCCACCCAGCAGGTGGCCGCCTCGGCCGAGGTGCTGGCCAGCTCCGCCCAGGAGCTCCAGGCGCTGGTCAGCGCTTTCCAGCTGACCTCCGCCTAAGCGGGCGCGCGGGCCTGGTAACCCGATGGCCACCTTGGATCACACCGTTGCCGCCTCCACGGGCGGACGGGTGCGGGTCCCGGGGGTCCCGCTGGATCGCATCACCCGCCCGGCGATGAACGTGCTGTCCGGCGCGCTGGCCGCGGTGTACCTGTTGTCCGCGGTCACCATGCCCGCCGGGCACGGGGCGGTGGCGGCCGGGGAGGCGGGCATCGCGGCCCTACAGCTCGCCTGGTTGGCGCTGGCCACCCTGCGGTCGCGCAGCGGCTGGGTCTACCGCGCGGGCGTCGTGATGCAACTGGCGCTGTTCGGGCTGTGGATCGTGACCCGCACGACCGGTCTGCCGGGCATCGGCCGGCTGCCCGTCGGTGAGTTCGACCTGCTCTGCGCGCTTGACGCGCTGGTGATCGCCGCGCTGTGCTGGCGATGCGCACCCTTCGCCCGCCCGGTGACCCAACGCGTCCGGCTCGGGCTCTGCCAACTCGCCGTCGTGCTCGCCGCCACCACGGCGTATATGAGCATGGTCAGCATGATGGCCATGACCGCGTCGACGTCGGGCTCACAGGGACCTGTGGCCGTCCACGGGCAGGCCGCGCCGCACTTCTTCTGCCACCTGCTGTAGGCCGTCGCGGGCCTCTCTAGGCCTGGTCGAGGATCTGTTGGAGTCGTGCGGCTTCGCGGTCGGGGTCGCCTTTGAAGCGGTCCCGGGTGATGCGGAGGGTGCGGAGTCCGTGGGCGAGTTGGTGGGCGTCGCGCTCGCGGTCGTCTTCGAAGGCGTGGCGGTCCTTGTGGTAGTCCCAGCCGTCGAGTTCAACGATCAGGTTGTGATCGGGGAAGTAGATGTCGACCTGGCGGCCGTTGACCCACACGTTGGTGAGGGGCGTGGGGAATCCGTATTTGGCGATGAAGGGCAGGAAGTCGTCTTCGAAGCTGGAGTTGGTCGGGTTTTGGCCGGGAAGGTCCAGGAAGGGTTTGAGCAGCTTGGTGCCGGGGTGGTAGCGGTTGCGTTCGATGACGTCGTGGAGGGCGTCGGGGCGGACGTCGTGTTCTCGCAGCGCGTTGTTGACGGTGCGGGTCAGCTGCTTGGGGTTGAGGGTTGGGGCGAGGTCGAGGAGGGTGCGGGCGGGGGACGTGACCTTGACTCCAAGCTGCAAGGAGTTATCCGAACTGACTAAGGCCTGGCATCGATGGGTGACGATCCCGGGACGCTCCCGGCGACGTTCGGCGGTCACGTGCAACGGGAACTCCCACCGCGGCAGCAACCCCCACAGGCTCGCCGCCGAGCTGTGGCTGAGGACCGCGCCGGGGTCGCAGGCCAGCACGGCCGCGGCCGCCCGCGACACCGGGTCGTTGCGTCGCGGCCCGATGCAGTAGACGCCTTGGTGCACCGCCACCCACGCGCCGGCGGCCAACCGCCCCGCGATCAAGCCCTGCGCCGCCCCGAGCTCCAAGAGTTGAAAGCGGGCCACGTGCCCGTGCTGGCGGCGCGCGAGGTCCAGGATCCTGGAGTCGAGGCGGATTTTGAAGCTATGTCCTTCACTATCCGCCACTACTAGTTAAGAGCCTGCAGCGGGGGCAAAATCACCCCCCTCGACAGCGCAGTTTCTGACACACGTCCGCGCCTACGACGCCTTGAACCCCTTCAGCACCTCCCCAACCGCCAGCGGCTCGAGCTCCAACACGGGCGCGTCGGAAGGGCCCCACCACATCCGCACCACGCCGTCACGCACCTCCGTCCCCACCGGAGGAAAGCCACCGTCGAAGTCCCCAGCCCGGGCCGGCCACGGCTCAGCCGTATCGTCGGCCAGGCGCTCCGAGGCATTCTCCATCATCTGCGCGGCGATCCCCGCGACGAGCTCATCCGGCGTGCGGTCTTCACTGCCGGCGAGCCACCGCGGCACGTCGACGCCGTAGACCATGCCGCGATCGGCCGCCTCGACGACCGAGTCCGGGACGACCGCGTTCATTCGCTGCGCCAGTGCCGCGACGAGGGAATCGGCGTCGATGGGCCCGTCATACGCGTAACTCTCGAGCTGGCGCTCGCGCCGGCGCGCCCCGATCTCATCGCTCCCCAGCGCTCCCGTCGAGTACATGACGAATCCCATCGCCGCGCCGTCGTGCTCCTCGTGGGCCTCGTCGATGATCTCCAACAGCGGCTCACCATCGGGGCCGAGCTCGCAGGGCAGCTTGCCCTCGGCGATCCAGCCGCGCACGTCGTCCTCGGTGACCTTCAGCACCGCCGCGAACTCGGCGGGGCTGGTCAGCCGCGGACCGGTGCCGACCGGCGGGCTCTCGTCATCCGGCGAGGTCACGAAGAAGCTCCGAAGAATCCGCTTCAGACACCCTGATTTCCACCATCCCGCGGTACGCTTAACGCCTGCCGGGGGGCAGTATCCCCGAACGGGCGACGCTCGTCAGTACGGCTCCACAAGAGCCCGGGCGCGCCGGCCCCACAGAGGGGCGGGAGAGACCTTCGGCTGATCGTCACATCCACGGCGCTCAGTCGAAAGGAGACTCGAGACCATGAGTATCACAGCGACTCGTTTCGCTACCCAGATACGCACCTGGCTGCTGATCGCAGCCCTCACCGCGCTGCTGATCGTGATCGGCGCTGCCATCGGTGGCGGCGCGCTGTACATCTTCGTCGCGCTGGCCGTCCTCATGAACGTGGCCGGCTACTGGTTCTCCGACAAGCTCGCGCTGGCGGCCAGTCGCGCGCGCCCGCTGGAGAAGGGGGAGATCCCCGAGCTCGAGGAGATCGCGGCCGACCTCGCGCGTCGTGCCGGGGTCCCGATGCCGCGGCTGTACCTGATCGGCTCCGAGCAACCCAACGCCTTCGCCACCGGCCGCAACCCGGCGCACGCCGCCGTGGCCGTGACCGATGGCCTCCTGAACCACCTCCCGGCCGAGGAGGTCCGGGGCGTGCTGGCCCACGAGTTCGCGCACATCTCAAACCGCGACATCCTCGTCTCGTCCATCGCGGCGATGGTGGCGGGCGCTGTCTCGGCGATCGCCACCGTCATGCAGTTCTCGCTGCTGTTCGGCGGCGGCGGTGACGACGATGAGTCGCCGTTGGGTCTGATCGGCACGCTGGTGGCCATCATCGTCGCCCCGATCGCCGCCACGCTGCTCCAGCTCGGAGTCTCGCGCCAGCGTGAGTACCTCGCCGACGCCACCGGCGCCAAGCTGCTGGGCCACGCGGCGCCCCTGGCCGATGCCCTGGAGACCCTGGAGCGCGGCTCCGAGGCAATCCCGATGAATGTCAACCCGGCGATGGCGTCGATGTACGCCGTCAACCCGCTGCCGCGGCGCGGCATCGCCACGCTGTTTGCCACCCACCCCCCGATCGCCGAGCGCGTGCGCCGTCTGCGTGCGCTGGACGCCCGCCGCGACGGTGAGCGCGTTGTCGCCCTCGCCGCGTAGCGCCGGCAGACAGGAGAGTCCGCGGCCGGTGCTTGCCGGCCGCGGCACACTCCGTCCATGACCGGTGGGCCTGACGACCTCGATGCCGCGGGCGCCGCCGCGGCGAAGACCGAGCCCAGCCCCGACAAGAAGCTCAGCGACGAGCTTCAGGAGTGGCTCAGCGGCGACGGCGACCGGACCCTCGGCGCGCTGGTCGACGCCTTCGGCGAGAAGAGCTTCGCCATCATCTTCGTCGTCCTGTTGGGGGTCCCGGCGCTGCCCCTGCCCACCGGCGGCGCCACCCACGTGTTCGAGATCATCGCCGCCCTGCTCGCCCTCGAGCTCATCGTGGGGCGTCGGCAGGTGTGGCTGCCCGAGCGCTGGAAGGGCCTGAAGCTGGGTGGCGAAAAACAGCAGAAGTTCATCGGCGGGCTGACCCGGCTCATCCGGCGCCTGGAGCGCCTGTCGCGGCCCCGCCTGGCCTTCCTCTTCGATCACCGACTGTCGCGGCTCGTGTTCGGCCTGCTCGTCCTGGCCGGGACCGCCGGGGCGTTCTTCGCGCCGCCCTTCACCGGCCTCGACACCCTGCCGGCGCTGGCGGTGGTGCTCATCTCCCTCGGCATGCTGCTGGAGGACTTCCTCGTGGTGGCGGCCGGCCTGGTCGTCTTGGTGGCCGGCGTCGCGCTCGAGATCATCCTCGGGGCCGCGGCGGTCAACGGGGTGCGCTCGATCTTTTAGTGTCAACCCAGCGTGCGCTGCAGGGCGCCCGCGGCCCCGGCCGCCGCCTCACGTACCAGAGCTCGGCGCGGGTCCGCGGGATCGCCGGCCAGGTTGAGCTCGACGAGCGGCACCGCGCCCCGGGTGACACCTTCGGCGAGCACGAGCGCGGTCATGGCCTCACCGCGCACACCCCCGCGGGCATCGGCGACGGCGGCGCTGGCCAGTTCGACCACTGCACCCGCCGTCTGCACGATGCTCACGAGCGGGTCGGCGGCATCGGCCAGCGCGTGGCGCAGGCGCTGGGGATGGCCCGGCTCGTCGCGGCGGCGCTGGACGGCCAGCACCTCCCGGTAGGCGACGGCGTCGCGCTCGGCGAGCTCGAGGGCCGCCGTCCGCAGAGCATGGGCCCGTTCACGGCGCGCCTCGATCGCCCGAGGGTCGGCGGGGTCCTGGCGCAGGCTCACCGCGCTCACCATCTCCACCAGCGCGGCCGCGAGTGCGCATGTCCAGGCCAGGGTGGGGCCGGCGCCGGGGGTGGGGTCGCGTGCGGCGACCGCGTCCATGATTTGGACCAGCGTGAGGTCGGCGAAGTCCGCCATCGGCGCCAGCGTAGGGATCGCGCCCGCGCCACGTCGGCGGTCCACGCCGTGGAGCCCCCGGACCCTCGCGTTGTTTTCCCATTGTGGCTTTGCAAAACTGGGGCGCATGGACGTGCCCAGTCCCGCACGGGACGCGCTCGCCCAGCCGACGCGAGCCCGTTTGTTCGCGCTGCTGGGGTCGCTGCACCGTCCGGCGCCGACCGAGGAGCTGGCCACATGCGTCGGGCTTCACCCCAACGGGGTGCGCGTCCATCTCGAGCGCCTGGCCGAGGAGGGACTCGTCACGCGCCACCGCGAGCGACGGGCGCGCGGGCGCCCGCGCGACAGTTGGTCGGTCGATCCCGCGGCGCTCCCCGGAGGGGACCCGCCGAGTGCCTACGCCGAACTGGCCCGCTGGCTGGTCCGCACGTTGACGGCGGTTCATGCCCACGCCCGCGACGCGGAGACGTCCGGTCGCCAGATCGGCCGCGAGCTGGCCACGCCCGGCGATCGCGAACCCGGCGAGGACGCATCCGCCGAGGAGCGCTTCCACGCCGTCCTGGCGACGCTCGGCTTCCAGCCCGAGCGCGAGCCGGTGGCCGGCGACTGCCTCACCTACCGGCTGCGCAACTGCCCGTATCGCGACGTGGTCCGCGAGCGCCAGCCGCTGGTGTGCGGCCTGCACCGCGGGTTGACCCGCGGCCTGCTCGATGCGATCGACCCCCGGACCAAGCTCACCGAGTTCGAGCCGCGCGACCCGGAGGTGGCGGGGTGCGTGATCGCGTTGCGCGGCCCCATGGCAGCACAGGCGCCCGCGCCGCCCCCCGGCTGACCCCGCCGCCGGCGTGCGATGAGTTTGCGTGGGCCGCGGGGTTACACGGGCATGAACAGCTCGCACATCCCCACCCCCCTGGCAGGGCGGCGCGAATGGGTGGCCCTCGCGGTCATCGCGCTGCCCTGCCTGCTGTACTCGATGGACCTCAGCGTGCTGTACCTGGCGCTGCCCTCGCTGAGCGCCGCCCTGAAGCCGAGCCCGACGCAGCTTCTGTGGATCAGCGACATCTACGGCTTCCTGCTCGCGGGCTTCCTGCTGACGATGGGGGTGGTGGGCGATCGGATCGGCCGCCGCCGGCTGCTGCTCATCGGCGCCGTCATGTTCGGGCTGGCCTCAGTGCTGGCCGCGTTCGCCACCAGCGTGGCGATGCTGATCGTCGCCCGTGGGCTGCTCGGGATCGCGGCCGCGACGCTCGCGCCCTCCACGCTGTCGCTGATCCGCAACATGTTCCTGGACGACCGGCAGCGGACGGTGGCGATCGGCATCTGGGTCATGAGCTTCTCGGCCGGCTCCGCTCTCGGGCCGGCGCTCGGTGGCCTGATGCTGCACTTCTTCTGGTGGGGCTCGGTGTTCCTCATCGCGGTGCCCGTGATGGCGCTGTTGCTGGTCCTCGGCCCGATCCTGCTGCCGGAGTTCCGCGAGCCCGATCCCCGGCCGCTGGACATCGCCAGCGGTGCGCTCTCCCTCGTGGCGGTTCTCGCCCTCGTCTATGGGATCAAGACGCTGGCCCAGAACGGGTTCGGGCTCGTCCCCTCCGCGTCGTTCCTTGTTGGCGCCGCGCTCGGGATCGTGTTCCTGCGCCGCCAGGCGACCCTGACCACGCCGCTGCTCGACCTGCACCTGTTCCGCCAGCCGGTGTTCGCCGTGGCGCTGAGCGTCAACACCTTCAGCCTGTTCCTCATCTTCGGCGTCTTCTTCTTGACCGACCAGTACCTACAGCTCGTGCTCGGCCTTTCGCCTCTGGTGGCGGGGCTGTGGAGCGTGCTGCCGACCTTCGGGTTCATCGCTGGGTCCGCGCTCGCCCCCGCGTTGAACCGTCGCGGCGGGGCCGCCGCGACCATGACCTACGGCCTCGTGGTCGCCGCCGCCGGGCTCATCGTCCTCACACAGGTGCCGGGAGAGGGCGGGCACGGACTGGCGCTCACGTTGAGCGGCACGGCGCTGCTGGCGCTCGGCGTCTCGCCGGTGGTGGCGCTGGCCACCGACGTGATCGTCGGTTCCGTGGCGCCGGAGCAGGCAGGCCAGGCCTCGGGGCTGTCGGAGACCGGCACGGAGCTTGGTGGCGCGCTCGGCATCGCCGTGCTGGGCAGCATCGCCACCGCGGTCTACCGCGGCCACCTGCCGGCCGGCGCGGTCCACGCGCGGACGCTGGCCGACGCCGTCCATTCCGCGGCGCACCTGCCCGACCATCTCGCCGCGCCGCTGGTGGACGCCGCGCGCATGGCCTACACCCAGGGCCTGCATGTCGCCGCCGGTCTGGGCGCCATCCTCGCTGTCCTCCTCGCTGCCCTCGTCGCGACGGTACTGCGCCGGGCCGGCAGCCCGGGGGGGCGAGCGAAGCCCCGGTCGCGTCGCCCCGCGCCAGCACCCGCCGCTGCGCCGGATCGCGGCCAGGTTCGGCCGTGCCGAGGCGGCCTGGCGCGCCGAACTGGAGGCGACGACCATCGCCGAGATTCAGCAGGTCGTCGCCCGGCAGGCGCCGCCAAGGGCGCTGTCCAGAACCAGCGCGTGGCTTGCGGGAGTGGTGAGTGTCGCCCCGCAGGCGTAGCCTCCGCGGCGGAGCGCCCCGTCTCCAGGGCTCCTACATGGAGCTAGCCGGGCTCGAACCGGCGACCTCCTGGGTGCGATCCAGGCGCTCTCCCAACTGAGCTATAGCCCCGCGGGTGGCTTGAGCCACGCGGTGTGCGGGAAGAGTTTAGACGCCGCATCGTCCATCTACACAAAGCGCCCGGGTTGCCGGTAGGAGCACCGGGGGCTATGGAATCGTCAGAAAACTGCCGATAGAAGTCGTTAGCGACCGATGATGAGCTTCCGTACACGTCTGACGAGTTTTTTCGTCCTGATCGTCGTCGTCCCCATGGCGGCGGTCGGATTTCTGGTGTTCCGGCTGATCGACGACAGTCAGTCGGGCAAGGCCGACGCGCGCGCCAGCGCGGTGGCCGGCACGGCTGCCAGCGTCTACGCCAACGCGAGCACCCAGGCGAGCCTGCAGGCCCGGGCGATGGCCTCGGCGCTCGCGCTCACCCCGCCGGCCAAGCTCGACGCGCGCACCCGCGCCCTGGCGGCCCGGGTGGGCACGGCGCGGGTCACGGTTGCGGTGGGCAACACCACGAACGTCGACATCGGCGATCGCACGGCGGTCGCCCCCGGTATCGCGCTGGTGAGGGCGGCGCCGTCACGCCCCGCGCGGAAGGTGGTGGCCTCGGATCTGACCGCCGACCAGCTCGCCCACGACCTCGCCGGCTCCGGTATCGACGTGGTCGTGCGCTCGGGCGCCACGACGCTCGCCTCGACGCTGCCGGCCGCGGCCGGCCACCCGCTGCCCAGCTCGCGCGGGACGGTGACGATCGACCACACCCCCTATGAGGTGGTCACCGAGACCTTCGCCGGGTTTGACAAATCCCAGGTTGCCGTCTCGATCCTCTCCAACGCCCAGGCGTCAGGGGGCTCGGTCGGCGCCGATCGCCTGCTGGCCGGGATCTTCATCGCCGGCTTCCTCATCCTCGCCTTCTTCTTCTCGCTGCTGTCCTCGCGCGCCCTGCATGGCCAGCTCGGTCGTTTTCTGGATGCCGCCCGGCGCCTCGCCGGCGGGGACTTCTCCTCGCCCGTGCCGACATCGGGCCGCGACGAGTTCGCCCTGCTCGGGGAGGAGTTCAACACCATGTCGCGCCAGCTGGAGCGGCGGCTCGCCGAGCTCGAGCAGGAGCGCGCCCGGGTGCGCCAGGCGATCCGCCGCATCGGCGAGGCCTTCGCGTCGGGGCTGGACAAGGAGGCGCTGCTCGAGCTCGCCCTGCAGACCGCGATGGACGCCACCGAGGCCGACCGTGGCCGCGTGAGCGCACGCCAGACCGCTGACGACATGCTTGCCGAGACCCTGCACGTCGGGCGTCTTGCAGGTCTGGAGGCGACGATCTACGACGCCGAGCGCCGCGCTCTCACCTCCGACGGACTCGGCGAAGCCTCGTCGGGCGACGCCCATCTCGCCACCGTCGCCCTCGGGCCGGTCGCCCCCGGCGGTCCCACCCACGGACTGATCACGGTGTGCCGCAACGGACGTCCCTTCACCGCGGACGACCTCGAGCTGCTGCGCTCGCTCGCCGCCCAGGCGACGCTGGCGATGGCCAACGTCAACCTGCACTTCGACGTTCAGCGCCAGGCCATCACCGACGATCTCACCGGGCTGGCCAGTCACGGCCACTTCCAGGACCTCCTGCGCGCCGAGATGGAGGAGGTTCGCCGCTACCGGTACCCGGTCGGGCTGATCATGCTCGACATCGACAACTTCAAGTCCGTCAACGACGTCCACGGCCACCAGCAGGGCGACCTTGTGCTGCGCTGTGTCGCCGACGCGCTGCGTGAGACCTCACGTGATGTCGACGTGGCCGCCCGCTACGGCGGGGAGGAGATGGCACTGATCCTGCCCCACACCGATCTCGAGGGCGCCTTCGAGATGGCCGAGCGCGCCCGCATGGCGATCGCGGCCATGGAGATCCCCCTGCTCGAGGGGGATGGGAGCATGCGGGTGACCACCAGCGTCGGCGCCGCCTCGTCCGTCGAGGGCAACAAGGATGACCTGATCGCCGCTGCCGATGCGGCCCTGTATGTCGCCAAACGCGAAGGCAAGAACCGCACCGCGAGAGCTGAGCCGGATACAGCTAACGTGGTGAGCGGCGAGTAGCCTTTGCGCCATGGGTCTTCTTGACGACGCAATCCGAGAGCACCTCGACCTGAAGCGCCGCCGGGGCGCCGATCCGTCGGAGGTCGAACACGCCGAGCGCGAGGCGCTCGGTCCCGTCCGGCGCAATCCCACGCCCTCCGAGCTGGCCGAGGCCGAGGCCCAGGGGGCGCCCGACGGCGCGCCCGCCTACGACCAGGCAGACGAGGAGGGTTGGGCGCATGATTCCTTGCAGGAGGCGCCCGCCGACGCGGCCGTCTTCCAGGAGCCCGCGGCGGACGCGCCCGTCTACGAGGAGCCTGTGCCGCCGCCCGAGTTTCCTGGGGCGGACGCCGCGCCCGCACATGAGCACGACGAGCCGCGAAGGGCCCGGCCGTTCGACGACTCTCCCTTCGAGGACGAGCCGTTGGAGGAGGAGCCATTCGAGGAGGAGCCGGCCGGCGCGACCCGCGCCGCGGAGCCAGGCCCGGAGGCGCCACCGGCGGTGAGCGGTGCCGGTCCCGAGACCGCCGAGTACAACGTCGAGGACGCGCTGGCGGCCGAAGAGCCCGCGCGCGCCGGCGACGACGAGGACGTGCTCGAGGAGACGCCCGAGTTCCTGCAGGACACGCCCGACCACGACCGCCTGTGGTTCGAGCAGCGGCCGCCCAAAGACTTCGACTTCGACGAGTAGCGCCACCCCAAACCGGCAAAGCCGACCGAAGTTCCGTCTATTGACGGTTGATCAAATCTCGGCTATTTCTCGGTGTGGTGGATCGCAGGACGTAGCTGAAAGGACCGCTGGTGCTCTTTCGTCAAGTGCTCTATCACGACCTCGGGTGCGCCTCATACCTCCTGGGTGACGCCGGCGAGGCGATCGTCGTCGACCCCCGCTGGGACATCGGCCCCTATCTGGAGATCGCCGGGTCACAGCATCTGCGGATCGCCCACGTCGTCGATACCCATGACCACGCCGATCACGTGTCTGGGCGCCTGCGCCTAGCTCGCGCCACCGGAGCGCGCAGCTATCGGCCGGCCCCGGGTGAGGACGGCGGAGGCGAGGTGGTGGTGGCCGGCGACGAGATCATCGTCGGCTCGGTCTGCCTCACCGCGGTGCCCACCCCCGGCCACCGGCCCGAGCACCTGACGTTCCTCGTCTCCGACCTCAGCCGCGGGCCGGAGCCCTGGATGCTGCTGAGCGGCGACTCGCTGCTCGTGGGTGACGTAGCCCGCCCCGATCTGGCGGTCGACGCGCGCGAGGGCGCCCACGCTCTGCACGCCAGCCTGCGCCGGCTGTTGGACCTCGACGACCACGTCGAGGTGTGGCCGGCCCACATCGGCGGCTCGCTGTGCGGCGGCGCCGGCCTGAGCGGCAAGTCGAGCTCCACCATCGGCTTCGAGCGCCGCCACAACCGGCTGCTCGAACTCGACGAGGACAGCTTCGTCCGGGGTGTGACGGCGAACCTGCCCTCGCGGCCGCCGAGCGTCGAGAGGATCGTCGAGCTCAACCGCCACCCGGTCGCGGCCTCACCACCTGAGCCGGGGCCGCTCAGCGGCGATGCGCTGCTGTCGTTGCTGGGCACAGGGGCGATCGTCCTCGACAGCCGTGTGCCCGCGGAGTACGACCTCGGTCACGTCGCCGGTTCGATCAACCTGCCGGTGTCCTCGGCGGGCGTGGGGACCCGCGCCGGCTGGGCCCTGGACCCCGAGGCGTCGGTGGTGATCGTTGCGGGCGACGCAGCCGACGCTCGCCAGATGACCCTGGCGCTGCAGGCCGTTGGCTTCTGGAACCTCGAGGGCATCTCGATCGCCGACTCCGAGGAATGGCGCCGCCACTCGGTGCCGGTCGCCCACGCGGACTCCTGGGATCTCGAGCAGCTCGCCGAGGGACTGCGCCGGCGCTCGGTGGATCTGGTCGACGTCCGCGAGCCCAGCGAGTGGGTGGCCGGCCATATCCCCGGTTCGCACCACGTGCCGCTCAACCGGCTGCGCGACGTCCAGTCGATCGTCCTGCCCCAGCCTGGCCGCACCACCGCGGTGGCTTGTGCCGCGGGCATGCGCGCCGCCTTCGCCGCCAGCCTGCTGCGGCGCGCCGGCCGGGCCGACGTGGTCCGCGTCGCCGGCGGGGGCATTGGCGACCTGGGCGCGCTGGGCCTGGAGCTCGCGGCTGGCGACTGACCCCGGCGCGACGAGGCTCGCGCGAGATGGTCACGTGGGCGGCGCGGGGCTCAGCGCATCGATCACTCGGGCCGTGACGACGGATCCGAGCCGGTGATCTGAGATGCCGGGGTCAACTCGTCGGATGGGGTGCCGGCGATCGCGTCGGTGATCCGCCGCCGTCGCGCATCGATCCGCATCCAGCGAGCCTGGGACCGTTCGTGCTTGCGGCCCGGCTTGTAGACGCGGCGCGCCCACCACGAGGTGGGAGATGCGAGGCGAGCGGTGGCCAGGATCGACGCGAGCGGGACGAAGATCCCAATCAGGCCGAGCAGCGGCTTGCCCTTGAGGATCGCGACCGCCGAGAGGGCGATGTCGATCGCCGCCACCATGATCAGCGTGGTCAGCGATGACGCGTTGTCCTTGAGGTCGAACGGCGCTAGGCCGAGCACGATGAGCAGGCCGAGGACCGTCGCGACCACCACGGCGTCGAACGAGGCCCGCCCCTCCTCGGCCCAGTACACGTCCTTGAGGTAGATCCAGAGCGCGAACTCGTCCAGCGTCAGGCCGGCGCCGACTCCGAACAGCGCGGCCAGCACCTCGTTCCACGGGCTCACCGGGTTGATGGCGAACCCCAGAAAGCCGGACAGCAGGATGAGCACGATCCCCCACACCAGGTGATGCAGATGCAGACCGCTGCTCGTGCTCACGCTTCCCGGCCACCACGGCACGCGGGGGCTGCGCATGAGACGCGCGCTGGTCCGGATGAACAGGAACGCGCCCAGGAACGCCGCCAGCGCCACGAACCCGGCTCGTTGACCCGGCTTGTCCAGGAAGTCCGCCGGAAAGGCGTAACTCACCGTGATCGCGCCCACTCGAGCAGCATACGGCCGGCGTTAGACTCGGTCGGCCAGGGGCCATAGCTCAGTTGGGAGAGCGCCTGCTTTGCAAGCAGGAGGTCGCCGGTTCGATCCCGGCTGGCTCCACTCGCCTGAAGTGCCTGCAATCCCAGATGCTTCTGGCGAAGTTCCAAGATCGGTGACGCGAGGGGTGCACGGCGTTGGCGCGTCCAGCGTCCCCCGCGCCCTCGTCGCCTCCGAGTCTTTATTGACGAACGCGGATGATCGTCTTCCCGTTGCGTCGCTCAGTCGGGTTGAGGGCGGCGACAGCATCGTCGAGCGTCGCGACGTTGCCGATGTTGGTCCGCAGTCGTCCGTCCCGCACCCGCGCGACGATCTCACTCAGCTGAGCACGATCGGACTCCACGACGAAGTCGATCGCCAGGCCGTCGGCCGGCCGCGCCTCGGGCGGCCCTACGACGGTCACCAGGGTTCCTCCGGCCCGGATCAGACCTGCGGACCGCTTCTGGATGTCTCCGCCGATGACATCGAACACGAGGTCGACGCCGCCGACATCTTCCAGCGCGTCGTCCTCAAGGGCGACGAACTCTGCCGCGCCGAAGTCGAGCGCCGTCTGACGGTCGGCAGCGCGCCCGGTGCCGATGACGTAGGCGCCGGCCTCGCGTGCGAGTTGCGTCACCATCGACCCGACTGCGCCGGCCGCGCCGTGCGCGAGGACGCTCTGCCCCGCCTTAAGGCGGCCGTGGTCAAACAGTCCCTGCCACGCGGTCAGGCCCGAGATTGGCAGGCTCGCGCCCACCGTGAACTCGACGTCGCCCGGCAGCGGCGCGAGGTTGCGCGCCTCGATCGCCACATACTCCGCCAGGGTGCCGTCGCGATGCCAGTCCGCGAGGCCGAACACCCGCTGTCCCACCGACACCCCCGTCGTGCCGTACCCGAGGGAGGCGACCACTCCGGCCAGCTCGTGCCCAGGGATCGACGGTGTTCGGTCACGGTCGCCGCGATCGGTCCAGGTCGAGGGCCAGGTGATCTCAGTCGGGACGAATCCCGACGCATGAATCTGAACGATGACGTCGTTTATCGCTGCCGGCGGCTCGGGCCGCTCCACCAGTGTCATCCCGGCCGTTCCGGCAGCCTCGTCGGTCACCACAATCGCCTTCATCCCGCACCTCCCAGTGTCGAGTTCTCGCCTGCAGAAGACTGTGTCACGTGGCCCGCGCCGCGTCATCGAGCTCGCGGTTGACCGCGAAGGGTGAGCCCGTCAGGGCCGCGGCGGTCGTCGCGCTTGCCATCGTTGACGTCGAGCCGTCCGCCGCGCCTGGCGCTGAGCTTTGAACTCCTGTTGCTTGACCTCGGCCTCCGCGTAGGACTGTCTCACAAGCTGCTTCCCGCCTGACCAGCCGAAGATCCACGAGACGAGCACGATCGCGAACACGACGTCCCACGCGGAGACGATCAGCTGCTGGGCGAGCGAATAGGCCGCGGCGTTGGCGCTGCTCGTGACACTGTTCAGGGCCGCCACGTTGAAAGCCTGATTGACGCCCGCGCCGCCCGGCGTCACCGACAGGCCGTTGGAGAGCGAGTTGGACGCGCTGACGGCGACCACCGAGTGGAAGCTGACAGGAATCGAGTACGCCGCCATGAACACCGCGACGATCCCGAGCCGTGCCAGGTAGCTTCCGAGCTCGGGAAGGGCAACGCCGATGAGGAACCGTCGTGGCTGACCGAGGATCGCGCCGCCCGTTTTGACCTGCTCGCGGAGTTTGGTCGCCCGAACCCAGAAGAAGCGCGCCAGAAGAAGCAGCAGCACGACCCCGCCAAGTGCGATGAGGCCGCTGGCGACCGGATGTTCGGCAAGGAAGTCCAGTTTGATCGAGAGCGAGCCGGCGACAGTCGCGAACAGGTACAGGTAGGCGCCAACATTCAGGACCGAGAACGGGATCTTCTGCACGATGAATCCCGACAACACGGCCGCGAACGTCGCGCTCGCGATCAACGTCGTGAACATGAGCAGCATCACCAGCGAGCCGATGTTCGCCGGGAGGAAGCTGTTGAGCGCGACCGCGACCGCGTATGAGGCCAGGACCGGGCGGAACGGGAGGTGCGTGTCTGGGAATGCGGCGCGAAGGATCGTCAGCCAGGCCAGCGCCACGAGCACGGTTTGCAGGGTGCTGAGCACGATCCCGCCGGCGATCGCGTAGGTGGGAACTGCTCGCAGCTGATCGAAGAAGTCACGGATCCAGTCGGAAACCGGGACCCCGAGCTGATCGAGGACGAACAGCGCAAGCGCGACTGCCGCGGGCCACACGAGGATCCGCAGACCGCGGCGCAGAACCGGGGTGGTGTCGTCGCTGGGAAGCTGGGTCGGTTCCACGCGGAGCATCATCCTGCTTGACAGGTAAAGATGGCGGGAGCGCTTCTGGGGGGTGCTCGTCGGCGATGGGCAAGAGCCCCGTTATGGCCGACGGTCAAGCCATCAGGACGATCGTCGAGACCGGCGCGCCGCGGGTCATCATGCGAATCGGGTGAGCCGACCTCGGCAACCCGCCGCGTCCGTGACCGTCCTGTGACCCGGCGGTGACCGGCGTGCGTGATGGTCACTACCGCACACAAGGTCTAACCCAGTCAAGGGGCCAGGCAATGCACAGTCTTCTCCATACCGAGTTGGTTGCGTGATGTGGCGCACACCTCCTGAATCGAGCCTGACACCGCAGCGGCGCGGCGGCGCGGGCCGCCTGAGCCGGCGGTCGCGCGATCGGCAGCGACTGAAGCTCGTCGAGGGCCTTCGCAGGGCCGCTCGCCGCGCCGGAACCGCGGCGAAGCCGCGGCGCTACGAAGTGCTGCTGCGCAACCGCGCCGCCCTGGTGCGGCCGCAACTGCTCGAGGTGGCGGCGGCGCTGGAACGCGTGGCCGAGCCCGATCCCGACACGCTGGGCACGCTGCGGTGGTTGCTGACGGACGGGTGCGCCAGCCCGCTCTTCAACTCGGATGTGCCGACCGCAGAGCTGATAGCGACGCTTGACCGCGTCTGGGTGCAGCTGGAGGCCGAGGACTCAACGCTGCGAGCGCCGATCGACGTGTGGGTCGCACCCGCCCGGGTGCGCGGCAGGTGAGGGCCAAGGCCACGCCGAGGCATGACACGAGACGTGAACACCGGAAGTGGGGGCGCCTGGGCGATGGGGCCGCCCGGGACAAGCGGGGAACGCTGAGCGACGGGGGCGGCTCAGCAGACAAGGGGGACAGGAGCTGCGGATCGGACCGTGGGGGCAGAGATCCGCAGCTTCGTGTCCGCGGCTGGCCGGCGACAAGGGTTAGGTCGCCGGCTGGTCGCGGATTTGCCGGTTGGGGGGCGCACGCTCGATGCCGGCCGGCACCATCCTGGGCGTTTCGCCGGCGACGGCCTCGTCGACGAGGGCGCGCAGCGCCTGGTCGGTGAGGCGGGTCCCGTCGGTGATGGCGTCGGCCACGTCGGCTGCCGGCAGGGTTGCTGACACCGCCGCGCGGGCCGCCTGGACGTAGACCAGCTCACGATCGGTCGGCTCCAGGCCAAGACGCTCGCGCTGCGCAGACGCGGCGCCGAGCAGGAGCGCGGCCTCGTGCGCGCAGCCGCGCTCGGCCCACGCCCAGGCGAGGCTGTCCAATATCTCGCAGGTCTCCATGGCGCCCAGGTCCATGTCCGCTCGCGCGCCCGTGGCCAGCCACGTGACGGCCTCGGCCGCGTGTCCGGCGCGGACTCCGGCGCGGCCCAGGGCGAGCAGGGCACCCGCGCGGGGGTAGGCGTCGGCGACGGGGTCGGTGATGGCCAGTACCTCCCGCGCCGCCGCCTGAGCGCTGGCCGGGTCCTCAAGTTCGACCGCCAGTTCGGCCATGGCGGCCAGCGCCAACGCCAGGGTCGCAGGCGGGCCATGCTCGCGCAGCATCGCGATGGACGTCTCGTAGAGCTCCCGGGCCCGGCCCAGATCCCCGCGCAGGTCGAAGTGCAACTGCGCCTCGACCAGCAGCCGGTACGTCCAGACGCTCTGGTACCGAGCTGCGCCCAGCCTGTCGGCCTCGGCGATGAACCGTTCCGCGGCCCGCTGTTGGCCTCCTTTGACCTCCGCCAAAGCGCGGTCGGCCGCGATCGCCGCGGCCAGTTGAGGCATCGCGCCGGCGTCGGCCGCCGCCGCCGCCAGACACGCGCGGGCCTCGTCGAGCTGTCCCAGCCGCAAGAGGGCCCGGCCCAGCATGCGGCGGGCCTGCATGGCCTCGGGTGTCCTGACCTCGTCGGAGGCCAACAACGTGTCCTGGAGGATGCGCCGGATCTCACGCAGGCTGCCGCTGGTGGTGAGCAGAACCGCCAGGCCGGACGCGAGCCGCAGGCGCTTGCCGACGTCCAGCTCCAGCTCGAGCGCGCCAACGAGATTGCGGTACTCGGCCTCGAGTGGGGGGAGCACCTCCGTCCGCGGCTGAACCTCGGCGTCGAGGACGGCGGTCTCAACGCACGTCACCGCCCATTCCAGGTACGCCCCAACCGCCGCTCCGCGGTCCTTGTCGAGGGTCAGCCGGGCCAGCCCGAACTCGCGCACGGTCTCGAGCATGCGATAGCGGGTCCGCCCGCCCTGCTCGAGCACGGACAGGACGGAGTTGTCGACGAGTGCGACGATCGTCTCGACGACGTCGGGGGTACCGAGCACCGACTCGGCCGCAGAGAGCGTGAACGAGTCTGGAAACAGCGACACCCACCGGAAGGCCCGCTGCTCGTTGGCGCCCAGCAGGTCGTAGCTCCATTGGATCGTCGCCCGCAGGTTGCGGTGACGAGCCGCGCGATTGCGCTCTCCCGCCTCGAGCGCGAGTCGGCTCCCCAGCCGGGCGAGCACGTCGTTGGGACTCATCGCGCGCACACGGCTTGCCGCGAGCTCGATCGCCAGCGGGACGCCGTCCAGCACGCGGCACAGCTGAGCGATGGCGACGAGATGGTCGTCGGTGACCGCCAGGCCGGGTCGCGCCTCCCTCGCGCGCTCGATGAACAGGCGCACCGAATCCACGGTCCTGATCTCCGGCCCGCCGGCCGACCCCGCGCGACCCGGCTCGGCCGGCGGTGGGATCGGCAGCGGCGCGACTCGCAGCACGCGCTCGCCCGCCACTGCGAGCGGTGCGCGCGACGTGCACAGCAGGCGGGACCGCGACCGGCCACGGGCCAGGCGCGCGGCCAGCTCGGCGCACGCGTCGAGGACGTGCTCGCAGTTGTCGAGCACCAAGAGCAGCTGCCGGTCATCCAGGCGGCGGGCGATCGCCTCGGCGACGTCGCCGTCGGCTGCCACCGCCAGACCGAGCGCCGAGGCCACGGCCTCGTCCACTGCGGACGACTCGCTCACCGACCCGAGTTCGACCATCCACGCGCCATCGGGGAAGCGGTCCACGGGCCGCTCCGCCACCTCCAGCGCCAGCCGGGTCTTGCCGACCCCGCCGCTGCCGGCCAGCGTGACGACGCGGGCGGATTCGAGCGCGTCGAGCACCGCCGGCACCTCGCGCTCGCGTCCCACGAACGACGAACTGGGCGCCGGGAGATTGTTGGCCGGGCTTGATGGCGCGGCGGTCCCCCTCGCCCCCATGGCTGCTGCGGGCGCGATCGCGGCTCCCGGTGTGACCGCCTTCGGTACCGGTGGAGGCGCGAGCCCTTCGTCCTGGTCGAGGATCTGCCGGTGAAGCCGCGTCAGCTCCGCCCCGGGCTCGATGCCCAGCTCGTCGACGAGGTGGCGGCGCACGCGCTGAAACGCCGCCAGCGCGTCGGCCTGCCGGCCGGACCGGTACAGCGCCAGCATCAGCTGTCCCCACAGCCGCTCGCGGAAGCTCTCCACCTGCACGAGGGCCTCCAGTTCGGCGACGAGCGAGCGGTGGCGACCTGCCGCCAGGTCGGCCTCGATCCGATCCTCGATCGCCTCCACGCGCAGCGCGTCGAGCCGGGTCGCCTCCAGCCGGGCGAAGCCCTCGTCGGCGAGATCACCGAGCGCGGGCCCGCGCCACTGCGCCAGCGCGCTCCGTAGGCGCTCCGCCGCTTCCACAGGCTGGCCGGCCCCCAGCAGCCGGCGGCCATCGGCGAGCCCGTCCTCGAACCGGTCACGGTCCAGGGTGCCGCGCGGTGCCTGGATCCGGTAACCGCCGGGGAGCGTCTGCACGACCGTGTCACCGGGCTGGCCCCCCGGCACGGCCAGGGCCTGTCGCAGCCTCACGACGTGCATCTGGAGGCTCTTGGCCGCAGCGGCCGGAGCGCTTCCGCCCCAGATCTCCTCGATCAGGCCGTCGGCCGAAACTCGTTCGTTGCGTGACAGCAGCAGGCGGGCCAGAACGGCCTGTCGCCGCGTGCCGCCCAGCGCCAGCACCTGCGCCTCGCTTGCCACCTCCAGGGGCCCCAGGATCCGGAAATCGAGTGCCACCGCGCCTACCCGCCCGGTGTCACGGCCGCGCTCTGGTGAGCGACCGCCTCGCGCGTACGCCGCAACAGCGCGAGGATCCGCTGCTCCTCCCGCGGCGGGGGGCCGAGCATACGGTTGCAGTGCAGATGCGCGAGGTCGGCCAGCAACCCCTCCACCGGCCGGTGGAGCGTCGCGTCCTCCTCCAGCGCTTCCAGTCTTGCCACGGCCGGCGCCACGGCCAGGCGGCGTCGCTCGAGGATCGCGACGATGGTGCGCCACGCGTCGGCGTCGGCCTCGACCATCGCGCGCAACTGGTCCTTGCGGGCCCGGTACTCAGTACCGTCGTCGCGGCCCAGCTGAGCATGGCGGCGCAGCCAGTCCACGCGGGCGGCCCCCTCGACGCCGCAGTCGCCAAGCAACCGGTCAAGGCTCAGCATGACGACGTCTGATCGGCTCAGTGGTTCGGGCGAACGCCGGACCGCGTCCAGTAGCGCGCAGACCGCCGCCGAGTCGGCGGCGAACACCTTCTCCACGGCGTCCATCCCGCTCACTCCGCCGTAGCGCTCGACCTCGCGCTCGTAGGTGTCGATGCTGAAGCGGCGGCAGAGCCCGGTCTCGACGAGCTCGGTCGCCCAGGTGCTCACCTCGTTCATGAGCGGCCCGAGCAGGACGATCGGCTGGCCGTGGAAGCGGATGCGCAGGTGCGGCTCGGGGTCGGCGTAGCGGATGAAGAACCACCGGTCCGCCAGCCCCGCCCCGACGGAGAACTCGGCGAGCTCGCGGAGCGGCCCGGCGAGCAGGTCATCCTGGGCGGCGGGCGCGCAGTACAGCTTCGTGTACAGCCAGTCGCTGCCGGGCGGCCGCAGCCGTTGCGCGGCGGTCACCTCGGCGGGCACGACGCGGCGTGGCCGCCCGCCGTCCTCCTGCGCGACGGTGGCGCGGCGGACGAACGGGACGACGAGCTCCACCATGTGTCCGCCGCCCGGTCCCTGAAGCCAGGCGTCCTCGATCCCGGGGAGCGCCTCGTGAAGGACTGGGCCGTGCGCGGTGGCTCCGTCGCGCCGCGTCTCCTCCCACAGGATCGCCACCCCCTCATCGCTGTCGAGATCAAGCAGGAGGCGGTTGTCGGCCACGGTGAGATAGACGTGGCGCGGCACGTCCCAATCGCGCCGCCATTCGGTCAGCGCGTCGGCAAACGCCCGCACTTCGCTCCCCGTCGAGTGCGTCGGCAGCCGCCACTGCGCCGGCGCCAGCACCACCCGCCCGCTCTGTACCCGGGGCAGGAAGGGGGACCCGGCCAGCCAGCCCCAATCGAACGGGCTGAACACCGGCTGGTGGTCGGCCTCGACGTCAAGGAGAAAGCGCGCCACTGCTGGAGCGTGCACGAGGTTGAGCATGTGGCCAGGAACCGCGGCGACGCTCGCATACCGGCCCGGCCAATCGACGCGCAGGCGGTCGCCGTCAAGACTGACGACCAGCTCGTCGACGGCCACGACGCGGTCGGCGGATACGCCGGGCTGCGCATTGAGGACGATCTCGGCCGCGCGAGTCGCTGGATGTACGGTGACGTTGGCGGCGCGCGCGCCCACAGGGAGGTAGACAAGCTCGGCGCGCAGGCGGTCGGGCTCACGCGCGGCCTCGCCGGCGGCGATGTCGTGAAGCGCACCGAGCGCCGGCCGGCCCAGCAGGTCAGCGAACCGGCTCAGGTGGCGCCCGGCGGTGCCGACCCCGAGGTTGGGGCCGACGACCAGCTGGAACTCCCCGGCATCGACTGCCGCCGCCGAGTGGGCCGCGACGAGCACAATCAGCTCCATCGACAGCGGAGTCGTCTCTGGCGACGGCGTCCATGTCTCAAGCTCCGCGATCACCTCGTCGTCGAGTTCCACGACGCGGCGACCCTCGCGCTGAGCCGTCGCGGCCAGGACATGCAACGCCCGGTCGCGCCGTTCGGCTCGCGCCGCTTCATCGGCATCCAGGCGCGCGCCGGGGCCCGGGGCGGGGGGTCCGAGACCGACGACGGGGTCGAGCAACTCGAGCAGCGGCACGGAGCGCTCGGTGCCGTACCGATTCAGGAACGCCTCGCGGTAGGCGCGCAGGTGAGGCAACCCGCGGGGATAGGTGCTGATTCGCAGCAGCAACTCGGCGGCGCGTGCCGCCTCCGACGCCACGGAGCGATGGATGGTGTCACCGTCAAGGGTGAGAGCCATGTCCACCTGGACCGGGCAGGCCGAGGACCGGGTCGGGTGCAGCTTCGCCATCCGGCTGGCCAGGGCGGGCAGCTCGGCGAGGCGATCAGCCGCCGGCATCTCGTCCCACTCGTTGAGCAGCGCTGCCAGCTCGTCGAGCCCTTCGGCGACACTGGGAGCCGCGCCTGACTGTGCCAGGCGCTCGCGCAGTTGTCCGAGCGGATCTCCGCTCGTGGGGGCGGCACCGAGGTCGGTGAGGAGGATCTCGTTCCGGCACATGACCTCGATCGTCGACTCGGTCTCCTGGCGGTCGGCGCCCGGCCCGGTGAGCGCTTGCACCAGTTGCTGGTACGCGATCGGGGTGCGGGCGATCTGCACCGCCTGCCGCGCCAGGTCCGTGGCGCGGATCGAGACGTCCTGGCCCGGGGACTCTTCGGCGCGTAGGCGCACCGCCTCCGGCAGGGAGAGCCGTCCTGCCGCGTCGAGGAGCATCGGGTTGCGCACGAGGCGCAGCCGCCGCCGGATGGCATCGTCGCGCTCGAGTTCGCCGATCAGACCCAGGAGCCACTCCATGTCAGGACGCGACCGGGTGCTCGGCGGCGCGGCGGCCAGCCTCAGATCGGTCCGGTCGCCCCACCGTCCCAGGGCGACTCCGGCGAACAGTCCGTACGGAGTGGGCCGCGTCGCCATCCGGATCCGGAACCGCGCCTGACGGGACACGACCCGGTCAGCGCGCGGACCGTGCGCGGACGTGCGCGGCGCCGCGTCACGGCGTGAGATCGCCGCGGAGAGGTCCGGACTGCCGACCGCCAGCGCCACCGCGGCCCAGTCGTCGCCCGGTGCCCCCGGACCGCTCTCTACCTGCGAGCGCGCCGCTGACGCCGGCAGGAGGGGCGCTCGTACCAGGACCCACTCTGCGGGCTCGAGGAGCCTCGGGGCCCGCATGTCCTTACTCGGTGATGGTGTGGTTCGTGATGGTGTAGTGGCAGGGCACCGTCGACAGCGGCGTGATGGTCCCGCCATAAAGCGGGTAACAGATGCCGCGATCCTGGTCGTAGACGAAGATCGCGGTCGTGCAGGTCTTGGTGGTCTTGATGATGGTGTGGTCGGGCCCGTACGTCGCGGTCTTGAAGAGGGTGTGGTGGGGCCCGTACGCCACCGTACCGGCGCCCGGAGCGACCCCGGTGCGGACGTCGAGATCAGATTGATTGTCCGCTGTCACCGAGGTGCGCACGCTGTGCACAAACGACACGCGCGCACCACGCTTCAGGGTCACGCGGGCCGCCTCTTCACCCGGGATCGGGGAGTTCTCTGCGTCGACCTTCTCGGAGCCGAGGAAGTCGCCGGCGTCGTACTCCGCGTAGCTTGAGAGGTCGCGCGTCAAGTAGACACGGTGCCGGGTGTCGTCGACTTTCTTGAACAGCCCGGTCAGGGTGACGATGCCGGCTGGATCCGAAGGTCCTCCGGTGTCGTGCGCTTGAACGAGTGCATGGTCCGCAGGCACTCTCGGCCGTCTCGGTTGCGTCATCGGCCCTCCCCACCCTTCTCCCGCTTCGACACGCTCGGGGCCCCCGCACCACTCAAGACCCCGTGACTGATGCAGTGTCAGTGTCCCAGTAAGACATGCCGGTGTCAACCACGCCCGCAGACCGTGTGGGACGCAGATTCGTGCGCGTTACCAGTCTGTGACCGGCCATCGGCAGTGTCCCGGACAGCGGACCACGAACAACCGAAGGATCACCAGATGATCGAGATGACAGACACCAACGAAAGCCCCTGCCCGGAAACCGACGATCCACCTGTACCCCACACGATCGGCCGCTATCAGGTGCTTCGCCCCATCGGTTGGGGCGACACGGCATCGGTATGGCTCGCGCGCGATCGCCACCTCGATCGCGAGGTGGCGCTCAAGGAGGTGACCGCGCTGCGCTCGATCGACCGTTCGAAGGTGCAGCGCTTCCTCCAGGAGGTGCGGCGGGCGGGCTCGATGAGCCACCCCAACATCGTCGCTGTCTATGACCATTTCGAGGCGGTCAGCACCCCGTGCATCGCCATGGAGTACATGCCTCACGGGTCACTGCGCCGGTACCCCGGGCGCCTTGACATGGCCCAGTGCGTGGGCGTCCTGGAGGGGGTGCTGGGCGGCCTCGCGCTTGCCGAGGTCAGGGGCGTCGTGCACGGCGGACTCAAGCCGGAGAACATCATGGTGACGGCCGAGGGACGGGTGAAGATCGCTGATCTCGGCATCGCCACGGCGACCCACGCGGTCTGCACCTGGGCAGGCACCGCCCCGCCCCGGACGGCGATGACGGAAGCCTCTCCGTACTCAGCCCCCGAGCAGGCCGGGGTGCATCCCGTCGGTCCGTGGACCGATCTGTACTCGGTCGGCGTCATCGCCCGCGAGCTGTTGGCCGGCCAGACGGCGACGCACGGGCTCCAGGCGCCCGCCGTCGACTTGGACCCGGCCCTGTCCAGATGGGTAGACGATCTGGTGGCGACGGATCCTCACAAGCGGACCTCGAGCGCCTACGTCGCCTGGGACTCGCTCGAGGAGATCGCGATCGACCTCTGGGGGCCCCGCTGGCGGCGCGGCGCGCGCATCACCGCCGCACGTGAGCAACCCACTCGGCGATGTCGTCGATGACGGCCTGGCCGACGTGCTGTGCCGGCTCGTACTCCGCGGGAGAGGACGGGCAGCTCCCGGGGAAGCGTCCCAGCCTGCGCTAGCGTCGCGCGCATGAGCCGCATCGTGGTCATCGGCGCGACCGGGCACGTGGGGACCTACCTGGTCCCCCGCCTGGTGCGGGCGGGCCATGAGGTCGTGGCGCTCAGCCGCGGCGAACGGGAGCTGTACGTGCCGGCGGTGGAGTGGCGCAGCGTGGAGCGGGTCGTCGTCGACCGTGACGCCGAGGATGCCGACGGCGTGTTCGGCGAGCGGGTGGCCGCGCTGGGCGCGGACGCCGTGGTCGACATGATCTGCTTCACGCCGGAGTCTGCGCGGCAGCTGGTGGACGCGCTGCGCCCCGCACGGCCGCTGCTCGTGCACTGCGGAACGATCTGGGTCCATGGCGCGGCTCAGCGCGTGCCGGTCACCGAGGACGAGCCCCGCACCGCCTTCGGCGAGTATGGGATAGGCAAGGCGGCGATCGAGGCGCTGCTGCACCGGGAGTCAACCGCCGGCGGCGTCCCGAGCGTTGTCTTGCACCCGGGGCACATCACCGGCCCGTGGCCATCGATCACGCCTTCGGGCAACCTTGATCTCGACGTGTGGCGGCGGTTGGCGGGCGGACGGCCGCTGGCGCTGCCCGACCTCGGGCTGGGCGTGCTGCATCACGTACACGCCGACGACGTCGCGCAGGCATTCGAGCGGGCACTGGCCCGTCCGGCCGCCATCGGCTCGAGCTTCCACGTTGTCTCTGCGCAGGCGATGACGCTGCAGGGGCTGGCCGCCGGCGTGGCCGGATGGTTCGGCCGCGAGCCTGTCCTGGAGCTGGTCGCCTGGCCTGAGTTCGAACAGCGCGTTGGCGCCGAGCACGCCGCAGCCACCCGCGAGCATGTGTCTCGCAGCATCGCCGCCAGCATCGATCGCGCCCGCGACGTTCTGGGCTACTGGCCGCGATACAGCTCGCTCGACGCACTACGCGAGTCGCTGCGCTGGCTGATCGCCGACGGCCAGGTCGAGACCGGCGGGCAGACGCTGTGACTCACCGGAGGCCCGTGAAGCACCCCGGGAATAGGATGCGAGCCTCGACCCCCGACTGCAAAGGAGCACCATGCCGGCGAAGGGCAACGCAGAGTGGAAGGGCGACCTCAAGGGCGGCGCCGGGACGTTCACGGCGGGAGACACCATCAGCGGCGACTTCTCGTTTCGCTCGCGGTTTGAGGACGGGCCCGGGGCCAACCCCGAGCAGTTGATCGCGGCCGCACACGCGTCGTGCTTCTCGATGGCCCTGTCGGCCGCGCTGGCGGACGCCGGGACGCCGGTGACCTCGGTCAAGACCGACGCGGTGGTGACCCTGCGCTTCGTCGACGGGGCGCCGACCATCACCTCGATCAACCTCACCACCGTGGGCGACGTGCCCGGCATCGACGAGGCGGCCTTCAAGGAAGCAGCCGAGGGCGCCAAGGCGGGGTGCCCTGTCAGCCGGGCGCTGGCCGGCGTGCGCGACGTGACGCTCGACGCATCGCTCGCGTGACGGTGTAGGCCGCGGCGGCCGTCAGCGCGCCACGATCGGCAGCGTTTCGCGGACCCGGTTGGCGCTGGCGGCCATGTCGGCGGGCGCGTGGCTCGAAATGGCGAGGGGACCGGGCGTGAGGAGCCAGCGCACCGAGGCGGCGACCACGTCGTCGTCCTGAGGTGGGTGGGCAAGCCGGTCGAGGAGTACTCCGTCGAGCATGATCGCCATCGCGCGGCCGTCGCGCGCAGGGTCCTCGGAGCCCAGCCCGCGGGCGATCGTGGCGCACATCTCCCAGAACACCTCTGCGCACTGGGTCATGCGCGCCGCGTGAGCGGGGTCCCGCGCGCCCTGAAGCTCGAGCTCCATGCGCGCCAGGTGCAGGCGGGCGCCCGCGTCCATCCACCCGGTCAGGGCAGCCGTGACCCCGTCGATGTCGAGCGTGTCGCCGGCGGCGATCTGCTGCTGCACCGGGGCGGCGATGGCGCGCACCTGGCGCTCGGACTCCGCGCACAGCCACTCGACGAGCGCGGAGATGAGCCCCTCACGGCTGCCGAACCAGTAGGTGACCGATCCGTGCGGCGCCCCCGCGGCCTGCTCCACGCTGCGGTGGCTGACCGCGCCCAGGCCGCCCTCCGAGACGAGGCGCAGGGCCTCCTCGAGCAATCGGATGCGGCGGTCAGATGACGGCATCGGCGCCATGAGTATCGCAGTAGGGGTTGACAAGCGGCGTCACTTCTTCTACAAGTGTAGAAGACTTCTACAAGTGGAGAAATGATGAGCCGATCACGTCCAACATTCGCGCTGTTGCTCGCCTGCGTCGCCCAGTTCATGCTCCTGGTCGACGACACCATCACCAACATCGCCCTGCCCACGATCGGGCGGGACCTGCACTTCTCGGTGGCCAACCTGTCCTGGGTGGTCAACGCCTACCTGCTGACCTTTGGGGGCCTGCTCCTCGTGGGCGGTCGCCTTGCTGACCGCTTCGGTCCACGGCGAATGTTCGCCCTCAGCCTGGCCGGCTTCGCCGCCGCCTCGGCGCTGTGCGGCATCGCGCCCACCTCCGGCGTGCTCGTCGGCGCGCGTGCCCTGCAGGGCACCTTCGGCGCGCTGCTGTCGCCCTCGGCGCTGGCGCTGCTGTTGGCCGCCTCGCCCGGCGCCGGTGAGCGCCGCCGCGCCCTGGCCATCTGGGCCGGGCTGCTCGGCCTCGGTGCCGCGACCGGCCTGCTCGCCGGCGGGGCGCTCGTCCAGCTCGCCGACTGGCGCTGGATCTTCCTCATCAACGTGCCCGTCGCCGCTGCGGCGCTGGCCGCGGTCCCGCGCGTGATGGCGGCTGATGACCTCAGCGCCCGGCGCAACCTCCCCAACGTCGGCGGAGCGGCGCTGGCCACCCTCGGCCTGCTTCTACTCGTGTACACCGTGGTGCAGACCGACACCCACGCCTGGACCTCAGCGCGGACGCTCGGCGGGCTGGCCGTGGTGGTCCTGCTCGGCACCGGCTTCGTGTTCAGCGAACGGCGGTCGGCCTCGCCGTTGTTGCCGGCCGAGCTTCTGCGCCGCCCGCTCGCGCTCCGGGCGGACCTGGTGATCTTCTTCGCCGCGGCGGGCCTGCTCGCGATGTTCTTCTTCCAGACCCTCTATCTCCAGCGCGTCCTGGGCTTCAGCCCGCTCACCACCGGCCTGTCCTTCCTGCCCTTCAGCGTCTCGATGGGCGTGAGCTCGGCGGCGATGGGCCGGCTGCCCCAGCGCGTGGACCCGCGGCTGCCGATCACGATCGGCTGCAGCCTGGCCGTGGTGGGACTGTGGCTGATGTCCGGCCTCACGGCCACCAGCTCTTATGGCGCCGACGTCCTGCCGACGCTCGTGCTCACCGGCCTGGGCCTCGGCCTGGCCTTCGTTCCCGTCATCGGCCTGGGCACCGGCGACGCCGAGGAGCGCGACGGCGGCCTCGCGTCGGGCCTGATGACCACCGCGCAGCAGATCGGTGGCGCTATCGGGATCGCCGCGCTCATCACCGTGGCCACCGACCGCACCTCAAGCGCGCTGCACTCCGGGGCACACCTCGCTTCGGCCCTCACCGCCGGCTTCCAGTCCGCCTTCCGCATCGAGGCCGGGATCATCGGCGCAGCGGCGCTGCTCGCGCTCGTCCTGCTGCGCCGGCGCGCCGGGACGAGCGAGGCGGGTGCCGGCGTCTCCGAGGTGGCCATGAGCAGCCGGTAGGAAGCCCTAGGATGGGCCAATGAGCACCCTCGAGGAGGGACGGGAGATGGAACGCGTCGGCGACCGCCTCGTGGCCTGCGCGCGGGAGCTGCGCGAGCAGCTGATCGCCGAGCAGGCGCAGACCGAGGAGCGCGCCACCTACTCTCCGGAGGTTCACGAGGCGCTGCTGGACGCCGGCTTCTACCGCATGTACATCCCGCGGCGCTACGGCGGTCTCGAGGTCGATGTACCCACCTTCATGCGTGTCGGGGTCGAGCTGGCACGCGGCGACATGGGCGCCGCGTGGGGCGCGTGCCTCTCGGCCAACCACGCGCTCCAGGTCGGCTCGTGGTTTCCCGAGCAGACCCAGGACGAGGTGTTCGGCGGCGGTGACTTCCGCGCCGCCTCGGTCGCCGCGCCAACGATCCGCGCGACGCCGACTGACGACGGCTATCGCCTGGAGGGCGCGGTCGCCTACTGCTCGGGCATTCCGTACTCCACCTACTACATGGGTCAGGCGATGCTGTCCGAGCCCGATGCCGACGGCACGCCGCGGATGGCTCTGTTCGTGGCGCCTCGCTCGGCGTTCACCCAGCTCGACGACTGGGGCGACACGCTGGGGCTGAAGGGGACCGGCTCTCACACCATCCGCTTCGACGGTGCCCACCTTCCCGCCCACTACGTCATCGAGGACGTCAACATGGTCGACTTCGCCGTGGAGGGCGGGACGCCCGGCCTCGCGCTGCACGGCAACCCGATGTACGGCGGCCGGGCGCTGGTCATCTTCACGCTCTCGCTTGCCTGCACGCTGGTGGGCGGCGGCTACAACGCGCTCGACGAGTACCGCAACTGGGCGCTGGACAAGCCGACGCCGTTGCCGCCGTTCGGCCCCCGCTTTGAGAACGCCGACTTCCAGCGCTGGTACGGCGCCGCGTTCGTCAAGCTCCAGACGGCCGAGGCAGCGATGATGCGCTGCGCCGAGCTGCACATGGAGGCGTGTCGGCGCAACGCGGCTCAGACCGAGCCCTATACCTGGGCGGTCGACGCCCGACTGGCCGCGATCGCGCGCGAGGCGATGGTCCAGTGCTGGGAGGCGATCGAGCAGCACCTGTTCCGCACCATCGGGGCCAGCGCCATCCGACGCGGGCAACGCTTCGAGCGTCTCTTCCGGGACCTGGCCACCTCGGCCGCGCACCGCAACACCCAACTGCGCGACGACTTCTGGCGCCAGCTCGGCGCGATCGAGCTCGGGGTCCCGTATCCCAGCCCAGCCGGCACCTACCCGCCGGGTAGCGCGGGCGCCGGCCCGATGCACCCGCCTCGCTGACGTCGCCGCGCCGCCCTCGCGGGGCGGCGTCGCCGAGGCTACGTAGTAACTCCTGATCAAATATCAGTGGCAACCACTGGTCGGTTGATCGGGCTCCGGTCGATCACTTGGAGTGAGTCACTGCGCGGCTTCGTCCACTAGCGCCACGCGGGCTCGGCAATAGGGCGGTTCCTGCGATCCGCCGTTTCGATCGATCAAGGAGCGCTCTCCATGAAGTGCCACGGCCCTCTGCGCCGCCCTCGGCCCCTGCGCCGGCCCCGACGCCTGTTCATGTCCCTCTCGCTGTTCGCGGTCGCGCTCGGTGCGCCCGCCGCGGCCAGCGCCAGCCCGGTCGCCGCGTCGATCACGGGCGCCTCGAGCTTCTACTCGTGGTGCGGTGGCAAGACGCTGGCCCAGGGCGTGCTGCCCGACGCCACGCCCCCGGCCACGCCGACCAGCTGCAGCGACTACACGAGCTCGAGCGGAACGCTGACCGCGCAGTTCGCGGCCTCCGGCGCGGGGACATTCACCGCCTCGGTGTACCTGTCCGACGGGACGCGGCCCGCCACTGTCGCACTCTCTGTCGCGGGCGCGCAGGTGGGCGCTGCAGTCGCGGTGCCCCAATCCACCACTGGCTGGGTCACCGTCCCGTCGACAAGCGTCACGGCATCAGCGGCGGTCTCGGTGACGGTGCGGAGCGGGTCGACCGGCTCGGGCTACGTGAAGGTCTACGGGATCCACGGGGACCTGACCCCGCCCCCCGTCGTGCCCTCGACCGCCGGCATCGCGCCGGCCGGTACGACGCTCGGGCAGCCGGGCAATTGGGCCACGACACCGGTCCCGGCCGGGCTCAGCCTGAGCACCGGAGCCGCGCCCAACGGGACGGCACTGACTGCCGCGGTGCCCCGGGAACTCGCTGGGCAGGCGGCTGCCGACAGCTGGGTCAACCGGACGGCCTACACCAGCGGGATCTTCTACGTGCCGGCCAACACGCCGCTGCAGCCTGTGCGCCTGTGCCGCTACAACGGCGAGTGCATCCCCAACTGGGGCAGCACGACCTACGACCTGTGGCGCGCCGCGATGGGCGAGGGCAACGCCGCGACCTTCAACGCCACCACCGGCAAGCCGGTCTCTGACCAGTACATCGGCGGGGGCATCCCCATCACCAGCGCCGTGACCCCGTCGCCGGGCAGCGACGCCGAGGCGGTGATCTGCCGCGGCGGCGGTGACTCCGGCACGCCGCCCTGGACCGCGACCAACGCCGACGGCACGCCGTTCACGCGTCCCGACGGCCAGCAGCTCGAGGGCGACTGCTGGGAGGTGTTCGGCCTCACGGCTGATCCCACCTACAACCCCAACCTGCCGATCAGCCCCTCCAACACCAAGTGGATGATCGAATGGGGCGCTCGCCACACTGGCTTCATCGCCCAGCTGGGCTCGACCACGGTCAGCGCCTCCGATCCTCTGGACACGCTGTCGGGGGCGTACTCGCGCCCCCGCGATCCGTCCTGGTACGGCCCCGATGTCGCCAACCCCGGCGCGCCGAACTCCACCACCTACGACAACGTGTGGGGGGTCACCGCCGCTCGCACGCCGCTGCTGACCGACGTCGTCTCCAACGCCGACTGCCAGGCCGTGCTCAACGGTGCCTCTGACTTCGGCCACGCCATCGGCGTCCAGCTGCAGGCCACCCGTAACCCGCTCACCGGCTCCGGGTCGGCCTGGTGGCCGGCCAGTTCGAGCGACGGCAACTCCTCGACGGTCGCGACCACCGAGGGCATGCGCGTGTTCTTCGGGTCCAGCGTCGCGATGCCGAGCACGCTGAGCCCCGCCGCGCAGGCCCTGTTCCACAGCCTGCAGCGCTACGGCGCGGTGGTGGACGACCAGACCGGCGGCGGCCCCGCCGTCACCTACGCCGCCGATGGCTCATACCAGTCCGGTGGTGCCCTGATGATCCGCTCCCAGCTGGATCCCAGCGGGACGGGGGCCTGCGCCAAGCTCGGCATCGGCTCCGCACTCACCGGCATCCCATGGGCGCAGGTCTCGGGTCCGATCGCGACCGGCTCAGACGCGACCCCGAACCCGGCCTGATCAGGTCAAAGGCCCGCGCGGCCGGGTCGTATAGACCCCGGTGGGCTCTGCGTGATACCCCTTGGCGCCGACCGCGAGCGCCAAGGGGCTGCGCGGGTCCTCGCCGGCCGCCATGGCGTCCAGGGCCCGCCGGAAGTCATAGGCCGGCGACCAGCCCAGCTCCTCGCGCGCGTGCGCGTTGACGTAGACGCGGTCGATGGCCGGCAGCATGGTCCAGCCCCTTGCGGCGTAGACATCCTCGTAGTCGGGGAAGAGACGTCGGACCACGGCCGGCGCGTCGGTGTGCAGCGCGGCGACGTCCTCGGCGCCGAACGGCGTCGTGGCGCTGATGATGTAGCGGCCGAAGCCGATCCCCGGCGCGCGCTCCAGCGCCAGCAGGTGGGCGTCGACGGCGTCCTGGAGGTCCACCCGGCGATAGAGCAGCTCGTTGACCTTCAGGTTGAGGTCGTCGTAGGCCACCCGCTCGTCATCGCGGTCGTCGTCCTCGGGGAAGAAGCGCGAGGTGCGCAGGATGAGGCAGGGCAGGCCGTGGTCGCGCCACACCAGCTCGCACAGGTTCTCGGCCGCGGTCTTGGTGACGCCGTAGATGTTGCGCGGCACCGGCTGCACCTGCTCGGTGATCCAGGCCGCGGGCGCGCCCGCCCCCGGGGTCAGCGCCCGGCCGAAGGTGCTCGTGGTGCTGGTGAAGAGAAAGCGGCTGACGCCGGCGGCCACCGCCTCCTCGAGCAGATTGAGCGTGCCGGTGATGTTGGTCTGGACAAAGTCGTCCCGGCCGTGGGAGCCGACATGCGGCTTGTGCAGGGTGGCGGAGTGGATGACGGCGTCGGCCCCCGCGATCGCCTCGCGCACGCAGTCGCGGTCGGCGATCGAGCCGACCAGGCGCGTGTCATCGGAGGCGAGCAGGTCCAGGCCCACGACCTCGTGCCCGGTGCCGTCCAGCACCCGGACGAGGCCCTCGCCGAGATGGCCCGCGCTCCCGGTGACGAGGATCCTCACTGCTGACTCCCGGACGCCCGCGCGCGCAGCGCGGCCTTGAGCTCGTCATCGCAGAACGCGGCGTCGATCGCGGTGGCGGTGATCGTCTGCAGGTCCGCCTCGGAGAACCCGAGCCGTTCGGCGCACACGTGATACTCGCCGCCGATGGTGGCCCCGAAGTACGGCGGATCGTCAGAGCCAAGGGTCAGGCGCACCCCGGCATCGCGCAGCTGGGGCAGCGGGTGCTCGGCAAAGCTCGGAAACACGCCGAGCACGACATTGCTGGTCGGGCACGTGTTGAGCACGAGCTCGCGCTCAGCGAGCTGGCTCACCAGGGCCGGCTCCTCGATGGCCCGGACCCCGTGATCGATGCGCGTCACCGGGAGCGAGAGCGCCGCCCGCACGCTGTCGGGACCCGCCCACTCTCCCGCGTGCACCGTGCAGCCCAGCCCGGCCGCGGCGGCGATCGTGTAGGGCTCGGCGAAGTCGGCGATCGGGAAGTTGGCCTCGTCGCCGGCCATGGAGAAGCCGACGACATAGGGATGGGTCTCCGCCGCGGCATACCGGGCCACGGCCAGGGCCCGGTCCAGGCCGAAGTTACGCACGGCAGAGATGAGGATCCGCCCCTCGATCCCGCACCGCTCGCGGGCGTCGTCGATGCCCTGGGCGATCCCGCTGATGTGCTCGGTATGGCTGAGCCCGATCTCGTTGGCGTGATCGGGGGAGGCCGTCAGCTCGACGTAGATCGCCCCCTCCTGGGCGCATGCGCACAGGTACTCGTAGGTGATGTCGCGGTAGTCCTCGCCGGTCCGGATGACGCTGGCCGCGAGGTCGTAGGCGCGCAGGAAGTCCAGGAAGTCCGCGTAGTGAAACCGGCCGTGCTCGTTGAGCAGCCGCTCGGGGAGCGGGACGTCGTTGCGCAGCGCCAGGCGCTGCACCAGCTCGGGCGGCGCGGTGCCCTCGAGGTGGACATGGAGCTCGACCTTGGCGACGGAGTCGACGCTCATCGCAGCACCTCCATCACGATCGGCACGGACTCACCGTCGCCGTCCCCGACGACGAACGCGGCGCGCAGCGCGTCGGCGGCCCGCTCGGCGCTCGCCTCGTCGCGCGCGTGGACCAGCGCCAGCGGGCGCTCGCCCGGCCCGACCCGCTCACCCAGCGCCGCGACCTCGGTGAAGCCGACGCTGTGGTCGACCCGGTCACTCTCCCGGGCTCGCCCACCGCCGAGACCGACGACCGCAAGCCCGACCGCGCGCACGTCGACAGCGACCACCGCCCCGGACTCGCCGGGCTCGACGGCGCGGACCACGGGCGCCGCGCGCAGGTGGCGCTCGGGCGCCTCCAGCAGATCGGACGGGCCGCCCAGCTCGGCCGCCATCGCAGCGAACCGTTCCGCCGCGGCGCCCCCGTCGAGTGCGTGCTCGGCGGCGGCCCGGGCCTGATCGGCATCTGCGTGGACACCGCCCAGCACGAGGAGCTCGGCGCTCAGCGCCAGCGTCACCTCGCGCAGCCGCTCGTCGCGCGTGGCTCCGGTGAGGTGGTCGATCGACTCGCGCACCTCGACGGCATTGCCGGCGGCGCGGCCCAGCACCTGGTTCATGTCGGTGAGCAGCGCCGCGGTGGGCAGGCCATTGCCGCGGGCCACGTCGACGATGGCGCGGGCGAGCTCCCGGGCGCGTTCGGCGTCGGGGAGGAACGCGCCCGACCCGACCTTGACGTCCATGACCAGCGCGTCGAGGCCGGCAGCCAGCTTCTTGGAGAGGATCGAGCCGACGATCAAGGGGATGGACTCGACGGTCCCGGTTGCGTCGCGGATTGCGTACAGGCGCCGGTCCGCCGGGGCCAGGCTCGCCGTCTGCCCGACGATCGCGCACCCCACCCGGGTGACGACCGCGCGCAGCTGCTCAGAGGACGACGCCACGTCGTAGCC
>DASXDW010000166.1:0-29221 GCA_036490435.1 Solirubrobacteraceae bacterium
CCCGAGCTCGACGCCGAACGGGCCTGAGCCGGGCCCACTCAGGCCATACGAGCTACCCTGCGCCCAACGTCGTGCGCGCCGGGCCGGTCATGGCGTGACGGACCAAGCGAGGAATTTGCGGCTTCTACGGCATCTTCTGCAAGCTTTGAGGTCCGGCACGCGTGACACTGTGTCACCCCTTCCCACCGGTCCGCCTGCGATGCGGCTACTCTGCCCACCGCCAATCAACGTTTCACGCTAGGAGACAGGATGAACAAGACGGAGCTCATCGACGCGATCGCCAAGGACAGCGGGCTGTCCAAGGCCGACTCGTCGCGCGCACTGGAATCGATACTCACCACGGTGACCAAGACCCTGAAGAAGGGTGACGAGGTCGCGATCACCGGCTTTGGCAAGTTCTCAGTGGCCAAGCGCGGGGCGCGCACGGGCCGCAACCCTCAGACGGGCGCGCCGGTGAAGATCAAGGCGTCCAAGAACGCCAAGTTCACCGCCGGAGCCACGCTCAAGAACGCGGTCGCCAACCGGCGCGCACCCGCCAAGTAGGCAGGCGCCGGCTCCGGCGCACAGCGCCGGGAATGAGAACACGGTTTCGGCGGCCCGGGCGCATCGGCCCGGCCGCCGGCCATGCCGCGGCTAGCGCCTACTCGTCGCCGAACTCTTCGTCGGCGGCGAGGCCGGGCTCATCCTCGGCCGCGTGGATGGCGCACAGTGCCGGCCCGCCGGACTCGAGTACCGCCTCGAGCTCCGCCGCGGTCAGCCGGGCGCCGCACTCCTCGCATCGTTCGCCTGCCGTCTCGATGCTGTGCTCCTCCAGGCTCATGGCGCGAGTTTAGTGCCCGCCCCCAGGTAAGCCAGCACGGCCAGGACGCGACGGTGATCGTCGTCGGTGGCCGGGAGGTTGAGCTTTCCGAAGATATTGGTGACGTGCTTTTCCACGGCGCCGAGCGTGATCACCAGTTCACGCGCGATCGCGGCGTTGGTCCGGCCCTGGGCGATGAGTGACAGCGTCTCACGCTCGCGCGGGGTCAGTTCGGCGATGGGATCATCTCTGCCACCCGCCTGCGCGCGCACGAGCGAGGCGATGACCTCTCGATCCAGCGCGGTCCCGCCTCCGGCGACGCGGTGCACCGCGTCGAGGAAGGTGCGCACCTCGCCGACGCGCTCCTTGAGCAAGTACCCGACCCCGCTCTCCCCCGAGGCCAACAGCTCGCCGGTGTAAACCGGTTCCACGTACTGGGAGAGCACGAGCACCGATAGGTCGGGAAACCGGCGCCGCGCCTCCAGGGCGGCGCGGATGCCCTCGTCGGTGAACGTCGGGGGCAGGCGCACGTCAACGATGGCCAGATCCGGCTTGTGCCCCGCGACGATTCGCAGCAGTCCGTCGCCGTCGTCGGCCTGGGCCACCACCTCGATGTCGTACTCCTGCAGCAGCGCGACAATCCCCTCGCGCAGCAGCACCGAGTCCTCGGCGATCACGACTCGCATGGCAGTACCGCCCGGATCGTCGTGCCGATGCCCTCAGGCGAGTCGACGTCCAGTGTCCCGTCCAGCGCCTCCACGCGCTGGCGCAGCCCGCTGAGCCCACCGCCGCGAGGGTCGGCACCGCCCGGGCCGTTGTCGGCGACCTCCACCACCAGGCGAGGCCCGGCGCGGCGGATCGCAATCCGCGCCGAAGCACCCGGGGCGTGCTTGACGGCGTTGGTCAGCGCCTCGGCGGTGACGAAGTACGCCGCTGACTCCACGACAGGAGCGAGCCGTTGCGTGAGCTTGCTCTCGACGGTGGCGTCGATTCCGGAGCGCTGAGCCAGCGCCTCGACCGCGGCGACCAGCCCGCGGTCGGCCAGCACCGGCGGGGCAATGCCACGGGCGAGGTCGCGCAGTTCGGCGACGGCGGCTGTGGCCTCCTCACGGGCCTGGCGGATGAGCTCGGCAGTCTCGGGCCGGTCCTCGAGGCGGGCCTCAGCGCGGCCGAGCTGCATGGTCAGGGCCACCAGTCGAGCCTGGGCGCCGTCGTGGAGGTCGCGCTCGATGCGGCGCAGCTCCGCTGACTGGACGTCCAGCGCACCGCGCCGGGTTCGCGTCAGCTCGTCCACGCGCGCACTGAGGTCGGTCTGCCGGGGCGAGTAGAACACCGCGTGCAGGGCGAAGGCCATAGCCAGGCCGACCGCCGGGAACACCGGCCAGAAGTAGCCGAAGCCGGCGATCGCCCACACGATCACGCAGTACGCCACCACGACGGCGGAGAGCTCGCCCTGGATCGCCAGCCGCCGGCGCGGTCCCCGCGGCTGCGCCCACGCCCGCAGCCACGCCACCTGTAGCGCGATCGGCAGGGCGAGGCTCGACCACACCCACACGGGCCAGAAGGGGCCGCCGGTGGCGGCCCAGATGATGGTGACGGCCAGGCAGCACACCACCGACAGGGTCACCTCGGCCGCCAGCAGCGTGCTGCCGGTGCGCCGGGCGAGCTGAGAGTGAGGGCTAGGCATGACCGCTGGCTCCCAAGCCCACATCATCGCAGCGCCGACGGCTCTGCCACAGGCGCGAACGCCCGCTTCCGCCGCGCCGACCGCCGTCCCAGAAGGGTGACGGCGGCGGGCAGCGCCACGGCCCGGACGATGGTGGCGTCGAGCAGGATGGCGACGGCGAGGCCGAAGCCGAGCTGCTTGAACTCCAGCAGCCCCAGGGTTGCGAAGATCGAGAACACCCCGATCATCACGGCGGCCGCGCTCGTCACCGTTCCCGCAGTCGCACCCAGCGCCCGCACCGCGGCGGCCCGGGCGTCGAGCCCGCGACGTCGCTCCTCGCGCACGCGCTCGAGGATGAGCACCGTGTAGTCCATCGAGAGCCCGAAGAGCAGGACGAAGGCAAACAGCGGGAGCCATTCGACGATCGCCCCGTCGGACGTGAAGCCCAGCAGCCGCTCGCCCACCCCGTGCTGGAAGACCTCGACGAGGATCCCGAACGAGGCACCGACCGAGAGCAGGTTGAGCCCGATGACCGATGCCGCCAGCGCCGGCGACCCGAAGGCGGCGACGAGCAGGACGAAAGCCAGGCCCAGCACGCCAGCGATCACCAGCGGCGTGATCGTGGTCAGCCGGCCGGAGAAGTCGGCGTTGCCCGCAGCGTCGCCGGTGAGCATGACCCTGGTGCCGGGAAGGCCGAGCGTGCCGTCCACCGTCCGACGCAGCGAGTCGACGATCCGCTGCTGCGCGGCCAACGACACGTTGGGGAAGGGCACGGACACCAGCGCGGTGGAACCGCCGCGGGCCACGTCGATGCTCACCGACCCGTGACCACCGGTCACGCGCTCGGCGCGACGTCCCAGATCCCGCATGGCGCGCTGCGCAGCCGGACGTCGGAGACGACCCCCGGTGACGACGAGCTCGGCGTTGCTGGGCGTTCCCGGGAAGGCCCGGTCGATGGCCTCGTCGGCCACACGAACGGAGTTGTGGACCGGCAGGTCGCGCACGCCGGGGTCGCCGGTCCGCATGCTCAGCACGGGGATCGACAGCACCGCCAGCACGGCCACGGTAACCAGCAGTGACGCCGCCGGGCGGGCGGTGACGACGGTCGCCAGGCGCTGCCACGCGCCGCGCGCGTCGGCATTGCGACGGCGCCGGCGCGGCCACAGGCGGCCGCGATCGATCCGGTCGCCGAGCAGCGCCAGCACCGCCGGCAGGACGGTGACCGAGCCGACGGCGGCGATCGCCACCACCAGAATGGCGCCGAGGGCCATCGAGGTGAACACGCCCAGGCCGGTGAACAGTAGGCCGGCGAGCCCGACCATGACCGTCAGCGCAGCGACGACGATGGCGCGGCCGACGCTGGCCGTCGCCGCGGTCAGCGCAGCGTGGCTGTCGCGGCCGGCCCGCCGCTCCTCGCGCTCGCGGCGGATGTAGAACAGCGAGTAGTCGACCCCCACGGCCAGTCCGATCAGGACCACGACCGGGCCGGTCGACTGGCCCTCGGGGGCGATCTGCGAGATGAGGCCGATCGCGCCGAGCGCGCCCGCGACGGAGGTCAGGCCGAGCAGCAGCGGCACGAGGGCTGCCACCAGCGCGCCGAAGGCGACGATGAGGATGAGTAGCGTGATCGGCAGGGAGATGAGCTCGGCGTGGCTGAGGTCGTGGTTGACCACCTGGTTGATGGCATGCCCGCCAGAACCCTCGCCCGCCTCTTGGACCGTGGTCCCGGGGTGCGACGCGCCGACGGACGCGACGAGACGCTGGAGCGGCGCGACGTGCTCGTCGGCGTGGTCGGGGTCACCGCGCAGCGTGACCTGCACGAGCTGTAGACGGCCGCCGGCGCGCGACAGCGCCGGCACCTCGCGCGGGCCCTGAACCGAGGCGACTCTCGCCAGGCGCCGAGCGCGAACCTCGAGCGCCGACACCGCCGCGCCGGTGGTGCGGGGGCTGCCGGAGCGTACGAGCACGCTCTCGGTGGCCGGCGAGTTCATGTGGGCGGCGGACAGAGCGGCGTCAGCGCGAGCCGATTCACCCGTGCCCGAGCCCGCGTTGGAAAGGGTCTTGGTGCCCGCAGCGGCGCCGGCGAAGATGCAGCCGGCGATCAGGACCAGCCACAGGGCCACGATGGTCTTCGGGTGGCGCGCCGAGGCGCCCGAGATGGCACTCACCGCCCGGGCGAGACGCCCGGTCGGCGCACTGCGAGGTTGGGATGCGACACGTGGATTTCTCATGCCCGCCAGCCTGCCGGTGGGGGTTTCCCGTGTCGCTGGGGCGCGGAGGCGGATGCGCCGCGGCGCACCCCCGTCTCGCCGGTGGGGTTAACCCCACCTGCGTTTCTGCACCGTTGCGCTCATCGCCAAGCTGGCATCGTGGGCCGCGTGACCGGCACCTCCGCCTTGCCCGTGCTGACGTTACGCCCACTTCAGCCCGCCGACTGCGAGCGCCTGCTGACCTGGATCGATAGCTCTGACGCGTTGTGGCAGTGGTCGGGCGCGCGATCGTTCACGTGGCCGCTTGACCACGGCCAACTGCTGCGTGACCTGGCCGTCCGCGCCGACTCCGGTGGGCTGCTCGCCGGGATCGATGACACCGGCGAGATGGTGGGCCACGTACTGATCGAGGCCCAGCACCACCACGGCCTCGGCCACATCGGCCGCGTCGCCGTCGACCCGGACCGGCGTGGGCAGGGACTGGGCATCGCCCTCATGCGCGCAACCGTTCGCCACAGCTTCGACGAGCTCGGGCTCCATCGCCTCCAGCTCATGGTCTACACGTTCAATGCACCGGCCATCGCCACCTATCGCGCGGCCGGGTTCGTCGTGGAAGGCGTCGCTCGCGACTCAACCCTTGGCTCGGACGGCCGGTGGGATGGCGTGACGATGAGCCTGCTGGAGCCCGAGTACCGCAATCCGCTGGTGTATGGCGAGGGCATCCGCATTGCCGGCCCCCGCGACGCCGAGCCGATCGCGCAGCTCCTCACCGAGCTCGGCTACCCGCACGATCGCGATGGGGGCGCGGCGCAGTTGTTGGCGTGGGCGGCCGAGGCTCAGGGCGAGGTGCTGGTCGCCGACGCGGGCGGTCGCGCGGCGGGCTTCGCGGCCGTGCACCGCGTGCCGTACTTCGAGCGCCCCGGGGCCTTCGCGCGCGTCATCGCCCTGAGCGTTGGCGCGCGGCATCGCCGGACCGGTGTGGGCCGGCAGCTGATGGCCGCCGTCGAGCGCTGGGCTGCTGCGCACGGTTGCGTCACCGTCGAGGTGACCAGCCTGCGCTCCCGCTACGACGCCCAGGGCTTCTACCGCGCGCTCGGCTACACCGACCGGTGCGCAGAATCCGGCCGGTTCATCCGGTCGCTGGCCGGCGCTGGAGGCTGACCCAGAGCGCGGTGACCAGCGCCAGCCCCGCGGTGATGAGCAGCAGCGCGGTGTACCCGGTCACGTGCGCGGCCAGGGCTAGGAGGTAGGGCACGGCGAAGCCGAGGTAGGTGAGGACGTAGTAGATGGCGGTGAGGCCGGCGAGCGCCTCGGGGTGCGCCAAGCGCTGGACCTCGACCAGGCCCGCCACCAGGCAGAGCCCGTAGCCCATGCCCAGCACAATCGAGCTCGGGACCAGCAGCCAGGTGTGCTGCGCGTGCACAGTCACCGCGCTGAGGACGAGTCCCGCCACCATCACCGCAAGGCCCAAGGTGGCGGCGCGATTGCCCGCGGCGTGGGCGTCCAGGTGCCGTGCCACCGGCTGCACGAGGACCCCCGCCAGGGCCGTGGCCGTCGCCACGACGGCGGTCAGCGCGATGCCGTCGGTGGCGTGGGCCGCCCCGACGACACTGGGCAGCAGGGCGAAGGCGACCGCGGGAGCGGCGAACACCCACGGCGCCATCGGCGCCACCACCCGGTAGAAGCGCGGTTGGCGCAGGCCGGGCAGCGCCCGTCCGATCGCGCCGCCGCCGCCCCGGGCGACGGTCTCCGGGGCGCCCGGGACGATGGCGAGCACGGCCAGCATGAGCACCACGTGCGGCAGGTAGGGCACGACGCGCGGGTCGCCCGCCCACTGGGCGAGCAGGCCGGCCACGAGCGGGCCGGCTGCGAAGCCGAAGGTCATGGCGACCGCGCCCCGGCGGGCGGCGGTGTGGTCGGTGGCGTCACCGTGGGGCGGGCGCGAGAGCTCGCGCAGCCACGCCGTGCCGGCGCCGAACGCGGCGCCGCTGCCGATGCCGATGAGAAAGCGCCCGACAAACAGGGGCGCCACGCTGCCGCCGGCGACGACAAGCGCCACCGACCCGGCCAGCGAGAAGACCGCGGAGGCAAGAATCACCGGACGGCGCCCGCGCGCGTCGGACACGGGACCGGCCACGAGCAGCCCGGGGATGAGCCCGAGGGCGTAGACGCCGAACAGCGCCTCCAGCGTTCCCGTCGACAGGCCGAGCTGCGCGTGGTAGACGAGGAGCATCGGCGTGAATTGGTTGGACCCCCACGCCGCGCCGAACAGCGCCAGGCCCGCGCGTAACCACTCGGTCCGCGTCGCGCTCATCGCATTCGCTCTGATCTGGATCCGAGCCGCGCTCACCGGTGGCTCCTTTCCTCGTCGTGGTTCGATGACCGAACCGAGGCTACCATGGATCGGGTTCAGTGATCAGACCCACGCTGCTAGAATCTCTCTCGCAATGCTTGGAAAAACCTATGAACGACAGGACTGCTCGATCGCCGGGGCCCTGGAGGCGGTGGGCGAGCGCTGGACGCTGCTGATCGTCCGTGACGCGTTCTACGGCGTGCGCCGCTTCAACGACTTCCAGGCGCATCTCGACATCCCCAAGGCGGTTCTGTCAGACCGGCTCAACGGGCTGGTGCAGGACGGCATCCTGACCCGCATCCCGGACCCGGCGCATGCTGGGCGCCACCTCTACGAGCTCACCGACAGCGGCCGTGAGCTATGGCCGGTGATCCACTCCCTGCTGGTGTGGGGCGGCAAGCACCGGCGACCCAACAGCCGCGTCTTCCGCCACGCGGCGTGCGGGACGCGGCTGAGCGAGAGCGGCCGGTGTGAGGCCTGCGACGTCACGCCCCGCCCCGAAGATCTGATCAGCGAGCGCCGGCGCGGCTACCGGGCGACGCGCGATGACCCGGTGTCCCAGGTGCTGAAGACGCCGCACCGGATGCTCGAGCCGATCGAGACCTGACGCGGGCCGCGCGGTCGAGTTGGGGCCGCGAGGCGAAAGGTTGGGGCCGCAGGGCGAAAAGCGACATTTTTATGCGGATCGCGGAAAAACATCGCTTTTCGCCCCGCGGCTCGCAGCAGCCGCCCGGCCTCCACTCGAAAGCCGCCGTTGACGTTCGTCGACGCCCCCGGGGGGCGCGACCGCGTACCCGCGCGCCGGGTCAGCCCGCGGGCGGGTCGTCGCCGGTGGGCATGACGCCGGCGGCCTCCATCATGAGGATGACGGTACGCACGGGTGCGCTCGTGCGGTGCATGACCGTGCGCGGCACGGTGTAGCTCTGGTGGCGCGAGAGGCGGACCGAGTCCCGGTCCTCGATGTCGATCACCAGCTCGCCGTCGAGGACCATGAAGAACTCGTCGGTGTCGTCGTGCTTGTGCCAGTGGAAGTCACCCTCGATGACGCCAAGGCGGACGACGGAGTCGTTGACGCTGGTGAGGGTCTGGTTGAACCAGGGGTCGTGGGCGGCGGCCTCGGCGTCGACGTCGATGAGCGCGAGATGGCCGAACTTGTCGTCAAGGTGAATGTCGTAGTCACCCTCGGAGAACTCTGTCTTCATGTCACACCTCCGGATCGCGGCGTCAAATCAGGGTCGGGTCAGGCGGCCTGGCCGGTATATGAGTAAACTCATAAGTTTACTTGTGTGAGGCTCGGGGGTGGGGGTGGCGGGGCGGCCTGAGTGGTGAGCAGCTCGATGTAGCGCTCGGCGGAGCGCCGCAGGATGGCCTTGCCGCCGCGGCGGATCGCGGGGCTCCACCAGCCGCCGTAGATCCGGTCAAAGGCGTACGGCTCTAGCGCCGCCACGATGCCGCGCACGGCCGCCTCGGCCAGGGGCAGGCGAACGGGGGCGCTGTAGACGAACGAGACCCGGTCCTCCCCGGGCGTGACCATGATCGTGTCGCCCGTCATGATCGCGCCGCGGCCGCCGGCGCCTCCAGACCAGTGCGCCACCGAGCTGCCGGGGAAGTGCCCGCCGCACTGCACGAGGGTGACGCCGGGCAGGGGCTCCAGCGTGCCCGACCATGTGCGCACCGCGGGATCGGGGCGCCTCAGCCACGCAGCGTCGATGTCGACGAGCAGGATCTCGGCGTTAAACGCGTGGCTCCACTCCACCGCTGCCCCGTACATGTGGGGATGGCTGGAGCTGACGGCGCGCAGACCTCCGGCGGCGCGGACCGCCGCGATCGCCGCGTCATCAAGAAACGGGGGCGGATCGAACAGCAGGTTGCCCTCCGGCGTCTGGATGAGCAGCCCCCGCTGCGCCACCCCGACGCCCGGCTCGGAGGCGATCCCGGTGAGGCCCGACTCGACCTCGCGGATGACACAGTGGCAGCCGTCGGCGGCCAGCTGCGCCATCGTCGTCCAGCTCTGGCCGGCGGGCGGGACCCACTGGCGCTCGTCCTCGCAGATCGGGCAGCGCTCCGGCGCGGACGCGGCCGGCGGGTAGTTGGCGCCGCACGCGGGACAGATCCAGATCGCCTCTGCGCTCACGGGGCGTGGACACTACCGACCGGGCGCCGCCTGCCGGTCGGTGGCAGGCACGCCGGCTACTGACCCTGCGGGGCGGGACCGAGCTCCCCCCACGCGGCGTTCACGCCGCCATAGCGGCGGCGCAGCGTGGCCGCATGCGGACCGCGCCACTGCGCGCCGGTCAGGTCGTCGCCCGTCGGCGGGCGCCCGTGGTTCACCCAGAAGTCGGCGAGCGCCGAGCGCACCGACTCATCGCTCCAGCGCCGCAGGCGCACGTCGGCGCCCGCATCGCGCAGCGCGGCGTTCCACGGATCCGGCCGCTCGGCGTACAGGTCACACACCACCGCCGCGCTCGGCCAGCGCGGGTTCTCGGCCTCCCAGCGCCCGGGATGGGTGCGCGAGGGCGTCCACTCGCGGTGGGTCGGCGGACGCCCGTGCTCGGCCTGCCAGCCGCGGATCGCCTGCGCGACCTCATCACGGTTCCACGTGCGGGCCACCGTCGGCTGCAGCGCGGCGCAGGCGGCGCACCGCGCGGCGCTCGGGTTGGTGACCGGCCCCCCGCACTCCGGGCAGTGCCGGGCCTGAAGGTAGTTGTGCACGCTGGATCGCGACACGCCGAGCGAGCGGGCGATGGCGCGGATCGTCATGCCGCCGTCGGCGAGCCGGCGGGCGGTCGCGACCCGGTCGGCGACCGAACTCTCGAAGGTGAGCTTGCGCGCCGGCAACCCGGCGGCGGCCAGCGCGGCGCTCCAGGAGCCGAAGTGCGCAGCCACGCAGGAACTGCTCGGCCATCGCGGATGCTCGTGCATCCACTTGCGCTGGGCGGCCCCGGCCTCGTCAGGACGCTCGCCGCTCCAGTCGTTGCGGCGCGGCACATCGCCGGTCTGCGTCAGCCAATCGCGCAGGGCGTCGAGAATCGCCGGCCGGTCCCAGCGCCGGGGCGCGCCCGGATGGGCCATCGGCTTGTACCCAGTCCCCGCCGCCCCCGATGAGCGGCCAGCGCCCGTCCGGCTCGCGGTGAGTGCGCGAGGTACCTGAGCCGGACGGACGGGGGCCATAGGTCGACCTACAGTGCGGTGACGACCGACTTCGTCTCCAGGTAGTTATTGAGCACCTGGCTGCCCATCTCACGTCCCCAACCCGACTCCTTGTAGCCGCCGAACGGCATCGCGGCGTCGAACACGTGGTATGTGTTGATCCACACGGTGCCGGCGCGCAGGCGCTTGGCGGTCCGGTGGGCCTTGGAGATGTCGCGGGTGAACACCCCGGCGGCGAGGCCGTAGTTGGTGTCGTTGGCGACGGGGACGATCTCGCTCGGGTCATCGAACGGGATGGCGCACACCACCGGTCCGAAGATCTACTCGCGGACGACGTTCATGTCGTTGTTGGTGTTGGTCAGGATCGTCGGCTGCACGAAGTAGCCGCGGTCCGACGCCTTGCCTCCGCCGACAACCGCCTCGGCACCGGCGCTCTGGCCGGAGTCGAGGTAGCCGAGCACCTTCTGGAACTGCTCATCGGAGATCAGCGGACCCATCTGGGACTCGGGGTCGATCCCCGGGGCGACCTTGATCTGCTTGGCGGCCTCGGCCACGCCGGCGACGACGTCGTCGAACGCGCCCTTCTGCACGTACAGGCGCGAGCCGGCGTTGCAGCACTGGCCGTGGTTGAAGAAGATGGCGTTCGCCGCTCCGGCGATCGCACCCTCCATGTCGGCGTCAGCGAAGACGACGTTCGGCGACTTGCCGCCGAGCTCCAACGAGACCTTCTTCAGGTTGCCGGCGGCCGCCTTGACGATCAGCTTGCCGACCTCGGTGGAGCCGGTGAAGGCCACCTTGTCGACGTCGTCGTGCTCGGCCAGCGCGGCCCCGGCGTCACCGAAGCCGGTGACGATGTTGACCACCCCGTCGGGCAGCCCGGCCTCCTGGAGCAGCTCGCCCAGGCGCAGCGCCGAGAGCGGCGTCTGCTCGGCGGGCTTGAGCACCACGGTGCAGGCACAGGCCAGGACCGGTCCGAGCTTCCACGCCGCCATCAGCAGCGGGAAGTTCCATGGGATGATCTGGCCGACGACGCCCACCGGCTCGCGCAGCGTGTAGGCCAGGTACTCACCCGGTGCCGGCAGTGCCGAGATCGGCACCGTGGTGCCCTCGATCTTGGTCGGCCAGCCCGCCATGTAGCGGAACAGGTCGGCGGCCAGCGCGACATCCGCGGCCTTGGCGATCTGGTAGGGCTTGCCGTTGTCCAGCGACTCGAGCATTGCCAGCTCGTCGGCGTTCTCCTCAATGAGCTCGGCGATCTTCCAGATCACCCGGCCGCGGTCTGACGCGTTCATGCGCCGCCACGGCGAGTCGTCGGCGAACGCCCTGCGGGCCGCCTTGACCGCCCGGTTGATGTCCTCGGCCTGGCCGTAGGCCACCTCGGCGAGAACCTCCTCGGTGGCGGGGTTGAGGGTCTCGAAAGTCTTGCCGGACGCCGCCTCGACCCATTGGCCGTCGATCAGCAGCTTGTGCGGCGAATGGATGAAGCTGTCGGCCTGCTGCTCTACCGATTCGGCAACCGCCATAGCCTTCTCCTTCCCGCGCGAGCGGCGCCCGCGCGCCCAGTGTGATGGCCCCTCCACGCTAGTCCATTTTTGAATAGCTGGCAAGGCGCAGATGGGTGGCTAGCGTGTCCCCCCATGCCGCGGCCCCGCAACCAGCTCACCGCCGGGGAGTGGGCGATTCTCGCCCTCCTGGACGAGGAGCCCGCCCACGGGTTCGCGCTGGCGCGCGCGCTGGCCACGGGCGGCGAGGTGGGCCGGGTGTGGGACATGCGCCGCCCGCTCGTCTACCGGGCGCTCGAGACGCTGCAGCGCCTGGCATTCATCACTCCGGTGGCAACGCTGCGCAGCGAGTCTGGACCTCAGCGCACCATCTTCGAGCCCACCACCGAGGGCCGCCGCCTCCTGGCCAAATGGCTGAAACAGCCGGTCGAGCACGTGCGCGACGCTCGCTCGCTGCTGATGCTCAAGCTGCTCTTCCTCAGCCGGCGCGATGCCGACCCGGCGCCGCTGCTGCGCGCTCAGCGCGAGCAATTCGCCACGCTGGCGCAGCGTCTTGCCGGCGCCGCGGACGCCGCCGAGGGGTTCGAGCGCGGCCTGTTGCTGTGGCGCCTGCACAGCACCACAGCCGCGGTGCAGTTCACCGAGGCGATGCTCGCAGAACCGACTCTGACCGAGCCGTGACGGCGCTCAACCAGGCGGTGAGCTCATCGGCCGAGAGGCTCAGCAGGGTGCACGCCGGGTCCGCTACTTGCAGCTCGGGTCCGCTACTTGCAGCTCGGGTCCGGGTCGAAGCTGGCGGTGGACTGCGCCACCGACAGCGGGCCGCCGGACGGGATCAGCTGGACGTGGTTGACCTCGGTGTTGTCCGGGTTGTCGGAGGGGTCAAACGGGCGGTAGAGCCCGTATTGGGCGAGCTGGGCCTCGGTGATCCTGGCCGCGCTGGAGCGCAGGAGGCTGTTGACACCGATGTCCTCGGCCTCGCCCTTGGTGTGTGGGTCATCGGCGAAGCCGCCGACGGCGACGCTGTGGGCCGGCGTCCGGTAGCCGCTGATGCCGTAGATGACGACCCCCAGCGCCTGCCCGAGCTGGTTCAGGCGCGCGGTGAGGGCGGGAAGCTGGCCGACGCTCTGGATGGTCCCGGGGTCGGCGACGAAGCCGGGGCCCGAGGCCTGGACGACGGGGGCGGCGTCCGCGCTCGAAACCGCGCCGCCGCACAGGTTGAGCTGCTTGAGCTCCTTCTTGACCTGCGCCAGCGGCGGGGCATGCGCGGTGGGGTCGCCGACGATCTCGCCTCCGGCGGCGGACGCCGCCGCGTGCGCGCCCGCCGCGGGCTCGACCGCCTGCGGATGGGCCTGGGGCAGGGCCCCGACCACCGCGGCGTCAGGGGCTGGGGAGTTGTCGGAGGGCTGCGACCCTCCGCACCCTGCGACAGCGGCGCACACCGCGAGCGCCGCGACCAGCCACCGAAGTCGCGCCACGCACCTCAGGCTCAGTTGCATACCGCGCAGCGGCCGCTCGCGCACGAGCAGGCGGGGAGCTCGGCTCCGACCCGCTCGGGTCGCCAGTAGCGAAGCCACGCCCGCGCCGCGGGATGGAAGCGATCCGCGTGCCCGCCCGGCCAGCAGGCGCAGACGATCCGTGAGGTCATCTCGCGCAGTTCGGCCGGCCGGGAGGCCGTCACCGAAGCGGCTAGGTGGATACGCAACTCGTCGTGGGTCATCGTGCCGGCGGCGCGCGATGGGGATGAGGGCGCGCCTGCGCTGCAGATACCCGAATTGGGGCGGGGCCTCACCACCCCCATCGTAGGGGCCCGGCCCGCACGCGAGCGCCGAGCGCCGGGCGCTCCGTGGCCGTCGGACCGCGGAGCGCCCGGGTCCCCGGCGACCTCAGTCCTGCGGCACGCCGGCGATGGCCTCCTGGTAGATGCCCATCGCCTCGGCGATCCCCTCGTTGCAGTAGCCGTCGGTGAGCCGCAGGTCGTCGACGATCATGGCGGCGTCCACCACGAGACGACGGAACACCGCGTCCTCGCGCACCGCGGCGAGCTGTGCGGCGGTCCCACGCAGCTCTATGTACCCGGCGACCCCGCCGTTGGGCGCGAGCAGCACCACATCGAAGGACTCGACGCGGCCCTCCTGCTGCAGACGGCCGTAATACCCCAGCGCCTCGTTGAACACCTCGAGGCCGCGCTCCTCCCGACCTCGTACGGACTCGCCCCAACTGAGAAGCAGCAGGCGATCGGCCATGGTCAGGCCCCCTTCATGTTGTGACCCGGCCCTCGAGCCGAGCCTGGTGGGTCCACTATCTCAGGGACGGCGCGCCCAGCGCAAGGCTCGATGCACTCTTCGGGGCCGCCCCCGGCAGCCCGCTGCAGCCCGGGTGTAGATTGTGCGGCTTGCTCCGGGCGCGCCGACTCTCCACCGTCCTGCTGCCGGCCCTCGCCGCCGGCCTGATCGCCGCGTGCGGCAGTTCGAGTTCGAGCAGCTCGTCGGCGTCCAACTCCGCCCCCGCAGCGACGGGCAGCGCGACATCGGCGGCGAGCTCGTCGGCGACCGCGTGCAGCAAGTCCACCCTGGCGCTCCACAGCCCAGGCATGCTGACGGTGGCCACCGACTCCCCCGCCTACCCGCCGTATTTCGAGGACAACAAGCCCGCCAACGGCAAGGGCTTTGAGAGCGCGGTGGCGTATGCGATCGCGAGCAAGCTCGGCTTTGACAACAGCGAGGTCAAGTGGGTGACCGAGCCGTTTGACTCCTCCTACGCGCCTGGGCCCAAGTCCTTTGACTTCGACATCAACGAGATCTCGATCACGAAGCCGCGCGAGAAGGCGGTGGACTTCTCGGCGCCGTACTACACCAACCCGCAGGGGATCATCGTCAGCTCGGACTCCAAGTACGCCCACGTGACCTCGCTGGCGGCGCTGCAAGGCGCCAAGATCGGCGTGCAGATCGGCACGACGAGCCTCGACGCCACCAACCAGGTGATCAAGCCGAGCTCCCAGCCCGACGTCTTCAACACCTCCAACGACGTGGTGGCCGCGTTCAAGATCCACCGGGTCGACGCGATCGTCGTGGACCTGGCTACCGCGTTCGAGCTGATCAGCGAGATCAAGCACAGCACCATCGCCGGGCAGTTCACTGCCCCGGGCGGCGACAACTGGGGCGTCCTGCTCACCAAAGGCTCGAAGCTCACCCCCTGCGTCAGCCAGGCGGTCAACGCCCTGCAGTCCGACGGCACGCTCGCGGCGCTCAACAAGCGCTGGATCGCGTCGGCGGCCAACGTGCCCGAGCTGCACTAAGCCCCGCAACGGGCTGGCACGGCCGAGTGAGCGCGCTCCCCACCCTCACCACCAAGCAGGACCGCGCAAGCGAGCACCGGCGACGAGCGCGGCGCTCGATCACGATCTCCACGATCTCCACGGTCGTCGTCATCGGCGGGCTGGTGACCTATGTGCTGACGAGCCCGGGGTGGCCGACCGTCCGCCAGGACTTCTTCTCCGCCAGCGTGTTCAGGGCGTCTTTCCCCGCCATCCTGAGCGGTTTCTGGCTGGACGTGAAGCTCTTCCTCGTCGTCGAGGTGGCGGTGCTGGTGCTGGGGATGGTCATCGCGCTCATCCGCACGATCAACGCCCCTGTCCTGTTTCCGCTCAGATTGCTCGCGGTCATCTACGTCGACGTCATGCGCGGGATTCCGACGATCCTGCTGGTGTACATCATCGGGTTCGCCGTGCCGGCGCTGGACCTCAGCGGCGTTCCCACCAACCCCACCGTGCTCGGCGGAATCGCGCTGACCCTGTGCTACTCGGCGTATGTATCAGAGGTGTTTCGCGCCGGCCTGGAGTCGATCCACCCCAGCCAGGCGGGGGCGGCGCTGGCGCTGGGGCTCACGCCGGCGCAGTCGCTGCGCTATGTCGTCGTGCCCCAGGCGGTACGCCGGGTCATTCCACCCCTGATGAACGACTTCCTCGCTTTGCAGAAGGACGTCGCGCTCGTCTCGATCATCGGCCCCCAGGAGGCGTTCCGGGTGGCTCAGATCTACGCCGCCTCACAGTTCAACTACACGCCGCTGCTGGCGGCGACCGCGCTGTATCTGTGCGTGACGATCCCGACGACGCGCCTCGTCGACCGCCTGCAGGCGCGCAGCCGCCGCGAGCGCAGCGGCGTCCTGGCCTTCGGCCCCCGATGACCGCAGTGCTGGAGCTGCGCGGGGTCACCAAGGCCTACGGGGACAACCAGGTCCTGCGCGGGATCGACCTGGCGGTCGGCGAGCACGAGGCGATCGCGCTGATCGGCGCGTCGGGCTCGGGCAAGTCGACGCTCCTGCGCTGCATTGACCTGCTGGAGGAGATCGACGACGGCGACATCCTGCTCGACGGCGAGCCGATCACCGTCCCCGGCCTCGATCCCGTCCCCGCGCGCCGCCGCCTGGGTCTCGTCTTCCAGGCCTACAACCTGTTCCCGCACCGCAGCGTAATCGACAACGTGACCCTGGGGGCGGTCCGTGCGCAGGGGATGGCGCGCGAGGAGGCGGCGGCGGCCGGGGAGGCACTGCTCGCGCGCTTCGGCCTGGCGGGCCGCGGCACCGACTACCCCGACCGGCTCTCCGGGGGCCAGCAGCAGCGGGTGGCCATCGCCCGAGCCCTGCTCACTCGCCCGCGCGCCCTGCTTCTCGACGAGGTCACGAGCGCCCTGGATCCGGAGCTGGTGGGCGAGGTGCTGGAGGTCATCCGCGAGCTCAAGGCCGACGGCATGACGATGCTCATCGCCACCCACGAGATGGGCTTCGCCCGCGACTTCGCCGATCAGGTTTGCTTTCTGGACGGCGGGCGCATCCTGGAACGAGGCGCGCCAGAGCAGATCTTCACGGCGCCTGAGCGTGAGGAGACGCGGCGGTTCCTGGCTCGCCTGCTGGCCGGAAACCGGGTGAGCTGAGCAGCGGTACCGTGTAGGCGATGACCGCTTTTGACCAGCCGGCGTCTGAGACGGGCGTGCCGTTCTGGCGGCGGCCGCTGGTGCGCTCGGGCCCCGAGGACCGCACCGCGGAAACGCTCCAGACGCCCGGCATGCAGCGCTATGCCGCCATCTCCGGCGGACTGACCGGCTCCCAGCACCTGTGGATGGGCGGCAACACCGTGGCCCCCGGCCAGAAGTCTTCGGACCACCATCACGGCGAGGCCGACAGCGGGATCTACGTGGTCTCGGGCCATCCGCGCTTCGTGTGCCTGGTCGACGGCGCCGAGCAGCACATCGACGCCGGACCCGGCGACTTCATCTATGTGCCTGCGTGGGTCCCCCACCGCGAGGAGAACCCCTCTCCGGACGAGGAGGCCGTGGTCGTCCTGGCTCGCAGCACCCCCGAGGAGATCGTGGTCAACCTCCCCAGCCTGTGGTCGGTGGAGGGCATCCCCGGCGCGTCTGAGGCCTCGGCGGTCTAGAGCGCAGGCGCAGTCTCCGTTGCCGGTGCTGGCGCGTCCGCCGTGGTCTGCTCGGCCCACTCACGCAGGCGGAAGCGCTGGACCTTGCCGGTGAGCGTGCGCGGCAGGTCGTCGACGAAGTGCACCAGGTGGGGGTACTCGTAGCGGCGCATCCGCTCCTTGCACCAGGCGCGCAGCTCGTCGGCGAGCGCGTCGTCGCCGGGTTGGTCCTCGGCGCACTGCACGTAGGCGGCGATGCGGCTGGCGTCCTCGATCCGCACGCCGACCACCCCGACGCCGGCGACGCGCGGGTGCTCGAGCAGCGCGTGCTCCATGTCGACCGGCGAGACCCACAGCCCGCCCACCTTGAGCATGTCGTCGACGCGACCCACGTACGCGTAGGTGCCGTCGTCGGCGCGGGCGTAGCGATCGCCCGTGGCAAACCAGTCGCCCAGCATCGAGGCCCGGGTCTTCTCGTGCTGGTGCCAATAGAAGGCCGCGCACGAGTCCCCGCGGACAAACAGCGCCCCGGTGCCGGGACCCTCCACCGTCGCCCCGGCGTCGTCGACGAGCTTGAGCTCGTAGCCGGGGACAGGCGTACCGGTGGTCCCCGGCCGGACGTCGCCGGGCCGGTTGGAGCAGTAGATGTGCAGCATCTCGGTGGACCCGATCCCGTCGACGATGTCGATGCCGAAGCGCTCGCGCCAGCGGGCGATCGTGGTTGGAGGCAGCGGTTCGGCCGCCGACACGCAGAAGCGCACGGACTCCAGGGCGCCGTCGGCGTCGGGGTCGCGCGCCAGTAGCCCGAACAGGGCGGGCACGCTGAAGAACACCGATGGCCGATGGCGGCGCAACGTCTCGAGGATGGCCGGCGGCTTGGGCGGGCCCGCCAGGAGCACCGAGGTGGCGCCGAACCACAGCGGAAAGGTCAGCCCGTTGCCCAGCCCATAGGCGTGAAAGAGCTTGGTGGTGGAGAAGTGGACGTCGCCGGGCCCGAGGCCCAGCACCCCGCCGGCGTACTGCTCGCAGGTCACTCCGATGTCGTGCTGGAGGTGCACGACGCCCTTGGGCTTGCCCGTGGAGCCGGAGCTGTAGAGCCAGAAGGCCATGTCGTCGCGATGCGTGCGGGCGGCGTCGAGCTCGTCGGACTGCGCCGCCAGAGCTGCGTCGAGTTCGGTCACGCCGTCGTCATCGCGACCCCGCACCACCCAGCGCACCGGCCGGTCGCCCAGCGCGCCGCGCACGCGGTCGAACACGCCCGCGTCGGTGATGACGACCTCGGCGTACGAGTCGTCGACGAAGTGGCGGAAGTTGTCGTCCTTGTCCAGGTGACTGACCGGGACCGGTACAGCACCGATCCGCATCGCGCCGAGGAACGCGATCGGAAATGCCGTGGTGTCGTCGAGGACGAGCAGCACTCGCTGCTCGCGGCGCACGCCCAGCGCTCGCAACAGATGGCCGGCGCGGTTGACCTGCCTGCGCAGCTCCTCGTAGGTGAGGGTGGCGTCGGAGGCGATGAACGCCGTCGCATCGCCCCGGCCGGCGCCCACCTGTCGCGCCACGATGTCGCTCACGTTGAGCTGATCCTCAGCCTGCCCCATGTCTGCCTCCTCTCCTGGCGGGTGGTCTACGCCGCCCGTTCCTCCATCGTCTGCGGGTCCCCCTCCAGCCGCCCGAAGTACTCCCTCGCCCGCTCTCCCCAGCGGTCGTGACGGCCGACGAACAGCCCGTGCGCGCGCTGACGCGGCCAATCCGCCGGCAACAGCTGGGCGGGCAGATCCGGGTCCAGGAACGGGAACCTGCGCCAGGCGTGCACGAGCAGCGTCTGCTGGCGAAAGCACGCCTCGGCCGAGAGCGCCCGCACGCGGGCGAAGTCCTCGATGAACGCCTCGTACTGGCTGCGCACGGCGTCGAGCTCCCAGGCGTCGGCAACGAGCGACTGCGGGTCCCCCATGCTGCCCAGCTCGGCAACGAACGACCGCGCCTCGGCCGCCGGCTCCAGTGCGATGGCGGCAGCCAGCTCGCCCTCGCGCTCCACGTGGGGGGTCAGCCATACCCCGCCACCGAGTGACCCCAGGCCGGTCCAGGCCAGGCGCGAGCGCAGCTGGTGGCGCACGGCGCGGCGCTCCTCGGGAACGCGGAGCACCACCACCAGCCAGCGGCCGTCCCACCGCCACGGCGCCCCGAAGGAGTAGATGCGGTCGGCGCCGGTCCGCAGCAGCTCGGCGGTGGCGGTGCCCAGGGTCATCCGCGCTCGCCGGCCCCGGCGCTCAGCGGTCAGCCAGCCGTCACGAGTGCTGCGCGCCAGCGCCTGGCGCGCCGCCTGCTGCGTGTAGCCCAGCGACACGAGCGCGCCGACGAGCGTCTCCTGCCAGACGCCCTGCGGCCGGGGCAGCACGTACTCACCGAGCACCGTCAGCAGCAGCGAACGCGCCGCCGGCGCCCCGACCGACCGGCGTCTCAGCTGCTCGTCGATGACTCGTCCTCCGGTGAGTCGAACTCGGTACGCAGCGCCTCGAAGTGGGTGTTGCAGCTGCGGCAGCGCAGCTGGCGGGTGATGAGCTGGCCTCCCCACGGGGCGATGACCTCGATCTCGGGCGAGTCGCAGAAGGGGCAGGTGAGCGGGGTGACGGTCATCGGCGGCTCTGCTCGTCCCAATCGGACCAGTCGGAGGGGTCCGGCAGCGAACTCTCGCACCCCGCCGCGGCCAGGCGCACCCCCAGCCAATCGCGCACGCGAGCGCGGACCTGGTCGGGCGTGTCGCTCACCATCCCCTCGGCGACGGCGGCGCGGTAGCCGGGATGGTCGGCGGGGCCCGGCCAGCGAGCCGCCTGCGCCCACATCTCGTGAATGCGGCGCAGCAGCAGCTCCCGGTCAGTGCCGCCGGTGGCGCAGATGCGCTTGAGCCACGCCTCGGCGTGGACGCGATGCGCGCCCTCCTCCTGCAGGATCTTGCGGGCGCGCTGGGCCAGGGGCTCGAGCGAGCTGTCGCGCGCGCTGGCCACCCAGGTGGTGAGCACCCCGTCGACGACGAGATTGGCGGCGATGACGGAGGCCCAGTCCGGTAGCTCGGCGGCGATCACCGGCAGCGGCGCGCCCGCGTCCAGGCCCTCGTCGGAGCGCTGGACCCCGAGCTTGGCCAGGACGGGGTAGGTGGATCGGGCGTGGCCGAGCTCATCCTGGGCCATGGCGGCGGCGGCCACCGCGGACTCGATCGTCGGCGCGCTCACCGCCCACTCGCCGTAGCGGCGGCCAAGGGCGCTCTTGTTGTCGGCCAGCGAGCCGATCAGCGACACCATGGTGGCGGTGGCCGCATCGACCGTCTGGCCAGTGCTCATGCTCATGCGCGGATCGCCTCCCGGATCTCGGTACGCGGGACGAGGATCATGTGCACCCACGGCTGCTCGTCGTAGATGGCCCGCGCGCATACCACGGCCAGGTCCTCGTCGGACTCGGTGACGGTGCCGACGTGGTGTAGGGGGTCCTCGTAGGCCTGGCGCGCGAACACCTCCCACACCGTCTCGTCCGCGCGGCTCATCAGACGACGATCCCCAGCTCGCGCATCGTCTGTCGCGCGTCGGCGCGGATGCGGTCCTTGGTCCACACCGGGTCCCACACCACCTCGATGTCCACCGCCTCGATAGCGGGGTCGGCCAGCAGGGCGTCACGGATGTCGGATTCGATGAACTCCGTCGCCGGGCAGCCCATGGAGGTGAAGGTGATCTGCAGGTCGGCGCGGCGGGCGTGCGGCGCGTAGGCGACTGACACGATCAGTCCCATGCCCAGCACCGACACGGGGATCTCGGGATCCTCGACGTGGCGCAGCGCCTCCCAGATGCGAGCCTCGACCTGCTGGACGCCGCTGGGCTCGGCGGCGACGGCACTCATGCGGCCCGCCGTAGCGACGTCGTCTGATATCCGCGCTGCAGCGTGGTGACGTAGTCGCGGTTCATGGGGCCGCGCCCGCGCCAGCGGGTGATGACGTCGTCCCACTCGATGACCCCGTCATCGAGCAGCCACTCGCGCTTGCCGGAGTCGAACCGCGCCGGGAAGGGGCAGTCGATCACGTAGCGATCGAGCTCTGCGTCGAAGTGGGCGGGAACGCGGATGCCGATCTCCTCCATGAAGGGAACGACCTCGGCCATCCACCACTGCCGCAGCTGGTCGTTGGACTTGCCCTTGAATCCGTAGTCCAGCTGCTCGGAGTGCTTCTTGCGGTCATCGGGCAGCCCGAACCACTCGAGCGTGAGGATGAACATCCAGTCCACGGCGGCCTGCACCTCCGCACGGCCCCCGGGGTCCTTGCTTAGCTTCTTCAGCCATGTGCGGCCGTGGCGCAGGTGAAACGTCTCCTCCTTGTCGACCTTGGCCAGCGCCCGCTTCCAAGGGCCGAAGGTGCTGGACTGGTAGACGTCGGAGAGCAGGACGAACCCCGCCTGGTCATACATGGCGTTGGCGCACACCAGCTCGACCCAGGAGTTGAGTGGCACGTCGAACGCGTAGGGGTACTTGAACTGTTCCGCGGGCCGCTCGTAGATGAGCCAGTCCATGTCGACGCCGAGGTCGCCGAGGAGCCGGTAGCCGATGTGGGCGTGGGCCAGCTCGTCCTGGATGATGCTCATCGCGGAGCCGAAGTTGTTGAGCGCCGGCGCGTGGCCGGCGGCGCGCAGATAGGACGGAGCGGACACGAATTCAGTGTCGGCCGACACGGTGAGGATCCGCCGCATGCCCTCCAGGTACTTGGGCGACATGTGCTGGAGCCCCTCGACGAGCTTGCCGGCGGCGAGGTGCTCCTGGACCTGTTGCTCGGTGAGCGGTGCGAGCTCTTCGATGGCGGTGGCGACCACGGTGTGCCTCTCCCATGTATGACACTTGACTTACGTCCGCTAGCGTATAGTCTCTTGAGAGGAACGTCAAGCGAAGAGGGAGAAACCGTGCCCGAGATGTTGATCGGCGGAGAGTGGCGCCAGGCGGCCGCGCACGAGGAGATCGAGGTCGTCAACCCCGCGACCGAGGACGTCGTCGCCAGCGTTCCGTCCGGCGCGCCCGAGGACGTCGGGCTGGCGGTGGCCACCGCCAAGCGCGCCTTCGGCGAGTGGTCGCGGACCGATGTGGAGAAGCGCGCGGCGATCCTCAGCAAGGCCGCCGACCTCATCCATGATCACGCCAAGGAGCTGGCGGCGACGCTCACCTCAGAGCAGGGCAAGCCGGTGGCCGAGTCGATGGGCGAGGTCACCCATCTCGCGCACGGCGTGCGCTACTACGCGGAGGCCGCGACCAAGGTGCGCGGCTCCTACCAGGATCTGCCCTCCACGCTGGGCCCCGCGTACGGGATGGTCATCCGCCGCCCCATGGGCGTGTGCGCGGCGATCACGCCGTACAACTTCCCGCTCACCCTGCTGGGCACCAAGGTCGCCCCCGCGCTGGCCTCGGGCAACACCGTGGTGGCCAAGCCGGCGGCCACCACGCCACTGGCCACGCTCGAGGTCGCGCGCCTGTTCTCCGAGGCGGGCGTGCCCGACGGCGTGCTCAACGTGGTGACCGGGCGCGGCTCGGTGATCGGCGACGCGCTCGTGGGGCACCCCGACGTGCGCCGGGTGGCCTTCACCGGCTCCACGGCGGTGGGGCGCCACGTCGCCAAGCTGGCCGCACCCGATCTCAAGCGCCTCTCGCTGGAGCTGGGCGGCTCAGACCCCGTCATCGTGTGCGCCGACGCCGACGTCGGCGCCGCGGTCAAGGCCGTGATCATCGGCCGCTACTGGAACGCCGGCCAGGCGTGCCTGGGCTGCAAGCGCGTGTTCGTGCACGACAGCGTGTACGACGAGTTCGTCTCTCAGTTGGTCGACCGCGTCGGGCGCTACGAGCCCGGCGACGGAACGGTCAAGGCCGAGAAGCCTAAGCTGCGCATGGGGCCGATCCACACCCGCGCGGGGCGCGACGAGCTGCTCGAACAGATCGAGAGCGGTACGTCGTCGGGCGGCGAGCTGCTCATCGGCGGCGGCACCGGCAACGGCAGCAAGGGCTGGTTCCTGGAGCCGGCGGTGATCGCCGAGCCGGCCGCCGACTCGCGCGTGATGAGCGAGGAGGTGTTCGGCCCGGTGCTGCCGGTCCTGCGCTTCACCGACTTCGACGACGCGATCGCGCGCGCGAACGACACCCAATACGGACTGGGCTCCTCGATCTGGACCCACGATGCGCGGCTCATCCACCGGGCGGCGCAGGAGATCGACTCGGGCATGACCTGGGTCAACCAGATCCACTACGGCTATGACGAGCTGCCCTTCGGCGGGGTCAAGGCGTCGGGCTTCGGCAAGGAGCACGGCCTCGAGTCCCTGGACTCCTACGTCGAGCTCAAGTCCGTCGTGGTGGGGGGCCTGGCCTGATGGCGGTCACCTACCAGGACGGGTCGATCACGCTCGACAAGCCGCCCGCCAACTCCTACGACATCGATTACATGCGCGAGCTGGCGGCAGCCATCGAGGCGGCCGGCGCCGACGAGGCCGCACGCGTGGTGGTGGTCCGCTCGGCCAGCGAGAAGTTCTTCTGCGCCGGCGCCGACATCAAGGCGTTCGCGGCCAACGGGGTCGACGCCAACATGGACATGATCCGCCTCGCCCACGAGACTCTGGCCTCGATCGCGCGCTCGCCCAAGGTGTTCGTGGCCTGTGTCGCCGGACACGCGCTGGGTGGAGGCCTGGAGATCGCCCTGGCCTGCGACATCCGCTATGCGATCGAGGGCCGCTACCGGCTCGGGACCCCCGAGGTGACCCTGGGGATCCTGCCGGGCAACGGCGGCACCCAGCGCCTACCGCGCCTGATCGGCGCCGGCCCAGCGCTGGAGCTGCTGGTCACCGGCCGCGCGGTGTCGCCCGAGGAGGCGCGGGCGCTGGGGCTCGTGTCGCAGGTGTTCGCCGATCAGGCGGCGTTCGATGACCACGTGACGAGCGTGCGCGCGCTGCCCCCGCTGGCGCTGGCCAACATCAAGCGAGCGGTGCATGACGGGATGGACAGGTCGCTGGCCGACGGCCTCGCGCTCGAGCGCGACCTTATTGAGGAGCTGTTCAGAACCAACGACGCCCGTGAGGGCGTCACCGCGTTCAGCGAGAAGCGGACGCCGGAGTTCACCGGATCATGAGCACCGAGACGATCACGACGGTCGCCGGCGCGTTCGTCGACGGACGCGAGCACGTCAACGGCGGCGACCCGCTCCCGATCACCAACCCGGGCATCGGCGAGGTGTTCGCCGAGGTGCCGGGCGGCACCGCTGATGACGTCGACGCCGCGGTGGGCGCCGCGGCCCGCGCACTGCAGGACTGGAGTGCGCTGGCGGTGTCCAAGCGCGGCGAGATCCTCGGCGCCGCGGCCCATCACGTCGAATCCCACCTCGACGAGCTCGTGCCGGTGCTCACGCGCGAGCAGGGCAAGACGCTGCGCGACAGCCGCATCGAGCTGACCAAGGCCGTCGACACGCTCATGCATTACGCGGGGCTGTCCAAGGCGCTGCGCGGCGCCCATACCCCGGGCCTTGACCCGGGCGTCGACGGGATCGTGCTGCGCCGTCCGCTCGGGGTGGTCGGGGCCATCGTCCCGTGGAACTTCCCCACGACGCTGTTGTGCAACAAGCTCGCCCCCGCGCTGGTGGCGGGCAACACGGTGGTGGCCAAGCCGGCGGGCACGACGCCGCTGACGACGCTGCGCTTCGCCCAGCTACTGGCCGAGGGCGGCCTGCCCGCCGGGGTGTTCAACGTCGTGACCGGCAGCGGGTCGGTCACCGGGACCGCGCTTGTCCGCCACCCCGTCGTGCGCAAGATCGCCTTCACCGGTTCGACACCGGTGGGCGAGCAGATCATGGCGCTGGCGGCCCCCGGGTGCAAGCGCGTGACGCTGGAGCTGGGCGGCTCTGACCCGATGATCATCTGCGACGACGCCGACCTCGACGCAGCTGCGAGCGCGGCCTCGATGGGCCGGTTCTACAACTGCGGGCAGGCCTGCCTGGCCATCAAGCGCCTGTACGTCTTCGAATCGGTCGCCGACGAAGTGATCGAGCAGATCACGGCCAAGGCCAAGCGGCTGAAGGTGGGGCGCGGGGACGTCAAGGGCTCTCAGATGGGCCCCCTGCACACAGCCGCACAGCGCGACGAGGTCGCCGGGCAGGTGCAGCGCACGCTCGACGCGGGCGCGACGCTGCTGGCCGGCGGCGGGCCGCCCGAGGACGCCGAACTCGACAGCGGGTTCTTCTACGCGCCGACCGTCGTCGCGGATGCGCCCCACGACGTGCCGATGGCCACCGAGGAGGTGTTCGGCCCCGCGCTGCCGATCTGGCGCGTTGCCGACCTCGACGAGGCCATCGCGCGGGCCAACGCGTCGCCGTTCGGGTTGGGGTCCTCAGTGTGGACGCGCGATCTGGCCCGCGCCCGGCACGCCGCCGAGCGCATCGAGGCCGGCTACACCTGGATCAACTCCCGCACCAAGGTCTACGACGAGCTTCCCTTCGGCGGCTGGAAGTCCAGCGGCTACGGCAAGGAGCACGGCATCGAGGCCTTCGACTACTACACGGAGACCAAGTCCGTTGTCTTCGGCGCCTGAGGGCGGGTCGCTCCGGGACTCGCCCTGGGACCTCAGCGACTTCCCCGTTCCCCTCATCGACCTGTCGCGCACGTTCGAGGGCTTTCTCGACCTGGAGTGGCTGGAGCTCACACGGGAGGTTGCGCGCGTGCGCTTCGAGGTGCGCGAGAACCTCAAGCAGCCACTCGGCCTGCTGCACGGGGGGATCTACTCCGCGGTGGCCGAGACCGTCGCCTCGGTGGCGACGGTCCGCGCCGTGTGGGAGGAGGGCAAGATCGGCTCGGGCCTGAGCAACTCGGCCAGCTTCCTGCGCCCCGTGACGGAGGGCACCGTCCACGTCTCGGCGCGCTGCCGGGGCCACAACGACCGCGAATGGCTGTGGGGCCACGAGTTCCGCGACGACCACGACCGCCTGTGCGCTCTGGTCGATGTGACGATCGCCGTGCGGGACATCCCGGGCCGGTGACGGCGACCGGCGCGGTGGAGGTCGGCGGCCTGCCGATCGAGGTCCTCGACCTGCCCGGGCCCGGCACGAACCCGCCCACCGCGCCGCTGGTGCTGCTGCACGAGGGGTTGGGCTCCGTGGGGCTGTGGCGTCATTTCCCGGCGCAGCTCCAGGCCGCCACCGGGCGCCGGCTGATCGCCTTCTCGCGCTACGGGCACGGGCGATCGGCGCCGCCACCCCGGCGGCGGACGCCCGCCTTCTTCCATGCGGAGGCGCTCGAGGTCCTGCCCGAACTGCTGTCCGCACTGGACGTCGCGGACCCGGTGCTCGTCGGCCACAGCGACGGCGCCTCCATCGGCCTCATCCATGCCGCCCACCATCCGGTGACCGCGCTCGTGGCGCTCGCGCCTCACGTATTCGTGGAGGAGATCTGCGTCACCGCGATCCGCGGGACGCGGGACACGTTCGTGGGCGGCGAGCTGCGCGAGCGGATGGCGCGTCACCACGACGACCCCGATGCCGCCTTCTGGGGCTGGTGTGACGTGTGGTTGGACCCCGCGTTTGAGCAGTGGAGCCTCGAGGACGAGGCAGGTCGGCTCCAGGCGCCGACGCTTCTCATCCAGGGCGAGGAGGATCCCTACGGCACGCTGGCCCAGATCGACCGCATCGAGGCGTGCGCCCACGGGCCGGTACAGCGTCTCGTCCTTGCAGGGGGGCACAGCCCGCACCTGGAGCACGGGCCTCGGGTGGCCGAGGCTGTGGCCGCGTTTCTGGCGTAGGCTCGCGCGGCGATGCCCGGTCAGGAGATCCAGTTCTGCTCGGTCGGTGGCCGCGCGGTCGCCTACCAGCTTCTCGGCGAGGGGCCGGCGCTGGTGGCCCCCGCGTGGTGGGTCAGCCATCTCGAGCTGGATCGGCTGGATCAGGACTTTCGGCGCTTCTGGGAGGCCGTCGGCGCGGGCCACACGCTGCTGCGCTATGACCGGCCCGGTGTAGGTCTGTCCGACCGCGAGGTCGACCTGGCTGCGCTCAGCCTCGACGACGAGGTGGACGTGCTCACCACCGTTCTGGATGAGGTCGGGCTGGAGCGTGTCACGCTCTTTGGAGGCTCCTCGGGCGGGTGCGCCGCGATCGCCTTCGCCGCACGCCATCCCGAGCGCGTGGCGCGGCTGATCGTCTACGGCGGCTACGCCCATGGCCCGTCGATCGCGCCGCCGGCGGTGCGGCAGGCGGTCGTGGACACGGTCCGCGCCCACTGGGGCCTCGGGTCGCGCGTGCTCGCCGACATCTTCCTGGGCGAGGTCGGCGGCGACGCACAGGAGCGCTTCGCGCGCTTCCAGCGCGAGGCGACGAGCGCCGAGACGGCGGCTGCGCTGTTGGAGCTCGTCTACCGCAACGACGTGCGCGCCGACCTGGCACGGGTGCGCGCCCCCACGCTGGTGGTTCACCGGCGCGATGACCGCGCCATCCCGTACGACCTGGGCCGTGAGCTGGCGGCGGGAATTCCGGGGGCAGCGCTGTCGACGGTGCAGGGCCGCGCCCACTTTCCATGGATGGGAGACGTCGGGTCGGTCGTCCGCGCCCTGCGGGCGGAACCGCCCGCCGACGGTGAGCGCGCCCGCGGCCCACTGTCGGCGCGCGAGCACGAGGTCCTCGCCCTCGTCGCCCAGGGCCTGAGCGATCGCGCGATCGCCGAGCAGCTCGTCGTGAGCCCGCACACCGTCCACCGCCATGTGGCCAACATCCGGACCAAGCTGGGGTCTGGCTCGCGCGCCGCGGCGGTCGCGGAGGCCGCGCGGACCGGGCTGCTCTGATCCCTGGCCCGAACGGGCCATCGTGGCGAGATGGCCGGGGCGAGCGATGCGCCGCACGGCGCCCCAGCCGTACGGTCGCACGATGATCGAAACGACCACCATCACCACACCCCCACGCGCTCGACTCTGGAGCCGTGGCTTCGCCGTCATCTACGACCCGTCCCTATGGATCGGAGAGGTGAGCGGCATGCGCCGCCGCCGCCGCGACCTGTTGAGCTCCGCCACGGGGCGGACCCTCGAGATCGGCGGCGGCACCGGCCTGAACCTGGCCCACTACCCCGCCGAGCTGCCCGAACTGATCGTGGCCGAGCCCGAGCCCGCGATGCGGCGGCGCCTCGAGAAGCGCGTGCCGAGCGCCGGCGCCCGGCGAGTGCGGGTGCTCGACGCGCCGGCCGAGCGTCTGCCGCTGCCCGACGAGTCGATCGACACCGTGGTGTCCACCCTCGTGCTGTGCACCGTCGAGGACCCGGCGGCCGCCCTGAGCGAGATCGTGCGCGTCCTGCGGCCGGGCGGGCAGCTGCTGTTCATCGAGCACGTCCGCTCCCACTCCCGAGCGCTCGCCTGGTGTCAGGACCGACTGGCGGGCGGCTGGCGGCGGTTTGCCGAGGGATGTCACTGCAACCGCCCGACGGCCCGGCTGATGACGGCCAGCGGCTTCAGCGTCGAGGCCCGCGACGCCACGTGGCGCGCGGTGCCGCCGATCGTCCGGCCCCTGATCACGGGCCGGGCCACCATCGGCGCGCAGCCCGCGGCGTAAGAGCACCCCGCGACGCAAACGAGCCGTCGGTGACGTGTGAACCGGCGGTCCGCCCCGGACCCGTCAATAAACTGCGGCCGCCTCGGCCCGGGCCCTCCGGTCCGAGCACGTTTCGGAGGAGGAGTGGTCGTGAGAGTGGCTCGCATCCTGGCCGTGGCGGCCGTGGTCGCCGGCGTACTGTCGACGGCCGCGATCGCCGCCGGCCGCGGGCGGCACATGTCCGTCTACGCCCCCGCCAACCGGTGCTTTGCGCTGCGCGCTGCCGGGGGGACGTTCGTCGCGGCGCGCGGAGCGTCGTACGCGGCTTCGGCGCCCAGTCGATCGCGGGCCACCGCGTTCTATCTCAAGCCGACCGGCCTGGGGACCTACATGCTCTATGACCCGGGCGCGCGCCTGATGAGCGCTGACCCGGGCGGGATCGTGGCTCGGGTCGCCGCCGCCGGCCCGGCGACGGAGTTCGCGCTCACCGCCTACGGCTCGAGGTCTCAGTTCACTCTGCGCTCCACCGCCCGCCACCGCCGCATCCTCGTCGCCGCGGGCCGTGGCGCGC
>DASXDW010000195.1:0-10204 GCA_036490435.1 Solirubrobacteraceae bacterium
GCCGCCGAGACCTCGGCGCCGACGTCCCCGGCCAGATGGTGGGCGAGAGCAAGGTCCAGCAGTCCGTCGACCGACGGTCCGACGAGCCGAGCGCGTTCCAGGGCGCTGATCGCCCCCGCGCGGTCGTTGAGTCGCAGCCGAAGCCGGCCCAGCCGTTCCCACGCAGAGGCGTCGCTGGGGGCGCGGTCGGCGGCACGCACGGCAGCATCGGCAGCGAGGTCGACGGCCCCCATGTCCTCGTAGATGCGGCTGGCGAACCGCTCGGGGGTGGGGCGGTCGGTGTCCACGCGGGCCCAGTCGCGCACCGTGCGCGCCGCGGCCGGAAGGTTGCCGGCCTGCCAGAACGCCGCGGTGAGCAGCCGCAGCACCATCGGGTTCTGCGGCTCGGCGTCGCGCGCGTAGACGAGGCGCTGGGCGGCCAGTCCGGCGTTGCCCTCGGCGAGCGCGTGCTGGGCCGCGGTCATGAAGCGCTGGACGCGGTCGGCCGCGGGGTCGGGCTTGGAGAAGTCGACGAACTGCAGCGAGCCGGCGGGCACGGTGCGCACGCCCACCGAGAACATCACGCGCGCCCACTGCTGGGAGGTCTCCTCGTCGCCGGAGAAGTAGATGCCGCTCACCGTCCCCACGCCCCACTCCGGGTAGGAGACGCAGCGCGCGTAGCGGTGGACCACCGAGTGGTCGGGCACCCGTGAGCCGAACGGGTCGTGTTTGGCGCGGTCGGCGGCGTGCTGACGGGCGCGCTGCTCGTTCTCATAGGCGCGGCGGCCGGCGTCCTCGCGGGCGCGCCGGGTCGCGGCCGCCGATGCCTTGACCGCGTTACGGCTGACCTTGCCGCCGCGCGAGGTCTCGGCGAGGCGCTCGAGCTCGTCGGCCGCCTCGTTGATGGCCTGGAGATGGCGCTGGTGCTCATGGCGGCGTCCGGGGGGAGCGATGTCCGGATGCCAGCGCTTGGCCATGCGCCGACGAGCCAGCTGGACCGTGCGCTGATCGAAGGGCGGGTCCAGCTCGAGCAGCAACAGCGCAGCTTCAACGTCCAGGATGCGTGGCATGACACATCAACGTTAGCGGGCATTTGGCGGCTCGCAAGGCCCGCCACGGCTCCTCTGGCCACCGAAAGTGCAACGAATGTGTGCCAATCCGCCGGGCCCGCGCGACGGCGGGCTTATCGTCGCCGCGTGCCTTCCACCGCGCCCCCCACGCGACGCGCCGCCGGGCTCCTTTTCACGCTCGGCGGCGCGGGCGTGGCGATCTGCGCGGGGGCCAGCCTGCTCGTCCTGGCCACGCTCGTCGGGTCTCCCTCCGCGGGGTCGCCGTGCGCTGAGCCCGCCGGTGCCATCGCGGTGTCCGAGGTGGGCGGCGCGAGGTCCGGTCAGGCGGTCGGGGCGACTGAGTACGGCGGCCCGGGCGACCCCAGCAGTGGCACGGTCGGGGCCTCGGGGGCCAGCCTGCCCTCGCACCCCGACAGTTACGCCGAGCTCGGCGGCGTCACCTTCCAGACCGCGACCGCGATGGGCGGCCTGCCCTATCTCACCCCGCTGCGGGTCAGCTGGGACGGCCGTTCGGCCGTGGCCTACAAGCGCGATTTCGGTCTCGGGGGCGGGCCGGTGGATGGGCTGCCCCGGGTCATCGACCTGTGGTGGCAGTTCGCGGGCGCGTTGCGGATCCCCTACGACGACGGGCGGTGGTCGGGGGCGGTGCGGATCAGCCGTCCGCCGGCGGGCGGCGCAGGGAGTGCGCTGGTGCAGGCGCCGGCGGGGGACACAGCTGCCGTGGCCGCCGGCTCCACGGGCGCAGCGTCCGGGGTGGGCTCGCCCGGAGCGTGCGCCGGGGCGTCCTCCTCGACGGGCGGAGTTGCGGTGACCTCGGGGCCGCGGGCCCAGCTGCTAGCCAACGGACAGGCGGCCGCGCCGGCCACGGCACCGCCCGCGGTCAAGGGGATCATCGCCGCCGGCAACCAGATCGTGGGCAGGCCATACATGGTCGGGGGCGGGCACGGGCTCGCGCTGAGCGCGATCGCGCCCACGTATGACTGCTCCTCGAGCGTCGAGCACCTGCTCTACGGCGGCGGCCTGCTCCCGGCCGGCTACGACGCCGCCTCAGGGGCGCTGGAGTCGTTCGGGGCCCCGGGGCCGGGCCGCTGGGTGACGATCTACGCCTCGGCCGACCACGTGTTCATGTACGTGGCCGGGCTGCGCTGGGACACCCACGACGCGGCGGGGGCAGGGGACGGCAGCGCGGGGATCGGGTGGCATCCACTCGTGCGCGAGTCGGCCGGGTTCGTCGTGCGCCATCCGGTGGGGTTGTAGATGGGCCGGGCACGCATCGGCTGGGTGTGGGCGGTGACGGTCGCCGTGGCGGTGGGGCTGCCCGGCTGCGGCCTGCCGGTGGTCGGTTCGGCCTCGCGCCCGGGCTCCGACCGCGGCGCCACCACCACGATCCCCGTCACGGCCGGCCCGACGGTGGCGGCGGCGCGGATCCGCGCGACCGTGGCTCGCGCGCAGCGCACCCACGAGATCCCGACGCCCGCCCCTGGCGAGCAGGCGCTGGGCGGCTGGCGCTCGCCGGTTCAGGCCGTCCAGGTGTTCGCGCAGACCTACATCAACTGGACCGCCGACACCGTGGCCACGCACCTGCATGTGCTGGCGCAGGCTGCGATCGGCCAGGCCCGCTCGGCGATGACGCTGGCCGCGGGGCAGGTCGGTCACGACAGCTCGATCGCGCTGGGCGGCGTCGCCAACTCCGGCACCGTGGAGGGGATCGCGCCGGTGACCGGCGAGGACAACGTGTACGCGGTGGTCACCCGCGAGCGCACGACGGCGACCCACACCAACGCCTACCACGGCCTGCGGCCCGCGTGGCACGTGACGCTGGCCACGGTGACCGAGGTCTATGGGCGGCTATGGACGATCAGCGGCTGGCAGCCCGAGAACTGATGGTGCCCTCACGCCTTCAGTGCGCAGCCACGTTCAGCGCCACCGCCGCGCCGAAGGAGACCACGGCGGCCAGGCGCAAGGCCCAGCCCGCCCGGTCGCTGGGGCGGCCGGTGACCATGCCGATGATCGCCACGCACATGCAGGCCACTGAGACGAGGGCCAGCAGCAGGGCGAAGATCCGCAGCACGAGGCGTCGCTTTCAGGGCGCGCGCATGCCGAGCAGCCGCAGGTACCGCGACACGGCCTCGGCGCGGTTGGCGACCCGCAGCTTGCGCAGGATGCTGTTGACGTGGAACTTGACGGTGCCGTCGGAGATGACCAGCGCCTCGGCGATCCCCTTGTTGGAGTTTCCGTCGGCGAGCAGGCGGAGCACGTCGAGCTCGCGGCGGGTGAGCAGGCCCTCGAAGACCACGCGGTCATCGCGAGCGCCGCCGGCCGGGGCCACCGGCGGTGAGGCCGAGCGTCGCGGCGGGCGCTGCATCGTGGCCAGCCGCAGCGGGGCGTCGGTGAGCTCGCCCGAGCGGGCGCCCAGCCAGTCCAGAAACTCGCGCAGCTGCTCGCGCTCGTGGCGCAGGGCGCGGCGCAGGCTCGCGCTCTCATACGCCTGGCCCAGCAGGCTGGTGAACTCCCATAACACGTCGCGGTCCAGCACATCGAGGCGCTGGCCGGGCCCTCGGTCGGCGTGCAGCATCCCCACCACGTGGGGGCCCACCACCAGCGGTGCGGCGGCGTAGGACGTCCAGTCCATCAGCTCCACCAGTCGGCGGTCCACGCGGGGATGGACCTGGGCGTCATCGACGATCGTCGCCCGGCGCCGGCGCAGGAGCTCGGTCTCGATGAGCGGATGCTCGAGCGCGATCGGCTCGGCCCGCAGCCGCTCGACGACGCGGGCGGCCCCGGAGCGATCGTCGGCGAAGTGCGCTGCCTCGGCCACCAGGCGTCCCTCCTGGGTGAGCGAGAGCACCACGCGGCGCAGCTTCGACGCTGCACACACCGCGGCCGGCGCCTGGGCGAGCATCGACGCCGGCGAGGTGACCGCTCGCAATTCGGCGATGGCGTGGCGCACCGCGGCCAAGGCCTCAAAGCGCGCGTCGTAGCGGCGGCGCAGGCGCTGGAGTGCCGCCCGCTGCTCCTGCACCGCGGCCCCCGGTGCGGCGTCGCGGTGCCCGGCGATCTGTTCGTTCATTGCATCGATCAGGTCGCGGAGCGCGTCGCCGGGGGGCGCGGCGGTGGCATCGGCCTCGGCGGCGTCCGCGCGCCCGTCCGCGGGCTCGCCGAGCAGCTCCCGGGCTCGGGAGAGGGCCGCGGCCAGGCGGCCCTGCAGCGCGATGTCGAGCGGGCCGGCGAACCCGGCCCGCGGCGTCGTGGCGGTCATCGTCGCCCTCCGGCCGCGGCGTCGTCGGGGCCCCCGCCGGCGCGGACGAACCGGGCGACGGCATCCGCGCGGTTGGTCGCCCCCAGCTTGCGCAGGATGTTCTTGACGTGGTACTTCACCGTGCCCTCGCGGATCACCAGCGCGGTGGCGATCGCCTGGTTGGTGTTGCCGCGGGCGAGCAGGCGCAGCACCTCGAGCTCGCGCGCGGTGAGCGACTCCACCGTCCGGGCGTCACTGCCCACGCTGCGCGGCCTCACCATCCCCGCGGCGTCCTCGAGTCGTCCCACGCGCGCGCTCATCCAGTGCACCGCGGCGCTCAGCTCCGCGCGATGCAGCTCGAGGGTGTGACGCAACACCGCGCGCTCGAACACTCCCGCCAGCTCCTCGGCGTAGCGGGCCGCCACCTCGGCGTCGAGGCCGTCCGCAGGCCGGCCGCTGTGAGACGCGTCCGCATGCAGCACCCCGATCGTCGTGCTGCCGACAACCAGCGCTGCGACCGCGTAGGACGCCCAGCCGAGGCTGCGCGTCAGGGCAGGCGGCGTGCGAGCCCCGGCGTCGGCCACCGACACCACCGCTGCCACGTGGGTGCGCGACACCTCGTACTCCAGCAGCGGGTACTCGAGGCGGATCGTCGTCTCGCCCAGCGAGGCGAGAGCGGCGTCCGCCGCCGCCTGATCGGAGCCGTCGGCGATGGCCAGGGGCACCAGCCGGCCGTCGACGACCTCGGACAACAGCACCCGATCGAAGTCAGAGCCCGCCACCAGCTCGGCGGCCGCACGCGTGAGCAGCCCCTCGGTCGCGCCCTGTTCGCCCAGCCGGCGCACCGCCTCCGACACCCGCTCCAGGGCGTCGGCCCGCCGCACGTATTCGAGCTCGAGGAGCTCGCGCTGCAGCGTGAGCAGGTCCACGAGCGCTCGCTCGGCGGCCGCGACGTCGATGACCGGGGTGGCCGACGTCACCGGGCCACCGCCTCAGCAGAGGGACGGTGGACCGGAGTGGGTTGCGCCCGCGCGCGGGGACCGGGCCCTACAGCGGGCTCGAGGTGCGGCGGATCAGCCCGTAGCGGGCCAGCGCGTCCTGGCCCACGGCGCAGAGGCCAAAGGGCCGGCCGGCGCGCTCGATGGCGTGCCACACGGAGGGGGCGTCCGCGGCCGCCATCAGGGCGAGCGCCTTGTCGTCGGACTCCAGGAGCCACAGCACGTCGCCGCCGGCGCCGGCGTGGGTGGTCAGCGGCGGCACGTCGCGCGGGTTGCCCGACTCGCCGTAGACACCCAGCTTGGCCAGCAGTGCCGAGCTGCGACGTCCCACGACGGCGAGTGCCGCCATGTGTGCGCTGCGGTCGGTGAGGGTGATCGCCGATCGCCGCGCCACCCGGGCCCGGAGCACGGCGTGCAAACGCTCGGCGCGGCTCGCCTCGCAGAGCACGAGCATGCGCTCGGCGCTGGGGGCGCACCACCAGGCGCCGCCGCCGAGCACGGCACCGCCTGGCGCGATCTCGCTCCCGGTGAGGCGCTGGGACAGCTGGCGAAGCTGCGCGGCCGCACCGGCCAGCTGCAGGATCGCCAGATCGGAGCGATCGCCCAGTCCCACGGCGCTCACACATGCCGCCAGCTCTCCCGCGGCGGAGCCGTAGTTGGCCACCACGGCGCGGCCGTCGTGATGGACCAGCACGCCGCCCGCCTGGCGCAGGACGGGATCCAGTGCGCTTGCGCGCCCTTCCGTTGTGACGTGTACTGACATCGCAGGGGCAACCTACCGCGCCCCTCGCGCGCGCGACCTATCCTTTGTGTAGGAGTTGGCCTATACAAAGGGAGATCGTGCGCCTCCGTGCGATGGCGGAGCGGTTCAGGCCCCGGGAACGAGGTCATCCTACTCAAAAGTCTAGGTCGTTTAGGAAGTGTGAGAGTGGCGCCCCGCTGCGTGGACAACCAAGCTGTCGGCACCCGGTATCGAGAGCAGACCCCGGTATGGAGAGAGAGGCTGAGATGACCGCCACGGGAACGGTCGACCGTTACGCCCGGCTGGCTCGGATGATCGCCACGGATCAGTGCGTGATCCTGGACGGCGCCAACGGCACCGAGCTCATCAAGGTCCGCGGCGGCCCGCCGGAGGTGGAGGAGCACGTGTGGGGGCTGACGGCGCTGCTGGACGCGCCCGAGGACGTCGCGCGCGTGCACCGCAGCTATATCGATGTCGGCTGCGACGTGGTCTGCACCAACACCTGGGGCCTGCCCACCGCTCTGCGTGACGGGACGACGCGGCTGTCGGAGTCATCGGAGCCCGTGCACTGGATGGACATCGTGCGCCGCGCCGTGAGCCTGGCCCGATCGGCGGCGCAGGACGCCGGGCGCGTTGACGAGGTGGCGATCGCCTTCAGCATCAACGGTGACGTCGATACCCCCGACGGCCGCGAGACGATCGCGCTGCTCTCACGCGCCTTCGAGGAGCAGCCCCCGGACCTCATCCTGCTCGAGACCCTGTCGCTGGTCCGCAGCTCCACCTACGCCACGGTGGAGGCGCTGCTGGACACGGGAATCCCCGTGTGGCTGAGCTTCCGTCGCTGCCGCCACGGCGTCTGTGGCGTCTACGGCGAGCACTGGGGCGGGCCGGAGGGCGATGCCTTCGGCCGCGCCGCCCGGCGCTTTGAGGAGATGGGCGTCGGCGCGCTGGCCATCAACTGCATCCCGCCCGATCACGTCTCCGGAATGCTCTCGTGGTTGCGCGACTTCACCGACCTCCCGCTCGGCGTCTACCCCAACCTCGGCTATCTGTCGGCGGCGGGCTGGCGTGACGAGCCCGGCGTCAAAGGCCAGGAGTACGCGGAACTGGCGCTGAGCTGGCGCGATGAGGGCGCCCAGATCATCGGCGGCTGCTGCGGCGTACGCCCCGAGCATCTGCAGGCGGCCCGCACCGCCCTGGACGACACCAAGCCCGGGCACGACCGCCCTACGGTCCTGACCACCGGCAACGGCGCCAAGAACGGCAGGCGGCGCGAGCCCCCCTCGTGGGCCGACCCGCGCGGACGCGAGATGTTCCCGCTCGATATGCCTGAGATCGACGTTGACGACGGGGTCTTCATCCCCACCCAGGGCAGCTTCCTCATCTGGAAGTACCTGTACCGGGAGGGGGTCGGGGCCCATCAGCGCTGCCTGGACATCGGGTCGGGCAGTGGGCTGCTCACCGTGCAGCTCGCGCGCAACGGGGCCGCCCACGTCCACGCGATCGACATCGACCTCACCTCGGTCAAGAACACGCTCACCAACGCGTTTCGCAACGGGGTCGCCGACAAGGTGAGCGCCGCCGCACAGGACCTGTACCCGTGGGTTCCCGAGGAGCGCTACGACGTCATCGTGGCCAGCCTCTACCAGACGCCGGTCGACCCGTTCGAGCAGGTGACCACCCACCGGCCGCTGGACTATTGGGGCCGCAACCTGTTGGACCACCTCATCCGGCTGCTGCCCGAGGCCCTGGCCGACGACGGCACGGCCTACATGATGCAATTGAGCGTCATTGGGCGCCGGCGCACGGCGGAACTGCTCGATGGGCTGGGCTACCAGGCCCGCGTCGTCGACTTCTCCTTCTTTGAGTTCTCAGACCTGTTCAACAGCAAGCACGAGCAGATCGCGCGAGTCGAGGAACATTCCGACGCATACCATCTGAGGTTCGGCTCGACCGACGTGATGGTCGCCTACCTGCTGGAGATCACCCGCAAGAGCAAGGACACCCCTGATCGATGAGCTTCGCCGAGAATGAGTTCCTGTTCACGTCCGAGTCGGTGACGGAGGGGCACCCCGACAAGATCGCCGACCAGATCTCCGACGGGGTCCTGGACGCCGTCCTGCGCGACGATCCCAATGCGCGCGTCGCGTGCGAGACGCTCGTCAACACCGGCCTCGTCGTCGTCTCAGGCGAGATCACGACGACCACCTACGTCGACATCCAGGATGTCGCTCGCGAGACGATCAAGAAGATCGGCTACACCGACGCCACGTTCGGCTTCGACTACAAGACCTGCGCGGTCATCAACGCCATCGACAAGCAGTCGCCGGACATCGCCCAGGGCGTCGACGCCGCGTACGAGACCCGGCAGGACAGCGCGGACGGCGACGAGCTCGACCTCGCCGGCGCCGGCGACCAGGGCATGATGTTCGGCTACGCCACCAACGAGACGCCCGAGCTGATGCCCCTGCCCATCGCTCTGGCTCACCGCCTGGCGCAGCGGCTCTCGGAGGTGCGCAAGGACGGCACGCTGGACTACCTGCGCCCGGATGGCAAGACCCAGGTCAGCGTCCGCTACCGGGACGGCAAGCCCGTGGGGATCGAGAAGCTGCTCATCTCCAGCCAGCACGCCGAGGGCGCCGAGACCAGGATCCGCGACGACGTGTGGGAGCACGTGGTGGTGCCGGTCCTTCCTGACGGCCTCTACGACCCCGGCGAACTGCGCCGCAGCTTCCTGGTCAACCCCACCGGGCGCTTCGTCATCGGCGGGCCGATGGGCGATTGCGGGCTGACCGGCCGCAAGATCATCGTCGACACCTACGGCGGCATGGCCCGCCACGGTGGCGGGGCCTTCAGCGGTAAGGACCCGTCCAAGGTGGACCGGTCCGCCGCCTACGCCGCGCGCTACGTGGCCAAGAACGTCGTCGCCGCGGGCCTGGCCGACCGCGCCGAGGTCCAGGTCGCCTACGCCATCGGCGTCGCGCATCCCGTGTCGGTGATGGTGGAGACGTTCGGCACCGGCAACATCGGGCGCGGGCGGATCCTCGAGCTCATCGGCGAGCACTTCGACTTGCGCCCCGGCGCCTTCCGCGAGTATCTGCGACTGCACCGGCCGATCTACCAGAAGACCGCCGCCTACGGCCACTTCGGCCGCGACGATCCCGACTTCACCTGGGAGCAGACCGACAAGGCAGAGGCGCTGCGCGACGCCGCCGGCCTGTAGCCGCAGCCGCGATGCGGGCTAGTGCCCGTATCCGTGGCGGCGCAGGAACTTCATCAGCTTGGTCACGAACGCCTGCCCCTGGGGCACGCTGGCTCCCAGCGGGCTCTTGAGGTGCCCGGCCTTGGCCTGCTGGTGCAGGAACCGGTTGGCCGCCGCGACCTTCCCCAGCCGGTACTCGTCCGCCGCCCACGCGGCGATCACCCCGACGCTGTCGATGTCCTGTCCATGGTTCAGCTGCCTGAAGGTCTTCAGCCAGGTCGCCGCATCCTTGCGGATGAGCGCCGGGTAGCTGTCGGTGACGTCCTGGAAGCGACTGCCCGTGAAGGTGAGGATCTGCAGCGGAAGGCCCGAGGCGGCGAAGTCGGTGAAGGCGTACGCGAAGCGGTCGTCGGCGGTCACGAACTCGGAGCGCCCGTCGTGGTTGAGATCCTCGATCCGTGCCCCCGGGTCGCCGAAGTCGTGCTCGGTCTCGCCGTAGGTCATCGTCCCCGGGTCAAAGGTGAAGATCTGGTCGACCGAGCAGCAGTGGGCACCGCCGGTGTAGAGGCTCAGGATGACGTTGGGCTGCCCGATGTGGTCAAGGTCGATGAGCTGCACCGACGATGCCTTGGTGCCGGTCGCGCCCGGCGCGCAGAACTTGCCGCACGTCGCAGAGTGGACCGGCTGGTCGTAGAGCACTGAGCCTGACTGGGCGATCGTCAGGTGCAGCCCCGAGTAGTTCGGGTAGTGGCCCGCGTATCTGAACGTCGCGGTCAGGGCCCCCTGGCTGGCCGTCTGGGTGGTGGCGAGCGCTGCCGCGGGCGCCAGCGCCGCGGTCAACGCGAGCGCGACAACGATGAGTAGGCCCCGGCGCATGCGCGGTGCATCGTAACCGCCGGCGCGGCGGGCGTGGGCGCGCTTCCTATGCTGAGGAGCAATGTCAGCTCAGTACATCTTCACGACGCACAAGCTCTC
>DASXDW010000203.1:0-5718 GCA_036490435.1 Solirubrobacteraceae bacterium
GCGAGCGGGCGAGCGGGCGAGCGGAGCGGGCGACGGCCTACGAGGCTCGGATCCCGCCGTCGATGAGGATCGACTGGTTGGTGAGGTACGGGTTGCGGACGATCGCCGAGATGAGGTCGGCGACCTCCTCGGACCGGCCGAGGCGCCCAACTGGGATCCGGCGCGCGAGCTGCTCCAGGGCCTCGGGGTCGGCGGGCATCATGTCGGTGGCGATCAGCGCCGGGGCAACGACGTTGACCGTCACGCCGTGCCCGGAGGCGAACTGCGACAGGGAGTGGGCGAGCCCGTGCAGGGCGGCCTTGGAGGCCGCATAGTGGGGCCCGACGATCCCGCCGGTGTAGGCCGCCACCGATGACAGCAGAACGATCCGCCCAAAGCCGCGGTCGACCATTCCGCCGATCACGGCCCGGGCCGCGAGGAACGGCGCCCGCAGGTTGATCGCCATCACCCGGTCCCAGACCGCCGCGTCGATGTTGCGCGGGTCCTGCTCCATGGGGTCGTTGATGCCGGCGTTGGCGATCAGGATCTCGACCGGGCCGAGTTCGGCCTCCACGGCTGACACGAGCGCGCCGGGTGCCTCCGCGTCGGTCATGTCGCCGGCGAACGTCTGCGCCCGGAGACCGAGCGCCCGCACCTCGGCGGCGACCCGTTCGGCTGCGTCGGCACTGGACTGATACGCGACGGCGATGTCGTGACCGTCCTGGGCCAGGCGCACCGCCGTCGCGGCACCGATGCCGCGCGAGCCCCCGGTGATGAGTGCCACCGCCATCGCCCTGACCATAGCCGGGAGCGCAGGCCCACCGTCTTGGGGCTGGGACTCGCCGTTACGGACGGCCGGCGTGTGGCGCGGGCTGGCCGGGCGCGGCGAGCAGCCGGCCGGTGACACCGGGTCCCTCCGACATCGCCGCCTCCATGCCACGCCACTGCGCGGCGGCGATGAACAGCGTGCGGCCGTCGTCGCCCCCGAGCATGCAGGCAAAGCAGCCGCGGTCCACCACGACGGTGTCGAGCACCTCGCCACCCTCGGCCACGCGGACGCAGGACTTGCCCGGGACGCTGGCCACCCACACCGCGCCGTCGGTGTCGGTGCAGATCCCGTCCGGGGCGTGCTCGAGCTCGGCCCACACGCGCCGGCCCGAGAGGAGCCCATCCTCACCGACGTCGAAGGCGAGGAGATGCTGGGCGTGCGAGTCGGCCACCACGAGCGTCCTCTCCTCGTTCAGCAGCGCCATGCCGTTGGGCCAGTGCAGGCCGTCCGCCGACTGGTGAATCGCGCCGCCGGGTCCGACGCACACGACGCTGCCCGAGCCGCCGTTGACGTAGATGTTGCCCGCGGTGCTGACGACGAGCTCGTTGAACGGACCCGAACCGAGGTCCGACAGGTCAGCGACCAGCTCAAGGCCTCCGTCGGCACCCTGCGCCAGCAACCTCTTCTGCGGTCAGTCGATGATCAGTAGCCGCCCGTCGGGCAGCCAGTCGATGCTGAACGGCAGGGCCTGCTCGGCCACCCGGGCCACGATCTCGCGCGTGCCGTCGGTACCCACGGCCAGGACCTCGCCCGCGCCCCAGTTGCACAGCCAGATGCGCCCGTCGTGCCACCGTGTCGACTCGGGGAAGCCCAGGCCGTCAATCACAAGGCGTGTCTCGGTCATCGTGCCCGCTCCTGTCAGAAGGGATGTGCGTATCACCTATCAGACTCGCGGTGAGGCCGATTGGTAACCGGGTGTTGTGGTTTGCGCGTGCTCCTCGACGGCCTGGTGAAATGAGGGTTGCATGGGGGTCTCCTCCGGTCAGTTGAGGTGCCCATAAGACCGCCGCGAGGCGCGAAACTCATCGCCTCACCAAGTCCCGTCGATCAAGGAGCCTGAATGAAGATCACCCGCAACGCGACGGAGAGCGGCATCGGTCCCGCCGACTGGTTCACCGGCACCGTCTATGTCGACCCGATCGCGACGCCGGCCCCGCCCGCCCGCGCCGCCGCGGCCAACGTCCACTTCACGCCGGGGGCCAGGACGGCGTGGCACACCCATCCCTTCGGGCAGACCATCTTCGTGACCGAGGGGATCGGCCGCTGTCAGCGGGAGGGCGGCCCGGTGGAGGAGATCAGACCCGGCGATCGCGTGTTCTTCGAGCCCGGCGAGAACCACTGGCACGGCGCAGCGCCCAGACGGCTCATGACCCACATCGCCATTCACGAGGCCGACGAGTCCGGCAATCCGGTCACCTGGGGCCGGCAGGTCACCGACGAGGAGTACGGCGCCTGCACTGGTCCGGAGCGGCGCGCGGCGGTACCCTGAGTCAACCGTGCCCCCTGCCCCATCACCGCCCGCGGACGGCGGGCGGGCCACGTCGTTCGTCATCTGGCTCGCCGCGTTCGCTCTCGTGTTCGGAGTCTTCGTGGTCTTCGCCGGGTCTCCCCGCGATCGCAAGCCGCATTTCTGGCTGCGAGTCGCCGCGGTGCCGCTCGCGCCGGCTCTCGTCGCGGCGATCCTGGTCGTCGTGCGCGAGCTCCGCGTGGTCCCCGACCGCGTCGCCGCGACCATGCTCCTGACCGTCGTGTTCCTGACCATCCCCGGGCTCATCCTCGTTCCGGCGCTGCTCTACCGCCGGCCCGGCAGCTCCCCTGACTCCTCGGACGACGAGGGAGGCGGTGGCCGTGGCCCCGGTCCCGAACCACCGCGGCCCACCGCGCCACGGGGCGGAGTGCCGCTGCCCGACGCCGAGCAGGCCCGACTGCGCCTGCGCGAGCACGGGCGCCGCGCGCTGGGTGCGCACCGTCCGCGCCGGCCCGCTCGGGAACCGGCACCCACGCCGGGGCGGGTTCGGACCCACCGCTGACCGGCGCCGCGCCGCCGTTCGCCGCCGCGCCCTGGTCAGGAGGGGCGGAGCCGCAGCTTCAGGGTGCTCAGGTTGTGCGCGGCGTCGCCGACCTTCAGCGTCACCGTCTGGCGCTGCGCGCGCCGGTGCCTCACGTTATGCGCCAGTGATGCGGCGACCGACACGGCGGGCGCCGCGATTCGCACTGCCACCCGTGCCGCCGGCCGCTTGAGCGCGATCGACAGCACCCCACGTTTGAGCCGGACCGCGCCGCGCGGGCGCTGGCCGCCGACCAGGACATCCCCGGCGAGCCGGCGTGCGTTGAACTGCAGTCCGCGCGGCAGCGCCACCGCCACGGAGACGACCCGCGGCGAGTGCTTGCCCGCCGTCACCGTGAAGGCGATGCGCGGAGCGCCTTGGGCCGTGCCCCGAAGTGCGGCGCGGGAGACCCGGGCAGGCGCGAAGGGCGTGGCCGCGGGCGACAGTGGCGACGACGGCCCCGTTCCGGCGACGTTGGTGGCGACCACGCGGAACCGGTACCGCCTGCCGTTGCGCAGCCCGCGCACCGTGATGGGGCTGTGCCTCCCGGTGGCGTGGGCGCCGCCCGGCGAGGCGATGATGCGATAGGTCACGGCCCCCGCTCCGGCCCGTGGCCGGAAGGTCACCTTGACCCGGCGATTGCCCGCTTGAGTGCGCACCCTGGTCGGGGCTCCGGGGGGAGCGACGTAATGGAACTGATCGGCGGCTGTGATGGGCGTCACTCCGGCAGGCGCGGTCACGATCACGTCGGCCACCCCCGCGCCGTGCGGGGGCGCGACCGCGTCGATCTGGGTGGGCGACACGACGTGGAAGGACGTTGCCGGAACGCCCGCGAACGTCACCGAGGAGACGGCGTCGACCCCAGCGGCGACAAAGCCGCTGCCGCGGATGACGGCCGCGGTGCCGCCCCCGGTCGTCCCCAGCGCCGGCGAGACGCCGGACACCGCCGGTGGTGTCGTGGCGGCGTACGACCACGCCGCGCCGGCCAGATTGTTGTCTGACTGCCCGGTGACGAGCAGCGTGGACGCGTCATCGGAGAGGGCGACATGGGTGCCGAACACGCCCGAGCCGAACTCGGCGTCGCGCCCGGCCGGGGCGGTGAGCTTGCTGTGCAGCGCCCATGTTCCGCCCGAACCGTCGAACGCGTAGGCGGCGCCGATGGCCGAGCTGTCGATCGGCGCGCCCACCACGGCGGTGCTCGCGTCGGCAGAGAGGGCGACCGAGGCGCCGAAGAATCCCTGGCCGACCTCGGCGCTGCCGCCACTGGTCGGCGCGGTGAGCTTGGCTCGCTCGCTCCATGCCGTGGCGGTGGTGCGCGTGAACACCCACGCGGCGCCGCGCTGGCCGTCGGACTGACCACCGATGAGTAGCGTGCTCGCGTCGGCAGACAGCGATACGGCGCTGCCGAACGTAGGGGTGCCCACGCCGGCGTCGGACCCCGTCGTGGGCGCCGTGAGCTTGGCCTGCTCCGCCCACGTGGTGCCCGACCCGCCGAAGACCCAGGCCGCGCCGACGCTGCCGTTGTCGGCATCGCCGCCGATGATCGCTGTCCGCCCGTCGGGCGACAGCGCGGTGGCGCTCCCGAAGTCGCCGGCGCCGATCTCGCGGTCGTTGCCGGTGGGGGGTGCCGTGAACTTGTGCTGCTCGGTCCATGTGGCCGAGGCCGCGGGGCGAGTGAACAACCAGGCCGCCCCGGCGAAGATGTGGTCCTCGACGCCCCCGATCAGCGCGCTGGTGCCGGCGGCATTGAGCGAGATGTGGCCACCGAATTCGCCCGGGGCGAATTCCTTGTCGGTAGCGGTGTTGGGGATCGCCAGCTTCTGCTGCAGAGTCCAGCCCGACGGGCCTCGCGTGTACGCCCACACCCCGCCGGTGTTGCTGTTGTCCCCGATGCCGCCGATGAGCGCAGTGTTGCCGTCCCCCGAGAGCGCGACCGCGCTGCCGAACTCGACGTTGGTCCCGATCGCGGCGTTGGCCCCCGTAGTCGGCGCGGTGAGCTTGGCCTGCAGCGTCCACGCCGCGCCCGAGCGCGTGAAGACGTACGCCGCGCCGGTGCCGCTGGCGTCGTCGAACGCGCCCACGAGGGCGGTCGTCCCGTCGGTGGAGAGCGCCGCCGACCCGCCCAGCTCGCCCCCTCCGACCTCGGCGGCGGTGCCCGTGCTCGGAGCAGTCAGCTTGGCGGACTCCAGGAAGGTGTCACCCGGGGCTGCGCGCGCCACCCCGGCGCACGCCACGAAGACCGCGACGATGGCGGTCACCAGAACAGCAAAATGACGACCCCCCACCGAGTCCATGGTCAGACGAGCTTAGCCACAGCCCGCGCGGGTCATGCGAGACTTCCATCATGGGGGTCCACCTGCTGCTCTTCATCGGCGTCGCGGCGATCGTGATCATCATCCCCGGGCCCGACACCGCGGTGGTGACCAAGAACGTCCTCATCCACGGCCGTCGCGCCGGGCTGGGGACGTCGCTGGGGGTGAGCACCGGGCTGGCAATCTGGACGATCGCTGCCGCGGTCGGCCTGGCCTCGCTGGTGCGCGCCTCCGAGGTGGCCTTCACGGCGCTCAAGCTCGCCGGGGCGCTCTACCTCGTGTGGCTCGGAATCCAGGCGCTGCGCGCCGCGGGCCGGGATGCGTCCGCGCAGCACGCCGCCCCTCGGGCGGCCGGTTCGGGCCTGGGAGCGCGCGGTGGCTTTCGCCAGGGCGTCCTCTCTGACCTGGCCAACCCCAAGATCGGGATCTTCTTCACCAGCCTGCTGCCGCAGTTCGTGAGCGCTGGGCGCCCGGTGCTGTTCCCCTTCCTCGTGCTGGGCGCGGTCTTCGTCGTCATGACGGTGCTCTGGCTGCTGGCCTACACCCTGGC
>DASXDW010000207.1:0-4625 GCA_036490435.1 Solirubrobacteraceae bacterium
ACGAGCGGCTGCCCGCTAGTGGCGCTCGGCGCGACGCACTGCGGCGTTGATCCCGTCAGACCCCACGAGGTTCTGGAAGGCGCGGACCACCGGCCGCACGGCGGCGACCCCGATCCGGCCCTGGGTCCCGACCGGCTCCACGCGCGCCTCGGCGGTCAGGACAGACCCTCCACCGGAGCGTTCCGAGGCCCAGTTGGCGATGACCACGCGGGCGGTTCCCCCCTTTGACCATTCCTCGAACTCCTGCGCGGATCCCAGCTGCGGGTAGTCGCGACGCAAGGTCCAGATCCGGCCCACCAACCCGGAGACGAGTGCGCGCTCGCCCTCCTCCAGGACCATGAACGGCGGCTGGCGAAACAGCTCGTCGTAACCGGGGTCGCGGGCCAGCCCGGGGATCCGCCAGCGCACGAGTCGCCCGAGCCTGGCGGTCTCAGACAGCCGGACCTCGCGCGCCGCCTGCCACAGCTGAGCGGCGGACACCGAGCTCTCGCGGCGGTGGACGACGCGCAGCGCGGGATCCGGGAGCCACTTGTCCAGGTTCGGGGCAGCGCTCACCGCCGCACCGTTTCTAGCAGTCGGCCGCGCGCTGCCCGCGCGCTTTGAGCGATGATCGGCGTGTGTTCCGCTACGTGCTGGCACCGATCAATCCAGACGCCGCGCGGGCCCTTTCCCTTCCGCGCGCGCTGCCCACCACCGCTGGCGTGGCCGTCACGTTTGACGACGGGCCGCATCCGGAGGGCACTCCGGCGATCCTCGACGTGCTTGCCGCCGCGGGCGCCCGCGCCACCTTCTTTCTCATCGGCGAGCAGGTGGAACGACGCCCAGAGTTGGCGGCGCGGATCGTCGCCGAGGGCCATGTGGTGGCGCTGCACGGCTACCACCACCGCCTCCAGTTGCGGTTGAGCTCGCGGGCGCTCAACGACGACATCCGCCGCGGAGCAGCCGTGCTGCACCAGGCCACCGGCCAACCACCGGCCTGGCACCGACCCCCCTACGGGATCTACAGCCCCGCGGGCCTCCGCGCCGCGCGCGCTGCCGGCCTGCAGCCCCTGCTGTGGTCACGCTGGGGCAAGGACTGGCGCAAGCTCACCACCCCGGGGCGGATCGCTCGCCGGGCCACCCGCGGCGTGGTCGGCGGCGACGTGATCCTCCTGCATGACGCGGACTTCTACAGCGCCAAGCACTGCTACCGGCACACCGTGGCGGCCCTCGGACCGATCCTCACAGAACTCGAACGGAGGAAACTCGGTACCGTCCTGCCTGTCTGACAGGCTTGGGGTCCGTCGACAGGTCGGTTAGGAACGCGTTCTGGTCGGCAGCGCGCCTCGCAGCGCCCCGGTCCGACCCGGCGTCCACGGCGCACTCACACCATGACCACTGCTTCCGCTTCCGCTTCGCATCAGGATGCCCCTGACTTCACGCGTTTCGCCATCGGGTTCGACCACCGCGACCGGGCCCGCCTGCACGCGCTGATCGACGAGGTCCTGGACTCCAACCGCTGGTCCGAGGCCGATCTCAACGCCCGCTTCGAGGCGGCCTGGGAGGCCTATCACGACGTGCCGGCGGTGGCCGTCTCCAGCTGGGCGGGCGGCGCGCTGGCCGCACTGCACTTCGCGGGCGTGGAGGGCGAGACCGTGCTGTGCCCGTCCAACACCTTCATGGCCACCCCGCTGGCGGCGATCCGCGCCGGCGCCCAGGTCCAGTTCGTGGACTGCAACCGCGAGGACCTGTGCATGTCCTTCGCGGACTTTCAGCGCGCCGCCGAGCAGCACAAGCCCAGAGCGGCCTTCCTCGTTCATATCGGTGGCCACATCGCCTTCGAGGTCGAGCAGATCGCGGCTTATTGCGTCGAGAATGAGATCTTCCTCATCGAGGACTGTGCCCACGCCCATGGCGCCGCGTGGCACGGTCGCCGCGCCGGGACGTGGGGGGACGCCGGCGTCTACTCGCTGTACGCGACCAAGACCATCTCCACCGGCGAAGGGGGCGTGCTGGTCTCCCGTCGCCCCGAGGTGGTCGAGCACGCGCGCGCCTTCCGCAACTACGGCAAGCCCTCCTACGAGGTTCCAGGGCTCAACTTCCGGATGAGTGAGTTCACGGCCGCGCTGGGCCTCGTGCAGATCGAGCGCCTGCCCGAGATCGTGGCCTGGAAGAACGAAACGGCGCGCGAGTGGCTTGACCCGCAGTACCCCGGTCGGATTGAGTTGCCCGCAGGGATGACCTCGGGCCTCTACAAGTACATCGTCTTCGACTGGCTCGAACGCTCGACCGGCCGGGTCTACGACGAGCCCTGCCACCGTGTCATGGGCCACGACGTCGATCTGCCCAACTCCGATTGGGTGGCGCGAAACCACTCGTGTCCGCCGCTGTATTACAGGCCAGGTGCGTGAGCGTTGATGCGGATGAGCGAGCTTTCATGAGAGTTCTCGTCACGGGTGGGTCGGGCTTCATCGGCTCCCACGTGGTCGACAAGATGCGGGCCCGGGGCCATACACCGGTCATCTATGACCTGCGGCCCTCGCCGTGGCACCTGGATCCCGACGAGCCGGTCGAGACCGTGCTGGGCTCCATCACCGACCGCGAGGCCCTGGAACGGGCCCTGCACTCCTGTGACGCGGTGGCCCACCTCGCGGCGGTGGCCGACGTCAACGACGTCCACGCCTCGCCCGAGGACGCCGAGCGCGTCAACGCGCGCGGGACGGTGACCGTGCTCGAGGCCGCCCGTCGCGCCGGGGTCAAGCGCATCGTCTACGCGTCCACGATCTGGGTCTACTCCGACTGCGAGCCCGATGACGTCGATGAGGACACGCTGCTCCCGCCGCCCAGCCATCTCTACACCTCCACCAAGCTCGCCGGCGAGCTCTACTGCAAGGCCTACCAGGAGCTCTACGGGATCGACTACACGATCCTGCGCTTCGGTATCCCCTACGGACCTCGCGCTCGCGAGGCCGCGGTCATCCCCGCCTTTGTCAACAAGGCGCTGGCCGGCGATCCGCTGACGCTCGCCGGCGACGGCATGCAGAGCCGCAAGTTCGTGTACGTCGAGGACCTCGCCGACGGCGTCGCCCGCGGCCTGGACGACGTTGCGGTCAACCGCGTCTACAACCTGGCCAGCGACGAGACAGTGACGATCAAGCAGATCGCCGAGAGGGTGCGAGACCTCATGGGCGATGTGGAGATCACCTACACGCCCGCGCGACCCGGGGACTTCGGCGGCAAGATCGTGTCCTCTGAGCGTGCGCGCCAGGAGCTGGGCTGGACCGCCGCGACCCCGTTCGACGAGGGGGTGCGCAGGTACATCGACTGGCGCCTGGCCCAGGTCCACGCCGCCAAGGAGGCCAAGGAGGCCGCGGTCATCCCTGCCGGCGAGCCCGACACCGAGGCCAAGCCCCGCCAGGTCCTGATCATCTCCGCCGACATCGGCGAGGGCCACGATCTTCCCGCGCGCGCGGTCGCGCGCGAATTCAGGGACGAGGATCCTGACGCTCAGATCTCGATCGTCAACGGCCTGCCGGCGATGGGGCCGGTCCTCACCAAGATCCTGCGTGAGAACTCGGCCTTCATGTTCACCTTCGTGCCGTGGCTGTTCGACCTCCAGTACCGGCTGTTCATGTACTTCGGGCCGACCCGCTGGCTCTCGCGCAAGCTGCTCATGCTGCTCGGACGCCGCGGCCTGATGCGTCTGATCAAGGCTCACGATCCCGACGTGATCGTCTCGACCTATCCGGGCGTGACCGCAGTGCTCGGGGAACTGCGCCGTAAGCGGCGCCTCGATGTCCCGGTCTACTCATCGATCACCGACCTGGCCGGCTTACAGTTCTGGGCGCACCCGGGGGTCGACCTGCACTTCATCACGCACCCGGAGTCCACCGAGGAGGTCGAGCGGATCGCCGGGCCGGGCAGCGTGCGCTGGGCCAAGCCACCCACCTCGCCCGCCTTTTTGGCTGCGCGCTCGCGCGAGGAGGCCCGCAAGGCACTGGGCCTGCCGGCCACCGGGCGGGTCATCGCCGTGTCCGGCGGGGGCTGGGGGGTCGGGGACCTCGCCGGTGCCACACGCGCCGCGCTGGAGTTCGAGGACGCCACCGTGCTGTGCCTGTGCGGCCGCAACGATGCCCTGCGCGCCAAGGTCGTGGGGCTCTTCGGCGACGAGCCGCGCCTGCGCGTCATGGGCTTCACCGACCGTATGGGCGACGTCCTCGCCGCCGCCGACGCGCTGGTGCACTCCAGCGCCGGCCTCACCGTGCTCGAGGCGATCATCCGCGGCTGCCCCGTCGTGTCCTACGGCTTCGGCTACGGCCACGTGCGCGCCTCCAACGCCGCGCTGGAGCGCTTCAAGCTCGCGCAGGTGGCGCATACCGAGAACGAACTGGCGCCGGCGATCGGCCGCGCGCTGGAGCAGCACCCCGAGCCTGACCCACGCTTTGCCCGCCGCCCGTCGACGGCGTCGCTGATCCTCTCCGACGAGCGCCGCACGACGGTATTGCCACGCTGGCGGGTCCGGACAGTCCGCGCGGCCACCAGCCTTGCCGCCCTGGTGCTCATCGCCGGCGTCGCCCTCACGACCGGGTTCTCCTACACCGTCGCCTCGCACATCACCCACATACGCCCGGTGACCGTGGTGACCA
>DASXDW010000224.1:0-9873 GCA_036490435.1 Solirubrobacteraceae bacterium
CCGACGTCGCTCAGGCCGGGGCCGACCAGGCCAAAGAGCTGGGCTTCTACACCAACTGGACGTTCGCCCATCCCCGGGCGATCGAGCTGGCTGCCCGCGTCGCCGATCTGGCACCAGGTGACCTGAACCGCGTGTTCTTCACCAGCGGCGGCTCCGAGGCGGTGGAGTCCGCCATCAAGCTGTCTCGCCAGTACCACAAGGTCACCGGCAATCCGCTCAAGACCAAGATCGTCGCCCGCGACATCGCCTACCACGGCACCAGCATGGGCGCGCTGAGCGCGACCGGCATCACCAGCCTGCGGACCCCGTTTGAGCCCCTCACCCCGGGCGGCGTGCACGTGCCCAACACCAACACGTTCCGGATGCCCCACGGCTACAGCGAATCCGAGCTCGCCGATGCGGTGGCCGAGAAGATCGAGTTCGAGGGCCCCGAGACGGTTGCCGCGGTGATCATGGAGCCCGTCCAGAACGCCGGCGGCTGCTTCGTGCCGCCCGAGGGCTACTGGCAGCGCATCCGTGAGATCTGCGACCGCTACAACGTCCTGCTCATCTCCGACGAGGTCATCTGCGCCTGGGGTCGCCTGGGCGAGTGGTTTGGCGCTCAGCGCTACGACTACCTCCCCGACCTCATCACCACGGCCAAGGGCCTGACCAGCGCGTATGCGCCGATGGGTGCGGTGATCGCCCGTGACGCGGTGGCCGAGCCGTTCATGGAAGGCCACAACAGCTTCACCCACGGCTTCACCTTCGCCGGGCACCCGGTGTGCTCGGCGATCGCCCTGGCCAACCTCGACGTGATGGAGAACGAGGGCATCATCGAGAACGTCCGCCAGAACGAGGGTGCGTTCAAGGAGATGCTGGACTCGCTGCGCGACATCCCGATCGTCGGAGACGTGCGCGGCACCGGCTTCTTCCATGCCATCGAGCTGGTAAAGGACCAGGACTCCGACGCCCAGTGGACCGACGAGGAGTCCGAGACGCTACTGCGCGGCTACCTCTCCGGGGAGCTGTTCGAGCGCGGTCTCATCTGCCGCGCCGACGACCGCGGCGACCCGGTCATCCAGCTCTCGCCACCGCTCATCGCGGGTCCGAGCCAGTTCGACGAGATCGAGTCCATCCTGCGGCCGGTGCTCACCGAGGCGGGCGAGCGGATGCGCAAGCTCTCAGGCCGCGGCCAGATCGCCGCTCCGGCGCGTCCGGGCTCCTAGCGAGCCGGGTCAAGGAAATCGGACCCACCCACCCCTGCAGCACATGCTCACGGTTCGCGAACTGTTGCGCGGCCTCGACGTCCGCCTGGTCTCGGGCGAGGAGGCGATCGACGCCCCCGTCCGCTGGGTGCACATCTCAGAGCTCCGGGACCCCACGACCTGGCTGTCAGGCGGGGAGGTCCTGCTCACCACGGGGATGGCGCTCGAGTCCCCCAGTCAGCAGCGCGACTTCATCGGTCGGCTGGCTGATCATCAGCTGGCCGCACTGGGCTTCGGGGTGGGCTTCGGCCATGCCGAGGTTCCCGCGGCGCTGGTGCAGGCGGCGGCCGAGCGCGACTTCCCCGTGTTCGCGGTGCCCTACGAGGTGCCCTTCATCGCGGTCACCGAGGCCGCCTTCACCCAGTTGGTCAACGAGCAGTACGCCGTCCTGCGCCGAGCGCTGGCCGCGCACGAGCGCCTGGAGCGCGTGGTGCTCTCCGAACGCGGGCTCGATGCTCTCGCCGGCACCCTGGCGACGCTGATCGGGGCTGCGGTCCTCGTCTTTGACGCCCGCGGCGAGCCGCTGGTGCAGCGGGCCTTCCGGCGCACGCTGGAGCCGGAGGAGGTCGAGGGGCTGCAGAGCGAGCTGGTTGAGCGGCGCCGGCTGGGCCGGGCGTTCCTGCCCTCGCACCCGGGGCTGGCCGACCGTTCCCTGGCGCTCCCGGTTGCCACCGACGGCGGGGCGGGCGGGACCGTCTCCAGCTCAGATCCGCGCGGCGAGCGCGTGCCCCAAGCGTGGCTGGTGGCGATCAAGGACGGAGGCGGACCGCTGTCTGATTTCGACCGCCTGACCCTGCATCAGGCGGTGACGATCGTGGCACTCGAGCTGTTGCGTGGGCGCGTGGCCGGCGACACCGAGCGGCGCCTGGCCGGAGACGTGCTGGCGGCGCTCGTCGGGGGGGAGCTGACCGGCTCTGAGCTGGCCCGGCGCCTGGAGCCGTTCGGGCTCTCGGAGCGCGTCGCGGCGATCGTGGTTCCGTGGGAGGGTGGTGTGGGCGCGTCGCGGCCGCGCGGTGCTCGCGCGGGGGCGAATACCCCCGTGGAGGACGCTCTGGCTCAGGCGCTGCGCGACGAAGCCGCCCCCGGGCTGGTGGCGTCCACCGGCGCGCTGACCTGCGGACTCGTGCCTGGGATGGACGAGGAGGAGCTGTTCGCCCTGGCCGGCCGCGTCGCTGAGCGGCTGCGGACGACAGCGGCGGCTCCACTGCGCGTCGGGGTGGGACGCCCCGTGGCCGGCGCCGACGCGCGCCGGACGTTCCATGAGGCCCGCTGCGCCGTCGAGGCGCTGGCGATGGGCTCGGATCCGACGACGCACAACGGGACGACGGGAAACGGAACCCGCGCGCCCCATCCCACCACCCGCACCGCTGCCACACCCACGGTGGCGACCTATAAGGACCTCGGCTCTTTCCAGCTGCTGCTCTCGCTGCAGGAGGATCAGGCGCTGCGGTTGTTCTGTGACTCAATCCTCGGCCCGATCGAGGCCAGCGAGGGACATTACGGAGGTGAACTGATGCGATCGCTTGAAGCGTTCATTGAGGAGAACGGCCAGTGGGAGCGAGCTGCGCGGCGGCTGTACTGCCACCGGCATACGCTGCGCTACCGGATCCGGCGCGTGGAGGAGCTGACGGGACGCAACCTGAGCTCCGCGCGTGACCGGATCGAGTTCTGGCTGGCCCTGCGCGGCCGGGAGTTGGTGGCATGAAGGTCGGGGTCCCATCAGAGATCAAGACCGACGAGTACCGGGTCGCGCTGACCCCCGCGGGCACTCGCGAGCTCTCAGACGCCGGGCACCAGGTGTTCGTCCAGAGCGGCGCGGGAGAGGGCTCGGCCATCTCCGACGACGCCTACGTGGCCCAGGGCGCGACGATCTTGCCCGACGCCGACGCGGTGTTCGGCGAGGCGACGATGATCGTCAAGGTCAAGGAGCCTCAGCCGGTTGAGGTGGAGCGCCTCAAGCCCCACCACGTGCTCTTCACCTACCTGCACCTCGCCGCCGACGAAGCGCTCACGCGCGGGCTGATGGAGTCCGGGGCCACCTGCATCGCCTACGAGACGGTCGAGGACGCCAAGGGGCGGCTGCCGCTGCTGGCGCCGATGTCCGAGGTGGCGGGCAAGATCGCCACCCAGGCGGGGGCGTTCATGCTGGAGAAGCCGCTGGGCGGCCGCGGAATCCTCCTCGGCGGCGTCCCCGGCGTGGCCGCGGCCAATGTCATGGTCATCGGCGGCGGAGTCGTCGGCATGCATGCGGCGTTCATCGCGCTCGGCATGGAGGCGACCGTGTTCGTCTATGACCGCAACATCGAGCGCCTGCGCGAGCTTGACATCGCCTTCGGCGGCCGGGCCGACACCTGCTTCGCCACGACCCTGTCGATCGAGGAGCGCCTGCCCGACGTCGACCTCGTCATCGGCGCCGTCCTCGTCCACGGGGCCAAGGCGCCGCACGTCATCACCCGCGCCCAGTTGGGGCTGATGAAGCACCAGGCCGTGCTGGTCGACGTCTCCATCGACCAGGGCGGCTGCTTTGAGACCTCGCACCCGACCACTCACTCGGATCCGACCTACGAGGTCGACGGCATCACCCACTATTGCGTGGCCAACATGCCGGGCGCGGTCCCGATCACATCCACGTACGCCCTCACCAACGCGACCATGCCCTACGTGCTCCATCTCGCCAGCGCGGGCGTGCACGAGGCGGTGGCCGAGAACCCGGGCCTCAAGCTCGGCGTCAACGTCGCCAACGGCGACGTGACCTACGCGCCGGTGGCCGACGCGGTGGGCGCGCAGCACGTCAACGTGGACGTCGCCCTGGCGGGGGTGCCGGCCTGATGACGACCGGGCACCCACCCCCCGCCGGTGCTCTGGAGGCAGTGAGCCTGCGGGCGTCGGCACCCATGCGCGCCTGCTAGCCTCCGTCGCCGCATGCCGACGACAAGCCAGTTGATCCGTAAGGGGCGCCAGGCGCCCAAGAAGAAGCTCGCCACCCCGGGCCTCAAGTCCGGCAAGGGCCGCAAGAAGAAGGTCGCCGCCCCGCAGCGGCGCGGGGTGTGCACGCGCGTGTATACCACCACGCCCAAGAAGCCCAACTCGGCTCTGCGCAAGGTGGCCCGCGTTCGTCTGACCAACGGTATGGAGGTCGGTGCCTACATCCCGGGCGAGGGCCACAATCTGCAGGAGCACTCCGTGGTGCTCGTGCGCGGCGGCCGTGTCAAGGATCTGCCGGGCTTCCGCTACAAGGTCATCCGCGGCACGCTCGACGCCGCCGGCGTCAGCGACCGCAAGAAGGCCCGCTCCCAGTACGGCGTAAAGGCCAAGTAAGGGATGCCCCGTCGCGCTGCCGCCGCGGTCCGGCCGATCGAGCCCGACCCGGTCCACCGGAACCGGCTGGTCCAGCAGGTCATCAACAAGGTGATGCTGGACGGCAAGAAGTCGGTTGCCGAGAAGATCGTCTATGACGCGCTGGCCATTCTCGGCGAGCGCAGCGGCAAGCCCGCCGTCGAGCAGCTCGAGGTGGGCATCAAGGCCCTCACCCCGGTGCTGGAGGTTCGCCCCCGCCGCGTGGGTGGCGCCACCTACCAGGTGCCCGTCGAGGTCCCCTCCCGCCGTGCCCGTACGCTGGCCGTCCGCTGGCTGGTTCAGTTCGCCCGCCAGCGCCGCGAGCGCGATATGGCGCACCAGCTCGCCCACGAGCTGCTGGACGCCATCCAGCAGCAGGGCAACGCCTACAAGCGCAAGGACGACATCTACCGCATGGCGCAGGCCAACAAGGCCTTCGCCCACTACCGCTGGTAGACGCCTGCCGGCGCGCAGCCGGCTGGTCGTGCCTTCAGTGCATCGCGGCGCCCTGAGCCTGGGGGCGAGGGCTGAGCGATGGCGCAGTGGCCGTCGCGCTCGCTGAGCTCGAGCTCGCGCTCCCAGACGCAAACCCGCCCACCGACCCGCCGAACTGCTCGCCGCATTGAGCCGGGTGCCGTTGGCACCCACGAGCTGCCGCCCGGCGATTGAACGGCGGAATGGTCTTCAGCGTGGCGCCGTCGGCGGCGCTCCAGACGACGGTCGCCTCGGCTTGCGGATTGCCGCCGGCGAGGGTAGGCGGCAGCTGGACCGCGTAGACGTTGTCATGCGCCGTGGTGGTGAACGACCGGGCGGAATCCCCGTGTAGCGCTCGGCGGGGCATCGGCGAACGTCGACTGCGGGCTTGGGAGGGCGGAACGGGCGGTCGCGGCTGCCCGCGAGGCGGGGTCTTGGGCGATTGTGGGCCTGTCAGGCCCATTTGCTCCCACTGACCCCCCGAGCGCAGGGGTCCTGGGAGATATTGATTCAGGGACAAAGCAATATCTCCCACGACTCCGTCGAGGTTGGCTGGGATCGCCGAGGCGACCCCAGCGCCGCACTCGAAAGTCGTCGCCGAGCCGCCGCCCCATTAAAGAGAAACGCGAGGGCTGCCTACCGCACGGGACCGGGGGCTGCGGTAGGACAACCCTCGCGTTAGATAAATGTAACGAGCCTGATGTTGGTAAACCGTTGGGATTGTCAGGAAGTCAGGAAGCGGACCGTCTGCGAGACGATTTGGTCTGAACTCGGCCATTTGTCCAGCCGGTGGGTGGGAACAGAATCACCCCGCCGGCACCGGTGATGAGCAGCACAACCGCCCCCGCGGTCTCGAGGTAGAGCCCGGCCCGAGGGGTCGCGGCGGCAGTGACGTAGGTGCCCCCGGAGCGCTCCAGTCCGTTGGCCTGGGCGTCGGGCAGATCATGCGCGAGCGCGATGACGAGCGCCACCACGCCCAGGATCGCCATGGCCAGGGCGATCAGCCGGGTGGGGGCGTGCTTCCACGCCGCCGCCAGCGCGGCGGCCAGGAGCGCGACCGGGATGAGGGCGTAGGCGTGATGAGATCCGGACTGAACGGTGCTGATGACGCTGTGGCGCGCGTTCGTGCGCACCTCGAAGAGCGGCAGGAACTCGGCCACCAGCAGCATCGCGGAGGCCAGCGAGGCGCCCGCCAGGACCGCGTTCTGCGTTCCGCGCAACCCGCCTGCAGACGGCCGTTCGCGAGCCTCTGAGGCCGCGGGTGCTCTGCTATATTCGGTGTCCGCCTCGGGCTCGGTCACGTTCATCTGTGCTCGCACCCGGGCGCGGAGGATCCACTCGATGGAGACACCGACCAACTAGTCACACGCCCGTAGCCGACAAGCGCGTCGCAAACGGGCCCTCTGGGCCCTTTTTTATGCGCGCAATCGGCCATCCGAGATTTCCCTCCTACCCCAAAGACTCATGGCACGCACGTTCACGCTCGAGAACACTCGCAACATCGGCATCATGGCGCACATCGACGCCGGCAAGACGACGACGACCGAGCGCATCCTCTATTACACCGGCCGCACCTACAAGATCGGCGAGGTGCACGAGGGCGCGGCCGTGATGGACTGGATGGAGCAGGAGCAGGAGCGCGGCATCACGATCACCTCGGCCGCCACCACGTGCGAGTGGAACGGCCATCGCATCAACATCATCGACACGCCCGGCCACGTCGACTTCACCGTCGAGGTGGAGCGCTCGTTGCGCGTGCTCGACGGCGCGATCGCCCTGTTCGACTCCGTTGCCGGCGTCGAGCCCCAGTCCGAGACGGTGTGGCGCCAGGCTGACAAGTACAACGTCCCGCGCATCGCCTACATCAACAAGATGGATCGCATCGGCGCCAACTTCGCCCAGGGCGTACAGACGATGATCGACCGCCTGGGCGCGCATCCGGTGCCGATCCAGCTGCCGATTGGCGCGGAGTCCGAGTTCCTGGGGATCATCGATCTCGTCGAGAACAAGGCGGTCGTCTACCGCGACGAGCTCGGCAAGGAGCAAGAGGTCATCGACATTCCCGCCGACCAGGTCGAGCGTGCCGCCGAGGCCCGCGAGCACCTGCTCGAGGAGGCCTCTCACTTCGACGACGAGCTGCTGGAGATGATCCTCGAGGACGAGGAGATCCCGGTGGCGCTGCTCAAGAAGGCGATCCGCAAGGCCACCCTGGGCATCAAGCTCACCCCCGTGCTGTGCGGGTCGAGCTTTAAGAACAAGGGCGTCCAGCCGCTGCTCGACGCCGTGTTGGACTACCTGCCAAGCCCGCTCGAGGTACCGCCGGTGGAGGGCCTGGAGCCCGTGCGCGGTTCGGACAACGGCGGGAACCCCGCCCATCGCCAGGCCTCGGACGACGAGCCGTTCGCGGCGCTGGCCTTCAAGATCATGGCCGACCCCTACGTCGGCAAGCTCACCTACTTCCGCGTGTACTCAGGCAAGCTGGCCGCCGGCTCGCGCGTGCTCAACGTCTCGACCGGCCGCACCGAGCGCATCGGCCGCCTGCTCATGATGCACGCCAACGAGCGCGAGGAGCTGCAGGAGGTCTACGCCGGCGACATCGCTGCCGGGGTCGGCATCAAGCAGGTCGTGACCGGCGACACCCTGGCCGCGCCCGACCGCCCGATCAAGCTTGAGACGATCACGTTTCCCGAGCCGGTCATCAAGGTGGCCATTGAGCCCAAGACCAAGGCTGACCAGGAGAAGATGTCGGTCGCGCTCGGCCGCCTCGCCGAGGAGGACCCGACCTTCCAGGTCGCGACCAACGAGGAGACGGGCCAGACCGAGATCTCCGGGATGGGCGAGCTGCATCTGGAGATCCTGGTGGACCGGATGATGCGCGAGTTCAAGGTCGACGCCAACGTCGGCCGGCCCCAGGTGTCCTACCGGGAGACGATCCGCGGCACCGCCGAGAAGGTGGAGGGTCGGTTCGTGCGCCAGACCGGTGGGTCGGGCCAGTACGGGATCGTCTACATCAACGTCGAGCCGGCTCCCGGCGAGGGCTTTGACTTCATCAACAAGGTCAGGGGTGGGTCGGTACCCACCGAGTTCATCCCCGCCGTCGAGAAGGGCGTCGAGGACGCGATGGACAACGGTCCGCGCGCCGGCTTCCCCCTAGTCGACGTCCGCGTGACTCTCACCGACGGCAAGTACCACGACACCGACTCCTCCGAGATCGCATTCCGCATCGCCGGTTCGCTGGCGCTCAAGGCGGCGGTCGCCCGGGCCAAGCCGGTCCTGCTGGAGCCCGTGTTTTCGGTCGAGGTTGTGACGCCCGAGGAGTTCATGGGCGACGTGATCGGCGATCTGAGCCGGCGCCGCGGCCAGATCAACGGTATGGAGCAGCGTGGAAACGCCCAGGTCATCTCCGCCCATGTTCCGCTCGCGGAGATGTTCGGCTACGCCACCGATATGCGGTCCGCAACCCAGGGCCGCGCCACCTACACGATGCAATTCGACCGCTACGAAGAAGTACCGCCTAACATCGCCGAGGGGATCGGCGGGGGAGAGAAGGAAGCTGCGTAGGCGGCAACGAGAATGGCGCTGCCAGCGTGTAGCAGCGGCGCCGGACGGAAAACTTATATCCTGATTAGGTTCGTCCCCCGGACGAGCAAAACATTCGCAAAGAAGAAGGAGCAACACCACAGTGGCGAAGGCCAAGTTCGAGCGCGACAAGCCCCATGTCAACGTCGGGACCATCGGTCACATCGACCATGGCAAGACGACGCTGACCGCGGCCATCACCAAGGTGCTCCACGACAATTTCGGCGATGGCACCGAGGTGCGGTCGTTCGACTCGATCGACAACGCTCCCGAGGAGAAGGCGCGCGGCATCACGATCGCGACCTCGCACGTCGAGTACGAGACCGCTAACCGGCACTACGCCCACGTGGACTGCCCCGGTCACGCTGACTACGTCAAGAACATGATCACCGGCGCCGCGCAGATGGACGGCGCGATCCTGGTGGTGTCGGCGGCCGATGGCGCCATGCCGCAGACCCGCGAGCACATCCTGCTCGCCCGTCAGGTCGGCGTGCCCTACATCGTCGTCTTTCTCAACAAGGCTGACATGGTCGACGACCCCGAGCTCCTCGAGCTCGTCGAGGTCGAGATCCGCGACCTGTTGTCGGAGTACGAGTTCCCCGGTGACGACATCCCGTTCGTGATCGGCTCCGCGCTGAAGGCGCTGGAGGGCGACTCCGAGTACGAGGCCAAGATCCTCGAGCTCGCCGACGCGTTGGACACCTACATCCCCGAGCCCGTTCGCGACCTGGACAAGCCGTTCCTGATGCCCGTCGAGGACGTGTTCTCGATCACCGGCCGTGGGACCGTGGCCACCGGCCGCATCGAGAGCGGAATCATCAAGACCGGTGAGACCGTCGAGATCGTCGGCATCAAGGCGACGACCACGACCGTCGTCACCGGCGTCGAGATGTTCAAGAAGAACCTCGATCAGGGTCAAGCGGGCGACAACGCCGGCTGCCTGCTGCGAGGCACCAAGCGTGAGGAGATCGAGCGCGGCCAGGTGCTCTGCAAGCCCGGCTCGATCACGCCGCACACCAAGTTCAAGGCCGAGGTCTACGTCCTCAAGAAGGAGGAGGGTGGGCGTCACACCCCGTTCTTCACCGGTTATCGGCCTCAGTTCTACTTCCGCACGACCGACGTCACCGGCGTGGCCAACCTGCCCGAGGGCACGGAGATGGTCATGCCCGGCGACAACGTCCAGATGGAGATCGAGCTGATCCAGCCGATCGCCATGGACCAGGGTCTGCGGTTCGCG
>DASXDW010000011.1:0-24181 GCA_036490435.1 Solirubrobacteraceae bacterium
TCTTCGGGACTAGCGTCGCCCTCTCCAGCGATGGTCAGACCGCGATGGTCGGAGCCGTCGCCGACGCGTCCCGCGTCGGCGCGGTGTTTGCGTTCGCGCCTCCCGCGCCCGTCTGCAACAGCGTGTCGGCCACCGCCCCGCAAGGCGGAGGATCGGTGGCCGTGTCTCTGACATGCACGCTGCCGTTCGGGGCGAGCCCGCGCTATTCGGTTATCGGCGGACCCAGCAACGGCAAGGTGAGCGCCATCAATACAAACGGCCAACTCACCTACACGTCGAACGCCCTGTTCTCCGGCAAGGACACATTCAACTTCCGGGTCAGCGACCAGTGGGGCATCTCGAACATCGCCACCGCGGTCGTCAGCGTGCCGTTCCTGCCCGTCCCGACGTGCTCCAACGTCACCACCAAGGGCAAGGCGGGGGCGACCAGGGTGACGCTCACGCTGAAGTGCACGGGCCCGAAGGGGCATTCGTTCACCTACGGCATCGTGAGCAAGCCGGGCAACGGCAAGCTCGGCAAGATCAAGCAGTCCAAGGGCACGGTCACCTACACCACCCACATCGGCGCGCAGGGCACCGACCGGTTCGTTTACAACGCCACGAATGCCGGCGGGTCCTCGAAGACCGCCACGGCGACGATCAAGCTCCCGTTCCTGCGGCAGATCACCACACCCATGCACTGGGACTTCGACCCGACAACGGCGACGTTCTCCCAGATCAACGCGATGTCGATCGATAGGTTGCCCGGCGGAGCGAAGGCGACCCTGAGCTGCAAGGCCAAGAAGGGCACGTGCCCGATCTCCAAGCACACCGTCTCGGTTGCCAAGCACCGAGTCTGCAAGGGCAAGGGCAAGAAGCGCAAGTGCAAGCGCGTCGCGCCCAAGCAGGCCTCCGTGAGTCTGACCCGGTTCGTCGCCGGCAAGCATCTCGGCGTCGGGACCACGCTCACCATCACGATGTTCGAGCCGGGGTGGATCGGAAAGCGATTCGTCTTCACGATGGTCAAGAACCACCAGCCCCCCGACACGGTCACGGCGATGGCGCCGGGCAGCAGCACCAGGCTCTGCCCCAAGTGCTCCGGCATCGGCCAGTGAGGCGTCGCGGCCCACACCGGGCCGCGGCTCGCTGACGAAGGCGCGACCCCCGTTCGGTCCAGAAACCGGGCTCACCATGGTTACGGGCTGGTGACAGGCCGAGGGTCGGCACTCGTTACATTGGATCGGCAGGGGTTGGCGCGGATCAGGACCGAAGGGGGTCGCTTCACGTGGTCAAACTGAGTCGCTGGTGCATCGCTCATCGTCGGTGGGTGATCGGAGGATGGGTCCTGGTGGCGGTGCTCACGACCGTGATCGCCGGCACGGTGGGCCGCCAGTACGCCACTGACTTCAGCCTCCCCGGCACCGAGGCCCAGCACGTGGTCGACCTGCTCGGCAGCCAGTTCAAGGCGCAGAGCGGGGACGTGGACACGATCGTCTTCCACACCAAGCAGGGCACCGTCGACGACCCGGCCGTGCGCAACGCCGTGACGCCGGTACTGGACCGCGTGGCCAAGATGCCGCACGTTGCCGGCGTCGTCAGTCCGTACACCAGCGCCGGCGCGGTGGAGGTCTCCAAAGACCGCCAGACCGCGTTTGCCACCATCAACTACGACAAGCGCGCAAACCAACTGGCCGACAAGACCGGACAGCCGGTGCTCGACGCCATCAACGCCGTCAAGGTCCCCGGGCTCACGCTCGCCGCCGGTGGCCAGGTGATCGAGAACGCCGAGGGCTTCAACATCGGTCCGGCCACGTCGGTCGGGGTGCTGGCGGCGCTCATCATCCTGCTGCTCACCTTCGGCTCACTGAGCGCGGCCGGGATGCCCCTGGTCACCGCCGGGTTGGGTCTGATCACCGGCATCGCGCTGATCGGCCTGGGCACGCACGTCACCAGCATGTCCAACGTCGCCCCGGAGTTGGCGATCATGATCGGCCTGGGCGTGGGGGTTGACTACGCGCTGTTCATCATCACTCGGTTCAAGGAGAACCACGCCGTCCACGGGGACGTGGAGAGATCGATCGTCGAGGCCATGGACACCTCCGGCCGGGCCATCCTGCTCGCCGGCACGACGGTGATCATCGCGCTGCTGGGCATGTTCGCCACCGGCGTGACCTTCTTGTACGGACTGGCGATCGCCTCGGTGCTCGCGGTCCTATGCGTCCTGCTCGCGTCACTGACGGTGGTCCCGGCACTGCTGGGCGCCTGGGGGAATCGGGTGGTGCGCCCCACTCGCCGCGCCCGGCGCCGCGAGGCACGGGGCGACGTCCCGCGGGAGTCGGCGTGGCGACGCTGGAGCGTCGTCGTGCAGTCGCGCCCGTGGCCGCTCGCGGCTGGGGCGCTGGCCGTCATGCTCATCTGTCTCGTTCCCGTTCTGGGGCTGCGGCTGGATTCAAGCGACGCCGGCAACGACCCGTCCAGCACGAGCAGCTACCGCGCCTTCAACATGCTTTCCGCCGGCTTCGGCCCTGGGTTCAACGGCCCGCTGGAGATCGTCGCCCAGCTGGACAACCCGGCCCAGCAGTCGCAGCTGGCGGCGTTGCATGCCGCGGTGGCCAAGACCCCGGACGTCGTGGCCGTGACCGCGCCGCGCCTGGCCCCCTCGGGCAAGGTGGCGGTGATGGAGGCCTATCCCGCGTCAGCGCCCCAGGACCAGGCGACCACCGATCTGGTCAACCACCTGCGTGGCGACGTGCTTCCGCCGTTTGAGAAGTCCTTCGCCGGCCGGCCGCTCGTGGGCGGCTTCACCGCGGGCTCCATCGACTTCTCCCACGTGTTGGCGACCAAGCTGCCGTTGTTCATCGGGATCGTGATCGTGCTCTCGGCGCTGCTGCTGTTCGTCATCTTCCGCTCGCTCGTCATTCCCGTGCAGGCCGCGCTCATGAACCTGTTGAGCATCGGCGGGGCCCTGGGCGTGACGGTCGTGGTGTTCCAGAACGGGTTCCTGGCCGGTGCGCTGGGGGTGACCAAGGGCCCGGTGGAGCCGTGGATCCCAGTGTTGATGTTCGCGGTGGTGTTCGGCCTGAGCATGGACTACGAGGTGTTCCTCATCTCCCGAGTGCGCGAGGAGTGGGTGCGCCAACGCAACGCGACCGCAGCGGTGACCGACGGGATCGCGCTCACGGGGCGGGTGATCAGCGCGGCAGCGGCGATCATGATCTGCGTCTTCCTGTCGTTCATGCTGGGTGACCAGCGCTCGATCAAGGAGTTCGGCTTCGGGCTGGCCGTGGCCGTGTTCCTCGATGCGATCGTCGTGCGCTGCGTGCTGCTGCCCGCGGTGCTCGAGATCCTCGGGCCGGTGACCTGGGCACTGCCGGACTGGATCGACCGGCGGCTGCCGCGCATCCGCATCGAGGGCCATGGGGCCGAGGAGGACGCGCTCGACGCCGAACTCTCCCGCGACGACGCGCCGTTCCCGGACCCGGCGGCGCACCGCGGCTGAGCCACGGGCGCCGGGGGGCGCACCGGCGGCCTCACGCGGATTCCGCTGGTAGCCTCGGCAGGGCCTTAGATGAGTCTGCGTGCCTGGGTGACGAGAGTGGTGGTGCTCGCCGCGATTGCGGCATGGCCAGGCGCGGCGGCGGCCGCCAACGCCCCGGCCACCAACTTCGATTCGGTCAACCACACCCAGAACGTCTTCTGGGCCGGGCTCGACGGGTCGCTTCGGGAGATCACGTGGAAGCAGGGCGCCGGCTGGAGCGCGATCAAGGAGCCGGTGCCGGCGGGATCGCTGGGATCCGGGCCGGGCACGAACTTCGACTCGCAGAACGCGAGCCAGAACATCTACTTCGCCGGGACCGACGGATCCCTGCGGGAGATCTCGTGGTCGGCGTCGGCCGGGTTCAACCACGTGTCGGCGGTGGCTCCCGCGAACACGGTGCACTCGACTCCAGCGACCAACTTCGACTCCGCCAACCACAGCCAGAACGTGTACTTCGCCGGCGCGGACGGATCGCTGCAGGAGAAGCCGTGGGTCTCCGGCTCTGGCTGGAAGGCCATCACCGTGGTCGTCCCCGCAGGGTCGGTGACGGGGTCGCCGGCGACCAACTACGACCCGGCCAACACGAGCCAGAACACGTACTTCGAGGGCCCCGACGGGTCGCTGCGGGAGATCTCGTGGACGCCGTCGGGCAGCTTCGACCACGTCTCGACCGTGGCCCCGGCGCATTCGCTGGGCTCGGGGCCGGCCACCAACTACGACGCGGACAACAAGACACAGAACGTCTTCTTCGAGGGCCCGGACGGGTCGTTACGGGAGATCTCGTGGGCGTCTGGGCACGGGTGGGGGCATGTGATCGTGGTCGTACCGGCCGGTTCGTTGGCCTCAGCTCCGGCGACCAACTACGACCCCGACAACCACAGCCAGAACGTGTACTTCGCCGGGACCGACGGCTCCCTGCGCGAAATCTCGTGGACCCCGTCGGCCGGGTTTGACCACGTGTCGGTGGTGGCGCCCGCAGGCACCCTTGCCCCGCCCCCGAGCACCGCGCCGCCGCCCACGGCCCCGCCCACCGGGAGCGGATCGGTATCGGTCGCCCCGCCGCGTCCCAAGACCCACCACAAGCTGGCGGTGAAGATCCTCCTGCGCTGGAAGTGGAGCCACCGTCACACGCGGCTGGTCCGGATCAGCGTCGGACGTGTGCCCGCGCACACCGCGTTCACCATCACCTGCAGCGGACGCGGGTGCCCGGCCCACAAGCTCCATGTTGCGGGGTCCACGCTGCAGAAGCACCGCCGCAGCCTGCACGCCGGCAAGGTCTACCGGGCGGGCGACAAGCTGCTGGTCTCGCTGAGCGCGCCATCGTGGAAAGCCGAGCGCGCGCGGATCATGATCCGCAGCGGGCACAAGCCCGGCATGCGACTGCTCTGAGTCAGACCGCGGCGCGCGAGCCGCGCAGGAAGTGCGCGATCGAGTCAGACAGCAACTCGTCGAGCTGCTCGGGCGCGACCATGCCCCCGGTCAGCAGGGCCGCGATGCCCTGGATCGTCGCGAAGAGGACGAGCCCGACCCGCTCGGGCTCGCCGGGCTCGAGCCGGCCCTCGGCCTGACCCTGGACCACGACCTCCATCATCACCGCGAACGTGCTCTCGGCCGCCTCCTGCAGGGCGCCGGCGCCTTCGCGGTGCTTGACCGCGAACATCAGCTCGAGCAGCGCCGGGTCCGCGGTGGCAAAACGGATGTAGGCCGCGGCGGTCGCGTGCAGGCGCGCCTCGAACTCGTCGCCGGCGCCATCCACGGCCGTGCGCAGCTCGGTGCGCAGGCGCTCGAACCCGCTCTCGGCCAGCGCATCGAGCAGCGCCTGGCGGTCGGGGAAGTGACGGCGAGGGGCGCCGTGGCTCACGCCGACGTCCCGCGCGAGCTCGCGCAGCGACAGCTCGCCCACGCCGCGCTCGCGGACCGTGCGCTCGGCCGCGTCCAGCAGCGCGCTGCGCAGATTGCCATGGTGATAGGGACGCTCGGACATCAAGGGGGCGGAGGCTAGCGCATGAAGTTGTCCTTGACAACATTGTGGTCAGCGACTACATTGTTGCCCATGCCTACTTTCTCCACAGCCAACATCCCCGACATGGCCGGCCAGACGATCATCGTCACCGGCGCCAACAGCGGCATCGGCCGCGTCGCGGCGAGCGCTCTCGCCGACCACGGCGCCCGCGTCATCCTCGCCGTGCGCAACACCGACAAGGGCGACACCGCCGCCGCCCAGATGTCCGGCACCACCGAGGTGCGCCGCCTGGACCTGGCCAGCCTCGCCTCGGTCAACGAGTTCGCGGCGGCCTGGGACGGCCCCATCGACATCCTCATCAACAACGCCGGGATCATGGTCCCGCCGCTCTCGCGCACCGCCGACGGGTTCGAGATGCAGTTCGGCACCAACCACCTGGGCCACTTCGCGCTCACCAACCTGCTGCTGCCCCACGTCACCGGCCGCGTCGTGACCGTGGCGTCCGGCGCCCATCGCATGGGGCACGTGGACTTCGATGACCTCAACTGGGAGCGCAAGTCCTACAAGGCCTGGCGCGCCTACGGGCAGTCCAAGCTCGCCAACCTCCTGTTCACCGCTGAGCTTCAGCGACGGCTGAGCGCCGCCGGCTCCGATGTGCTGGCCAACGCCGCACACCCCGGCTACGCGGCCACCAACCTCCAATCCCATAGCGAGAACCGCCTGATGGAGGTGCTGATGGTGATCGGCAACCGGGTCATCGCCCAGGACGACAACGGCGGCGCGCTGCCCACCCTGTACGCCGCGGTGGCCGACGTCCCCGGCAACAGCTACGCGGGGCCCAGCGGATTTATGGAGGGGCGCGGCGCGCCCGCGCTCGTCGGCCGCTCGAAAGAGGCCCTGGACACGGAGGTGGCGCACCGGCTGTGGGACGTGTCCGAGCAGCTGACTGGCGTCAGCTTCCCGCTCGCCTCACAGCCGGTCTCCACTCGCCCCTGACCACCACCTACTCCCTCCCTCGAGGATGCGACCTCGTGAGCTTGACCACCGATCGTCCCGAACCCAGCGTCACCGTCGCGGAGCCGCCCCGGCCCGCCGCGCCGACACGCCGCCCGTTGACCGCCACCCGTGTCCCTCGCCGCAGGTGGGCCATCCTCAGCCGCGTCGGCCCGTCGGTGCGCACCGTGATTGTTCCGGTGCGCAGCCGCGCGGCCGCGCTGTCGAGGGTGAGCCGCGACACGTCGGTCAGTCCCAGTGTCATCCGCGACGCCCTCGCGGCGCGGGCACCGAGCTTCCAGCTCAGTGAGGTGTTCGTGCCCGGCAGCGGCTGAGTGACGAGCGAGGGGCCGGCCCTCACCGCGGACACCGAGCGTGCGGGCAGTGCCGCGTCGTCGGCGACGATCGCGGCCACGGTGCCCGCCGACGTGGTGCGCGCGCCCAGCCCGCTCAGCCAGTAGTCGCCGGTCGCGCCGATCCCGAGTGCGGAGTTGGTGAGGCTCGGATACCAGTCATAGGTGAAGGCGGCGGGGTCGATCGTCCGCACCGGATGCCCCAGCGCGCCCACGACGTCGGAGAAGCGGTCCTCGGTGGCGAAGGCGAGATGGTCGCCGCCCGTGTGGATGAACAGGTCATAGCGCTGCCCGGCCGTGTCGAATGCCTGCGCCTGGGACAGCACACCGGTGGTCGGCACCAGTTCGTCGGCGTAGGTCTGGTCGATCACGTACGGGATCCAGCGTGCATTGGCCACCATCGACTGGCTCTGGCCATCGTCGGTGCACGCGGGGTCCTGGGCCGCCGGCGCGGTCGCCCCGGGATAGACCTCGACGCCGCAGGCCACCGGGCCGTCGAGCACGAGCGCCCCGGCGAAGTCGTCGGGATGCTCGAAGGCGAGCTTGTAGGACGCCCACCCGCCCATCGAATAGCCGGAGATGACCGTGCGCGCGGGGTCCAGAGTGTAGGTCTGGGCCAGCTGGCGCCACACCTGCCAGAAGTCGGTCTCGGCCTCGTTGTAGTACCAGCCCGCGGGCCCGAAGCCCTCGGTGGTGGCGCAGATCGATCCACGGTCCTGGCAGAGCTGCTGGATGAGCTGGGGGTCGAGCGCGCCGTATTGGTTGTAGTTGACCTCCAGCGAGTGCAGGACCCAGGTCAGCGGTGTCTTATGGCCGGGCCGGTAGCCGGTCGGCACATACACGGCATAGGGCTGGATGCGCTCCATCAGCGTCGGCTTGAAGTCGCCCTCGGTCCCGTCGTCGGTCCGCTGGCCGGCACCGGGGTCAAGGCGCGAGACATACCAGCGGGCGCTGTAGCCCGTCGGTTGCGGCTCGGGCGTCGTGTCGCCGGCGGTCAGCGCCGACCAGTTCACGAGCTGGGAAAACTTCGAGACGTCGCCGGTGGCCAGGGTGTCGGCCTGGTCGTCCTCCATCCAGAAGTTGCCCGTCACCGTCCGGGCGAGCCCGTCGAGTCCCAGTGTGCTGCCCACCGGCGTGCCGGCAAGTGCGGCCTGGGCCGAGGCGGCCAGGGCATCGCTCGAGCCGTCGGTGTAGACGGGCGGCTCCTGGGCGGCCGTGCGGAAGGTGATGTTGTAGACGCGCTCGGCGGGGAGGGGCAGCGCACTCGATCCGGCCGCGTCGACGTCGGGCGCGGCGAAGTTCTGGCCCGACGCGTCGGCCAGGCCGGCGGCCAGCCGAACCCGCCAGGTCCCGCTCACGGGCAGCAGGGTGCGGGGGACGGCGACGATGAAGGACTTTGACGCGGGGTCGACGGTGAGGCTGCCGCCGTGGGCTACGACGTCGGTGCGCAGGCCGGTCAGCGGGTTGACGAGCCAGGCGCCCCGGCTGGAGACGACGAGCGCCTGGTCGATGCCCGGCGAGGTGACCCCGGCCGCGGCGGGCCACGCCGCTGAGCCGGTGCCGGGGTTGTTGTCGGTGTCCAGGGCCCATTCGGCGATTGGGATGCTCGGATCCGCCAACGTGACCCAGTCCACGCGCCAGTAGCTGAACGCGCCCTTGATTCCGACCCCGGCGCGGAAGATGTCGGCGCCGTTGTTGTTTGCGGCGCCCGTGGGGAAGACGTAGTCACCCTGGCGGCCGGCCAGGCCCGAGCTCTGCGCGAACGTCGAGGTGCTGAGCCCCTCAGGGCTCGAGGCGCCGTAGTCGTCGTAGACGAAGTCGGTCCACAGCGATGCGCCGCCGGCCAGCCGGCCGGTCCCCGAGGTCTGCGGGAAGCTGCTGGGAAACGGCCAGGCGGCGGCGGAGGGCTCGGGCAGCGCGGGGGCCGGCGTCGCGGCCGCGGCGGGAACGTCGGTGGGCATGCCGGTGGGCACCTGAGCCGCTGCCGAGACCGCGCCCTGCGACAGGCAGGCAACCACGGCCGCCACCATCACCAGCCCGTGGCGCCACGGCTTCCAGACCCGCTCTCTCCACACCGCCCGCACAATACACCAAGAGACGGTGCTTTGGGTCTATAAGAGATTGTGAGCTTTAGGCGCGCAGCTTCGCCGGGTCCCAGCCCAGGCGCGCGCACCCGTAGGACTTGAGTTCTGATGTTCGCCTGCGGACCCGGGCTACGGCACGCTGACCCCCTGCAGCGTCACCGGGCCGTTGAGCGGGTTGAGCTCGGTGGCCTGGTCGACGCCCTGGGGGGTGATGGTGTCCATCACCTTGGGGACCGTGCCGGGATCGACCGCGCAGATCGGGCTCGGGTTGCCCGCGGCGCAGAGGCCGAACGCGAACGGCTGCGGCGTGGGCGCAAACGCGCGCGCCTGGTCAGAGCTGAACCCGTCCTGGCCGGTGAGGGCGACGGTGAACACCCAACCCGCCCCCGGATCGCCGAAGGCGGAACGGGGCAGCACGAGCGTCGCCGTGTGGCTGGGGATGTCGGTGATGAGCTGCGCCGAGCCCAGGCCCGTGCCCGCCGGGTTGACCCATACGACCGGCGCGAAGCCCTGCGCCTCGAGGCGCTCGCTCCAGGCGTCGCCCGTGGCGATCGTGTAGTTGCGCTGCGCGAACGCGGGGGCGGTCGAGGCGCCCGTCGCTGAGGGGTTGTGGACGTAGATGTCCAGCATCTGGGCCCCGAAGTCGTTCCCGAAGGTATTGACGAGGTTGCGCAGCGTCGTCTGGATGTAGATGTCGGTCGCGGTCTCGTTGACCTGGAAGTTGGTCAGGTCAAACCCTCCCGGCGCGAACGAGCCGTCGGTGGGGTACTGGTAGGTCCCGGGGCCGTTGTCGTCGTTGGCGGGATCGGTGGCGGTCAGGACCGAGGTGCCCGGCAGCGTCACGTCGGACACCGTCTCCTGGGCGTACCCGGTGCTGTTGCCGCGCGTCGCCGTGACCGTGATGATCGGCGAGCCGAACGTCGTCGGGGTGAGCGACAGCGACCAGTGGCCCGAACCGTCGGCGGTCGTCGACGCCGTGGCCGCCGTGCCGCCCGCCGAGGTCTCGGCCTCGGCATCGACCTGCGCGCGGGGTGTCGTCGTCCCGGTGACGGTGATCGCCTGGGTGGTGACGCTCGAGCCTGCCGCCGGTGAGGTGATGGTGAGCGGCAGCGCCCCGGGCATCCCGTGCGCGACGTAGCGGTCAGAGACGATGTCGGGCGTCTCGACGGTGCGCCCCGCGCCGAGGTCGATGGTCAGCCGTGCCACCGTGGCCTGGGCCCACGTCAGCGGGCTGGCCGAGCCGACCGGCCTGCCGTTGGTGAACCCGATCGACGCGGTGGTCGGGTCGGTGCCGAAGGGGGAGGCGGGCACGTCCGGGTCCTCCCACACCTGCTCGGGCTCCAGGCCCTGGCCCGAGGTCATGTTGAGCATCGCGCCCAGCAGGGAGCGGGCCGATCCCGCCTGTCGCGCGGACAGGTCGTACTCGGCGCGCTCGTCGCTCAGCACCGGCCACAGGTGGCCCGAGCCGGTGCCGCTGGGCGCCCAGGGCGCGCCGGTGGGCGAGCAGGTCGTCGAGTCGGGTTCGAAGCAGTCGCCATATCCGTCCTCGGAGCCCGTCGTGCTCGTTCCATAGCGGTAGAAGCCGGGGCCGCTGTTGGTCTGGGCCTCGATCGTCTTGTCGATCACGCCCAGCGACGCGCGGATGTCGGAATCGCGGGCGGGGAGGATCCCCAGCCGCACGAGCTCCAGGAAGCCCGCGTCGACGATCGAGCGCTGGTCGGCGGTGATGCTCCCGTTGCCGAGGCCGTAGGAGATCGCGGCGTTCGGGTCACCGGTCTTGGACACGCGGATGAAGTAGCGCGGCGCGTAGGGGCCTGTGGTCGTGACCGTCCAGGCCTTGATGTTGCGCGCGAAGTCGTCGGCGGTCGCCTGGTACAGGCGCGCGTGCGCGGGATCATGGTTGACCATGGCGATGTTGGCCGCCGCGGTGAGCCCGGCGATCTCCGCCGAGATGGTCGAGGGCGAGAAGCCCGACTGCTCCTCCCAGCGCTCCACGCCATCCGACGGTCCGTGGGCGATGAGGAAGTCCGCGGCCGGGATCACATGGCTGCGATACAAGCCGCCGTCACGGGCCAGGCCCGACTGCCAGTCCATCAGGATCGGGTAGGAGGTCTCATCGAGTTGGAGGCCTCCGGTGTCAGGGGCGGGCATGCCGTTCTCCAGGGAGTTGCGCGGCATCGACCCGTCGGACTGCTGCTGGCGGTCAAACAGGAACAGCGTCGCGTCCTGCGCGGTGCGCACGTCGCCGGCCACGAGCAGGCCGGTGAACGCCTCGTAGAGGTCGCGGGCGAAGACCTCGCGGTAGGAGCCGAAGTACGTCGGCTGGCCGTTGGTGAGGTTGCCCGCGGGCACCGACTGGCCCCACGGCGAGTCCAGGCCGGCGGCGATCGCGCCGGGGAACTGCTTGTCCTCGGAGGCCTTCACGACGTTGACCGACGCGTAGTACGCCTGATCGGCGGTACGGCCGAGCGACCGCGCGGGGCGGCGCAGATGCGCGTCATAGCGGCTCCACTGGTCCTCGTAGGCGCGCCAGGCGCGGCTGAAGCGCTGGTTCGCCGACGATCCGGCGGTCGCGATCGCCGCGGCCTGCGTCTGACCGAAACCGAGCGCCAGGTCCGTCGAGCGGCCGTGGCGCAGACGCAGTTGCGCGGTGAGGGTGACGTGGCCGTCGGGCGCCGAGTCAAAGGGGGTGGTCAGCGCGTGCGAGGCGTCCAGCATCGCGAGGCCGTCTGACGCGGTGCCGGCGTAGCCCACACTCTCGGATCCGAAGCCGTGCTTGGTCTGCAACGCCTCGAAGGTCGGTACCGCGTACGTGCGGTTGGTGGCGTTGGTGACGGTGTTGGTGTTGGAGTCCACCGGCACCGAGCCCACGAGCGAGGCGGTGTTGGGTCCGCCGTTCTGGCTCCCACCGCCGCCGGTGCCGCCTGCCAGCGGGTCCAGGCGGACGTAGACCTGATCGGCCGACGGCCCGCGGAAGCGCGCGCGCATCAGCACCGCGTCGCGCGCGGGGTCGGCGATGTAGGTCGTCGTGATCGAGTAGTGGTGCGCGGCGCTGGAGGCGACGATCGTGCACGACATGCCCGAGGGGTCGGGGACGACGCGGTAGGTCATGTCGCGGGTCTGCAGATCGGTGAAGGTCGAGCCGTCGCTGACGACGTACTGGAGCGTGTGGACGTTGGTGGCGTCCACGTTGGGCCAGTAGGTGTCCGAGAGGACCCCGTCGGCGACCGTGAACCACACCCGGGAGGTGGTGTTGCGGGCGGTGCCCACGCAGTCCTTGCGGGCCAGATCGAAGAAGCTCTGCGCGCCGGGAGCTCCGGGCGCGACCGCGGCGTTCGCGGTTGAGGCCATCACGCCGGCACAGAGCGCACCAGCCACCACCGTCACCGTCAGCAAGCGACGCTTCACCGCTATCCCCTCTCTCCGGGTTCCCTGTCTGCTCTCGCGTCGAGAACGGGACGACGCGGGCAGCCAGCATACGCTCCGACGGGCCTCGGGCCAAGCGGTTCACCGGCTGGTCATTAACCTCACGTCATAGCGATGTCCACCGCCGCCGACCGCCCCGCCCTGCCGCCGTTCACCGGAATGGCCCTCGACCGCGCCTCAACCGAGCGCAAGGACCCCGAGTGGGTGCGCGAGCAGCTGCGCGATCCGGGCGCGCGCGTTGTGGTGGCGGGCCGCGACGGGGTGCTCGTGGGCGGCGGAGAGGAGGCCGAACTCGTCCGCGTCCCTGTCGGGGACGAGGATGGCGCCGAGCCGATCCTGCTGGGCCTCGACGGTGGCGAGCCGGTGTTCGCGCGCGATTCGGTAGTGGATGCGGGCGACGGGCAGCGCGTCATGAGCCTGCGCGAGGCCGGGGCGCTGATGGCGCCGGCCGAGGCCGGCCTGGCCGCGTACGTGATGGCAACGCTCAACTGGCACCGCCGCCACCGATTCTGCGCCAATTGCGGCAACCCCACCGACGTTGCCGAGGCCGGCTACCGGCGCCACTGCCCGCGCTGCGGCGCCGACCATTTCCCCCGCACCGACCCGGTGGTGATCATGACCGTCGAGTCCGACGACCGGCTGCTGCTGGGGCGGCGCGCCGGCTGGCCCGCCGGGCGCCTGAGCGTGCTCGCCGGCTTCGTGTCGCCGGGGGAGTCGGCGGAGGAGGCCGTCACCCGCGAGGTGCAGGAGGAGTCGGGCATCGTCGCCCGCGCCCCGGTATTCGTGGCCTCGCAGCCGTGGCCGTTCCCGGCGTCGCTCATGCTCGGCTTCCATGCCGTCTCCGACGGGGGCGAGCCGCGCGTGACCGACGATGAGCTCGACGAGGTCGGCTGGCACAGCCGCGCCGCGATCGTCGAGGCCATCGACGGCGGGGATCCCGGGTTCCAGCTGCCCCCGCCGGTGTCGATCGCGCGCTTCCTCATCGACCGCTGGGCCGCGCGCGGGCCCGCCGCCGACTGAGCCCGCCGCGGCGTGCCGCGGCGTGCCGCGGCTCCAGGGTGGAGACGTGGTCGATCTTGAAGGAAATAGGTCCACTATCGACCACAACCCAGTGGTGAGGGCGTCGAAGAGTGCCTAAGTAAACTTATAAGTTTACTTGGAGGACGGCTTTGGCGGCGTTGTGGCCGGGGATGCCGCTGACCGCTCCGCCGCGGCGGGCTCCGGCGCCGCACAGCCACACATTCGGCCGCGAGGTCTCGACGCCCCAGCGCCCCACGTCGCGTTCGTTCTCGGCGAAGGGCCAGGTCAGGTCGCGGTGGAAGATGTGCCCGCCGGGCAGCCCCAGCTCGGCCTCGAGCTCGATCGGCGTGTGCGCCTCCAGGCACGGGGCCCCGTCGGGCCCACTCAGCAGGCAGTCCTCCAGCGGCTCGGCCAGCACGCTGTCGATCGACGCCAGCGTCGCGGCCACCGCCGCGTCACGGGCGGCGTCGTGGTCGCCGCGGAACAGGCGCGCCGGCATGTGCAGCCCGAACACGGTGAGCGTGTGCACGCCCGCGGCCTGCAGCTCGGGCCCCAGGATCGTGGGGTCGGTGAGCGAGTGGCAGTAGGCCTCGCACGGGGGCAGCTCGGGGACCTGCCCGGCGGCCGCCTGGGCGTGGGCTCGCTCCAGCTGGTCATAGCCCTCGTTGACGTGGAAGGTGCCGCCAAACGCCTCCTCCGGTGATACGGCCGGGTCGCGCAGCCGGGGCAGGCGGCGCAGCAGCAGGTTGAGCTTGAGCTGCGAGCCCTCGGGCGCGTCGCCGGGTGGCGGCGGGTCGCCCAGCAGTTCGGCCAGCACCGCCGGGGCGACGTTGGCCAGCACATGGCGAGCCTCGAGCACGTCACCTGCAGCGGTGTGCACGACCGCGCGCGCCCCCGAGTCGTCGGGTTCGATCCGTGTCACCGGCGTATCGAGGCGCAGCTCGGCTCCGGCGGCGACGGCCGCGTCAGCGAGTGCCCCGGTCAACGCCCCCATGCCGCCCACCGGGATGTCCCAGTGCCCCGTCCCGTTGCCGATCACGTGATACAGGAAGCAGCGGTTCTGCGCCAGGCCCGGATCGTCGAGCGCCGCGAAGGTGCCGATGAGCGCGTCGGTGGCGACGATCCCGCGCACGAGGTCAGATTCGAACTCAGACGTCAACAGCTCAGAGAGCGGCCGCTCGAACAACGCCGCCCACGCCGCCTCGTCGCCGATGTGGCTCTGCAGCCGCGCACGCGAGCGCAGCGGCTCGGTGAGCGTGGGGAAGACGCGCTGCGCCACCGAGGCGGTGAGCGCGCCGAAGCGCTCCAGCGCGTCGGCGGACCGCTCGCCCTCGCGTTCGCCCAGCGTGCGGGCAAGGCTCTCGCGCGTGCGGCGGTCGTCGTCGCAGATGAGCACGCCCGTGTCGCCGTGCGGCGTGTAGGAGCTGATCTGGCGCCGGCGCAACTGCACCCGCACGCCCAGCTCGCGCAGCAGCGCGCTCGGGAACAGGCTGACGAGGTAGGAGTAGCGCGAGATCCGCGCGTCGACCCCGGGGAACACGCGCGCCGACACCGCGGCGCCCCCGGCGTGGCCGGCGGACTCCAGCACCCGGACGCGGTGACCGGAGCCCGCCAGCAGAGTCGCCGCCACCAGACCGTTGTGGCCGGCGCCGACGACGATGACGTCAGGTCCTGGAGGCACGCCTCCTAGTCTGCCCGTGCGCGCGCTGGGATGCGTCCACGGGCTGGTAGAAGAGGTCGTTGCCGAGCCACTGCGAGTAGTCGTGCGCGTGCGGCGAGACGACCGCGTGGAAGTTGGCCGCGTCGCTTGTCGAGCCGCTGCCGTTGTACTTGGGCACCAGCGGATACGGGTACACCGGCCGCGTCAGCGTGTTGCCTGCGACGGTGTCGGTGGCCGTGATCTGGCTCGGCGCGCTCCGGTTCTCCACCCACTGGACCATCGGATAGACGAGGTCGAAGCTGCTCGCGGCGTAGCCGCCGCCGCAGTGCGCGACCGTCGGGAACAGGAACATCCGCGCGAACTGCTGGGTCGAGTCCAGGCCGCCCATCCGGCTGGCCAGCGTGTCGTAGTAGTCGATCGTCCCGAACACGGGGATGGCCTGGTCGGCCCACCCCTGCCAGATGATCAGCTTGCCGCCGTGGCGGCGGAACGCGCTGAGGTTGGTGTCCATCGCGTCATACGTGTTCGCCACCGGGAACAACGAGCGGAACGTCCGGTCGCTGAAGCTCCACTGGTCCGGGTCGGGACCGAGCTGGCCCGGCGGCAGGTACTGGTAGCGCAGGTAGGGCAGCGACAGGCCGCCGTAGACGAGCGCCGTCTTGGACGAGACCGTCGTCCCGAACGGCGCGGCGGGGAGCTGGAAGCCGCCCCATGAGCTCTCGGACCCGAACGCGAAGCCGCCCGGGTAGAGATGGCGACCCTGCGGGTCGACCGGCCCCTGGTAGAGGTCGTCGGCGACCGTCACCTGCGCCGGTGTCAGGCAGTTGGCGTTGTCGGTGCCTGCCGGACACTGGATGCTCGAGACATTGAAGTGGCAGTTGCGCGGGTCGGTGATGATCCCGTCGCCGGGCACGCCGTCATCGCCGGCACACGCGGCGATGACCGCGTTGTGCAGCGCCGTCAGCTTCGCCGAGGTGAGGATCGCGTTGCCGTTGGCGTCGGTATTGACCCGGTAGTCCCAGGTCTGGAGCTCCGCGTTGAGCGGCCCGGCGATGTTCTCGAGCGCCCCGGCGATGATCCCGTTGAAGTCGGTGGGATAGCGCTCGGCCACCTCCATCGCCTCGCGGCCGCCGTCCGAGCAGCCGTCGAAGTAGGAGTAGTTGGGCGACTCACCGTAGTAGTCGCCGATGATCGTCTTGGCCACGACCGCGAGCGCGTGCTCTGACTCATAGCCGTACTCGTTACGCAGCTTCTGACTGTTGAAGGCGAACAACCCGGCGCCGCCCAGACCGCTGGAGGTCGTATGGCCCTCGTCGTCGGTGGCCATCGCGAAGTCGCCGCCCAACTGGGCGTCACAGGCCGGGAACGTCTGGCTGGAGACGGTCCCGCAATACCCGCCGCACCCGTTCTGCAGGTACCGGCCCTGCCAGCTTGAGACGGGCAGCTTCATCTCGAAGTGCGTCTGCGGGGCGATCATCCCCTTGACGTCGCAGTACTCCGGGTTGCCGCCGGCCGCGGCCACGTCGGTGGCCGAGTCGAGGCTCGTCGGGTAGTGCGGGATCGTGACCAGGCTGGTCAGTGACGTCAGCGTCGAGCAGCCGACCTTGGCCGGAATGGTCGGGCTGACGGTGGCCAGTCGCTGGGAGTCTTTGACCAGCACGCGGCTGGTGTGGGCACTGGCCACGTCGCCGTTGGAGGCCAGGACGGCCACCGCGACGGTGATGATGGCTGCGGCTCCTGCCAGGTACAGGTAGGCACGCAGCGAACGCAGGCGAAACGTTTGCATGTAGATCCCCTTCCTCTATCGCCGGCGCCGGATTCTCGTCCGCGCGCGGGGTCTGTCAACCGACCCGGCGTCCGTTGGCGAACACCGGTGCGCGGGGGGACAAGGCGTGCCCCGAGGCTCAGCTCACGATCGTGAAGCGGAGCGTCGTGGGAGCGGAGTGCAGCGCGATGTGCTTGGCGGTGAGCGTCACCGTGTAGCTGCCCGTCGGGAGCCGGCCGTGATGCGGGACCGACCCGGAGAAGTCGCGCCGGATGACCCCCGCCTCCTTAGTGAAGCTGAAGCTGCCGCGCGCCCTCGTCCGCGAGCACGCGCGGTGCTTGGCGTTGCCCCGCGACGGAGCCACGCACCGATCACCCACCGTGCGGCCGGGAAGCCGTTGGGTGAATGTGAACGTGACCTTGGCCTTGGTGTTGAGCGTGAACGAGAACGTCGTGCCCACCGGCGGCGCGTGCCTCTCGGCCTTTCCCGCCTCTCGCCAGCGATGGTGCGACTGGCGCACGTGGCTGAGCCGGGGGGTCGGCGCCGGCGCCGGAGGGGGTGGCGGCGGGCCGACGGTGATCGTCGCCGTCTGCGGTGCGCTCGTGTTCTGACCGTCGTTGACGGTGAACGTGAAGCTGTCCACGCCGCTGAAGAGGAAGCCGGGGAAGTATTGGACCGTGTGGGTGGCCTGGTTCACCGGATTGACGACACCGTGCGCCGGATCGCGCGAGATGGCCCAGTTCTTCACCGTGTCGCCGTCGGGATCGCTGCACGACAACGTGATCGTCACCGGCCTCATGAAGGTGGTGGACGCGGTGGCCGGCTGGCAGACCGGTGCGGTCTCGCGGTGGAAGCCGAGCACCGCTCCGTTCGCAAAGCTGGGGAGGTACAGGCTCTCCCCGTCGGGGCTTATCGCGGCCGGGTAGGGAAATTCGAACCCGGGACCGCCGGTGGCGCACGCGCCTGTCAAGGCGTCCGAACCCCCATCGACGGTGATGCAGTCGCCTCCACCCACCGAGCCGTCGGCGGCGACGATCGCGTAGGTGTCGAGCGCATCGCCGTCGTCGCCCGCCTGGGACGTGATGTAGACCTGGCGGCCGTCGGGCGACATCGTGATGCCCTGAGGAGACTCCAGGCCGAGGCCGGACTCGCAGCTGCCGTTATTGCCGGTGTTAGACGTGCACGGAGGGTCGTTGGGTTGGCTCAGGCTCCCGTCGGCCGCCACGCGCAGGAAGACAACGCCGCCGTTGCCCAGCCCGTCACCGGCGGTGGCGTAGAGCATGTGCCCATCGGGGCTGATCGCCATCGAGTAGAGGCCGTCCAGGAACCTTCCGGTGCCGCATGTGGGGTTGCCCTCGTCATCGGTCCCGTCGTCGCTGATGCACCCCGCGGCCCCCGCCGGCTGAGTCAGGAAGCCTGTTGAAGGATCGCGCGCCAGGCTCGAGATTCCATCGGAGACGTTCGAGAACGCGTGGAGGCCGTCGGGCGAGATCACGATGTCCTGTGAGCCGCCGACGTCGCGCGCTGTGTCACACCCCGTGGGCGCCGGGGCGTCGAACACGCACTGCACCTCGCTGAGCGCGCCGGTGGCCGAGTCGCGGGCGAACACGACGATCCCATCGGTCGCCGACTCGAAGTCGATCACGTAGAGGAAGTGGCCGTCGGGGCTCATGGTGGCGTGAAACGGGCCGGCGAGATTGGGCATGGCCTGGCAGGTGTTGGCGCCGGCGGGCGACGATCCGTCCACCGTGATGCACGCGGCCGTGCCCGGAAGCTGCGTCAGGGCCCCGGTCGCGGCATCGCGGCTGAACAGAACGATCGCATCCGGATTTGCGCCTGCGACGTAGGCGAACTTCCCGTCGGGGCTGATCACGAAGTCGTGACCGTCGCCGTTTCCGAGCTCGGGGACGGCCGTGCAGGTGCCCGGCCCCGCGGCGCTGTCGCCCGCGGGAGTCATGCAGCCGCTCGTCCCGGGAAGCTGGGTGAGCGCACCCGTGGTGGTGCTCCGTGAGAACACGGCCAGACCGTTGGGGGCGCTTGGACTGCTCAGCGGGTAACTCGTGACATAGACGTTGCGTCCGTCAGGGCTGACCGTCACGCTCTCCGCGCCGCCGATCCCGCGCGCCTCGGTGCAGTCCAGGCTGCCGCCGACGACCATCTCGCACCCGGCTGTCCCGGTCATGGGTGTCAGCGTCCCCGCGAACGGCGGCGCCGCGGTGCCCGATGCCGCGAACGCCAGCGCCAACGCCGCCGTCAGCACCGCGAGTCGCATCATGCGACGCCCCACCAATTGCCCGCGCCGAGCCCCCGCGTCCGTGCTGTTGCGCCCCATCGTCGCTCCCCTCTCCTGTCGCGAGTGCCCTCGTCGTCCACCCCCAGACAACCCGAGACGTGTGAATCGGCCAAAATCCGTTGTAGTGCCGATCATCTCCCCTGACTGCGGTCGCCGTCAAGTTGCAACCGACGTCGGTGTGTCAAACATCAGGAATCCGTAGGATCCACGGCTGTGGGCGAGTCGCACCGGGACGGCGGCGCGTTACTGGAACGTGGCGCGGAGCTCGCAGGTCTCGACGGCCTGCTGGCTTCCGCCTGCGACGGGCGCGGAGCCCTGGTCGTCATCGAGGGGCCGCCCGGGATCGGCAAGAGCGCGCTGCTGCGCGCCTGCGCTACCCACGCGGACGACCTGGGAATGGAGTGCCTGCGCGCCCGCGGCGATGACGTCTCGATGGAATCCTCGTTTGCCGCGATGCGCGAACTGCTGGCGCCCGCAGCCGGGCCCGACGCGTTCCGCGGGTCGGCGGGGCTCGCCGCGCCGGTGTTTCAGGGCGGGGCCGACGCCGCGCCCGAGCCCGACCGGGCCGCCGCCGTCCTGCACGGTCTGTACTGGCTGATCGCCGACCGGTGCGACCAGGGACCGGTGGCGCTGCTCGTCGACGACGCGCACTGGCTGGACCCGGCCTCGGTCCGTTTCCTGCTCTACCTGGCCCGCCGCCTGGAATCTCTGCCTGCGGTGCTGCTGGTGGCGCAACGCCCCGGGGAGGTGTCTGGGCCGCTGAGCGCGCTCTCAGAAAGGGCGGCCCTCGTGCTCGCGCCGGCGCCCCTCAGCGAGGCCGCCAGCGGCGAGCTGGTGCGCGGCGAGCTGGGCCCGCGGGCCGACGATGAGCTGTGCCGGTCATGCCACGAGGCCACCGGGGGCAACCCCTTCTACCTGCGCGAGCTGCTCGCCGACCTGCGCAGCGACGGCCGGCGTCCCACCGTCGAGGTTGCGCGCAGTGTGCGCTCGCTGGGCGCGGGAACGGTGGGGCGCAGCGTGCTCGTGCGCATCGGCCGGCTCGGCCTCGACTGCGATCACCTCGCCGAGGCGCTGGCCATCCTCGGCCCGGGTGCCCCGCTGCGCCATGGCGCCGGCCTCGCCGACCTGGACCGCGAGGCGGCGGAGGTGGCCGCGGACCGCCTGCGCGCCGCCGACGTCCTCGCGGCCGAGCGCGAGCTGGACTTCGTGCACCCGATCGTCCACGAGGCGCTGCTGGCCGAGCTTCCCGCGGCTCGCCGGGCGGCACTGCACTCCAGAGCGGCACGCCTGCTGGTCTCCGAGGCCGCGCCGCCCGATCGCGTGGCCGCGCACCTGCTCTCGGCTGAGCCATACGGGGAGGCGTGGGTCGTCGATGCGCTGAGGGCGGCAGCGCGCCAGGCGATGGGGTACGGCGCCCCCGACGCGGCCGCCTCCTACCTGCGGCGCGCGCTGGCCGAGCCGCCGGGCGCCGACGGACGCTTCGAGGTCCTGCTGGAGCTGGGTCGCGCCGAGGCGGGGGTGCCGACCGACGACGCCTTCCCGGCGCTACGCGAGGCCCTGGAGGTCGCGCGCGAGCCGGCGCAGCGCGCCCGCGTCGGCCACGAGCTGGCCAACGCCCTGCTGAGCGTGGGGCGGGGTGACTCGGTGCGCGCGCTGGTGGAGAGCATGCTCGACGACGACTCCGCCAGCCTGGACGGCGAGCTGGTCGAGGTCCTGGAGGCGCACCTGCTGGGCGGCGGCGCCACCGACCTCACCGCGACCCGCCGGGTCCTCCAGCGCACCGCGCCGCGGTTTGACCGCGCGCGGCGTGATGAGGTTCGCCACCCGCTGATGCTCGCCGCGATGGCGTCGACCGGTGTCGTCACCGGCCTGCCGGCGGCCGAAGCGGCGGGACTGGCGCGCCGGGCGCTGGCCGACGAGCGACTGTTGCGCGACCTCATCCCCTACGGGGGAGCGTCGCGGGCGCTGACCTGGACCGAGCACTTCTCCGACGCCGCGCCGGCCCAGGCGGTTGGTCTGGCCGAGGCTCAGCGCCGCGGCTCGGCGCCGATGTTCATGCACGCCTCGACCGTGTGCAGTGTCACGTCGCTGCGTCTCGGCGAGCTCGACCAAGCCGAGGATCACGCCGAGCGCGCCTACGAGCTGGCACGCGAGATCGGCTCCACGCACTTCGCCGCGATGTTCCTCTGCCCCATCCTGGTCGAGCGGGGGCGTGTCGACGATGCGCGGGCGATCCTGGAGGGGCTGCCCCTCGGCGAGCCCGAGCTGCGGGTGTGGCAGGGCGTGGGGGTGCTCGCAGAGCGTGGCCGGGCACGGATCGCCTCGGGCGAGCTCGAGGCCGGCGTGGCCGACGTGCTCGAGGCTGACCGGCGGATGACGTCTGCCGACTGCGACCTCAGCGTGCTCGTGGACTGGGCGGCGGGGGCGGCGGGGGCGCTGGCCCGCCTCGGCCGGCTCGAGGAGGCCCGCGCACTCGCGCGACGCGAGCTTGACGCGGCGACCGCCTTCGGTGTGCCGCGGCGCCGGGCGATCGCCCTTTCGGTGTGCGGCGGGCTCGACGACGGGCCGGCGGGGCTCGCCCAGCTCCGCGAGGCGGTGGAGCTGCTCAAGGACTCCGCGGCGCGGTTGACGCGGGCCGGGGCGCTGGTGAACCTGGGCATCGGCTTGCGTCAGCGCGGGGAAGGCCTGGCCGCCCGCGAGCCGCTGGGTACGGGCCTCGATCTCGCGCATCGTTGCGGCGCCGTCGCTCTCGCCGAGCGCGCGCGCGCCGAGCTCGTTGCGACCGGGGCGCGGCCTCGGCGCGCTTCGCGCCACGGGCCCGGGTCCCTGACCCCGGCCGAGCTGCGCACGGCGGAGATGGCCGCCTCGGGAATGAGCAATCGCGACATCGCTCAAGCCCTGTTCGTCTCGACCAAGACCGTCGAGACCCAGCTCTCCCAGGCCTACGCCAAGCTGAGGATCGCCTCGCGGGCCGAGCTCGCCCGGGCGCTCACCGGCGCGGCCGGCACAGAAGATCAGGGACCGGGGGGCAAAAGATCAGGGTCTTTCCTGATGCGCTGAGCCTCGCCCTCCGGCACCCTGACCGGCGATGAATCGGGGCGCAGTCGTGGAGGTCATCGTGCAGATCGGGCACAGCGACGGGACCGTCAGTGGACAGGTCACGGCGCCAGGGGCACCGGGTGCCGAGTTCTTCGGCTGGCTGGAGCTGATGGACCGACTGGAGCGAGCAGTGGACCGACAGGAGGCAATGAACAGTCAGAGCCGCGAAAGCATGGATGCGGCGAAGGGAGAGCAGGCGACGTGACCATTCAGATGAAGGGCACGCGAGTGGGGCTCTCGGCTCTGACTGCCGCGGCGCTGGCGCTGGGCATCGCGGCGTGCGGATCGAGCAGCAGTTCGGGCGATGGGGGATCCTCGTCCGCCACGCAGAGCAGTGCGGCGACGTCGTCGGCGGCCGCCACCAGCGCGGCAGCCACCACCAGCGCCGCGGCGACGAGCAGCGCGGCCGCGACGAGCAGTTCCGGCGGGGGCGGCGGCGGCGGGGCGACCGCCAAGCCGGGCACCAGCCTCAAGGTGGGCCAGACCGCGACCGTCCCGTTCACGACGACGCTGAAGTCGGGCAAGAACGGTCCCACCTACAAGCTCAGCGTGCAGGTGGAGTCGATGGACAAGGGCACGCTGGCCGACTTCAACGGCATCAAGCTCGACGCCACCGAGAAGGCGAGCACCCCCTACTACGTCAAGGCGAAGATCACCAACCTGGGCCCGGGCAAGATCGACACCGAGGACAACGATCCGGGGATCCAGATCGAAGGCCTCGACAAGACCGGGGAGACGCAGCAGAGCGTCACCTTCTTCGGCGACTTCCCCAAGTGCGACGAGAAGTCCGCGCCGAACCCATTGGCCGTCGGGTCAAGCTTTGAGACGTGCCTGACCTTCCTGATTCCCGGGGGCATCACGAAGGTCGCGTACACCGGGGCCGAGAGCTTCATCGAGAAGCCGGTGACCTGGTCGCCCTAGTCGGTGACCACGGGAGGGCGGCGCACCGGGGCGCCGCCCGCCTGGGCTCTTTTCTAGCCGGGCAGGTTCTCGCCCGCCGATTAGGGCTCGTGCCTGCCGGCGACCCAAGAGAACGTCAACTGCGGCTTTCGAAGGAGGACCGGGCGGCCACGGCGACCCGTCGGACGCCGGCGGCGGACCCGATGTGCGTGATTTTTATGCGGATCGCAGAAAAATCCACGCACATCACCCCCGTCTTGCGACACCCGCCAACCCCAGTGCCCCCTTCGAAAGCCGCAGTTGACGTTCTACTGGGTCGCCGGAGCTCGCCGACGGACCACCAGCAAGCGCCTACCGCACCACCGGCTCGCTCGCCTCGAGCAGCGCCAGCGCCTTGCGGTCGGGCATGCCCTCCCAGTCACCGGACACGGTGACAGCGAACGCGCCCGCCGCCACCGCGGTACGCAGGCGCGTCGTTGGGTCGGCTCCGGTCATCAGCTCCGCCAGGTAGCCGGCGACGCACGCGTCGCCGGCGCCGACGGTGTCCACCACGTGCACCACAGGGGCCGGCTGCTCCAAGCTGGCGCCGTCGATGCGCGCCAGGCAGCCCGCCGCCCCGCGCTTGATCACCACTTGAGCCGGGCCGAGCGCCTCGAGCGCGAGCGCGGCCTGCAGAGGATCGGTCGTGCCGGTCACGATCTCGGCCTCGAGCTCGCCGGCGAAGACCACGTCGGCGCGCCGCACCGCCGCCTCCAGCGCCGGCGCGGCGTCCTGCGCTGACCACAGCGCGCTGCGGTAGTTGAGATCGAAGCTGACGGCCACCCCGGCGTCGCGGGCCACGTCGACGGCATGGCCGATGGCGGCAGCCGGTCCGGGCCCGAGCGCCAGCGTGATCCCGGTGACGTGCAGGACCGCGCCGCCCCGGACGACCTCGGCGGGCACGTCCTCGGCTGCGAGGTGAGAGCCTGCGCTCCCCCGGCGGTAGTACGTGACGTGGCCGTGGGCGCCGCTCGGGCGCCAGCGCACCATCAGGCCCGTCGGCGCCGGGTCGGTCACCGTGATCGCGTCGACCTGCTCGGCGCGCAGCTCGCGCGTGATGAGCTTGCCC
>DASXDW010000016.1:0-6382 GCA_036490435.1 Solirubrobacteraceae bacterium
GACGACAACGACAACGACAACATGTGCACCATCACTCCGGGGATGGGCGTCCGCAGCGCCGAACTGCGGATCAATGGCACCGGTGCCTTCTGGGACGAGGTCGAACTGGTCTCGAGCACCACGAGCCCGACGGACTCCTAGCACCAGTCGGGCGAGTCCGGCTCCCCCGGACTCCGACTGCGCGGCACCCCCGGGTGGGCTTCTCGCCCCGCCCCCACACCCGGGACCTTCGCGCGCATCGGGGCCGGGGGATGCTCGACCCGCACCGGGGAGGACAGAGTGGCGGTCCGGTCAGCCGGACCGCCACTCTTCCGCTTCACGGCCCGCCGGTTGAGGCGGCCTGCACGAAGGCGGTCAGTTCAGCCGCCACTTCGCGCGGCTGGTCCTCGACCAGGAAGTGCGAGGCGTCGACGCTGCGCCCGGTCACCCCGGGCGCCCACGGACGCCACACGGCGAGCACGTCGTCGTAGAACACGGGCAGGGCGCCGCGCGCGCCCCACAGACAGAGCACCGGACAGCCGATGTGACGCCCCCGGTCGGCTTCGTCGAGTTGGCGGTCGATGGTCGCCCCGGCGCGGTAGTCCTCGCAGATGGCGTTCACAACGCTGACGTCGTCCAGTTGGCGACGGTAGGCGGCCATCACCTCGTCGGGGTACGACTCCGGATCGGTGCCCAGTCCGATCATCAGCAGGTGGTGGTCGAAGTAGGCGTCGGCGTCCCCGGCGATGAGCCGCTCGGGCAGCGGCGCGGGCTGAGCCAGAAAGCCCCAATGCCAGTAGCCGAGAGCCAGCCTGTCGTCGGCCCGCACCCACACCTCGGCGGTGGGCACGATGTCGAGCACCGCCAGCGCGCTGACCCGCTCCGGGTGGTCCAGAGCCATCCGGTAGGCGACCCGGCCGCCGCGGTCGTGGCCGGCTACGGCGAAGCGTTCAAACCCGAGGGACGCCATCGCTTGCACCTGGTCCAGGGCCAGCGCCCGCTTGGAGTGGGGGAGATGGTCGGCGGCCGGAGCCGGCCTGAACGAGTCCCCGTAGCCACTGAGGTCGGCGGCCACGACCGTGAAGTGCTGGGCCAGGAGGGCCACGCAGCCGTGCCACATGAGATGCGTCTGGGGATAGCCGTGCAGGAGCAACAGAGGAGGGCCGTCGCCGCCGACGCGCGCGTGGATGGCGCCTCGCTCCGTGGAGAGATCGCGGGCCTCGAAGCCGTCGAACACGCGAGAACCGTACCCGTGCTCAGCGGTCGTTGAGATCGAGCACGGCGATGGGCGGCTCGACGGTGGAGCCGCCCTCGGTCGCCACGATGGCGGTGCCGATGGCGAAGAACTCGATCACATGACTGCCCCAGCCGTGACTGCGCTCGGTGAGCGTGACTCCGACGATGCCCTCGGCGCCAAGCTCCTGGGCCTCGGTCTGCATGCGCTGCATGGCCAGTTCCCGCGCGTCGTACAGGGCCTGGGTGAAGTTGGGCATCTCGACGTTGCGGCCGGTCTGCGACATCGTGCGCAGGGGACCACGACGGCCCACGTGGTAGACGCAGGTGCCCATGACCATCCCCACGGGCCGGTGGCCGGTGCGCAGGAGGGTCCAGAACTCCTGACCGGAGAGATCGCTCTGAAACGGCCGGCCGTTGGGCGCGCGGTGCAGTGCCCCCTCGCGATGCTTGACCGCCGTGCCGATGGCGATGAACTCCGCCATGTTGGCGCCCCACTCGTAGCGGCCGATGTCGAGGCGCACGCCGACGACGCCGTCCGCGCCCAGCTGGTCTGCTTCCTCCTCCATGCGCGTCATGGCCAGGTGGCGCGCGCTGTACATCGCCTGGGAGAGCACGTCGAGCTCGCGGCTCGTCGTCGGTCCGGTGACCTGGAACCCGATATGGAAGATCGAGCTACCCACCACCAGCCCCACGGGATCGAAACCCGCCTCGGTGACGAGCAGGAACTCGTTGACGCTCAGGTCCGAGGTGTACAGGCCCTGGCGGTTCTGCTCCAGCCGCTCGCGGCCCGACTCCGGGATGCCCTCGAGTGACCCTGGTTCGTATTCACTCACGTTGCTCTCATTCGGACGGCTGGTTTGACATTGACCTTCGACGGCTCCGGACCCGGGCGCACGGCGGTGCCCGCGGCGTGCATGGTGATGACCCAGCCGCGACGCTCCGTCTCGCCCCGGCCCGAGACGTAGTACGGGAGGCCGAGCCGCCCGCGGTTCCATCCGCGGTATGGCGCTGTCTGCAGCGATGAGGCCAGCGCCAGCTTGTCGCGGTGCACCGAGTGCGACAGGGTCACGCCCACCGCGCCAGTGGCGTGAGCGTCCGCGACCTGTCCAGCGATCTGCGCGCGCACCGACTCCCGGGCCATGCGGAAGGCTTCGCTGAGCTCGTCGAGCTCGCGGTTGCGCCACAGCGTCCGCTGGCGCTGCCGGCGCGTCACGCCCGGGGGCGAGGCGAACATCACCGATGTTGCTCCCAGGAAGCCGACCGGCTCGTGGCCGGCCTCCCGCAGCCGCCAGTAGTCCTGGACGGATAGATCGCTGAGGATGGGCCAGTCGCTTCCCGTCGAGCGGGGCAGGCGGATGGCGGTCCCCGTGACGATGTACTCGATGGTTCCGCTCCCTAGATCATGGTCGCTGTGGTGCAGCCGGACCCCGACGACGACATCGGCGTTGACCTGGAGCGCCTCCTCAGAGAGCCTGTCGAGCGCACGTCGCCGGGCGGTGCGCCACGCCTGGGCGAGGACGTCGAGCTCACAGACCTCGGTCGTGTGCCGGCGGTAGTTGCGCAGCTGCCAGACCGAGGGCTCGGTGAAGCGGTTGACGTTGCCCCCGGGCCGCGTGTTGTAGTACGACGCGCCGCTCCCACCAGAGGCGAACTCGCCGGGTGGGAGCGCCGGCAGGTACTGATAACCGGTGCGCATGACGCTGGCGCCCATCACCTGCGCGACCGGCTGTGGCCCCATGCGCCGCAGCAGCGCGAACTCCTTTACCGACAGGGCACTGGTGAACATCGCGCCCTCGCCGGCCAATTCCCGCAGCCGCTGCTCGGCGGCGAGCGGTATGCCGCCGGTCTCGATGCGCCGTAACGACTCGTCCTGCTCGTGGTCCTCGCCGTCGCCGCGGTGGAAGAACCCCAACGCTCAGCTCCCGCGATGCGAGCTTGTCGCGTGGCCAGTGCTCATCATTGAGGGATTGTTACCCAGCTCTGCGATGTTCGGATCGCGCGCCTGTCAGGCCGGCGGCGCGTGGAGCATCTCGCGGAGCTGCTGAGGATCGATGAGCCCCAGCTCGAGCCCGGGGAGGAGACTCGCCCGGATCTGGACGGTGACCGACAGACCACGGACGGACGCCGTTGCGACCGTGTCGCCACGGTAGGTGTAAGCGGTGAAGACGCGTTCTCGGCCCTCAACGACGATCCGCGTCCGCTCGCGCTCAACGGTGAGGGGGAAACGAAAGTCCTGCATGGTCGCGCGAAACAACAGGTCGTGGACGATCGTCCGCGCGCTGTCGGGACGGACCCCGGTGCGCACGACGCAGCGGCGCTTCTTGGGTCCGAGCGTCAGCGCGAGGCCGAGGCTCTCCGGCTCGCCGTCGTCAGCCCGCCACCCGAACGGCACCCAGCCGGCGATGGGCTGAGACACCGGCACGTAGAAGCGCCCGTCGAAGGCCTCGAGGAAAGCGTCAGCGCTGGGCCGCTCCACGGGGCCAGCCTAGAGGGATGAGGAACCTCCCGCACCATCAGATTCCTTTTGAGTAATGGAGGAGTACCGTGTGCTCATGCCTGAACCGGAGTTGCACCTCAGCCGTGCGGAGGTCATGGAGTTGATCACGCAGAACGCTGAGATGCGCCGGCTGCTGGCTGAGCATCAGTGGAGCGGCCTGACACCGGCAAAGTCAGGCGGCGTGTGTCCAGAGTGCTGCGGGTCGGCCAGGCACGGGCACCGCCCGGGCTGCGCCGTCGACGCCGTCCTGCAGGCCGAGCACCTCAGCTGACCTCAGGCGCCGCTCAGGACCCGGCCTGGACTCCGGAGTTGTCGACGATCTCAGCGATCTCGACGAAATCGACCGTGGGCGCGACGCCGTACAGGCCGGTCACTCGCTCTTGCATCTCGGCCGAGAAGAAGCTCTGGGCCGCATCACGCGAGTCCCAGACATAGAAGTTCATCGCGCGATGATGCTGCTCGTCGACGGTAAAGACCTTCGACCGCAGCCCGGGCATGCCCTCAAAAGTGCCGCGGGCGTTCGCAGCGATGGCGACCACGCGGGCGCGGTCGAAGTCGTCGTCATATTGAAAGGTGACGCTCACGCCGATCATGGTGGTCCCCTCCTGTTGAGCGAGCTGGCCGAGCGGGCAGGGCAGCCCGTACGCTTGCCGTTCACGAGACCCTATAGCCGCCGCCGACCCCGGGTCCAGAGATGTTGCCGGAGGTGCGCAAGAAGCGGCGTGTCGTAGCCGTTGCTGTCCCCGTGGCAGCGCGGGAGCCGCCGCGAACCGCCCCCCGGATCAAAGGAACGACCCATGCAAAGACTCGCCCTCGCAGGTCTCGCCGTGCTCGCGGCACTGTTGTTACTGGCCGACGTGGCCGGGGCCTCCACGTTCGCGGTGGGGAGCATCGCGATCCCGAGCGGTAGCCCCACGCCACAAGCCTGCAACCCGGCCGGCGTCTTTTCGCAGAGCATCGGTGTTCCGACGGCGGCACCCTCGGCGATCGCGGCGGGCGGCCAGCTCACGCAGTGGCAGATGGGTACGGCAATCGATCCCGCCGGCGCGGCCGGTGGGGCAGTCGCGTTGGTGGCCCTGACGCCCGAGGTGGGCTTTTACCGGATCGACGCGGTCGACCACGAGACGATCCCGAACCCACTGCCGGCAGGTGGTGTCGCCACATTCACGCCCGCCTCCCCGATGATGGTCTCCGCGGGTGACGTCCTCGGGCTCGAGGGCGATGCCACCGTCGACTGCGCCTGGGCCGCCCTGGGCTACACCGGCGAGATCATCCTCGCGGACCCCACGACTCCCGGTGACGTCGTGGACCCTCTCACCACCGGCCCGCTTGCCGTCGACGTCGCCGCCACGATCGTCTCGACCGAGGACAGCGCCGTCACGACCGCGGTGCAGCCGGAGGGCATCGCCCCCGCCGGAGGCGCCGCGTTGCTCGTGTCGACGGTCACCGACAGGGGGCCCGCCGGTAATCCGCTCACCGTCACCGACGCGGTTCCCGCCGGGCTCGCCATCAAGACGGCCTTCAGCCCCTCAGGACCGTGCACTACGGTCGGACAGGTGGTGACCTGCACACTCACCGGCCTGACCGCCGGCCAGAGCGCGCCGGTCGACGTCATCGTCACGCCCCGCGCGGGGACGTACACGAACTCGGTGACGGTGACTCAGCCGCCCGCCGCCACGGATCCGGTGACCACGAACAACAAGGCGACGGCGGCTTTCACCGCCGTCACGGCGTCGACGAAGTGCGTCGTCACGGGCCTCGGGAACGTCCCGCTGAGTACCGCCAAGAAGCTCCTCACCGCCCTCAACTGCAAGGTCGGCAAGGTGACCAAGACCTCGAGCAGCAAGGTGGCCAAGGGCAACGTGGTCAAGACCACGCCCGGTGCCGGCTCGTTCGCCGCCGGCAAGAAGATCACGATCGTCCAGTCCACCGGGCCCAAGCCGAAGAAGCACAAGGGCAGCAAGCACTAGACGAGACGGGGCTCTCGCGCACGACAGACGGGTGAGATCGACGGCCCACAGCCACAGGGCGTGGGCCGCGACTCACCCCGCGACTCACGCGTCTCCGGTCTCGGTAGGGTCGGGGATGGCGCTTGCAGATCGCAACCGGTCGTGTCGACCCGGAGAAGGAGGGAAGGGATGGCAGCGGAGGATGTGACCGCGGAGATCCATGGCTTCAGCGAGCCTGACTCGACGCCGACCCCGTGGGCGGCGGGACTTGAGCAGCTACGCGGCGCGGACACCTTCTGGCTCTCCACGGTCCGTCCCGGCGGCCGACCGCACGTCACGCCGCTGATCGCGGTCTGGCACGCGGGCGCGATCTGGTTCGCCACCGGGCGGGAGGAGCGCAAGGCGAGGAACCTGGCCGAGAACCCGTGGTGCGTGCTGACGACCGGGCGCAGCGACCTCGCCGAGGGCGCGCTTGACGTCGTGCTCGAGGGTCGGGCTGAGCAGGTGACCGACGACGCCGAGCTCGAGCCCGTCGCGACCGCGTTCGCAGTCAAATACGAGGGCGGTCCGTGGGATTTCGCGGCGCGCGACGGGGCGTTCATCGACCGGGGTTCCGGTGGACGTGCGATCGTGTTCCGGGTGCGCCCGGAGCGAGGCCTGGGGTTCCGCAAGGGCGATCGCTTCAGCCAGACGACCTGGCGGCGCTTCCGATGAGCCCAGA
>DASXDW010000106.1:0-3263 GCA_036490435.1 Solirubrobacteraceae bacterium
CGTCGTCTGCGCGGCCGTCCTCGTGCTCCTGGTGGTCCAGCGTGAGCTCTTCCGCGCCCAGACCGAGTCCGCCACGCTCTTCGGGGCGTTCGCCATCCTCGCGGTCGGTGGTCTGTTTGCCACCTTCGGGGGCCTCCTCGGGGTCGAGGTGGCCGCACACGTCCACCACCATCCCCTGCCGGGGTGGCCCGACGTATTGTTGGGCTCGGCGGAGCGGCTGGTCGGCGTGCAATGGGTGCACTTTCCGCCCACCATCGACCACTTCGCGTCCATCAGCCTGCTCGCCGTCGGGATCAGCCTCATCTTGGTGGCCCTCTATTTCCTGACCCGTCCGGTCGTCGACCGGAGCCTGTCATCAGGGCGCGCCGCCGTCGGGCGGCGCGCGGCTGAGCTCCGGGCCCGCGACATCGTGCGTCGCCACGGCACCGGCACCCTGGACTACTTCGCGCTGCGCGACGACAAGCAGTGGTTCTTCCACCGCGACTCGCTGGTCGCCTACGCCGTGTTCGGCGGGGTCTGCCTTGTCTCGCCAGACCCCATCGGACCCTTCTCCGAGCGGGCCCATGTCTGGGACGCCTTCCGGCGCTACGTCGACCGGAAAGGGTGGGGGCTCGGCGTGATGGGCGCGGGCGAGCAATGGCTGCCCACCTACCAGGCGTCGGGCATGCGCTTCCTCTACATCGGTGACGAGGCAGTCGTCGACCCCCGGGTCTTCTCGCTCGACGGCGGGAAGATGAAGGGATTGCGCCAGGCCGTCAACCGCGTCGCCCGTTACGGCTACACCGTGCGGTTCTTGGACCCTGCCCGTCTCGAAGCCCACGACGCGGCTCGGATGGCCGAGCTGATGGCGAAGAGCCGACGGGGCGAGCAAGAGCGCGGCTTCTCCATGATGCTCGGCCGGCTCTTCGACCCCAGAGACTCAGGTCTGCTCCTCACGCTGGTCGAGGGACCCGACGGTGCGCCCGTGGCCATGTGCCAGTTCGTCCCCTCTCCGGCCATCGGTGGCTTCTCCCTCGACCTCATGCGCCGCGACCCGGGCGAACATCCGAACGGCCTCCTCGACTTTGCCCTGTGCTCGACGATCAGCCACCTCAAGGAGAAGGGCATGACCGGTCTCAGTCTGAACTTCGCGGCGATGCGGTCGATCCTCGAAGGCGACTCCGGCGACGGGGTGACCCAGCGCGTGGAGCGTTGGGCGATCCGCCGGCTGTCCGGCGTCCTGCAGATCGAGACGCTCTGGCGTTTCAACGCGAAGTACGAGCCGAGGTGGCTCCCCCGCTACATCGTCTTCGACTCGGCCGAGCAATTCGTCCCGGTCGCGGTCCAGATCATGCGGGCGGAGTCGCTGACCGAGGTCCCCGTCATCGGGCGGCTCCTCACCACCGGCGTGGCGAAGCGGGCGGGTCCGGCCGTACCCGACGAGATCGTGGCCGTCATGGGCCAGGAGAACGGCGCGTTGGCCGAGAAGGAACCCGAGGCGACGGGCCCGCGGGCGTGATGCCATGACGATCGCCATGAGCCCGCTCGAGCGCGAGGCGTTCCTCGCCGGCGTCCACGTGGGTGTGCTGAGCGTCGATGATCCGGGGCACGCGCCCCTGACGGTGCCGGTCTGGTACGCCTACGAGGCGGGCGGCACGGTCGACGTAGTCACGCGGCGGGAGAACCTCAAGGCCCGCCGCCTGCGGGCGGCCGGTCGTGGCTCGCTGTGTGTCCAGAACGAGACCCCGCCCTACGGCTACGTGAGCGTCGAGGGCCCGGTCACCGAGATCGTGGATCCGGTCCTCCCCGAGTCGCCGCGCGCCATGGCCTACCGCTACCTCGGTCCGGAATTCGGCGAGCTGTACCTCGCCGCCACCAAGGACGACGCGCCCAACAGCGTCATGTTCCGCCTGGCGCCCGAACGATGGCGCACCGCGGACTTTGCCAAGCAATACGGATAGGGAACGCCGGTCGAGGCGCGCTGCTCACAAGTGGCAGAGGCCCAGCAAGCAGGTGGTCGTTGTGGTGGTCGTCGGCGGCAGGGTCGTGGTCGTCGTCGGTGGCGGCGCGGTCGTGGTGGTCGCGGACGGCGCTGTCGTGGGTGCGGCGGCCGGCGTCGCGCCCGGCACGTAGCTGTAGGTGATGATCGTGGAGATCGTTTCGCTCTGGTGCTGTTGTGTCGCCGGGGTGGTGGCCGGCGCCGACGATGATGTGGTGGTCGGGGGAGCGGCGGTCGACGGGGTGGTCGCAGCCGCGGTCTTCGGCCCGCTCGCCGTGATCGGGCTCACGTCGTGCACGCTCTGGGCGGGGAGGTGGGGCTTGGACCCGCCGGGGGCGAACACCACCAGCACGACGAGCAGGGCGCCGACCACGCCGAGGCCGGCCAGCATGCCCGTGCGATGCGAACGCGAACGGGACCGACGCGTCGGTGGGACGAATGCCTCATGGATCGTGGGTGCGCCTACCGCGATCGTCGCGCCCGCCGCGAGTACCCCCGACGCCACGACCGGGACCTCCGCCGTCTGGTCGGCGGCGGTCACGACTTCTTCCTCGGAGACTGCGCCTGCCTCGAGGTCGGGCTCCTTGTCCTCCCGGTGGAACCAGGTGCGGTGCGCAGACGTCTCCTCGGAGAATTCGTCGCGAATGAGGCGTTCGGCGAGGCCCGGGTCTCCCGGTGCCGCCGTGTCGTCGGGCTCAGGCCCGGACAATTCCTCGCTCATGTCGATCCGTTCCTCGTCCACCGGGTACGCCGGCGCTTCCCACCTGAGGAAAACCGCTCCTACGCCACAAGCTTACGGCGGCCCGGCGCTCAGGCGTCTCGCAGGCCACGGACCTGCCCGATCGGGCCGTGCTCCCTCGTCACACCCCCGTGGGTGGCCCTATGGGCCAGGCCCTAGTGGGGCAGGAAGAGCAGCGTGGCGTGATTGGCGAAGTCGATGAGCGGTTGCGGCCAGAAGCCGAAGAGCACGGTGGCCCCGGTGCACAGCCCGATGGCCAGGGCACCGAGGACCGGCACGTCGACCGGCGGCTCGGGCTCCCCCGCCGGGGGTTCGTCCTCGTCCGCCAACAGGATCTGGTTATTCAGCGTGGTGAGACCGCTCGAGACCGCGGCCGGCGAGCCCCATTCCGCCGCCGCCGGTCCTACCCCGGAGGGCTGGGCCAGCTCGATCAGGCCGCCCGCCGTCATGCCCGACTCGAGGCTGAGCTCACCCGAGCCCGTCATGCCGCCCTCAGGCTCGCCGAGACCACCGCTCGAGTACATGAGCACGGCGACCCGGAGGTAG
>DASXDW010000121.1:0-6737 GCA_036490435.1 Solirubrobacteraceae bacterium
TTGACCAGGCAGTTCTGCTCATACGAGGACTCGAAGTAGATCTCGCCGCCCACGGTGGGGACGCCGATCGAGTTGCCGTAGTGCCCGATCCCGCCGACGGCGCGGTCGAGCAGGTAGCGCGAGCGCTCGGATTCCGCCAGCTCGCCGAAGCGCAGCGAGTCCAGCACGGCGATGGGGCGCGCGCCGACGGCGAACACGTCGCGCAGGATGCCGCCGACTCCGGTGGCCGCGCCCTGGAAGGGCTCGACGGCGCTGGGGTGGTTATGGGACTCGACCTTGAAGGCGATGCCCAGGCCCCCGCCGACGTCGACGACGCCGGCGTTCTCCCCCGGGCCCATCAACACGGCCGGCCCCTCGGTGGGCAGCCGGCGCAGCAGCTTCTTGGAGTGCTTGTAGGCGCAGTGCTCAGACCACATGAGCGACAGCATCGCCAGCTCGGTGGTGCCGGGGTCGCGGCCCAGTCCGGAGACGATCAGCTCGTACTCGGAGTCGGTGAGGCCCAGCTCTCGGTAGGTGGCGGGGGCGGCGCTCGGGGTCACGTCAGCGAAGGCGGCGCTCGCTCACACCAGCGCGGCGCCGTCGGTCACGTGCGCGCGCATCGACTCGAAGATGGCCAGCCCGCCCGTGGGCCCGGTCAGCGGATCCACCGCGTGCTCGGGGTGGGGCATGAGCCCGAACACGTTGCGCCGCTCGTTGCAGACACCGGCGATGTCGTTGAGCGAGCCGTTGGGATTCTCACCGGGCGCGTAGCGCAGCAGCACCTGCCGGGACGCCTCGATGTGCGCGAGCTGATCGTCGGGCGCGTAGTAGCGCCCGGTGGTGTGCTTGACCGGGATCGAGAGATGTTGCTCAGACTCGCACGCGCCCGTGAAGGGCGAGTCGGTGGTGACGACCTCCAGCTCGACCTGGCGGAAGATGAAGCGCAGGGACGTGTTGGGCAGCAGGGCACCGGGCAGGAGCCCCGCCTCGCAGAGCACCTGAAAGCCGTTGCAGATCCCCAGTACCAGGCCGCCGGCGGCGGCGAACTCGGCCACCTCCTCCATGACGGGGGCAAAGCGCGCGATGGCGCCCACGCGCAGGTAGTCGCCATAGGAGAAGCCGCCGGGGACGACCACGGCGTCGACGCCCTGCAGGTCGCGGTTGCGGTGCCACAGGATGACCGCGTCGCCCACCCGGCGGCAGGCGTGCAGCGCGTCGACCTCGTCGCAGGAGCCGGGGAAGCGGATGACTCCGAACTTCACGACGCGGTGGACCCCGCCCCGCCGTTGGACGCCGCCGCCCCGTCGGCCTCGACGATCTCGTAGTCCTCGATGAGCGGGTTGGTGAGCAGCCGCTGGCACATCTCGGGCAGTCGTGCCGGATCCTCGACGTCGAGCTCGATGAGCCGCCCGACGTGGACGTTGCGTACGCCGGTGAATCCGAGCGCGGGGAGCGCCCGCTCGACCGCCTGGCCCTGGGGATCGAGAATGCCGGCCTTGGGCTTGACCAGGACCCGGGCGCGCATCAGAGGGTCCCCGGGCGGCGGTGGCCCCGCTCAGCCGTCATTCAGGCCCTCGTGCGATCGACCCAGGCGCTGAACGGCTCGCCGGTGACCCGCTCGTAGGCCTCGACGTACTTCTCGCGCGTGCGCGCGACGATGTCGTCGGGGATCGGAGGCGCCGGCGGGTTGCGGTCCCACCCGGTCGAGGAGGCCCAGTCGCGAACGTACTGCTTGTCAAAGCTCGGCTGACCGCGGCCCGGTTCGTACTCGTCGGCCGGCCAGAAGCGCGAGGAGTCCGGGGTGCACATCTCATCGCCGATGGTCAGCTGCCCGTCGGCGTCGAGGCCAAGCTCGAACTTGGTGTCGGCGAGGATGATGCCGTTGGCGCGGGCGTGCTCGGCGGCGTACTCGTACAACGCGATCGAGACGTCGCGGACGCGCTCGGCCAGGGCGCGGTCGCCGATGAGCTCCACAGCGCCCTCGAAGTCGATCGCCTCGTCATGGCCGACCTCGGCCTTGGTGGACGGCGTGAACAGCGGCTGGGGCAGCCGGTCTGACTCACGCAGGCCCTCAGGCAGGGTGTGGCCCGAGACCTTGCCGCTGGCCTTGTAATCCTTCCAGCCCGAGCCGGTGATGTAGCCGCGCACCACGCACTCCACCGGGAGCATCGTGAGCTTGCGCACCACCATGCCCGGACCGCGCGCCTCGTCGGGCACGCCGGTGGTGACGGAGACGACGTGGTTGGCGACAATGTCGGCCGTACGCTCGAACCAGAAGGTCGAGAGGCCGGTGAGCACGCTCCCCTTGTCGGGGATCGGCGTGGGATGCACGACGTCGTAGGTGGAGATCCGATCCGAGGCGACGATCAGCAGCTCATCACCCAGGTCATAGATCTCCCGAACCTTGCCCGAGGCAACGAGGGGGAGGTCGGCGAGAGCGGTCACGCCGCCGATCCTAGCGCGGCGTTATGACGAGTACTCAGGCGCCCTCGGTCACCTCGTAATGCAGCATCACGGGCGGCTGGTCGGCGTAGTTGGCCACGTCGGCGGCGACCTTCCCACCCTGCTCGGACTGCATCGCGGCGCCCATCGCCGCGACGTCGTCAAAGTCGGCCTCGAAGATGCACCAGTACGGGCTGTCGCCCGCCGGCGCCTCGAGGTTGAAGGCGTAGCGGTAGGCGCGCAGCCCCGGCAACTCTGCCGCTATGGGGAGGTGGCTGGCCTCATAGTAGGAGCGGAATTTGTCCTTGTCAGCGGGCGGCGAGTACAGGACGACGAGCTTGTGCATTGGCCGGGAACCTTTCGGGATCGGGGTCTAGTTGGGCCCACTAGGCGATGCCCGCGGGCTGCGCCGCGCTGTGGCGGGCGATGAACGCGGCGGTGCGCTCAGGTGTTGCGACCGTATCCCACTGGCGGTCGGGATGGTTGAAATTCTGGGTGTAGGCGTCGCACACGGCCTTGTTCTCGGCCATCGTCATGAGCAGGCCGAGGAAGTGGGGCTCGGGGTGGAGGGTCATGTTGGTCCAGTCCGAGACGCCGTGGACGAAGGCCTGGCGGTCGCGGGCGACGCGGCGGCAGAACTGCTCGTCGAAGGCCAGATCGTCCAGGATGGCGTGACCGATCACCCAGGCCGAGTAGGAGGCCGAGTTGGCGCCCTGGCCGTTGACCGGGTCCACCACGCAGTGGGCGTCGCCCATGGCCAGCGCGAAGGTCCCGCTCTCCAGCCGCGCGTAGTCCTCGCGCACCACCGGCGTGAGCGCGCCCTGGAGCAGATCGGTCGGGCCCTGCAGGCGGAAGTCGGCGGGGTCGACGCGCTCAAAGCACATCGGGTAGTGCGCCTCGAGCTTGCGCAGCACGGTCTCGTCGTGGGCGCGCGGGTCCTCGTCATAGGAGAGGTCGGCGAGCGCCTCGAGATCGCCGCCGGGGATGTTCTCGAACAGCAGCGCGGTGGCGAAGCCCTCGCGGGAGGTGATCGGCAGCTCCAGCATCTCGCCGTGGCCCAGCGAGATGTGGACGCCGACGCCCTTGGGCTCTGAGTAGCGCACCCCGTGGTAGATCCCGGCCGAGAGCCGGCGCTGGGGCTTGTCGTAGGGGCACTTCTCGGGCAACGGAGCGAACATCGCGCCCATGCCGCGGCCGGCGGCCACCACCACGAGGTCGTGCTCCGCGCCGAGGCCCTCGATCGTCTCGGGGTCGATCGCCCTGATGACGAGGTCGCCGCCGCGCTCCTCGTAGTCCTGCAGCAGTCGCGGCAGATACAGGCGGTAGTCGATGATCGAGGACGGGTGCAGGAAGTCGCCGCGCCAGCGCATCGGCTCGGGCGTGCCGAGGACCGCGTGCTGGTGGCAAACGTAGCCGTACTCGCTCGCATCCCAGTGGTGAACGCCGAGCGCCCGCTCCCGTTCAAGCGTGTGATGGTGGTGGGCGACGGTATTGAGCAGGCGGCCGGACGCGATCTGCTCGGCGGTCTTGTCGCTGTAGAGCGTGACCGGGACGTCGTGCTGCTGTAGGAACAGTGCAAGGTGGAGACCCGAAACCCCGGATCCCACGATCGCGATGCTGGTCATCCGCTTCCTCCTTGAGAACCCTGACCGGCGGCGGTGGCCGCCGGCCGGTTGCCGTAGCGGTAGCTAACCCCACTACCGGTGCCCCGATCAAGCCACCGGCGCGGAAGCTTGCGTTGCGTTTGGCGCAATGATGTACTGGACCGCAGAGTGATCGAACTGCGTGAGCTCCGATCGGTGGGCGTGCTCGTCGACGAGTTGCACTTCGGACGCGCCGCCGCTCGACTCGGGGTGACGCCGTCGACCCTCAGCCGCCGCATCGTGGCGCTGGAGCGCGAACTGGGCGTCAGCCTGTTCGAGCGCACGAGCCGTCGCGTCGCCCTCACCGACGCCGGACGCGAGCTCGCCACCCGGCTCCCGGCGGCGCTGCGCCAGTTGGACGCCGCGCTCGCGGCCGCCTCGACCGCCGACGACGGCGGCTGGCAGATCTAGACGCGCGGCCACCGCCCGGGGCCCCGCTGGGGGGCGGCGCCTCAGGCGATCTCGTCCAGGCGCCCGACGATCTCGTGCGCGTGGGCCACGAACGGGGCGTAGTCAAAGATGGCGTCGAGATCGAGTTCCTTCAGGGCGCCCGAGTCGACCTCGCCTTCGAGCAGGTCGCGCATCGGGGTCCGCGTGTCGAGCGCCTGCTGGGCCAATCGCTGCACCACGCGGTAGGCATCGTCACGGGTGCTTCCTGCCGCCACCAGCGCCAGCAACACCCGCTGGGAGAACAGGGCACCGTGGGTCAGTTCCAGGTTCTCGCGCATACGCGCGGCGTCGACCACCATCCCCTGTACGAGCGCCAGCGCCCGGTGCTGCATGTGGTCGAGCAGGATCGTGGTGTCGGGCAGGATGATCCGCTCCACCGAGGAGTGCGAGATGTCGCGCTCGTGCCACAGCGCCACGTTCTCCACCGCGGCGGAGGCATTGCCGCGCAGGACGCGGGCCAGGCCGGCGACCTGCTCTGACTTGATCGGGTTGCGCTTGTGGGGCATCGCGCTCGAGCCCTTCTGGCCGCTGCCGAACGGCTCGCGGACCTCCCCCACCTCGGTGCGCGCCAGGTGACGCAGTTCGGTGGCGAAGCGTTCCAGCCCCGCGCCGGCCAGCGCGATCGCCTGCAGCAGCTCGGCATGCCGATCGCGGGCGACGACCTGCGTCGAGACGGGCTCGCGCTCGAGGCCCAGGCGGGTCAGCACGCGCGCCTCGAAGTCCGGCGAGGTGGCCGAGTAGGTGCCGACCGCTCCGGACACCGCCCCCACCGCGGCTTGGGCGAAGGCGCGCTCGAGGCGCTGAGCATTGCGATGGGCCTCGAAGGCGAACCCGGCCAGCTTGACCCCGAACGTGGTGGGCTCGGCGTGGATGCCGTGGGTGCGCCCGACGCACAGCGTGTCGACGTGCTCGCGCGCCGCGCCGGCCAGCGCCTGCGTGAGCCGGCGGGCGTCAGGCAGGATCAGCCCGGCGACCTGCGTGATCTGCAGCGCCAGCCCGGTGTCCAGAACGTCAGAGGAGGTCAGGCCGTAATGGATCCAGCGGCCGGCGGCGCCGGCGGATTCGGAGAGGACATCGACGAAGGCGGCGGTGTCATGGTCGGTGACCTTCTCGCGCTCCTCGATCGCCTCCACGGTGAAGGTCGCGGCGCGGATCGCGTCGAGCTCCTCCGGAGTCGGCCCCTCCGTCTCCTCGCAGGCGGCCACCTCGACGCGCCGCATAGCGTCAAAGCGCGCGTAGTCAGACCACGCCTCGCCCAGCTCCCGGCGTGTGTAGCGCGCTATCAAGGCTGCCGAAGGCTACGCGACAGCCGGGCCCATCGGCTGGCCGCCGGCCGACATCGCAGCCGCAACGTCGGCGGTGATGCCGGCAAGCGTCGCGGCGTCGGCGCCGCTGTCCCGGGCGCGCCCGGCAACCTCCGCCGCCTGCAGGATGGTGCCCAGCAGGCCGGGGAAGCGCCGGTCGAGGTCCTCGCGACGCAGGCGGTTGAGCCGGGTCGTGCCCTGGGCACGTTGGTGGATGACGCCCGCCTCGCGCAGCACCTTGAAGTGGTGGGTGCACGTGGACTTGGTGACCGGAAGGCCGAAGCTGCCGCAGGTGTGGTCGCCGTCGCTGTGGGCCAGTTTGGCGACGATCTGCAGCCGCACCGGGTCGCTGAGCGCGTGGAGAACGGCGCCGAGCTCCAGCTCCTCGACGGCGGGATGAGCAATCGATTCAGTGTGCGTTGACATTGCCCCTTGCACTATAGGAACCCTCCGGGTGTTGTACGAAGATCATCGTACAAGCTGCTATCGTACGACGTGCATCGTACAACGGACTCTGCGAGGAAGCCAGATGAGAACACAGAGCCCCACCCCGCCGGTCCTCAAGACCAGCCGGGTCCCACGCTCTCGCCGCAGGAACGCGGCCGTGATCGCGCAGTACATCCGGGATCTGACCCAGGCGTCCTAGACGCCCGATCCAGGCCGTCCGCCAGTCGGCGGGCGGTCCCGCTGCAGGGCGCGGCCACCACGAGGGCCCGCTCTGGTGGTCTGACGCGCCCAGACCGGCATCGAATTAGTGCTTCAGGACACTAAATCGACAGAATGCGCGCCGCCAGAACGGCCGCGTTGCGCGCGTTGTCGACGCCCACGCACCCCACCGGGACGCCCGGCGGCATCTGCGTGATCGACAGCAGGGCGTCGAGACCGCCCGCCACCGACGTGCGGCTGGTCAGCGGCACCC
>DASXDW010000124.1:0-8209 GCA_036490435.1 Solirubrobacteraceae bacterium
CGGGAGCGACGGGACTCGAACCCGCGACCTCCGGCGTGACAGGCCGGCGCTCTAACCAACTGAGCTACGCCCCCGAGGGGGAACGATCAGTATGCCAAGCGCACTGGGATGATGCCTACGCGCTCGCCAGCACTTTCTCGCGCAGCCAGTCGTTGACGAACGTCCCCTCTGAATCGAGGCGCTCGCGCAGCCCCCGAAAGTCGGCCATCCTCGGATACAGCGGGGCGATCGCGCCAGCCCGGGCCGTGAAGACCTTGCCCCAGTGCGCCCGGGCGTGAAACGGCTCAAGGGCGGCTTCGATCCGCGCCACCACCCTCTCGACCTCGGCGGGCCGCCGGCGCCAGGTGAAATGCAGGGCCAGGGAATCGCGCCCCTGATGCGGGCTCAGCCACAGCGAGTCTCCGGCGATCGTCCGCAGCTCGGAGATCAAGAGCAGCGGGACGATCTCCTGCGCCAGACCTCGGACGGCCTCGATCGCGGGCACCGCGTCCGGGCGCGCCACGAAGAACTCGGACTGCAGCTCCTCGCCCGAGCTGGGCAGAAAGCCCGACCGGAAGTGGGGGAGGCGCTCGGACCACGGCCCGGGCACGCCCCGCTGCGGTGTGCAGTTCACCGGGTCGCCGCCCAGTACCGGGTGAAGGTCGGTCGTCGCCGCACGCACGCCCAGGAGCTCCTCGAGATCGCCGTCTCGAGAACCCGCGCCGCTGCCCTCAACAGCACCGTCGTGCACCCGCCGCTTGACCCATACCTGCTCGGTCGTCGCTCCGCACAGGTGAAAGACGCTCACGCTGTCCCCGGCCGCAAAGATCTCGTCCAGGTGGCCGAACAGGGTCTCCCAGGTCACGCCCTTAAACACTCGCTGGCGCACCTCGTAGAACGGTTCGACCGCCAGCGTGACCCGGGTGACGATCCCGAGCGCGCCCAGCCCGACGACGAAGCCCTCGAACCAGGGGTTGCCGATGTGGAGTGTCCGCTCCGCGCCGTCCGGGGTGACGATCTGCACCGAGCGGACTGCGGTGGCCAGGTTGCCGTTGCGATCGCCGGAGCCGTGGGTGCCGGTGGCAACTGCGCCGGCGATCGAGATGTGCGGCAACGAGGCCATGTTGTGCAGCGCCAGCCCCTCGCGGTTGAGGACCTCCGCCAAGGCGGCGTACGTCGTGCTGCCCGGGACTGACACCGTCCCCGCGTCGCCGTCGAACCAGATCCTCCCGCGCATCTGGTCCAGCGCCACCAGCTCGGCGCCGTCGGCGATCGACGTGAAGGAGTGCCGCGAGCCGAGCGCTCGGAGCGCCCGCCCACGGCTCACCAGTTCCTGGAGCTCCCCCATGGTTCGGGGGTGGTGCAGGACGCCTGCGCGGTAGGCGTAGTTGCCCGACCAGTTTGTTCCGAGCGCCGCTGTGGCCACGCCCTTAATCGTCGCAACTTTGCCCGGTCGGCCGGGTTTCAGCAGATCGCAAGTGATCGTTCCTAGGTCGCGTCCGACCCGGCCGTGGGCGCTCCAACGGACGATCAGCTGCGACGGGGATCCTGGAAGCGGGTCCCCGTCGTGCGTTAACGGCGCTTTCTCAGCGACCCGAGCAGGCCACGGTCATTGGCCGTCGGACCAGATGAGCTCCATGATGGTCCGGGCAAAGCGCTCGTATCGCTCGGGGGAGAAGCGCTCGGGGTCGATCAGCACCATCCGGCCCGCCTCCTCGCTCAACCGCAGGATCGCCCGCCCGCAGATCTCGATGTCGAGATCGGCCCGGATCCCCGACCGCTTCACGGCCAGGGCGACGAACTCGGTGAGCCGGGCCAGCAGCTGCGCGCGGTTGGTCTCCACGTGCTCACGCACGGTGGCCGGGGTGCCCTCGGGCGGCAGCAAGATGATGCGCCAGGTGTTGGGGCGGCTGGCCACCGCGTCGAGGAAGCGCCGCACGCCGGCGGCGAACACGGCCGGCGGGTCGCCCGGGCTCTGCGGCGTGGGCGGCACCACGTCATCGAGCTGCGCCAGCGCATACGCCTCCTCGCGCTCGATGAGCGCCTCCAGCAGGCGGCCCAGGTTGGAGAAGTGGTCATAGATGACCGGGCGGGTGACTCCGGCCACACGGGCGATCGACTCGATTGAGACGCCCTCGTAGCCCTGTTCGACGATGACGCTCAGGGCAGCGTCGATGAGCTGCTCGCGCCGTTTCTCCGGCGCCATGCGGGGGGCGTAGCGTCGCCGGGGCTTGGCGGTATCGGTGGGCGGCTGCGGGTTCATCGGGTGACGATCGAGGCGTGCCATGAGCTACGCGCGTGTAGCTTCCCGAGACGAGAGGTTACCGATAGCGTCGCTTGCATGACTGCTGTGTTCGACGGCCACAACGACGCGCTCACCCGCGAGGACCACGCTCTGCTCGCATCCGGCCGCGAGGACGGCCACCTGGACCTCCCGCGGATGCGCGCGGGGGGTCTGCGGGGCGCCATCTTCGCGGTCTTCACCGAGTCCACGGAGTTCGACTGGACCCCCGTGCAGCGCGACGACGGTGTCCGCGAGTACGCGCCGGCGGAACCGGTGTCCCAGCTCGAGGCCGCCGCCGTGGCGACGCGTGCCGCCGGCCGCCTCGCGGCGCTCGAGCGCGCCGGCCACGTCCGGATCGCGCGCTCTGTGACCGATCTCGATGCCGTCCACGGCGACCCCGACGGACCACCGGCGGCGGTGCTGCACATCGAGGGCGCCGAGGCCATCGACCCCGAACTGGAAGCGCTCGAGCACTGGTATGCCGCTGGCCTGCGCTCGCTGGGCCCGGTGTGGAGCCGCTCCAACGCGTTCGGCCACGGAGTCCCGTTCGTCTTCCCCTCCGGTCCCGACACCGGCCCGGGGCTGACGCCCGCCGGGCGGGCGCTGGTCGCCCGCTGCGCCGAGTTGGGGATCATGGTCGACCTCAGCCACCTCAACGAAAAGGGCTTCTGGGACGTCGCGCGGGCCGAGCCCGGACCGCTGGTGGCCAGCCATTCCGGCGTCCACGCGCTCGCCGCCACCAGCCGTAACCTCACCGACGACCAGCTCGACGCGATCGGAGCCTCTGACGGGTTGGTCGGAATCATCTACGGCTGCCAGTTCATCCGGGCCGACCTCGAGGACGACCCCGACACGCCGCTGTCGGTGATCGCCAGCCACGCCGCCTACGTCGCGGAGCGCATCGGCGTCCGCCACGTGGCGCTGGGCTCGGACTTCGACGGCACGCGGATCCCCACCGAGCTCGGAGACGTCACCGGTCTGCCCAAGCTGCTCGACGCGCTGGGCGCCGCGGGCTTCAGCGACACGGACCTCGAGGTCGTCGCCTGGGAGAACTGGCGGCGCGTGCTGGGTGCCTGGTGGCGCTGACCCTGCTCAGGCGCTGACGGCGGACGCCTCCTGCGCTTCAGGGCTCGGCGACGTCGGTCTTGCGCCGGCGGCGGTTCTTGCGCGAGAGCTGATCCACCACGGCGGCCAGCACGTCCTCGTCCCATGAGTGCGTGCGCAACAGCCGGTAGCGCGCGGCACTCACGCGCATGTAGGCCTCGGTCTCGGTGGTGGTGCCGATGAGGTCGGCGCCGCGCAGCATCTCGATCACCGGGCGATATTCGTTCTCCAGCCACAGGTAGGCGGCCTCGCGCCGGCTGATCGGCTCACCGCGGTCCTGAGTGGTGCGAAAGCCCCACGCCTCCACCGCCTCGGCGAGGCGCCCGTAGTCCCAGGGGTCGGTGAGCTTGATCTCGGCGCGGGCGTTGTCGGGCAGCGGGACGCGCTCGAAGAACACCCGCTCATGACTCTTGACCGGCAGCTCGTCGAGCGTGATCGCCTGCTCGGCGCCGACCCGCGTGACGACCTCGGTGACGTTGGCGTCGATGTCGGTGTGGCCCAGAGCGCGAGCCACCGACACACGGTGATGCCCGTCGCGCACGAAGTAGATCTGGCCGACGCGGACCAGGTCGACCGGCGGCATGGCCTCGCCGCGCCGCATGGCGGTGGCGATGTGCTCCCAGCGTGAACGCACCCGGCCGGTGGTGGGCCGGAACCTGCGATCGAAGTCGCGGCCGCGGTCCACGGTGCCGACGATCGCGTCGAGAGGGACCACCGCGGTGCCGGCGAAGCGCTCGCTGACGTACCCCAGCGCCGCCACCACCTCCTCGTAGGGCAGGACCTGGCGGACGTCGTCGGGCTCGCCGCGCAGCCGGGCCACCATCGCCCCGAGCGCCGCCCGCCGTCGCGCACGCAGAAAGTCGGTCTGTGCGTCGAGGCCGGGCATCCCCGTGGAGCGCGGCGGACCGGGCATGTCCGTCCGACTCTAGCGACGCCCTGAGGCGCCGCCGTGAGAGCAGGGTTTTACGACAGTCGCTGCGCTACGAGGACGTCGGCGCGGGCGCGGGCGCGTCGCTGGTCGCGCCGCCGTTTGAGCCAAGCAGCGCCTGGCCCGACTCCGGATCGAAGAGGTGGATGTGCTCGGTGTTGAACCAGAGCTCGGTCTCCTCACCCTGGCGCACCTTGCTGGCGGGCTCGAGCCGAGCGGTGATCTGGCTGCCCTCTTGGTGGGGCAGGTCGGCCGCGCCGGCATCGCTGGCCAACTCCTCTAGCTCGCGGGACGAGACCTTGTCGGCGTCGACCACGAAGTAGGCGTAGAACTCCGAGCCCATCGACTCCAGGACGTCGATCTTCGCCTTGAAGGTGATGCCGGTTCCTTGGTCGCCCACCAGCGATGCGTCCTCGAAGTCCTCGGGCCGCATGCCGACGATGACGCCGCCGCGGCCGCCGCCGGGGCCCGACTCCAGCCGGCTGCGAATCGCCTGAGGGATTGACATCGTGCCCAATGGGGTCTTGATGCTGTCACCGTCGATCTCGCCCGGGAGGAAGTTCATCGACGGCGAGCCGATGAACCCGGCCACGAACAGGTTCTTCGGCGCGCCATAGAGCTCACTCGGCGCGCCGACCTGCTGCAGGAGGCCCGCGCGCATCACGGCGATCCGGTCGCCGAGGGTCAGCGCCTCGGTCTGGTCGTGGGTGACGTAGATCGTCGTCGTCTCAAACCGCTGCTGGATTCGGGCGATCTCGGTGCGCATCTGCACGCGCAGCTTGGCGTCGAGGTTGGAGAGCGGCTCGTCCATGAGGAATGCGCTCGGGTTGCGCACGATGGCGCGACCCATGGCGACGCGCTGGCGCTGACCACCGGAGAGGTTGGCCGGCTTGCGATCCAGGTGTGCCTCGAGGTCGAGGATCTTCGCCGCGGCGGACACCTTCTGGTTGATCTCGGCCTCTGGGGTCTTGGCCAGCTTGAGTGCGAAGCCCATGTTCTCGCGCACGGTCATATGCGGATACAGGGCGTAATTCTGGAAGACCATCGCGATGTCGCGGTCCTTCGGCGCGCGGTCGTTCATCAGCGCGCCGCCGATCTTCAGCTCGCCGCCGGTGATGTCCTCGAGCCCCGCGACCATGCGCAGCGCCGTCGACTTCCCGCAGCCCGACGGGCCGACGAGAATCATGAACTCGCCGTCGGAGACGTCGAGGTTGAGGTCCTTGACGGCCTCGAAGCCGTCGCTATAGCGCTTGGTGATGTGCTCCAGTGCGATCTCAGCCATGAGAGCTCTCCTTACCCCTTGACGGCGCCCGCGGTCAGGCCGGCGACGATCCGGCGCTGGAACACGAGCACGATGATGATGACCGGGATCGTCACGACGACGGCGGCGGCCGCGATCGTGCCGATTGGCTCAGTGAACTGCGAGGCGCCCGGGAAGGCCGCAATGGCCGCGGGCACCGTCTCGGCCGAGTTGGTCGACGTCAGCGTCGATGCGAACACGAAGTCGTTCCAGCAGATCATGAAGACCAGGATGCCCGTGGTGAAGATCCCGGGCGCGGCCAGCGGGGCGATCACCTTGACGAAGGCCTGGTACGGCGTCGCGCCGTCAACCTGTGCCGCCTGTTCGAGCTCCCATGGGATCTCTCTGAAGAACGTCGAGAGGACGAAGATCGACAACGGCAGGGCGAACGTCATGTACGGGATGATCAGTCCGGGCCACGTGTCGTAGAGGCCGATGTTGCGCCACAGGTTGTACAGCGGGCCGACGAGCGAGATCGGCGGGAACATCGCGATGGCCAGTGAGGCCAGCAGGAGGATGTTCTTGCCCGGGAAGTCCAGGCGGGCGATCGCGTACGCCGCGAAGCAGGCGATGAACACCGCCAGCACCGTGGAGATCAGCGCGATGCCGATCGAGTTGCGCAGCGCGTCGGTGAAGATCGACTGCTTGAAGATGCTGCTGTAGTTGGCCGTGGTGAACTTGCTGGGGAAGAAGTCCCCGTCGCCGATCGTGGTCGGGTCCTTCAGCGACAGCGAGATGATCCAGACCACCGGGACCAGCGCAAACAGGGCGATCAGGACGACCGCGCCTGACCAGCCGAGTCGCTTCTGAAATGTGCTCTCCATGATCAGTCACCCCCCGTCGGACTCGCGCCGGCTCCGAACACCTTGATGAATAGGAACGCGATGATCCCCACGAGGACGAACAGCAGCACCGAAACGGTCGACCCGAGTCCCAGGTTGAGACGATTGAGCAGCTGGTTTGACGCCAGCACAGAGAGCGTCTCGGTGTTGTGAGCCCCGTTGTTGAAGATCACCACCGTGTCGTAGATCCGGATGGCGTCCAGGGTCCGGAATAGCAGCGCCACGAGGATCGCCGGTTTCATCAGTGGGATCGTGATTTTCCAGAAGCGCTGCCAGGTCGACGCTCCATCCACCTTGGCCGCCTCGTGCAGCTCGTCGGGGACGAGCGCCAGACCACCGAGCAGGAGGAGGGCCATGAAGGGCGTGGTCTTCCACACCTCGGAGATGATCACGGCGACGTAGCTGCCCGTCGTGCTGGCCAGCGGGTCGCTCTTGATGCCGAACAGCCCGGGAATCCACCCGGAGTCGAGCTCGAAGGCGTAGCGCCACGAGTAGGCGGCGACGACCGTGATGATCCCGTACGGGATCAGAGCGACCGCCCGCACCGCGCCGCGGGCGAAGATGACACGGTGCATCGCGAGCGCGACGAGCATCCCGAGGACGAGCTCGAGACCAACCGAGAAGACGGTGATGATTAGCGTGTGCGCGACATCGGCCCACCACAGCGGTGAGCTGAGCACCGAGCCGTAGTTGTCGAAGCCGATGAACTGGTTGTTCTGCGGGAAGCGCAGGTCCGCGCGCTGCAGCGAGAGGATGAAGGTGTTGATGATCGGCCAGATCGCCACCAACACCATCACGATGACGGCGGGCGCGATGAGCATGTACGCCAAGCGGCGCTCCGCCTTGACACGGTCGGTGAGGTGACGCTTGCGTGGCGTCTGCTCGGTCGCGGTGCCTGACCCGGTGGCTTGTATCGCGCTCAAATCAGGGCTCCTGAACTCAGTGCCGCCTTGAGCTGGCTCTTCAACGTGTCAAGGACGGAGGTTGGGTCGATCGATGCGGGCGGCGACAGCGCCTTCTGGATGGCGATCGTCACGTCGGCGTAGGCCGGGGTCTGGGGACGGATGCCCGCGTCGGCCAACTGCTGCTTGATCAGCGTCTTGAACGGATACGGCTTGGTCAGCGCCGGGTCGCTGTAGAGCGAGGCGAGCGTGGGGGGCAGACCGCCCTTGATCGCGTCGACCTTCTGGTTGGCCGCGTTGGTCAGGCACTTGATCGCCGCGAAGTCGTACTGCGGGTACTTCGAGTAGCTCGAGACGCCGAGGTTCGAGCCGCCGATCGTCACCTTGGCCGGCTGGCCCGGGGTGACCGACGGGTAGTTGGTGTAACCCATCTTCTTGGCGAGCGCGGGCTTGTCGGCCTGGATGGACGGATACACGAACGGATAGTTCAGCTCGAAGGCGGCGTTGCCCGCCTCGAACGCGAGCCGGTTGTCGTTCTCCATCTGCACCGACAGCGACGGGTCGGCGGCCGGGGAGCTGGCCAGCTCCTTCATGATCGACAGGGCCTTGACGGCAGGAGCGCCGAGCGTCACCTTGGTCGCGTCCGGGTTCAGGATGGTGCCGCCCGCGCTGGCCACCATCGTGTTGAACCAGACGGTCGCGCCCTCGTACTGCGCGCCCTGGATCTCGATGTAGTGCGGCTTGCCCTCCTTGGCCAGGTGCTCCGCGTCGGCGATCATCTGGGCCCACGTCGTGGGCGGCTTCGGCGTAAGGGCGGAGTTGTACCACAGCAGCTGGGTATTGCTGTTGTCCGGCACCGCGACGAGCTGG
>DASXDW010000145.1:0-11069 GCA_036490435.1 Solirubrobacteraceae bacterium
ACTGACCAAGATCCTCACGATGGTGGCGTTCGCCCTGTCGGTCATCGGGCTCACGCTGTTCTTGTGGCTGTCGTTCGGCGGGACGATCCCGCTCACCCCGCGCGGCTACGAGTTCCGGGTCTCGTTCACCAACGCCAGCCAGCTGGCCGACCAGGCGGACGTCCGGATCGCCGGCGTGTCGGTGGGCAAGGTGGTCGGCAAGACGCTGGACCCGGTGCACAACCGGACGATGGTCACCGTCCAGCTCAACAACAAGTTCGCGCCGATCCACAAGGACGCCCGCGCGATCCTGCGCACCAAGACGATCGCCGGTGAGATCTACGTGCAGCTCACCCCCGGCACGCCGCACAGTCCGACGCTGCCCGACGGCGGGTTGCTGTCGCGCAGCCAGGTCGCCAACGCCGTCCAGCTGGACCAGATCTTCAACGCGCTCGATCCGACCACCCGGGCTGCGTTCCGCCAGTGGCAGCAGCAGCTCGCCATCGCGGTCAGGGGCAACGATCAGAACCTCAACAGCGTGCTCGGCAACCTGCCCACGTTCGCCGCCGACGCCTCGGACCTGCTCAAGGTGCTCGACGTCCAGCACACCGCGGTGGTCAACCTGGTGCGCAACGGCGGCACCGTGTTCGGCGCGCTGGGCAAGAGCCAGACGGCGCTGCGCACGCTGATCACCTCCGGCGAGCAGACCTTCCGGACCACGGCGGCCAACAACACGGCGATCGCCGACACGTTCCACGTGTTCCCGACCTTCCTGGATGAGACCAAGGCGACGATGGCGCGCCTGCAGAGCTTCGCCCAGGACACAGACCCACTGGTCAAGGAGCTCGAGCCGGTAGCGACCAACCTCAAACCGACGCTCACCGACGTGCGCGAACTCGCGCCCTCGCTGCGCTCCTTCTTCGTCAACCTCGGCCCGCTCATCACGGCGTCCAAGACCGGCCTGCCCGCCATCCGCGACGTGCTCAAGGGGACCACGCCGCTGCTGGCCTCGCTCGGCCCGTTCCTGGAACAGCTCAACCCGATCCTGTCCTGGCTGTCGCTGCACCAGCAGCTCATCGCCGACTTCATCTCCAACGGCGCCGCCGGTCTGGCCGCCAAGACGACGAGCTTCTCGGGCGACGGCACCGGCCACTACCTACGCCAGTTCCAGCCCATCGGCCCCGAGACGCTGTCGTTTGCCGCCACTCGCGATTCGTCCAACCGCGGCAATACCTACCCGCCGCCGTTGTGGCTCGCCGACGCGCGCGCCTTCTCGGCCGGCGGTGGGCACCCCGGCAGCTTCGCCCTGCCGTCGTGGGACTGCAACAACACCGGCGCCCCCGGTGACGGCTCGGAGGCGGCCGGCCCGGGCGCGCCGTCCATCACCCAGACGGCGATCCCGGCGTGCTGGGTGGCGCCGCCGCTGGCCTCGCTGTTGGGTCAGAGCGGCAAGTTCCCGCACATCAACCAGGCGAAGTACTCCAACAAGTAGCCGGCGCCGCGCGCCGGTGTGGTCCGCGCCGAGCCGCGGGCGGGCGTGGCCGGCGCTCAGGCCGGGTCACACCGCAGCGAAACAGCCGCTGCGATCAGCCGGTGGCCGACTCGAGGTCGCGCTCGTGGTCGATGACCGCTGCCTCGCGGCCCTCGCCGAGGGCGATGCGGTCGAGCAGCGTCCACGCCAGCGACGCGTTGCCGGAGCTGGTGAGCCCCTCGCGGTCGCCCATCGGCCCCAGGGCGCGAATCCACGCGGAGGTGCTTCCCTGGACCACAACATCAGCGGAGCCGTCCTCGAGGTGCTCCGTGATCTCCGCCTTGGCGCCGGACAAGGTCACCCGGTAGGCAGAGGCCGAGCCGCTCGGGCTGTCGGTGACCTCCAGGTCCACGGTTCCGGACACCCCGGCGCTCCCGTCCATCAACCCCGGCGCGAGCCGGAAGATGGCGCCAAGGTCCACCCGCTCAGACTGGCGGGGCGGGCTCCAGGCCCACTCATAGCCCCAGCGGGCAAGCTCCCCGAGTACGGGGGCCAGCTCGCGGCTGCGCTCAGTGAGCTCGTAGTCGACGCGGGGCGGCACTTCCCGATAGCGCTTCCGCGTCAGCATTCCGTCGGCAACCATGCGGTTCAGCCGTGACCGCAACTGCTCGGTGGAGATCCCGGGTAGAACCCTCTGGAGCTCCACGAATCGACGCGGACCTGACAGCAGGTCGCGAACTATCAACAGGGTCCACTTGTCGCCCACGAGATCAAGTGCGCGGGCATCTGGTGACCACTGGTCATAGGGATGACGCTTTGCGGGCGGTACGTGCGAAATGAGAACTCCCCGGTCTAAGGACGGCGCTTCCACCTACCGAGAATCAGCATAACGAACAAATCAGGTTTCGGTGCCGGTTTTAGCGCCAGTTTCGGACGCGTGCGTCGTTTCAAGGATTCGCAATGGGCCAAGTGATCTATCTCAACGAGCGGAGAACTGAACGTTCCCCCGCACATGTGGTAACTCAACCGCTGTTCTTCTTCGACGTCTCCTGCCCGCTGTCCTATCTCACGGCCGAGCGGATCGAGCGCAAGCTCGGCGAGGTGGAGTGGGTCCCGGTGGACGGCGCCTCGCTGCGCGCCGCCGCGCCGGAGCCGGTCGGCGATAGTGCGCACCGTGACGCGCAGCTCACCTGGCTGCGCACTCGCGCCGACTCGTGCGCGCGGGCGCTGCGTCTGCCGCTGGTCTGGCCCGACCGTTTTCCCACGGCCGCCCGCTGCGCGCAGCGCGCCTCGGCGTTCGCCTGCGAGATCGGCGCAGGAGCCGCCTTCGCGCTGGCCGCCAGCCGGCTCGCCTTCTGCGGCGGCTTCGACCTCGACGACCCCGAGACGCTGGCCGAGGCGGCCGCGGCCGCCGGGGTCCCGCTCGAGGAGTGCCTGAGTGCCGCAGGCGAGACCTGGCGCGACGAGGAGCTGGAGGCCAACGCCGAGCTGCTCCGGTCGTGCGGGATCAGCGAACTCCCCGCCATCCGTATCGGGGACCAGTGGTTTGAGGGCGAGGCCGGACTGCTGGCGGCGGGGGCGCTGGTCGCGGGGCCCAGCCCGGCCCAGCGGCAGTTCGCACCCGTCTAGGCGGGGGCGCCCAGCGGCGCTGGCACGCTCTGAAAGATGATCGATCCCGTCGATCGGGCGGTCCGCGCCGTCGCCCGGCGCAACTCGTCGGCACTGGTGTGGCTGCAGTTCGGCGTCGCCCACCTCGTGCTGCTGGCCGGGATCGGTCTGCTCAGCCTGTATGAGCCGATCTCGGCCACCCAGTTCTGGGTGCTGCTGGTCGTCTCCCAGGCCGTGGTCGCGGTCGACAACCTCGTCTCGATCAAGCTGACCCGCCGACTGTGGGCACCGTTTCGCCGGTGGGAGCGCGGCGCCCGCGACCGGGCGGCCACCGTGGCCGCGTGGCTGGCGCTGGCCACGCTGCCCATCGAATACGTGCGGACCACCCGCCGCTACCTCCTCTTCTCCTACCTGCCGCTGATGGCGTTCTTCACGTGGGAGCTTCGGCTGCCGTGGTACGGCTTCTTCGTCCTGGCGGTGGTGGGCAGCGTCGTGCTGGCCTACGCGCTGATCCTTCGCTACTTCATGATGGAGGTGGTGGTGCGCCCGGTGCTCGAGCGCGTCGCCGAGGCCCTGCCGCCGGACTTCGCCATCAATGCCCCGGCCCTGCCGCTGCCGGTGCGCCTTCTGGCGGTCGCACCGATCATCAACGTGATCACCGGCGTGGTCGTCGCCGGGCTCGTCGACCACCGCCACCACGCGTCGCTGTCCGACCTCGGCCTGGCCTGGGTGGTGGCAGTCGCCGTGTCGTTCACCATCTCGCTGGAGCTCACCGTGCTCGTCGTGCGCTCGGTGGTCGCGTCGTTGCGCGATCTGCGCCGCGCCACGGAGTCGCTGAGCAGGGGCGACTACAGTGCGCGCGTGCCCGTGGTGGCCACCGACGAGACCGGCGCGCTGGCCCAGTCCTTCAACACGATGATCGAGGGCCTGGAGGAGCGCGAGCGCCTGCGCTCGGCCTTCGGCGCCTACGTCGACCCCGGTCTGGCCGAGCGGGTGATCAAGGAGGGCGCGGATCTCGCCGGCGAGGAGGTCGAGGTGAGCATCCTCTTCCTCGACGTCCGGGACTTCACCGCGTTCGCCGAGCGCGCGGAGCCGGCCGAGGTGGTGACGATCCTGTCGGACCTGTGGGAGCTCGTGGTTCCGGTGCTCCTGCACCACGGCGGCCACGCCAACAAGTTCATCGGCGATGGACTGCTGGGAGTCTTCGGCGCGCCCGAGCCGCTCGAGGATCACGCCGATCGGGCGGTGCAGGCCGCGCTCGAGATCGCCGGCCGCGTGCAATCGGAGTTCCCGGGACGTATCGACGTGGGTATCGGCGTCAACTCAGGCCCGGTGATCGCCGGCACCGTCGGCGGCGGAGGCCGGGTCGAGTTCACGGTCATCGGCGACGCTGTCAACACCGCCGCGCGCGTCGAGGCGGCCACCCGCGAGACCGGCGATCGGGTGCTGATCACGGAGGACACTCGCCGTCGGCTCCGAACTGAAGCGTTCGAGCTCGATGTGCGCAAAACGGTTGAACTGAAGGGCAAACAGGTACACGTAGAACTGTGGGCTCCGCGCGCGCACCCCTCCGACGCCTCCAATCGCGGCCGCGCCGGCGCATCGGTCGCGGACTGAACCTCCGCGCGGTGCCGCGCGCCATCCACCGCTTCTGGCGCATCGCCTACGAGGCCAACATCACGGGCCTGGCGTCGATGATCGCCTACAACATGCTGCTGGGGATCATCCCCGTGGCCCTGCTCGCGCTGTTCATCGCCGGGCAGGTGCTGTCCAGCCACGCCGTCCAGCACTCCGTCCTCCAGGACCTCCAGGAGGTGTTCCCGGGCACCGCCGAGCACACGCTGGACTCGCTGCTGGACCAGGTCCGCAGCTCGACCACCAGCACCGGCGTCCTGGCGCTGGTGGCCAGCCTGTGGCTGGGCTCGTCCTTCTGGGGCGCCCTGGACACGGCGTTTGACAGGATCTACCACGGGCCCTCGCGTGGCTGGCTCAAGCAGAAGCGCTTTGCCATCTCGATGCTGTTCGTGGTGCTGCTGTTCATGGTGGCGACCGTGGCCGTCCCGACCGTGCAGAGCCTGCTGCGCGCCGGCGCCAACTCGCTGCCCTTTGACCTTGCCCACGTCGCCGTGCTCATCTACGCCGGCTCGCTGGCCTTCAGCCTCGCCATCCTGTTCGGCTGCCTGGCCATCATCTACTCGCGCGTCCCGCACCTGAAGGTGCCATGGCGCGCCGTATGGCCCGGGGCGCTTGGCGCGACGGTGGCCATCGCCATCATCGACTACGCCTTCCCGGCCTACCTCAACAACATCTCCACGATCGCCCGCTTCGGGACGACGATCGTGTTCGTGCTCATCATGCTCGGCTGGTTCTACGTGGTCGCGCTCATCATCCTGGGGGGCGCCATCGTCAACGCCATGCGCGTCACCCCCGGGGCACCGACGGCCACCGAAGCCCGGTAGCGTGCCGGGCGTGACCGCCGGCACGAACACCGAGACGCAGCTGCACGGCGGGCGGCTCGTGGCGCGAGCGCTGCGCGGCTACGGCGTCACCAAGCTCTTCACCCTTTCGGGCGGGCACCTGTTCTCCATCTACGACGGCTGCCGCGCGGAGGGCATCGACATCGTCGACGTCCGCCACGAGCAGGCGGCCGCGTTCGCCGCCGAGGGCTGGGCCAAGGTGACGCGCACCCCCGGCGTGTGCGCGCTGACCGCGGGTCCGGGGGTCACCAACGGGATGAGCGCGATGGCCTCGGCGGCGCAGAACAACTCGCCGATGCTCGTGCTGGGCGGGCGCGCGCCCGCGTCTCGCTGGGGGCAGGGGTCCCTGCAGGAGATTGACCACGTCCCGTTCGTGGCGCCGGTGGTCAAGCACGCCGCCACTGCCGCCGCCACCGCCGAGATCCCAGCGCTGCTGGATGAGGCCCTGCGCGCCGCGGTCACGCCTCACTCGGGCCCGGCCTTCGTCGACTTCCCGCTCGACCAGGTCTTCGGCGAGGCGCAGGCCCCGGAGAACATGGATCCCCTGCCCGAGCCGTGGACCGGCCCCGGCGCCGACGCCGCTGCGATCGACCACGCCGCCGCGCTGCTGCGCGACGCCGAGCGCCCGGTGATCATGGCCGGCACCGGCCTGTACTGGGGCCGCGGCGAGGAGGCACTGCTCGCGCTGGCTCGCGAGCTGCGCGTGCCCGTGTTCCTCAACGGCCTGGGGCGCGGCTGCGTCCCCGCTGACGACCCGCTGGCCTTCTCCCGCGCGCGCAGTGCCGGACTGAGCGGCGCCGACGTGGCCCTGGTGATCGGCGTGCCGCTGGACTTCCGCCTCGGGTTCGGCGCGGTCTTCGCCGAGGATGCCCATGTCATCGCCATCGACGTCGCCGAGCCGCAGCGCCCCCACCCCCGGCGGCCGACCGCCGAGCTCTACGGGGCCCTGCCGGCCACGCTCGCAGCGCTACGGGCCGGGGCCGGCACGCCGTCCACCGAGCGCGCGAGTGCGCGCGATGCCTGGATCGCCTCGCTGCGCGAGACCGAGACCGAGCGCCGGGCCGCCGAGGCCGGCGACCTGGCTGACCCGCGGGCGCCACTTCACCCGATGCGCATCTACGGCGAACTGGCCCAGCTGCTCGATCGCGACGCCGTCGTCGTCGGCGACGGCGGCGACTTCGTGTCGTTTGCCGGCCGGGTCGTCGACTCCTACCGCCCCGGCTGCTGGCTTGACCCGGGGCCGTACGGGTGCCTGGGCTCGGGCCCCGGCTACGCGCTGGCCGCCAAGCTCGCCCACCCCGAGCGCCAGGTGGTGCTCCTGCTCGGCGACGGTGCCTTCGGCTTCTCCGGGATGGAGTTCGACACTCTGGCCCGCCATGGGGTGGCCGTCGTCGGCGTGATCGGCAACAACGGCATCTGGGCGCTCGAGAAGCACCCGATGGAGGCCATCTACGGCTACTCGGTGGCCGCGGACCTGCGGCCGGCCACTCGCTATGACGAGGTGGCGGCCGCCCTGGGCTGCCACGCGGAGCTGGTGAGCGCGCCTGATGAGCTCCGCCCGGCGCTGGAGCGGGCGTTCGCGGCCTCCGGGCCGGCGCTCGTCAACGTGCTCACGGATCCGGCCGTGGCCTATCCGCGGCGCTCGAACCTGGCCTGACCCGCCCGCCCCGCCCGCACCATCCTTAAACGAAAACCGCCCGCGTTAAGCGGGCGGCTTCCGATCCAGGTTTGGCCCAATCGGGACGGGCAGGGGTACGTGCCAGAAAGGGCCAGTTAGAGTGGTCCGGACGGCGGGAGGCGCCGATGTCTGCGGCTTCGCCCGGACCTATGTTGGGAAATACGGGTCGCCTATTGGCGGTCCGCACCCCGCGGATAGAATGCTCCCACTCCGCGGGAATGGCAATCGAACATTCGTCCAGTTCTCGCCTAAAACCTCACTAGGCCCACGTCAGAATACTGACCGCAGGGGTTTACAAACGCGGCGCGGCGAGTCCGAGAGCTGCTCCCCGGAGGATGTCGTGCTCCGAAACCTCGATTCTGGACAGCCCGAAGAGCCGCAGCACCTCCCGGAAGATGAGGACGCCGGCAACGATCGTCGGCGCCCGATCGGGGTGCAGCCCCGCCACCTGGCGGCGCTGCTGAAGCGTCATCGCCGCCAGCTGGCCGAGGATCCGGTCACACTCGCCTGAGCTGAGCAGGTAGCCATGCACGCGCGCGGGGTCGTAGGGGTCCAGGTGCTGAGCGATGGCAGCCAGGGAGGTGGCGGTTCCGGCCACGGCGATCCCGTGCTGGACCTCGCCGCGCCGCTGCGCGGGGACGGCCGCCTCGAGGATCCCGCGCGCGTCGGCGGCGAGCGCTTCCATCTCGGCCGGGTCCGGCGGGTCGCCGTGGAGGTGGCGCTCGGTCTGGCGCACCACTCCGGCCTGGGTGGAGACGTGGAAGCCGACCTCGCCGCCGCTGCCGATGATCATCTCGGTCGACCCGCCGCCGATGTCCAGGACCAGGGTCGGTGTGCGGTCTGACGCGTCGCGCTCGCTGGTGGCTCCCAGGAAGGTGAGCTGCGCCTCCTCATCGCCCGAGAGCACGTGGGGCTCCAGGCCGTAGCGGTCGCGCACGGTGTCGGCGAACGCCTGGCCGTTGGCGGAGTCGCGCACGGCGCTGGTCAGCACCGCCACGGCGGCTTGCGCCCCGTGCTCGTCGATCTCGGCCTTGTAACCGTCGAGCGTCGTGTACACGCGCTCCATGGCGTCGTCGCGCAGCCGTCCGTCGGCGTCGACACCCGCGCCCAGGCGCGTCACCTCGCTGTGGCGCACGAGCTCGCGACGAACCTGGTGGTCCTCGATCTCGGCGATGAGCAGCCGGGTGGAGTTCGAGCCGATGTCAACGACGGCGACGTTCATGACCTCGACGCCGGAGGCTACGCAGCCACCCGGTCACCCGGTCACCCGGCGTGAACGGGATGTGGCATCGGCTCGCCGTCCAGCGCGGCGAGCAGGTTCTCGACGGCGCGCGTGGCCATCGCCTGGCGCGCGGTGTGGGTGGCCGAGCCGATGTGGGGGGCGACGATGAGGTTCGGGGCGCTGAGCACCGGGTCGTCGTCCGGCGGGGGCTCGGGCTCGGTGACGTCGAGCGCGGCGCCCGCGATCTCACCTCGGCGCAGGGCGTCGATGAGTGCCGCCTGATCGACGATCGGCCCGCGGGCGGTGTTGATGAGGATCGCCGTGGGCTTCATCGCGGCCAGGGCGGCTGCGTCGATGAGGTGGTGGGTGTCGGGCGTCAGCGGGGCGTGGATCGAGATGAAGTCCGAGCGCCCGAGCAGCGTGAGAAGCGGCACCCCGCCGTCTGAGCCGGTGTGCAGGACGGTCATCTCAAAGCCCTGGGCCCGGCGCGCGACCGCCCGCCCGATGCGGCCCATGCCGATGATGCCGAGCGTCGCACCGAAGACGTCCTGGCCGAGAAAGCCGTTTGGATCCCAGGTCAGCCAGTCGCGGTCGGCCACCGACCGCACCGCGTCGGGCAGGCGGCGCGCCGCGGCCAGCAGCAGGGTGAAGGCCAGGTCCGCGGTGGCGTCGGTGAGCACGTCGGGCGTGTTGCCGACCGCGATGCCGCGGGCCTCCGCCGCCTCGAGGTCGATGTTGTCGTAGCCGACGGCGTAGTTGGCGATCGCGCGCAGCTGCGGCGAGCCGTCGATCAGCGCAGCGTCGACGCGATCGGTGAGGAGACAGAGCAGGCCCGCGGCGTCGGCGGTGCGCGCGCGCAGCTCCTCGTAGGGGGGCGGCAGGCGCTCGGGCCAGACGTCGACCTCGTGACGCTCGCGCAGCCGGTCGAGCGCCGGTCCGGGGAGCTCGCGGGTGACAAAGCAGCGGGCCACAGCCGCCGCATTGTCACGCAAGTCGCCTGGCTACGCGGACTCGAGGGGAGTCGGCCGCGGCGCTACGCCGACTCGACGGGGGTCATGCGTCCAGCGTGCGCCCGCGCGGGCAGCCGCGGCAGCCCGACCGCAGCCACCAGGGTCCCGACCAGTGCGAACGCCGCCGCGACGGCGAAGGCCAGCTGGAACCCGGAGACGAGCGCGGCGTGTGCGGTGGTCCCGGCATGGTGCAGGTCCGAATTGGTTCGCGCGGTGGCGATCGCCGCCAGGACGGCCAGGCCCAGCGCGCCGCCGAACAACCGCGCGGTGTTGACCAGCCCGGAGGCCAGGCCGGCCTCCTGGGGCTCAACGCCGGCGACGGCGCTGATCGTGGCCGGGACGAAGGCCAGCCCGATGCCGAGCGAGGTCAGCAGCGACGGCACCAGCATCGACCCGGCGTAGGTGCCGGTCACCGAGATGTCGGTGAACCAGAACAGCCCGGCCGTGAGCAAGGCCATGCCCGCGATGAGGATGGGCTTGGCGCCCAGGCGGCCGACCAGCCGCGACGCGGCGGTCGAGCCGGCGACGATGCACAGCGTCATCGGCAGGAAGGCCAGGCCAGCGCGGATCGGGGAATAGTGGTGCACCTGCTGTAGGTACAGCGACATGAAGAACCACATCGCGAACGAGGCTCCGCCGACGAGCAGCACGATGATGTTGGCCGCGCTGAGCGTCCGCGAGTGATAGATCCGCAGCGGCATCAGCGGCGAGCGGGCGATGCGGCCCTCGATGAACAGGAACGCACCCAGCAGTGCGAATCCGGCGGCGACGAGCAGCAGGGTGGAGGTATCTCCCCAGCCGGTCTGGTCGGTGCGCACGATGCCCAGTACCAGCAGCGAGAGCCCGACGGTCGCGGTCAGCGCGCCGCGCAGGTCGAACTCGCGCGCGTGGCCCGCACTGCGGCTCTCCACGAGCAGTTTCCGCGCGGCGGCGGCGGCGATCAGCCCGATGGGGACGTTGATGAAGAGGATCCAGCGCCAGGACAAGAGGTCGGTGATCACGCCGCCCAGCAGCACGCCGGCGGCCCCGCCGGCACCGCCCATGGCGCCCCAGATCCCGACCGCGCGGTTGCGCGCGGGACCCTCGGCGAAGGTCGTGGTGATGATCGACAGCGAGGCGGGGGCGATCACGGCGCCGCCGAGGCCCTGGACGGCGCGCGCGGCGATCAGCAGCCCCTGGCTGTCGGCGACGCCGCCGGCCAGCGAGGCCAGCGCGAACAGGGTGAGGCCGGCGACGAACACGCGGCGGCGCCCGAGCAGATCGGCCGCGCGTCCGCCGAGCAGCAGAAAGCCCGCGAAGGTGACGGTGTAGGCGTTGACCACCCACTGCTGGTCGTCCTCGGTGAAGCCGAGGCCGTGCCGGATCGCGGGCAGCGCCACGTTGAAGACGGACACGTCGAGAATCACCATGAACTGCGCCAGGCACGCCAGCAGCAGGGTGGCGGTGAGATGCGGCTTCGGTAGTGATTGGTTGTCTGGAGTCATGAGGCTCATTCCGGATCTAAGTACGACGACCGTCGTACAATATAGACGGTCCCAGCAAGTAGACGGACAACGCCGGATGAATGGGACAACGTGAGATGAGCGACAGCTACGGACCCGATGGGCTGGCACGGGCGATCGTG
>DASXDW010000152.1:0-4407 GCA_036490435.1 Solirubrobacteraceae bacterium
CAGGCCTGGGCGCCGCCTCGGGGCTGCTCTACGGCGAGATCGCCGACCACCCCCTCGGCCGGCGACTGGCCGTCGAGCTGTGGCGTGAGGGTGTCACCGTCGCGCATGCCCAGGACCTGGAGCTCCAAGAGCTCGTCGGCATCCCCCCCGAGGACATCGCCTCCCCTGACCGAGCCGTCTCTGACCGCGCTATCGACGCGATGATGGCCCAGCTCGGGCCGACCAAGGCCTCGATGCTCCAAGACCTTGAGCGCGACGTCCCCTGCGAGGTGGACGTCATCAACGGCGCCGTGGCGCGGTGCGGCCGCGAGTGCGGGGTGACAACGCCCGTCAACGAGGGGATCGTCGACCTGGTGCACTCCTACGAGGACGGCTCCGCTGAGCCCAGCGCGGCCGCCTTCGACGCACTGGCCCGGCGCCTTCAGTAGTTCACGGCGTCCAGGCCCTTGAGGCCGAAGAACTCGCGCGCCTGATCGGGCGTCGCCGGCGGGCGGTCGAAGATCGCCGCGAGTGCGACGCCCTTCTCCACCAGCTCGGCGTTGGTCTGGGCACGAGCCGTCCGCGACAGCCTGAGGTTGTCCTCCAGGCCCACGCGCATCTGTCCGCCGAGCATGATCCCCAGCGCGGCGAGCTGGTACTCCGCCGGGTACCCGACGCCGGCCGCCGACCAGGTGAAGTCCTCGCCGAACAGCGACCGGGCGGTGTGCAGCATGTGCATCGTCTGGTCGACGGTGGCGTGGTTGGCGCCCAGGACGCCGAGCACGAACTGGATGTGGATCGGCGTGTCGAGCAGCCCGCGCTTGAGCAGGTGCTCGATGTTGTAGAGGTGGCCGACGTCATAGGCCTCGAGCTCGGGCTTGACTCCGGCGTCGCGGACCATGGCGCAGATGCGCTCCATGTCGGCGAAGGTGTTACGGAAGATGTAGCCGCGCGTGTCCTCGAGGTACTCGCGCTCCCAGTCGGCCCAGTTCATGTCGCGCTCGCCGATCGGGTACAGGCCGAAGTTGATCGAGCCGGTGTTGAAGGTGGCCATCTCGGGCTGGAACTCGGTGAGCACCGCGGCCCGCTCGTCGATCGTCATCCCCTGGCCGCCGCCGGTGGTGGGCTGCACGATCACCGCGCAGCGTTCCTTGATGCCGGTGAGGACCTCGCGGAACAGTCCGAGGTCTGAGCTGGGCCGGCCCGTCTCGGGCTCGCGCACGTGGATATGGACGATCGCGGCCCCGGCCTCGTAGGCGCCGACGGCCGACTCGATGATCTGTTCCGGCGTGACCGGGATGGCCTGGCTCTGCGTCGGTACGGTCATGCCGCCGGTGATGGCCGCTGAGATGATGACTTCGTCCATCTAGTTGAGACCTCGTTCGCGGGCGGCCAAGACAGCGAGCAGGATGACGACGCCATACAGGATGTCGCGGGTGGCGTCTGACACCGAGATCGCGGTGAGCACCGAGGTGAGCAGGGCCAGGAAGATGGCGCCGCCGAAGGTGCCGGTGTAGTGGCCGCGGCCGCCGAGGATGGACGCGCCGCCGATGACCACCGCGGCGATCGACGGCAGGAGATACTGATCGCCCATCCCCAGGAAGCCCTGGCTGGAGGACGCGGTGAGCAGGATGCCCGCCAGCACACTGCACAGTCCGGAGATGGCGTAGACGCCGATGATCACCGCGGGCACGCGAACGCCCGAGAGCCGGGCGACGCGCTCGGAGTTGCCCACCGCGTAGGTTCGCCGGCCGCCGGTGCTGCGGCTCATGATCAGGCCGACGATGGCCGCGAAGACGACCAGCGCGATGACGATGATGGGGATACCGGCCACGTGCTTGGTCATCGCATCGCTCAGCAGCGGCGGCGAGCTGCCCGTCGGGGTGCCGTTGGTGCTCAACAGGACGATGCCCTGGGCGACCGAGTTCATGGCGATGGTCACGATCACCGGCGCGATCCCCAGGAAGGTGACCGCGGCCCCATTGATTGCCCCGAGTCCCAGCCCGACGCCCAGCAGCGCGGGCAGTGCCCAGATCAGCGCGGAGTTGCTCCCGCCTGTCCACTTGGCGATCATCACGCCGCCGAGAGTCATCATCCACGGGATCGAGAGGTCGATCCCACCGGTGAGGATGACCAGGCCCTGCCCCGCTGCGGCCACGGCGATGAACGACGCCGCGGTGACCACGGCCCAGACGTTGTCGAGCGTCTGGAAGCCGGGGTCCACGATCCAGCGCGAGGCGATCCACAGCACGACGATGGCCAGCCAGACCGGCGCCCAGGGCGCGGCGCGGAGTGCGCGCCCGGCTTTCTGCAGCGGCTGGGGCTGGGGGGCGTCGCTGCGGCGGGTGGGGGCGGTGGCGGTGGCCATCAGCCGCGCCTCGGTCTCCAGCGCTTGACCGTCGAGTTGAGCAGCACGGCGAGCGCGAGCACGATCCCCTCAACCAAGCCGGTGGAGAAGGTGTTGATGCCCAGCACGAAGATGATCGCGATGAGCATCGAGACGATCCAGGCACCGATGATCGAGCCGATCGCCGAGCCCTCGCCGCCGCCGAAGACCGTCCCACCGAGCACCACCGCGATAAACGGCGCCAGCAGGAAGCTCGTGGCGGTGCCGGGGTCGCCCGAGCCGGTCTCGGCGGTGTAGAAGACCCCCGCCAGGCCATAGAAGAGGCCGGCCAGCGTGTAGATCGCCAGCAGCCGGCGCTCGATCGGGATGCCCGACATGCGGGCCGACTCCCGGTCGCCGCCGATGGCATACAGGGACGCGCCGAGGCGGGTGCGTTTGAGGGCCAGCCAGGCCACCGCGGCGAGCAGGATGACGATCAGCCCGCGCGGGATGACGGTCACGCCGGTGAGCGCCTCGGTGAAGCCGCGGGGCACCGCACCCCCAGGCTCGGGCAGCACGCCGAGCGCGATGCCGCTGAAGATGAACAGCGTGGCGATGGTGACGATGATCGACTGCAGGCGGACGTAGGCGACGAGGATCCCGTTGACAAATCCGCACGCGCAGGCGATGACCACGGTGAGCACGACCCACAGGGCGTCGTGGCCGGTCTGTCCGGTCAGGTGGGTGGCCAACAGCACGTTGACCAGGCCGATGACCGCTCCCACCGACAGATCGAACCCACCGGTGAGCACGATGAACGTCTCGCCGATCGCCGCCAGGGCCAGCGGGGCGGTGTCGTTGCTGAGCGCCTGGAGTGTGAACGACGAGAACAGCGATGCGAAGAACGCGTAGACGACGAGCATCACCACCAGCACCGCCGCGGCGACGACCGGGCCATCGGTCCAGTGGCGCCGCGCGACGCGGATCGGGGCCGAGGTGGAGATGGCGCTCACGCCACCGCCTCCTCGTGGTGGTCGTGACCGACGATCGCGCCGAGCACGTTGGTCTCAGTGAGCTCGTCGCCCTGGAATTCGCCGGTGACCTGCGCGCGGTAGAAGGTAAGGACGCGGTCGCACAGCCCCACGACCTCGGTCAAGTCGCTGGAGTAGACGAGCATCGAGCAGCCCTCGTCGGCGAGCGCCTGAATGAGCTTGTAGATCTCGAACTTGGTAGCGACGTCGACGCCGCGCGTGGGGTCATAGAGGAGCAGGAAGCGCGCTCCAGCGAGCACCCACTTGCCGATGACGACCTTCTGCTGGTTGCCGCCCGAGAGCTGGCCGACTTCGCCGCCGACGACTCCGGGATCGAGGTTGAGGCGCTCGGCCGTCTCGGTGGCGCGTCGGCGGATGTGGCGTTCGTTGATCCAGCCGTGGCTGGCTAGGTGGCCGAGCGAAGGGATGGCCATGTTGGTGGCGGTGGAGAGCGCGAGGAACAGGCCCTCGGTCTTGCGGTCTTCGGGCACGAGCGAGATGCCGAGGTGGGAGTCGATGGCGTCGCGCGGTGAGCGGATCTGCACCGGGTGGTCGTCGATGAGGATCTCGCCGCCGTCGGAGGGCAGGACGCCGAAGAGGCTGAGGAAGAGCTCGCGCTGGCCCTGTCCGTCGAGGCCGGCGACACCGAGGATCTCGCCTTCTCTGAGCTCGAGGTCGACGTCGTGGAACGCTCCGCTCTTGGCGAGGTGTTTGGTTCGGAGCTTCACGGGGCGGTCCTGAGGCGGACGGCGGTCCGGAAACGCCTGGTCCATCGAGCGGCCGATCATCATCTTGACCACCTCGTCCTCGTCGGCCTCGTCGATCGTGAGGTCGCCGACCGCCTCGCCGTTGCGCAGGACGGTCGCGTGGTCGCAGTGCTCGCGGACCTCGCCGAGACGATGGGTGATGAAGACCAGCGTGGTGTTCTTGTCCCGGAGCTTTGAGAGCAGGTTTCTGAACCAGTCGACGGCTCCCTCGCCCAGCGCGGAGGTCGACTCGTCCAGGAAGAGCAGGCGCGGCTCGTGGCGGACCGCCTTGGCGATCTCCACCATCTGCCGCTCGGGCAGAGTG
>DASXDW010000181.1:0-18035 GCA_036490435.1 Solirubrobacteraceae bacterium
GGCCCGGCGGCGCGGAGGTCAACTGCCCCTCCGCGCCTGGTCCCGCCTGTCGCCCCCGATTCATTTCGGTTCAAGCGCCCCTGTTCGACGTATTCCGTCGCCCCCGTCGAACCACAGGCATAGTCCCGCGTCGCGCTGTAGGGCGCATCAGGGAAAACCCTGATGTTTGGGCCATCCGCTCTCAGGCGGCGTCGGGCACGGCCAGGCGGCGCGTCATCTCGCTGCGGGAGCGCACCCCGACCTTGCGGTAGATCTGGCGCAGGTGCGTCTCGATCGTCCGCGGGCTGACGAAGAGTGCCGAGGCCGCCTCGTCGTAGGTGGCCCCCTCCAGGATGACCCGCGCCACTCGGGTCTCGGCCGCCGTCAGCTCCGCCCACGGCGACTGCTCTGCCGGCGACTGGCGGCTGTAGCCGGCGGCGGCGAGCTCGCGCTCGGCGCGCTCGGCCCAGATCGTGGCGCCCAGGGCGTGGAAGGTCGCCGACGCGGCGGCGAGCTGCTCACGGGCGTCCACGCGACGGCGCGCTCGGCGCAGCCGCTCGCCGTAGCAGAGCTGGGTGCGCGCGCGGGTGAAGGGGAGCGGCGCCCGGTCATGCCACTCCAGCGCGCGTTGGAAGTGCTCGTCGATCTCCGTGCTGGTGGCCAGCAGTCCCCGGCACCGGGCGGCGACGGCGTGGGCCCAGGTGCGACCGGTCCGCTGTGCCTTGGCCTCCAGTTCGGCCAGCTCGTGCTCGGCCTGGGCCGTCCGTCCGGCTCGCACGCTGGCCTCGATCATCACGTCGTCGAGATGCTCCCATCCGGGTTCGAGCACCCATTCGCGGATGTCGACCGTCGTCCGCGTCCACACGTTGACCGCGTCCTCGTGCTCGCCCAGGCTGAGCGCCAGCGACGCCAGCGCCAGCACCGGCTCGGGCTCGACAGCCCACGCGTTGAGCTGCTTGCAGATGGCCAGGCTCTCCTCGGCGTGGTCGCGCGTGGCCTGCGGCCGGCCCATGGACGCCTCGACCTGGGCGAGCGCCGCCAGGCTCGAGGCCAGCATTGCCGGGCCGGCCATCTCGCGCGAGAGCTCGACCGCCTCCTGGGCGCCGGCCAGTGCCGCCGGCCAGCGTCCGAGCTCGAGGTCCACAAGCGCGCGCCCTGACAGCGGATAGGGCAGCGCGCGCAACGCGCCTTGGTCGCGAGCGCTCGTGGTCATCGCTGTGAACAGGCGGTCGGCGGTGTCAAAGCGCTCGATCGAGGCGTGCAGGCACGCGTACATGCCCGGGAGCTCCGGGGCCGAGTGCCACACCTCGGGCTTCTCCACGACGGCGCCGTAGCGGGCGAAGAGCTCCAGGCCGGCGTCCGTCTCCGCGGAGAGGAGCAGACCGCACCCCAGCGCGACGGCGGCCATCGCCTCCACCTCACCACCCAATCCCTGCGCCAGGGCCCACGCGCGCTCCGCGGTCTCGCGGTAGGCGGGCAGCGGCCCGGTCACGGTCCGGGCCAGGACCGCCTCGGTCATCGCGGCGGCGGCCAGCGGACGGTCGAGGTCGGCGATGGCCTCGGCGATGGCCACGAGCCGGTCATGGGCTGCATGCGGGCTGCCGCGCAGCATCTCCACGCGTGCGCGGATGCGCTCGCCGTGCGCGCGCAGACGGGGATCATCGCCGCGGCCGCGGGCCCCGTCGAGCAGCTCGAGGGCCTCGTCGAGGCGCCCGACGGCCAGCGCGAGCTCGGCGGCGTCGATCTCGCGACGGGCGCGATCGCCCTCGTCGGGGCTGAGCCGCGCCGCCTGGGCGAACGCGCGCAGCGCCGTGCTGGGTGCCCCACGCCGGGCCGCCTGGACCGCGACCTGATCGAGCTCGGCGGCCACCGCTTCGTCGGGGGCGGCTGCCGCGGCGGCGAGATGCCAGGCGCGATGGTCGGGCAGACGCGCCTCGCCACCGGCTCTCGCCAGGGCGGCGTGCGCGGCGCGCCGGGCGGGCGCGCCGGCGGCGTGGTAGATCGCGGAGCGCACGAGTGGGTGGCGCCACGTGAGCGATCCCTGGGCGATGGAGACGAGGTCCTCCTCCTCGGCGGCATCCAGCGCGTTGGGCGCCAGCCCCAGCTCGCCCAGGGCGGCAAGGAGGGTGTCGGTGGCGCCGGTGTAGCTGGTGGCGGCGACGAGTAGGGCCTGCCGGGAAGCCTTCGGCAGTGCCGCCGCGCGCGCGGCGAACGAGTCCTCCAGGCGCTGCCCGACCGGCAGCGGCTGGTCGAGCGCGACCCGCCCGGCCCGTTGCTCGGCCGAGAGGTTGCGCGGGATCTCGACCAGCGCCAGCGGATTGCCGGCAGTTTGCGCCCACAGCCGGCGGGCCACCGCGGGGGAGACCTCCCCGGCGGAGCGGGCGACGAGGGCCAGTGCCGGCTCCTCGGCCAGGCCGGAAAGGCGCAGCTCGGGCAGGCCGGTGCGCAACGGCTCTTCGCTCTCGCCGTCGCGGACGGCCATGACGAAGGCCACGGCGTCAGAGCCCATGCGGCGGGCCGCGAACAGGACGGCGTCGCGTGACGCCGCGTCGAACCACTGCAGGTCATCGGCGACGACGAGCACGGATCGCTCGGCGGCCGCGGCGGCCAGTAGGCCGACCACGGCGGCATGGCACGGCAGCGGCTCCACCTGCGCCGCGGCGGCCAGTCCCACGGCGGCCCGCAGCGAGTCCGCTTGCACGGCCGGCAGACGGTCGATCCCGTCCAGCAACGGGCGCAGGAGCGCCGAGAGGGCGCCGAAGGCCAGGTCGGACTCCGACTGCACCCCCGTCGCCGACAACACCGTGAGGTCCCCGGCGCCGTGGGTCACCGTGGCCAGCAGCAGCGACTTGCCCACGCCCGGCTCGCCGCGCACCACCAGGGCGCCGCCGGTGCCGTGGCGGGCGCCGTCCAGGACGCCGGTCAGTGCAGCCAGTTCAGATTCACGGCCGAGTGCCGGGACGGATGCGGTGATGCTCAGACCCCCGGAACCCACTCACGTGAGAATAAATGACCACGGTGCGCCGGCGACGCGGGTCGCCCGGGGCGATGGCGTAGGGTGCGACGCGATGAGCGAGGTCATCGTCGTCGGCGCGGGCGTGGTGGGGCTGGCCGCCGCGCACGAGTTGGCCCGCGCGGGCCATCGTGTGACCGTGGTGAGCGCCGATGTGCCCGGCAGCCGCCAGTCGCGCGGGCTCACGCGCATCTTCCGCCTGGCCCACGCTGACGGCGAGCTGGCCGACGCGGCGGCGACCTCGCTGGGGCTGTGGCAGGAGTGGGAGGGCCGCGCCGGGCGGCCGCTGCTGGATCGCGTCGGGCTGCTGCTCACCGGCGACACCGCCGACCGCGAGGCTCACCTGGCCCGCCACGGCGCCGTGCAGCGGGGCGGTGGCGAGCGCCATCCGCTGGCGGTGGCGCTCGAGACCTACGCGTTTGAGCCCACTGGGGCAGCGATCCTGGCCGAGGAGACGGTGCGGTTCCTGCAGGACGGCCTGGAGCTCGTATTGGGAGAGGTCACGAGCGCCGACGCCCGCGGCGTGACGCTGGCCGGTGGTGAGCGGCTCGCCGCCGAGCGGGTACTGGTGTGCGCGGGCCCCGATACCTATGGACTACTGGGCGTCCCCGAGCCCGAGCGGATGCGCTCGGTCCGCTTCTCCTTCGCCCTGCGCGAGCCCCCGACGGCGCCGGTCCCGTGCTGGATCAACCGCGACGAGCGTCTGTGCGAGCCGTTCTACGCGGTGATGGACGGTCCGGACCACTACTCGATCGGCCTGAGCGGCGGCGAGCCGGCGAGCCTCGCCGAGGCCGAGCACCTGCGCCGGGCGCATCCACAGATCCTGGCCATCGCGCAGCGGGTATTTCCGGGCCTGCGCCCCGTCGCCGAGCGCCCCGTCGCCTGCGAGTTCCCGTTGCGCCTGACCGCCGCAGACCCCGCGCTGGCCCACGACGGGTGGGACCTCATCGAGCACGAGGGCGTGCTCGGTCTCACCGGTCCGGCGCTGTTCAAGTTCGCGCCTCTGCTGGGGCAGGTGGCGGTGCGCCGTCTGGACCGGGTCGCCGTCTGAACGTACGATCGGGCGCATGACCGCAGTCACCACCGCCACCACGCGTACCGCCGACGGCCGTACGCTCGCCTTCTGCGAATGGGGAGACCCGAAGGGCAGCCCGGTTTTCTCGTTGCACGGCACGCCTGGATCGCGGCTGACGCGCCACCCCGACGACGATGTCTACCGCCGTGCCGGGGTGCGGGTCATCACCTATGACCGTGCTGGCTACGGGCTCTCGAGCCGCCTGCGCGGCCGCGCCATCGCGGACGTCGCCCCCGACGTCGCCGCCATCGCGGACGCCCTGGGGATCCCCCGCTTCGCGGTGACCGGCGGCTCGGGCGGCGCCCCCCACTCCCTGGCCTGCGGAGCGCTGCTGGGCGACCGTGTTACGCGTTGCGCCAGCGTCGTCGGACCCGCGCCCTATGGCGAGGGCGGCCTGGCACGCGAGGACTGGGTGCGCGGCATGGCCCCGGGCAACGTGCGCGAGCTCGACCTTGCGCGGGAGGGAGAGGACGCGCTTCGTCCCGAGCTCCAGCGCGAGACCGACGAGATGCTCGCCAACCTCGGCAAGGATCCCGAGCATCCCATGGGCGAGGGATACGAGCTGTCGCCCAGCGACATGGAGATGGTGGCGCGCGCCGACATCCGCGGGATGCTCGACGAGAGCCTCAGGATCGGCTGCGGGGACAGCGTCGACGGCTTCGTCGACGACGACGTCGCGATGATGGCCCTGCCGTGGGGCTTTGACGTCGCCGCGATCACCGTGCCGGTGGCCGTCTGGTACGGCGCCAACGACACCCTGGTGCCTCCGGGACACGGGGAGTGGCTCGTTACGACGCTGCCCCACGCCTGGGTGATCTGTCTCGACGGCGGCCACTTTGCGATCTACGATCGGCTGGGCGAGCTGCTGGCCTGGCTCACCGAAACGAGCTGATCCGCCTGTTGACGGTCCTGTCGCGCCGCGGTTAGGCTCGTATCGGCGGTAGGTGACCGGTGACGACAGTGATGGGTGGGAACTCGATATCCGCGGAGGCCGACGGCTTCCGACATCCCTCGAGCGAGGCCGAGCTCATCGCGCTGGTCAGGGCGGCGGCTCAGGAGGGTCGCCAGCTACGCGTGCGCGGCTCCGCCCACTCGCCGTCGTATGCCGTCTACACCGATCCGACAGGCGATGAGCGCAATCGGGTGGAGCAGCAGACCCCGCCCGCTTCGGACAACATCAACGTGATGCTCGACCGCTACCGCGGCTGGAGCGTCCGCGACGAGGGGCGCAAGCTGGTGGAGGCGCAGGCCGGCATCCACCTGGGCGCCGATCCGTCAGATCCGACGGCGACGGCGACGCTCGAGACGAGCCTGCTCCATGGGCTGTTCCATGACAAGGGGTGGACCCTCTCCAGCCTGGGCGGGATCAGCCATCAGACCGTGAGCGGCTTCACCGCGATGGGGTCGGCCGGGGGCTCGGTGATCCACTCGATCAACGACAACCTGTGGGGCTTCCGCGTCATCGACGGCGCCGGGGAGGTCCACGAGTTCACCCGCGATGACCCGGACCCTGACGTGTTTCATGCGATGGCGCCCAACATGGGCCTGCTCGGCGTCGTCTCGACGATCACGCTGGAGTGCGTGGGCACGTTCAACATCGTCGGTCAGGAGGCCATCACCACGATCGAGGGCTGCGCGGTCGACCTGTTCGGCTCCGGAGGCGGGGGCCGGCCGTCGCTGGAGCAGTTCCTGCGCGACACCGAGTACTGCCGGGTGGAGTGGTGGCCGCAGCGCGGCGTCGAGCGCGTGCTGGTGTGGCAGGCGACCCGGGTCGCGCCGGAGCCCGGCTTCACACCCCACCCCTACGAGGAGTTCACCAACCACCCTGAGCTCGCCGAGGTGTTCATCTCGCTGCTGTACACGATCGTCGGCAACCTGTCTGACCTCTCGCACGCCCGCCCGCAGCTCGAGCTGACATGCGCGCGGGTCGAGAGCCTCCTCGACCTCGAGCCGTGGGTGCGCAAGCTGGGACGGATCGGCGAGGGACTCGCCCGGTTCCTGGAGCACGCCGCCAAGTTCGGCGTCGAGGCGGCGATCGTCGTCCTGGAGCCGTTCGCCGACCTGATGGGGCGCGAGCTCCCGACGATCTTTCCCAAGCTGCTGGGGTCGTTCATCACCCTGGACTCCGAGAAGGACGGAAGCGAGCGCAACCAGCCGCAGCGCTTTCAGGACTACGGCTGGGCGGGGTTGCCCATGGACAACGGCGCCGACGACCAGCTGGTCCCCACCGAGTTCTCCGAGATCTGGGTGCCGCTGGGGCGCACGCAGGAGGTCATGCAGATCCTCACCGGCTACTTCACCGAGCCCGGCGACGACCACGAGGCCTACCGGCGCACCGGCCTCTACGCCTGGGAGCTGTATGCCGCCAAGCCCACCTCGATGTGGATGGCCGCGTCGCACACCGACGGCGTGGACGAGTGGCGCGACGGGGCACTGCGCATCGACCCGTACTGGTTCGCCGCCAACCCGGGGGATCCGGCGCAGGTGTTCTATCCGGCGATCTGGACGCTGATGCGCGACCACCAGATCCCCTTCCGCCTGCACTGGGGCAAGTTCCAGCCGATCATCGAAGCGCCGAGCCGCGAGTGGGTCGATTTCTTCAGCGCCCACTACCCGCGCTGGGACGAGTTCCTGACGCTGCGGGCCCAGCGCGACCCGCACGACACGTTCCTCACGCGCTACTGGCGTGACCGCTTCGGGCTTTGGGACTCGCCCGCTCCCGGCGCCTGAGCGACCCGCCGGCCTTGGATGCGCCGTCCCTAGAGGGAGCGCAGGAAGGCCAGCAGCGGCCCGTTGACCTGGTCAGGGTGCGTGAGGTTGGAGGCGTGAGGGCCGCCCTCGATCAGCACCACCCCTGTGGATCCGGGCAGGCGGTCAGAGAGGGCCTGGGCCTTGTCGGGCTCGATCGAGAGGTCCGCGGTGCCGTGAAAGATGATGGCGGGGCAGGTGATCTCACCGACGCGGTCAGTGATGTCGTCGCGGTCGAACAGGCAGTTGGTCGGCTCCATCATCGCCTCGGGCGGGAGCTCGTGCCACTTGGCGATCCAGGTCTCTGACACCTCGGGATCGCCGATGATGAGGCTGGCGATCGCGCCGGTCAGTTCGTCGACGGGCCCGACGCTCAGCCAGGTGTCCTGCATGTGGCGGTAGGCGGGGAGGCGCTCGGGGTCCTCGGTGCCCGACTGGGTATCGATGAGGACCAGGGCGCGCACGCGGTTTGGGGCCAGCAGCGCCGCGCGCATCGAGAGAAAGCCGCCCTGCGACATCCCGCCGAGCACGGCCTGTTCGATGCCCAGGTGGTCGAGCAGACCCAGGCAGTCGCGCGCCGAATCCCAGTAGGTGAACGGCCGGCCGTCGAACTCGGTCTCTCCGAACCCGCGCTCGTCCCACGTGACGACGCGATACTCCGGGTGCAATACCTCCACCTGCGGGACGAACATCTCGCGGTCCATGAGAAAGCCGTGCGAGAGGATGATCGGCGGACCGTCGCCGCCGGTGTCCTCGAAGCGGATCCGCTGGCCGTTGACGTCGGCGAAGGGCATGACGGGCACTCTCCTGGGGTCGCGGTGCGCCGCGACTCTACCTAGCGGCTGATCTGCACGAAATCTTTACGGCGGGCCCGGGTTTCTGCACGGGCTCTGTACGCGTGCAGTTCGATGATCCGGGATATGGACAAGCGGTGTTCACGGGCGCAGGCCAAGGAGTGAGGTCATGATCGGCTGGGTGATCCTGGTTGCGGTGCTCGTTCCCGCGCTCGTGCTGGGACGCTGGGCCGACCGCGAGCGCCGGCGGGCAGGACCGCGGGTACGGGCCGAGGGCGACCCGGTCGTCCACGTGGCTCCGCGCCGGCGGCGCACGCATGCGCCCACGCGCGGTCCTCTACGCGCTCGAGCCGCTTCGCGGCCGTCGCCGCGTGCGCGCGCCTAAGTCGCCTCCTGCGCGGGCCTAAGGTCCGCGCGCGAGATCGACGACCACGTGCGGGGCGGTCGCGGTCGCCGAACTCGACGGCCCGCAGGTGGCATTGACAGCCGTCGACCGTCTCGATGACAAGCTGGCCGGCAACACCGCCGAGACCGCGGCCCTGATCCGCCGCCGCGACCAACTGGCGTAACGCCCGCGCCCCCCTGTTTGAGGCTCCAGGGAGCTGACCCTGAGAGCAAATGTTCAGGGGTGGGTGTCAGGGGGTGTGCCCGATGTGCGGGTGACGTCGGGGACGGACGATCACTCATCGACACCGCTCCCCGGGGCCGGGGGGCGCCGGACGCCCACTGCGCGTCCGGCCACACACGACAAGGAGTGAGACCCATGAGCCATACCATCGACACGCAGCTCGAGGACGCACGCCTGGCCGAGCTGCGCGACCTCGTCCGGGGGGAGATCTTCACCCCCGAGGACGAGGGCTACGAGGAGGCCGCCAAGGTCTGGAACGGCGCGCACCACGGCTACCGGCCATCGGTCGTGGCGCGCTGCACCGGCGTCGCCGACGTCCTCGCCGCGCTTGGCTTTGCCCGGGACAACGACCTGCCCGTCGCCGTGCGCGGCGGCGGCCACAGCATCGCGGGCTTCTCGACCCTCGACTGCGGGATCGTCATCGATCTCGGCCCCATGAACGACGTCCACGTCGACCCGGTCGCTCACCGGGCGACCGTCGGCGGCGGCGCGGTGTGGGCCGACGTCGACCACGAGACCCAGGCGCACGGCCTCGCCACCACCGGCGGTCTCGTGTCGACCACGGGCGTCGCGGGCTTCACGCTCGGCGGCGGCATCGGCTGGCTGATGCGCAAACACGGGCTCGCCTGCGACAACCTGGTCGGGGCCGAGGTCATCACTGCCGACGGACGGCTGGTGTACGCCTCCGAGACATCCAACGCCGAGCTCTTCTGGGGCCTGCGCGGGGGCGGCGGCAACTTCGGGATCGTCACGCGCTTCGAGTTCGCGCTGCACGAAGTGGGGCCGACCGTCTACGCGGGGCCGATCTTCTACTCGGCCGACGCCGACCACGACCTCATGCGGCTGTTCCGCGAATGGGCGCCGGGCGCCTCGGAGGACATCACGGCGGTGCTCAACCTCACCACGGCGCCGCCGCTGCCGGTCATCCCGGAGGACTGGCATGGCCGCAAGGTGACGGCGCTCATCGCCACCTCGGTGGGACCCGTCGACGAGGGCGAGGCCCACGTGCGCGAGTTCCGCGCCATCGCCGAGCCGGTGGCCGATCTGCTGGGACCGATGCCCTACAACGTCATCCAAACCCTGATCGACCCGCTCTGGGAGAAGGGCGTGCATGCCTACTTCAAGGCGACGAACATCGCTCGTCTGGACGACGCGCTGATCGGCCGACTGGCCGAGCTGCACGCGTCGGCGCCGGGCCCGCAGTGCGAGATCCACATCCACCAGATGGGCGGGGCGATCGCCGCGCCCGGCGACGGCGCCACCGCGTTCACCGAGCGTTCGATGCCCTACGTGATCAACGCGGCGACGGCATGGCGCGATCCGGACCTGGCGGCCGCCCACATCGCGTGGGCGCGCGCGGTGATCTCCGCTGCGTCGGAGGCGTCGACCGGACGGGCCTACGTCAACTTCCTGGGCGACGCCGGCGCGGCACGGTCGGCGTACGGGGAGGAGACGTACTCGCGGCTGGTTGCGCTCAAGACCGAGTACGACCCGCACAACACGTTCGCCCGCAACCAGAACATCGAGCCCTACCCGGCCGGCAACGGGTACGACGCGGCGTAGAGACCCGGGCCCACGCGCCAGATAGAGCGCTCTAGCGAGCTGTCAGCTCCCCGCGTGCACCAGCACGTCGGGAAGCTGGCGGCGCGAGGTCACATCGAGCTTGCGAAAGGCGCGGCCGAGGTGCGTCTCGACCGTCTTCTCGGTCACGAACAGCGTCTGGGCGATCTCGCGATTGGTCTGGCCCGTGGCCGCCAGCTCCGCCACCCGCCGCTCGCTGGGGGTCAGCGACTCGGCACCCGAGCGGCTCGTGGTGCGCGGCCGGATCCCGATGGCGGCCAGCTCGGCCCGCGCCCGGCGCTCGAGCACCAGTCCACCGCACCGAGAGGCCAGCGCCAGCCCGTCGAGCAACGGGGCACGGGCGGCGGCTCGCTTCCCGGCAGCCCGATGCGTCGCTCCGAGGTCGATGAACACCCGCGCCTGCTCCAGCCTCGCCGGCAACGGCTCGAGCAGGTCCAGCGCGCGCTCCAGGCGCTTCGCCCGGTCTGCGCTGGGCCCGACGAGGGCGTCGGCGCGCAGGGCCACGGCGATCGCCCGCGGAGCCCCGAACGTCTCGGCACGCCGGAGCTCGTCGGCGGCCAGTCCGCGCGCCTCCGCGTGGCGTCCGACATCGGCCAGCAGGAGCGCAGCCGCCGAGCGCCAGGGGAGCACCGCGGGGTTGAGCACGCCCAGGGCCGGGTGGTCGAGCTCGCAGGCCAGCAGATCGTCGATCGCGTCGTGGGGGTTGCCGGCGGCGGCGCGCAGCAGGGCCGAGGCGTAGCGCAGCTGCGAGCTGGGCGAGAACTCTGTGTCGTATCGGATGCCGACGCGGTCGATCATCCGTCGCAGCGAGTCCGGCGTCTCGTCGCGCTCCAGCCCGGCGATCACCGCCGTGCTGACCGCCAACACAACGAACTCGACGCCGAGCAGGTCAGTGCCCAGCTCCATCGAGGTCTGGGCGTCAGCTTGCGCGGCGAGCAGGTCGCCTCGGCGCGCCAGGATGAAGGCACGCAACGCCAGGACCGTCGCCACGGCGGCCGCCGCGCCCAGCTCACGCGCCCGCATCAGCATCTCGTCGGCGCCGCGCAGCGCCTCGTCGAGCTCGTCGGTGGCGGCCAGCACCGCCACGGCCACGATCGCCCACGCCTCGCCGCGCTGAGGCTCGGGCGGTAGTCCGGCGGCGATCGCCCGGTGCGCGCAGTCGGCCGCCCGAGTCGCGGAGCGCAGGTACATCATCTCGTCCATCGCCAGCGTGGCCAGCGCCGTCGCCTCGAGCACGCTGCGGGCCGGCCCACCAGGATCCTTGAGCTCAGCGATCGTCGAGTGCGCGGCGCGGCGGGCCCAGGCCGAGGTGTAGCTGACGCCCAGCAGCGCCACCTCGAGGCGTTCGAGGGCCGGGCGGGCGGAGGGTCGATCCGGGATCGACTCTCGCAGCCGTTCCTGCGCGCGGTCCAGGATCGCTGCGCCCTGGTCGGCGCGGCCGGCGAAGAACAGCATGCCGCTGAGCTCGATCGCTGCCGCGGCGATCACGTCCGGATCGGCCGCGTTGCTGACGATCTCAGACAGCGGCAACACGGCGTCGGGAGAGCCGGCTCGCGCGTGGGCCTGGCCGATCTCGAGCACGACCGCGGTGCGCAGATCCGGCGGGGGAGGCTCGGTCAGTGCCCGAGCCAGCAGCTCGGCGGCCCCCACCGCGTCGCCCAGCACCAGCGCCTCGCGGGCTGCCTCGCGCAACAGTTGCACCACGTCGGGATTGGCGGCGGGATCGGTGTGCATGGCCTGCGCGGCCACCTGCCCGCACGGCGCGCCGCGCGCGGCCAGCACCAGCGAGGCATCGCGATGCAGTCGCTCGCGCTCCGCGGGCGAGAGGTCGCCGTAGATCGCGGTGCGCAGGATCGGGTGGTTGAAGCGCACGGTCCCGCCGGACTCGAGGATCCCCGCTCCCACCAGCGACGCCGTTGCCGTCTCCAGGTCCGCGCCGGCCAGGCCGGCCAGCTGCGCCGCATCGCCGACCTGGGCGCCGTCCCCGAAGACGCTGACCGCGCGAGCCAGCGCCGCGGCGGCCGGCGATTGGCGCGATAGGCGCAACAGGACCGTGTTGGCCACGCCCCGTGGGACCAGCGCGGCCAGCTCACCCGCACCGGCCGCGGTGGCCGGCAGCCCGCAGGCGGCGGCCTCATCGAGCAGTTCGCCGACCAGGAACGGGTTGCCTCCCGTCGCCTCGAGGCACGCCGTGATAAAGCGCTCATCGGGCTCAGATCCCAACCGCGCGGTGATCACGGCGCCGACGGCCGCTCGCGTGAGAGGCGAGGGGCGCAGCACCTGGCTTGCGGGGTCGGCGAGAAGGCTCGCCGAGACCGGAGTCTCGTCGGGATCCAGAGGCCGGGTGGCGAGCACGAGGCCGAGGGGCTGGCCCTCCAGGCGACGGGCGATGAAGGCCAGGGCGCGGGCCGAGGGGCGGTCGATCCACTGCAGGTCGTCGACCGTCAGCACGAGCGGCGCATCGCTGGAGAGGTTGGAGGCCAGCCAGTAGAGGCCGTGCTGCCGGGCGTAGGCCGGGTCGGCCCCACCAGCTCCGGGGTGGGCGGGTTCCGGTACACGCGCCGGTGCGCCGGTGAGCACCTCGGCGGCCAGGGCCGCGGCTCCGCTGAGCCACCGCTGGCGCTCGTCCTCCCCGGCCTCGGCGACCAGCCGCTCAAACAGCTGGCGCACGACGCCGAACGGGAAGCCCTGCTCCAAATCGGTCGCACGCGCAGAGAGCACGCGGAAGCCCAGCTGGGCGGCGCGGGCACGGGCGGAATCGAGCAGGCGAGACTTCCCGATGCCGGCGGCCCCCTCGATGACCAGCACGCAGCCGTCGCGCTGCCCGACGGCACGCAGCGCGGCGTGAGCGCGCTCCAGTTCCGCCTCGCGCTCCAGCAGTGCGGCCGGCCCGGTCCCGGCAAGTGTGTGCATGCGCTGAGGCGATCCTACGCCCGTGGCTCGTCGGCGCGCAATGGCGTCGTACCCATGTTCTCCGGCGCGCTGCGTCCCGGCTCGCCCGCTCCGACCGCCCGTGAGGCAAACTAAGCCCCCATCGGGTGCATCAGATGACACACGTCCCGTCGGGCTACAGCGTGGCGTTCCTCGATTGGTTGGGGTGCGCGTCCGCGGGCGCCCAGGAGCGAGCGCCGCAGGCGGTCCGTTCGCTGGGCGACGATCTCTCGGCGCGGGTGGCGTTCGCGGCCGCGGCCGGACACGTCCTGGACTACGACGACACCCTGCCCGACGGGGTGGCCCACGTGAGCGCCCCGTGTGCCCCGGTAGCGCTGGTCCTCGCCTCAGAGCTTGGTCTCTCGCTGGGCGCGATGCTTCAGGCGTTCGCCGAGGGCTGGGAGGCCATGGCAGCGGTCGCCTCCGCGAGCCATCCGGCGCTCTATGACGGCGGCTGGCACCCGACGGCCGTGTGCGGGCCGGTCGGCGGCGCGGTGGTCGCGGCGCGGCTGCTCGACCTCTCAGCGCCCGAGCGCGAGCGCGCCGTCTCGCTGGCTGTGCTGCGGGCCGGCGGCACGCGCGGAGCCTTCGGGTCTGACGGTAAGGCGATCCAGGTGGGCCTCGCGGCCGCGGCGGGTGTGCAGGCGGCGCTGATGGCCCAGGCCGGGGCGGTCGTCGACGCGCGCGCGATCCGTGGCGAGGTCGGCTTTGAAGGCGTCCTGGGCGCGGTGGTCCCACTCGCCGTCGCGGAGGGCGGGAGCCCGGGCAACGGAGCGCGCGCGATCGATCGCAACTGGATCAAGCTGCACCCGAGCTGCCTGGGCACGCACGCCCCCATCGACGCGGCCGCGCAGGCGCGCGACGAGGGCTACGTCCCCGACGGAGCGCCCATGGTGGTGGCAGTGCATCCGGTGGCCCGGCAGGCCGCGCACCTGGATGACGTCCGTGACGGCCTGGCCGCAAAGTTCTCGATCCCTTACTGCGTGGCGCACGCGCTGGTCCACGGCGCCCCGGGCGTCGCCGACTTCGCCGCACTGGACAACGAGACGCGGGAGCGCTCGGCCGTGGTGCGCGTCAGCGTCGACGAGTCCCTGCCCGACTTCGGCGCCGTGCTCCGGACCGAGGACCGCGAGCTGGCGCGCATTTCCTGTCCGCGGGGAGCGCCGGAGCGCCCGGCATCGGCCGACGACCTCGCGGCGAAGCTCTCCGACCTGGCCGGCGATCGCCTGGACGGGGTCCTCGACGACCTCGATGCGCCCGCGACCCGCGCGCTGGACGCCGCCGGGCTGCAGTCCGCCTCGATCCAGCGCGGCGCGGCGGACTAGGGCGCGAGCCGCTCGATCGTCCAGCCCCCTTCGGGGCGGCGGCGGTAGAGCAGGCGGTCGTGGAGCCGGTCGTTGCGGTTCTGCCAGAACTCGAAGGTCACCGGGGTGAGGCGGAACCCGCCCCAGGCGTCGGGGACGGGCAGTTCGGCGTCGGCGTAGCGGTCGGCGAGGCCGGCCACTCGCGCCTCGAGCCAGGCGCGGCTCTCGATCGGCCGGCTCTGGGGTGAGGAGAGCGCGCTCAGCTGGCTGCCCCGCGCGCGGGTGCGAATGTAATGCGCGGACTCCTGAGCGGTGGTGCGCTCCACGCCGCCCTCGATGCGCACCTGACGCCCGAGGGGATCCCAGTAGAAGAGCAGCGCCGCGAAGGGGTTGGCCGTCAGCTCGCGCGCCTTGCGGCTCTCATAGTTGGTGTAGAAGACAAACCCGCGCTCGTCGGCCTGCTTGACCAGCACCATGCGCACCGACGGCGGACCGTCGTTGGCCGCGGTGGCCACGGCCGCGGCCTCGGGCATGCGGATCCCGGCCTCGGCCGCGGCGGCGAACCAGACGCGGAACTGCGCGACGGGGTCGGCGTCGACGTCCTCCTCGCGCAGCGGCTCGGCGAAATCGGTCATATGGCGCGCATTATCGCCGGGAGCGGTGGGAGGGAGGCGGCCGCCGATGTCGAACGAGGAGCATGGTGACGGTTCCGAGCGACACGTCGTCTGAGAGCGCCCCGCCGGGCCCCGCCACGCCGCCGGGCCCCGCCGCGCCGCCCGGTCCCGCGACCCCGCACCGGTCGCCGGCTCCGCTGTGGCCGGTCCTGAGCGAGGCTGGCGCTGCCCTCTACGGCTGGCTCATGCGCCCCCGTGTGCGCCTGACGCTGGCCGGCGCGCTGCTGCTGCTCGTCGGCGCTCTGATCGCGAACAACACCATGTGGACGCTGCCGCTGGTGATCGTCGGCGCGCTCATGGTGGCGGTGGCGTGGATCGGTCACCGGCTCGAGGGCCACTTCGCGGTGGAGTGGGGCGAGGCCGGCACGCGGCTGGCCTTCAACACCACGATCAAGCCGCCGCAGCCGACCACCGACACGCCCGCGGTGTCCGCGGCGCCGAGGACCGCCCCCGCCGCGGAGCTGGCCGGTTCAACCGACGACGTGATCGACGGCGAGGCGCACACGGTGGAGATCAACGTGGGCGAACTGAAGGCGCTGATCGCCGCCGCCGAGGCCGCCGAGGCCGCGCAGGCCGTCACGGCGGCGGACGCCGGCACGGCCGCGGCCGGCCAGACCGCGGCCGGCAAGACCGCGGCAGGTAAGGCGGCGCATGGTCAAGACGCCGAGCCTCGCGCCGACGCCGAGGTTCGCGACATTCGCATCCGCCGGCTCGTCGATGACGGCGCGCCCGGACCGCGCGCCGCGAGCTGACCGCGCGCCGGCCGGGTCAGCCCCGGCAACTGGTGCGCGACCCCGACCGCTGCCCGCCCTCCATCGCCCGCACCGCGCGCAGGTGCCGCGTCAGCGCGGCCTGTCCGATCGGCCCCGCCGGCAGCTCGACCACGAACGCGGTCGTGCCCGGCAGCAGGTGGTTTGACCAGGCCGGCGCGGTGCCGGGCAGGAAGCTCAGGCAGGTCGCGCGCAGGCCGGAGAGCTGGGCGTAGCGACGGGCGACGCCGCGGTCTCCCCCAGCCATATCGACGAGGTCCATGTGCTGGTGGTACCAGATGGTCACGGCCGGCTTGATGCGGCGGATGAGGGCCATCGCCGCGCGCGTCTCGGGCTCGGAGGCCGGCCGGGGCCCCGAGTCATAGGTGGGATCGGTCACGCGCTCCCACTGATATGGGAAGTTGCGGTTCAGATCGACGCCGTGGGCGTTCTGGCGGGTCTCGGCGGCGGTCCCGTCGGGGTTCATCTCGGGCACGAGCCACAACTGCACCCCCGGCGGGGCTCGGTGACGCGCCAGCGCCGAGAGGATCCGGAGGCCGGCGCACTCGTTGCCGTGGATGCACCCGACCAGGAGCAGCTTGCGCGGCGCGGAGTCAGGGCCGAGCACCTGGGCCACGATGGGGCGCCCGCGGACCGAGTGCCCGATGACCGCGCGCCGCGATACGACGGCCGCGCGGGCGGCATGCGAGCTTTTCGCTGTCGGGAGCCCCCGCAGCAGCCGCGCGAAGATCGCCTTCTCGGTCGCCTTGCCGTAGGGGTGCGAGCCGTCGTACATCGTCAACACCGCGAGTGAGACCCGCACGCAACCGCGCACGAGGAGGGCGACCTGATGGTCCTCCAATCCGGTGCCATAGCCCCAGCCGCCCTTGAAGTACAGCTTCCACCCCGGCTGGGGCAGCTCGCCGATCCCCCAGCGGTCCGCCGGCGCGATGCTTCGCAGCAGCCGCATGGCGAAGGAGCGGTGGCGAGCCACGACGTAGTCGTCGATGTGCAGGAAGAATCTGGTCTGGTCGCGCGCGGTGATGTGCGTCTCGCCCCAGACGGGGTTGGTGGCAAAGCCGATCATGCCCACCCGTTGCGCCAAGGCGCGCAGCCCCGACTGGCCGACCGTGTCGAAGATGATCTGGGCGTCGTCGTTGTCCGAGACGCGGATCATGGGCCCCAGCACGGAGGTGTCATGCGCGCTGAGCGCGCGATTGCGCACGGGCGCGCTGTCGAGGTAGGTGACCAGCAGCATCGCCTTGACGACGCTGGCCGACCACTCCTGGTGGTCGGGGCGATAGCCGTAGAAACGGCCCGCGGTGCGCACAGCGAAGGCGATGTCGCCGACGCGTGTGTGGGCGTAGGCGACGGCGGCGGCCATGTCGGGGCGCCAGAGTTGACCGATGGTCTTGTGGGTGCCCGGGACGAGGCAGCGGGGCGCCGGGCGAGCGGCCGCGCCGGCCGTCAAGGCGACGGCGAGGCACGCCGTGACCACGACGATCGCACCCGCCGCCGCGCGCGCGCGAACGCGCGCCGCTACGCGGGCAATGAGGCTGGCCGTCCTGCCCATCGCGACATCGTGGCGGGTGGCGCGGCCGTCTTCAACGCCCAACTGCCGGACGGGGCCGGGGGCGCTGGTAGATTGGGGCCCGCGATGAGCGCCGATCGGGGTACAGGAGCAGGAGGCTCGCGCTGTTAGACCTCGCCCGCGTCGTGATCGCTGGTCTGGCTGTGCTGCTGGGGCTGGCCGGGTTCGCGAAGGCGCGCCGGCCGGGTCCCTCGAGCGTCATGCTCCGCGCTGCCGGGGTGCCGGCGCCGGCACTGACGGCCCGTGTCGTCGCGCTGGCCGAGATCGCCGTGCTCGTCGCGGCGTTGGTCGCCCCGGGGCGCGTCGCCGGGGCCGTGGTGGCCGCGGCCTTTGCCTTCCTGACCGTCGGCGCGGCCATCGGCGCCCGGCGAGCCGGGGACACGGCCTGCGGATGCTTTGGCGATGAGGGCGCGCCGCTCGGTGCCCGTCACGTCGCCACCAACCTCGCCGCCGCGCTCGCCGCGGCTGCCGCGGCGCTGGCGGCCCCCAGCAGCCTGGCGCACCTGGCCTCGCGGCACCCCGGGCTGGCCGTGGTCGACCTCATGTTGGCGGGGCTGTTGGCCGGCGTGCTGCGCCAGTGGCTGCGCGGCGCCGGCCCGCGCGGCTGGCAGGCCGCCGCGGTGGCACTGGTCGACGGCTCGGCGCGGGTGCTGGAGTCGCGGTTCTCGCGGCGCACGGCGCTGACCCGCGTCGCCGTCGCCGGCTCCGCGCTGGCCGTGGCCCCCGTGCGCTATCTGCTCTACCCCGGCACGGCGCTGGGCGTGGTCGTGCCCGGCGGCTGCAGAGACGGCCTGTGCACCGACGGCTACACCGCGTTCTGCTGCGAGATCGATCATGGGCTGAACACCTGCCCGGCCGGGACGTTCGTCGGTGGCTGGTGGATGTGCACCGACTACCGCGGCCACCAGCTGTGCGAGGGCACCGGCGTGCGCTACTACGTTGACTGCAACAACCTGCCCGGCCAGCCG
>DASXDW010000232.1:0-8634 GCA_036490435.1 Solirubrobacteraceae bacterium
CCCGCCGGTGCCCTCGTCAACGAGCCAGCGCAGCTTGCCGTTGCGGACCTCCATGGCCAGCCATTGCGCGCTGACCGTGCTCTCGCGGCCGGAGAAGCCGCCCAGGCCGGCGACGTTGGCGTCGTTGGCAAGGATGGCCGCTGCGGCGGTGCCCTGGCTCTCGACGCCGATGGCGCCTCCGCCGTGGGCCTTGGCGTACTGGACGGCCGCGTTGAGGCTGGTCGAGTCGCCTCCGAAGGCGCCGCCTCCGCCAAACCCGCCCCCGCTCGGACCGCCGAAGCCGCCCGCGCCAGGCGCGCCGAAGCCGCCGCCCCCGAAGCCGCGACGCTGAAAGCCGGAGCCGCCGGAGCCCGCCTGCGGGTTGGTGAACAGGCCCTGGACGCCGGCCCCGGCCGAGCCGCTGCCGGTCCCGCCAGGCGCCGAGCGGCCGCCCGCACCACCTGGCACGAAGCCGCCACCGGCACCGAACCCACGCGCCCCGAAGCCGCCACCGCCCCGCGGACCGCCAAAGCCACTACCAGTCCCGCCCGGCCCGCTGGCCGGCCCGCCGGCCGGGAACGTGGCGGCGGTCGCGTGCCCGATCGTCTCGGCCGCCCACGTGGCGGGCGCGGCGAGCAGCGCGGCCAGCGCCACCCCCATCACCACGGCGCGGACGCGAGCCGAGAGCTGCGTCGCCAACAGGATCGCCGACACCCCCGCGGCGGCGATGATGAGCGGCCGGGCCCAGGAGAGCTCGCCGGAGAGGTTGCCGAGGACGACGAGCTCGGTGATCGCTCCGGCGATGATTGCCGCGGGAACGGCGATCCGCGCCACCCGGCCGCCCGTCACCGCCTCCCCCACACCGGCGCCGATGAGCATCGCGGTGAACGGAGCCAGGAAGGAGACGTAGTAGGGGTGGAAGATGCCCGAGGCGTAGCTGAAGACCGCGGCGCTGACCAGGAACGCGCCGCCGACGGCGATCAGCCAGCCGGTGCGCGGATCGCTGCGGCGCAGCCGGGAGGCCACCAGCACCCCCAGTCCGGCGACGATGGCGAAGCCCAGCAGCCAGCCCGCCTGGTCGCCCAGGCCCGAGGACAGCAGCCGGAAGACGCCGGTGGGCCCGCCGAACGCGCCACCCCCACCGCCACCGCCGCCGAACCCGGCACCGGGGGCACCGGTCTGGCCGGTGACCCGGCCGACGCCGTTGTAGTTGAAGATCAACGACCAGACGCTGTTGTCGGAGGTCCCGCTGATCCAGGGGCGGTCGGCCGCCGGAGTCAGGGTGACCAGGATCGGCCAGGCGAGCCCCACCACCGCGAGGGCGATGCCGCCCGCGATGAGCTGACGGATCGCCGCGATCCGGCCGCGCGGAGCGACCCACAGGTAGGCCAGCGCGATCCCCGGCACCACGAACAGGGCCACCGCCATCTTGGTCTCGAAGCCCAGCCCCACGCAGACCCCGCACCACACCAGCCACCGCGTGCGGCCGTCCTCGAAAGCGCGGACGGCGAACCACAGCGCGGCGACGCAGCACAGCACCAAGAGCTCGTCAGGGTTGTTGTGCCGGGACATGGCCACGGCAATCGGGGTCGTGGCCAGTGCGATGCCGGCGGCGAAGCCCCCGGCGCGCCCGAAGCGCCGCCGCGTGAGGTCATAGGTGAGCGCCGCCGCGGCGGCCCCCATGAGCGCCTGAGGGACGAGGACGCTGAGCGGATGAAAGCCGAAGATCCGCGCCGACAGCGCCTGCACCCACAAGGCCAGCGGCGGCTTGTCGACCGTCATCAGGCCGGTCTTGTCCAGCGAGGCGAACAGGAAGTCGTGCCAGCTCGTGGACATCGAGCGCACGGCGGCGGAGTAGTAGGTGTTGGCCCATCCGTTGATGGCCAGGCCCCACAGATTCAGGACGCCGGCGATCCCGATGACCGCGACGAGTTCGGGGCGGGCCCGCAGGGCCTGGAGCCACGCCGGGACGGTCCGGCCGTGCAGCCAGGCCGGACGCGCGGACTCGCGATAGGGCGTCGAGTCCGAGCTCATCGGAGCAGCATGCAGCGGTCGGGTGAGAGCAGGGTAAGAGGCGTGAGCATTCTCAGGTGGCTCTCAGGGTCAGGACTGGTCGGGCGCGCGGTGCGCCTCGGTGTAGTACGCGGCGGCCAGCAGGAGGCACGAGCCGAGAACGGCGACGCTGGCCGCGATGAGGACGACGGTGGACACGGGGGGCTCCTTACTGAACTCAATGTGGGTCACGGGAGCATCGGCACCCGCCCGAAGCCGCATCGAAGACGTCCGTAAGACGTGCGTAGGAGCCGCCGGATGAGCTTCGCGACGCGCCGTCCGGGTACGTACCGCCGTGGCGCGCCGTGCGTGCCTAGAGTAAGGACAACTGCGTCTGAAACCAGGAGTTTTTGAGACATGCCCCCCACCAACAGCTTCGACGCGAAGGCCACGCTCAGCGTCGGCGACACCACGTACGACATCTACCGCCTGGACGCGCTGCAGTCCAAGTTCGACATCGCCCGGCTGCCGTTCTCACTCAAGATCCTGCTGGAGAACCTGCTGCGCAACGAGGACGGCGAGTCCATCCGCGCTCAGGACGTCGAGGCACTGGCCACATGGAACGCCAAGGACGAGCCCTCCAAGGAGATCGCCTTCACCCCCGCGCGCGTGGTCATGCAGGACTTCACCGGGGTCCCAGCGGTCGTGGACCTGGCCGCGATGCGCGACGCCATGAAGGAGATGGGGGGCGACCCCAACAAGATCAACCCGCTCGTGCCCGCCGAGCTGGTCATCGACCACTCCGTGCAGGTCGACGCCTACGGCACCCCGCAGGCCTTCCAGCGCAACGCCGAGCTGGAATTCGAGCGCAACAAGGAGCGCTACGCGTTCCTGCGCTGGGGCCAGGGCGCCTTCCACAACTTCAAGGTCGTCCCGCCTGACACCGGGATCGTGCATCAGGTCAACCTCGAGTATCTGGCGCGCGTCGTGTTCGTCGATGGTGAGCGCAACCTGGCCTACCCCGACACGCTCGTCGGGACCGACTCGCACACCACGATGATCAACGGCCTGGGCGTGCTGGGCTGGGGTGTCGGCGGTATCGAGGCCGAGGCGGCAATGCTCGGCCAGCCGATGTCGATGCTCATCCCGCAGGTGCTGGGCTTCAGGCTCACCGGCGAGCTGCAGGAGGGGGCGACGGCCACCGATCTCGTGCTCACGGTGACCGAGATGCTGCGCGAGCGCGGGGTCGTCGGCAAGTTCGTCGAGTTCCACGGCGCCGGCCTCGCCGGCCTGCCGCTGGCTGACCGGGCGACGATCGGCAACATGTCCCCGGAGTTCGGCTCGACCTGCGCCATCTTCCCGATCGACGCCGAGACACTGCGCTACCTGGAGTTCTCCGGGCGCCCGCGCGAGCAGATCGCGCTCGTCGAGGCCTACGCCAAGGAGCAGGGCCTGTGGCACGACGAGAACTCTGAGGAGCCGACGTTCTCCGACAACATCGAGCTCGACCTGTCCGAGGTGGTGCCGAGCATCGCCGGACCCAAGCGCCCGCAGGACCGCGTGTCGCTGACCGAGTCGCGCGACGCCTTCCGGATGGCGCTGGAGGACCTCGTCGGTGACGACGAGTCAGAGGACAGCGAGGACGAAAGCCTGGCCGACAGCTTCCCGGCGTCGGATCCGGTGTCCACGCACGTCCCCAACGGCGACGGCCACGGCCCGGCGGGAGGCACCGGCGGCGCGCAGGTCGCCGACCGCAAGCAGGCGCGTACCCCGCTCACCCTCGAGGACGGGACCGAGACCGAGCTCGACCACGGCCACGTCGTCATCGCGGCGATCACGAGCTGTACCAACACCTCCAACCCGTCGGTCATGCTCGGCGCGGGGATCCTGGCGCGCAACGCCGTGCAGAAGGGGCTGCAGGTCAAGCCCTGGGTCAAGACCTCGCTCGCGCCCGGATCCAAGGTGGTGACCGAGTACCTGGAGCGCGCCGGGCTGGACGAGTACCTCGACGCGCTGGGCTTCAACCTCGTCGGCTATGGCTGCACCACGTGCATCGGCAACAGCGGACCGCTGCCGCAGGAGATCTCCGACGTCGTGGGTGCCGAGGACCTGGCCGTCGTCTCGGTGCTGTCGGGCAACCGCAACTTCGAGGGCCGCATCAACCCCGACGTGAAGATGAACTACCTCGCCTCCCCCCCGCTGTGCGTCGCGTACGCGATCGCCGGAACGATGGACATCGACCTCTATGACGACCCGCTGGGCGAGGACAAGGACGGCAACCCCGTGTATCTCAAGGACATCTGGCCCGATTCCAAGGAGGTGGGTCAGACCGTCGAGGAGGCCGTCCAGTCAGACATGTTCCACAAGTCCTACGGACAGGTCTTCGACGGCGACGAGCGCTGGAACTCGCTCGAGGTGCCGACCGGCGATGCCTTCGAGTGGGATGAGCGCTCCACGTACGTGCGCCGGCCGCCGTTCTTTACGGAGATGCCGCGCGAGCCCGAGCCGCTGGAGGACATCATCGACGCCCGCGTGCTGGCGAAGCTCGGCGACAGCGTCACCACCGACCACATCTCCCCGGCCGGCTCGATCAAACGTGACGGACCTGCCGCGGCGTACCTCAACGAGAACCATGTCGAGTCGCGGGACTTCAACTCCTACGGGTCGCGCCGCGGCAACCACGAGGTGATGATGCGCGGCACCTTCGCCAACATCCGCCTGCGCAACCAGCTCGCTCCGGGCACCGAGGGCGGCGTGACCAAGTACCTGGGCGGCGACGGCGACGACGAGATGTCGATCTACGACGCCGCCATGCGCTACATCGACCAGCACGTCCCCCTCATCATCCTGGCCGGCAAGGAGTACGGCTCGGGATCCTCGCGCGACTGGGCGGCGAAGGGCACGCGCCTGCTGGGCGTGCGGGCGGTCATCGCCCAGAGCTTTGAGCGCATCCACCGCTCCAACCTGATCGGCATGGGCGTGCTGCCGCTGCAGTTCTCAGACGGCGATTCGGTCGAGTCCCTGGGTCTCACCGGCCGGGAGAAGTTCACCATCAAGGGGATCGCCGACGCCGACCAGGTGCCGCGAACCCTGACGGTCGTCGCTGACGGCACGGAGTTCGAGGTCACCGTCCGGATCGATACGCCCAAAGAGCAGGTCTATTACCGGCACGGCGGCATCCTCCAGTACGTGCTGCGCGAGCTCCTGGTCTAGATTCCCCGGCCATGGCGACTCCTGAGCTGTTGCACCGGCTGCTGGTCGCGGCCGGACCGTCGGGCCGCGAGACCGCGCCCGCCAAGGCCTGGCGCGAGGGCTGCGCCGCCTTCTCTGACGACGTCCGCGTCGACGCCGTCGGCTCGTCCATGGCCCGGGTGCCCGGGACCGGGGACGGGCCCACGCTGGCGGTCATCGGCCACGTCGACGAGATCGGCATCCACGTCACCCACATCGAGGATGAGGGCCACCTGCGCTTCGGCCAGGTCGGCGGCTGGGATGCGATCGTGCTCGTCGGCCAACGGGTGACGATCGCCACCCGCGGCGGTGATGTGCCCGGCGTGATCGGCCGCAAGCCGATCCACCTCATCAAGGCTGACGAGCGCGACAAGGCGCCAAAGCTCAAGGACCTCCACATCGACATCGGCGCCAAGGACGGCGACGAGGCCAAGGAGATGGTCCGGATCGGCGATGCGGGCGTCATCGACGTCGCGCCGCTGGAGATGCCCAACGGCCGGCTCGTCTCACGCGCGCTGGACAACCGCGTCGGCTGCTACGTGGCGGCCGAGGCGGCGCGGCTGGTGTCTGCCGACGGAGGCGCGCCGGGTGACGTAATCGCGCTGGCCGTGACCCAGGAGGAGACGACCTTCGCCGGCGCGCGGACGAGCGCGTTCGCACTGGAGCCCGACGTGGCGATCGTCGTCGACGTGATCTTTGCCACCGATCAGCCGGGGATCGAGCTGGGGCCGATGACCAAGCACCCGTTGGGGTCTGGGCCGGTGATCGCGCGGGGCACCTCGCTGCATCCCGCCGTCACCGACCTCCTCATCGACATCGCCGAGGAGCACGAGTTCCCGTTCACGCTCGAGTCGCTGGGCGGCTCGACCGGCACGGATGCCGACGCCGTGCATCTCAGCCGCACCGGCGTGCCCACGGCCGTGGTCTCAGTCCCGCTGCGCTACATGCACTCCCCCGTCGAGCTGGTCTCGCTGGCCGACATCCAGGTCGCCGCCGAGCTCATCGCCGCGTTCGCCAAGCGGCTGGAGCCCGGCATGTCGTTCGAGCGCTGATCCGCCACGTGGCCGGCACTGATACCGCGGCCGCCGCGCCCCTGCTGTTGTTGTTCGACATCGACGGGACGCTGCTGCACCGTGCGACGGCGGCACACAGCGAAGCGCTGCGTGAGGCGCTGCACGAGGTGCACGGCGTCGACACCCGCGCCCGCCGCCCAGGAATCGATCCGGCCGGACGCACCGACGGGGAGATCGCGCGGCTGCTGCTCCTCGACGCCGGCGTCTCGGCCGTCGCCATTGACGACGGCGCCGACGCGGTCCGCGCGGCGTGCACCGAGGCGTTCGCGCGGCTGTGCCCGCCCAGCCTCGCCGACACGGTCATCCCCGGGGTTGCAGACCTCGTGTCGTGGCTGGCCGGGCGCGAAGACGTGCGGCTGTCGCTGGTCACCGGCAACTACGAGCCGGTGGGGCGGCTGAAGCTGTCGCGGGCCGGCATCGGGCGCCACTTCCCCACTGGGCAGGGCGGCTTTGGCTCAGACTCCGAGGACCGCGCCGCGCTGCCGGGCATCGCCCGCAAGCGCGCGGGGCACGACGGGATCTCGCATCCCCGCCCTCGCAGCATCGTGATCGGCGACACCCCGCGCGACATCGCCTGCGCGCGGGCCGACGACCTGCGCTGCCTGGCCGTGACCACAGGCCGCTTCGGGCCCGAAGAGCTCAGCGGTGCCGACGGGGTGGCCGGTGACGCCGTCGCGCTGCGCGGGCTGCTGGAGGCCGAGCTCGCCGGGTGACCCCCAACGTGCGCTGGCTGGGTCTAAGGTTTTCTGCGGACGCACTTCTCACTCGTGAGAAGTGCGAGTTTTTTATGCGATAGCGGGTAAAAAGTCGCACACGCGGCCCCCTCTGCAGCGTCGGGAAAACCGACACCCCCCGGCAGACGGTCGTTCATGTGCGCCAGCCGGCGCGCCGGCGAGCTAGTTGCGGACGAGCTTCTTGTAGGTGATCCGGTGCGGCCGGTCGGCCTCGGCGCCGAGCTGCTCGTGCCGGAAGGACTCGTAGGCCTCGAAGTTGCCCTCGAACCAGCGCACCTGCGAGTCGCCCTCGAAGGCCAGCACGTGGGTGGCGATGCGGTCCAGGAACCAGCGATCGTGGGAGACGACCACCGCGCATCCCGCGAAGGCCAGCAGGGCCTCCTCCAGCGCGCGTAGCGTGTCGGTGTCCAGGTCGTTGGTCGGCTCGTCGAGCAGGAGCAGGTTGCCGCCCTCGCGCAGGAGCTTGGCCAGGTGCAGCCGGTTGCGCTCCCCGCCGGAGAGCTTGCCGACCTTCTTCTGCTGGTCGGTGCCCTTGAAGTTGAAGCCCGCGGTGTAGGCGCGGCTGGCCACGGTGCGGTCGCCCAGCGAGATCTCGTCCATCCCGCCCGAGATCTCCTGCCACACGGTCTTGTCGGGATCGAGGGCGTCGCGCGACTGGTCGACGTAGGCCAGCTTGACGGTGTCCCCCAGGCGCAGCGTGCCCTCATCGGGCTGCTCCTGCCCGGTGATCATGCGCACCAGCGTCGTCTTGCCGGCGCCGTTGGCCCCGATCACGCCGACGATGCCCGCCGGCGGCAGCTTGAAGGTGAGGTCGTCGATGAGCAGCCGGTCGCCGTAGCCCTTGCGCACCCCGTCGGCCTCCACCACCACGTCGCCCAGCCGGGGGCCGGCGGGGATGTGGATCTGGACCTGGTCGAGCTTGACGTTGCGATCCTGGGCCAACAGCGCCTCGTAGGCGTTCAGCCGCGCCTTGGGCTTCCCGCGGCGCGCGGAGGCGTTCATCCGCACCCACTCCAGCTCCTGCGCGATGGTGCGCTGGCGGCTGGACTCCTGGCGCTCCTCCTGGGCCAGGCGCTTCTGCTTCTGCTCCAGCCAGCCCGAGTAGTTGCCCTGGTAGGGGATGCCGCGTCCGCGGTCGAGCTCCAGGATCCAGCCCGCGACGTTGTCCAGGAAGTAGCGATCGTGGGTGATGGCCACCACGGTGCCCTTGTAGTCCTGCAGATGCTGCTCCAGCCACGCCACCGACTCGGCGTCGAGGTGGTTGGTGGGCTCGTCGAGCAGCAGCAGGTCGGGCTGGCGCAGCAGGAGCCGGCACATCGCCACCCGCCGGCGCTCCCCGCCCGAGAGCTTGCTGACGTCGGCGTCGGGCGGCGGGCAGCGCAACGCATCCATGGCGTACTCGAGCGTGGTGTCGAGGTTCCAGCCGTCCACGGCGTCGATCTGCTCCTGCACGCGCGAGAACTCGTCGGCGGTCTCGTCGGAGTAGTTCATCGACAGCTCGTTGAAGCGGTCCAGCAGCGCCCGGATCTCGGCCACACCGTCCTCGACGTTGCCCTTGACGTCCTTGTCGGGGTCGAGGTGCGGCTCCTGCTCCAGCAGTCCGACGGTGGCGTTGGGCGCGAGTT
>DASXDW010000003.1:0-23814 GCA_036490435.1 Solirubrobacteraceae bacterium
CGTCGTAGCCGGGGATCGCCTCGAGCTTGTCCAGGGTGCCGCCGGTATGGCCGAGGCCGCGCCCGGAGATCATGGGAACGGCGGCGCCACAGGCGGCGACGATCGGCGCCAGCAGCAGGCTCACCTTGTCTCCGACGCCGCCGGTGGAGTGCTTGTCGAGCACCGGGCCCGCCAGCCCGGCATCGCCCCACTGAAGCACCTCGCCCGAGCAGGTCATCGCGCCCGTCAATGCCACGCGCTCCGGGCCCGTCATGCCGCGCAGGAAGATCGCCATGGCCAGCGCGCCGACCTGGGCGTCGCTCACGGAGCCGTCCGCGATCCCGGCTACCAGCGCGGAGATCTCCTCGGCCGACAGCTCCTCTCCGTCGCGCTTGCGGCGGATGAGCTCAGCCGTCAGCACCGTCGCCTCCGATCCGCTCGATGAACGCCGGCAGCAGCTGCGCGAGGTCGCCCGCGGCCCGTTGCGCGTCGTGAAGCGTCTGCTCGTGGCTGAGCGGCACGTCGGACATACCCTCGGCCAGGTTGGTGATCGCCGACACGGCGACGACCCGCAGGCCGCAGTGGCGCGCCACCGTGGTCTCGTGGACGGTCGACATCCCGACCGCGTCGGCGCCCAGGCGGCTAAACGCCCGGATCTCGGCCGCGGTCTCGAAGCTCGGCCCACTGACGGCTAGGTAGACGCCCTCGGCGAGCTCGACGTCCAGCTCCCGCGCCACCCCGCGCAGCTCGGACAGAAGCTCCGGGTCATAGGCGCCGCCCAGCGGCGGGAAGCGCGGGCCCACCGCATCATCGTTGGGCCCCATCAGCACGTTGGTCCCGGTGAGGTTGATGTGGTCGGTGATGGCCATCAGCCGCCCCGGGCCCACCTCGGCGCGCAGCGACCCGGCCGCGTTGGTGAGCACCAGAATCTCGGCCCCGGCGGCGCGCAGCGCGCGCACCGGCGTGCGCAGGGCGTCCACCGGGCCACCTTCGTACAGGTGCGCCCGGCCCTGGAGCACCGCCACGGGCACGCCGGCGATGCGGCCCAGCACAGCGCGGCCGGCGTGGCCCTGCACCGTCGGGCGCGGGAATCCGGGCAGGTCCTCGTAGCCGATCACCACCGGGTCGGTCACCGCGTCGGCCACCGCGCCCAGGCCGGAGCCCAGCACGATCCCCACCCGCGGGCGGGCGCCGGAGCGCTCCAACAGCACCTGAGCGGCGTCCGAGGTCATCGGCCCAGCTCGTCGCGTCCGAAGGAGTGCGGCAACAGCTCTGCCAGCGTGATCGTCTGCGGAGTCGCACCCGGGCGGCCGAGGTAGACCGGTGTGTCAGGGGAACCGAACTCGGCCAGCCGCTGGCGGCAGCCTCCGCACGGCGGACACACCTCCACCTTCTCGGCCACGACGGCCACCGCGGTGATCGCCGACTCCCCGGCCGCCACCAGCGCACCGAGCGCCGAGGCCTCGGCGCACTGCCCCTGCGGGTAGGCCACGTTCTCGACGTTGGGCCCGGCGTAGACGGCGCCGCTGCGCCCCCGCACCGCGGCCCCCACCTTGAACTCCGAGTAGGGCGCGTAGGCGGTGCGCATGACGGCGTCGGCAGCGCGCAACAGCACCTGGGCGCCGTCCCGGAGCAGATCCGAGTAGCCCTCGGCCACCAGCGCAGCCGCGGAGATCGCCAGCTCTGATCGCAGGCGCTCCACCTTCGCCACGGCCTCCTCGGGGGAGTTGAGGCCGGGGCCGACCAGGGCCTCGAGCTCGACGAACGTGCCCAGACCCTCGACGTCGTCGAGATGGATGCGGACGCTCTCCCACACGAACAGGTGCCGGCGCTTGACCACGACCACGGTCTCACCCAGCGCGGCGTCGAGCGCCTCGCGCAGCAGCGCCGGGTCAGACGCGGGCGCGCGGATGAACGCGCTCTCCTGCGCCTCGGCGGCGTCGGGCCTCCGGTAGGCGATGAGCTCGGCGCCGGCGCCATCCTGCGCGCGCAGCTTGAGGCGGCCATGACGGCCGTCGAAGTAGGTGTCGCGCTGCTCCAGCACACCGTGGTCGGCCGCCCCCAGCGCACGGCAGCGCTCGGCGGTCGCGCCCGGGTCGGCATCGCGGGCCTTGATCTCGAGATTGACGGACACCATGGGCGGCCGTGAGCCTAGCGGGCGTCCCCCGCCGTGACACCGCGGAAAACGCACCCGACGGTAGGATCGCCCGATGCCGCAGCGCGTGATCTGCGTCCAGCACGCCGTCCTCGCCGACCGCCTCTCGGTGATGCGCGACCGCGCGACCCCTCACGGGGTGTTCCGCCAGGCCGTGTACGAGGCCTCGGCGATCATGGCCGTCGAGGTGACGCGTGAACTCCCGGTCACGGAGGTCGAAATCGAAACGCCGCTGGAGAGCACGCGCGGCCTGCGCCTGCGCGACGAGATCGCCGTCGTCCCGGTGTTGCGCGCGGGCTTGGGCATGCTCGAGGGCTTCCTGCGCCTGGTGCCCGACGCCCGCGTCGGTCATCTCGGCATCCAGCGCGACCACGAGGACCACGCGCCCATCGACTACTACGAGCGGCTGCCGCCGGGTCTGCCCGACATCCCTGTCTACCTGCTGGATCCGATGCTCGCGACCGGGGGCAGCGCGGTCCGGGCTCTGCACCATCTCAAGCGCGCCGGCGCACGCCACCTGGAGCTCGTGTGCCTCGTCGCCGCCCCCGAGGGCTTGACCGCCCTGGAGGCCGAGCACGAGGACGTCACCGTGTGGACCGCGGCGATCGACCGCGAGCTCGACGCCAACGCCTACATCCGCCCGGGCCTGGGCGACGCCGGCGACCGCGTCTTCGGCACCCTCTAGCCCTCGGCGTTACGTCCGGTCCAGCCACTTGTATGGCGCGGCGTGTCGGTAGCTCGCCAGCGCGTCCAGCAGCGCGCCGGCGTCGCGGTCCACCAGCAGGGTCTGCCGGTGCTCCGCGCGCAGGAACCGCTCGGCCACCAAATGGTCCAGCAGAGCCAGCAATGGCTGCCAGTAACCGGCGACATCGAGCAGGCCGATCGGCATCCGGTGCAGCCCGAGCTGGCTCCAGGTGAACAACTCGAACAGCTCGTCGAGGGTCCCGGTGCCGCCTGGCAGCGCGACGACCGCGTCAGACAGTTCGGCCATGAGCGCCTTGCGCTCGTGCATCGTCGTGACCTCGTGCAGCTCGCTGAGACCCGTGTGGGCGATTTCGTGCTCCACCAGCTGGCGCGGGATCACACCCACCACCTCGCCGCCGGCCGTCAGGGCGCCGTCGGCCACGGCGCCCATCAGCCCGACCCGGGCCCCGCCGTAGACCAACCCCAGACCCCGTTCGGCAAGCAGGCGACCGAGGGCATCGGCCTCCTGTGCGTACTCGGGCCGCGCACCCGGGCTCGACCCACAGAAGACGAGAACACGGCTGATCACAGGCGCCAGCCTAGATCACAGAAATGACGTACCCGGCAACTCGGGCGCGTCGCGGCCGGTGAGCCAGCGCATCACGCTCGCGCCGACGTCGGCCAGCGCCCCGTCGTGGCGGCGCCCGCCGTCCCCATCGAAGCGGGCCAGCAGCGGGGCGTACTCGCGCGTGTGGTCGGTGTGGTCGGTGGTGGGGTCCACCCCGTGGTCGGCGGTGAGCACCAGCAGATCGCCGTCGCGCAGGAGCCCCAACCACTGGCCCACGGCGGCATCGATCTCCCGCAACGCGGCGGCGAAGCCGGGGATGTCGTGGCGGTGACCGTAGACCTGATCCGTCTCCACGAGGTTGACGAAGACCAGACCGCCGGGAAGGTCGCGCAGTAACGCGGTCGTCGCGGCGATGCCCTCTGCGTTGGTCGCGCCCGGGTGCTTGACGTCCACGCCCACCCCGGCGAACAGGTCGCGGATCTTGCCCACGCCGTGCACCGGCACCCCCGCGTCCTGCAGTTCCTCCAGGTAGGAGCGCGACGGCGGAGGCAAGGCGAAGTCGCGCCGTCCCTCGCGCCGGCGCCAGGCCCCCACCCTGCCGTCAAACGGCCGCGCGATCACCCGTCCCACCGCGTCCTCGCCGTCCATCACCTCGCGCGCGGCGGCGCACACGTCATAGAGCTCGGGCTCTGACAAGACGTCGACGTGGGCGGCGATCTGCAGCACCGAGTCCGCCGACGTGTAGAGGATGAGCTCGCCGGTCGCCAGGTGATGCTCGCCGTACGCATCGAGCACCGCCGTCCCGCTGAACGGCCGGTTACAGCAGAACCGCCGCGAAGTGGCCTGCTCGAGCGCCGCCATCACTTCAGGCGGGAACCCGTCGGGGTAGGTGGGCAGCGGGTGCTCCACCCGCACGCCCATGAGCTCCCAATGCCCCGTGGTGGACTCCTTGCCGGGCCCTTGTGCGCCCACGCGCCCGTGCAGCACGGGGGCCGCAGCCGGCGGAACGCCCACAAGGGGCAGGATCGAACCGAGCCCCAGTGCGCCGAGCGTCGGGAGGTCAAGGCCCCCTGCGGCCTGCGCGAGATGGCCCAGCGTGTTGGTCCCCTCATCGCCGTACGCAGCCGCGTCGGGCAGGGCCCCGACTCCACAGGCGTCCATGACGATGACAGCGGCGCGTCGCACGTGGAATGCATATCAGCGCCGCGCTACGCTCGCCCCCATGAGCCGTCGGTTGGCACACGTGGACCGCGTCGGCGTCGAGGAGCGGGCCGCCCAGTTGGGCAAGCGCTCGATCAAGACGACCGCCAAGCAGCAGGGCATCCGCCTCGCCGTTTCGATGGTCGACCTCACCACGCTCGAGGGCGCCGACACGCCCGGCAAGGTGCGCCACCTGTGCGCCAAGGGCGTGTGCCCCGCGCCGGCGATGCCCGAGATCCCGTCGGTGGCGGCGATCTGCGTCTACCCGTCACTGGTCAGCACGGCACGCGCAGCGCTCGACGGCACCGGGGTCAGGACCGCGTCGGTGGCCACCGGCTTTCCCGCCGGCCAGGTGTCGCTCGAGGCCAAGCTGCGCGACACCGAGGACGCCGTGGCCGCGGGCGCCGACGAGATCGACATGGTCATCTCGCGCGAGGCCTTCCTCGCCGGCGACGACGCCCGGGTCCAGCGCGAGATCGCCAAGATCAAGGACGCCTGCGGCGACGCCCACCTCAAGGTGATCCTCGAGACCGCCGAGCTGGGCTCCTACGACCACGTCCGCCACGCCTCGATGCTGGCCATGGAGGCGGGCGCCGACTTCATCAAGACCTCCACGGGCAAGGCGTCGAGCGGCGCCACACCCGGGGTCTGCCTGGTCATGCTCGAGGCGATCCGCGACTACATCGAGCGCGCCGGCCGGACCGTCGGCTTCAAGGCTGCCGGCGGGGTCTCCACGAGCAAGGCGGCGCTGCACCGGCTGGTGCTGGTCAAGGAGACGCTGGGCGACGAGTGGCTCACCCCGGAGCGCATCCGCATCGGCGCCTCGAGCCTGCTCAACGACCTGCTGCTGCAGTACGCCAAGTCCGAGACCGGGCGCTACGGGCGCTCCGAGGACTTCTCCAAGGAATGACAACACAGCACCGCACCACCATCGTCTGGGACTACGCGCCCGCGCCGGAGGCCACCGACCACGTCCGCCTGTCCGACCGCTACGGCCTGTTCATCGACGGTGCCTTCCGCGACCCGGCCAGGCCGCGCTTCGAGCCCACGCTCAACCCTGCCACCGAGCAGCCGATCGCCGAGATCGCGTGGGCCGGGCCCGAGGACGTCACGGCGGCCATCGACGCCGCCCGGGCCGCCCAGCCACGCTGGGCCGCGCTGCCCGACCGCGAGCGCGCCAAGTACCTGTTCCGGATCGCGCGCCTGATCCAGGAGCGGGCCCGCGAGCTGGCGGTGGTGGAGACGCTCGATGGCGGCAAGCCGCTGCGCGAGTCGCGCGACGTCGACATCCCGCTCGCCGCCGCGCACTTCTTCCACTACGCAGGCTGGGCCGACAAGCTGCGCTACGGCGTCAACGCCCGCGAGGTGGCGCCGCTCGGAGTGGTGGGCCAGATCGTCCCCTGGAACTTCCCACTGCTGATGGCGGCGTGGAAGCTGGCCCCGGCGCTGGCCTGCGGTAACACCGCCGTGCTCAAGCCGGCCGAGACGACGCCGCTCACCGCGCTGCTCTTGGCCGAGATCTGCCAGGAGGCCGAGCTGCCCGACGGCGTGGTGTCGATCCTCCCCGGCGACGGTGCGACCGGAGCGGCGCTGGTCCGTGCCCCGGGTATCGACAAGGTCGCCTTCACCGGGTCCACCGCCGTCGGCCGCGACATCCAGGCCGCGCTGGCGGGGCGCCCCACCAGCCTGACGCTCGAGCTCGGCGGCAAGTCGGCGAACATCGTCTTCGAGGACGCGGCGCTTGACCAGGCTGTCGAGGGGATCGTCAACGGCATCTTCTTCAACCAGGGCCACGTGTGCTGCGCCGGGTCGCGCCTGCTCATCCAGGAGAGCGTGCTCGACGAGGTCATCGCCAAGCTCTGGGCGCGCATGGGCCGGCTGCGCGTCGGCGACCCGCTGGACAAGAACACCGATGTCGGCGCCATCAACTCCGCCGAGCAGCTGCAGCGCATCGAGACGCTCGTCGCCGCCGGCGAAAATGAGGGCGCGCAGCGTCGCACCATCACCTGCGACCTGCCCGAACACGGCTACTGGTTCGCCCCCACGCTCTTCACCGACGTGTCCCCCGCCCACCGGATCGCCGTCGAGGAGATCTTCGGCCCGGTGGTGTCGGTGCTCAGCTTCCGCACCCAGGCCGAGGCGATCGAGAAGGCCAACAACTCCCGCTACGGCCTGGCCGCGGGCATCTGGACCGACAAGGGCGCTAAGGCCTTCGAGGTGGCCGGCGCGCTGCGCGCCGGGGTGGTGTGGCAGAACACCTACAACCACTTCGACCCCACCGCGGCATTCGGCGGTTACAAGGAGTCCGGGTTCGGCCGCGAGGGCGGCCCGGCCGGGCTACGGCCCTATCTGAAGGTGGTCCGGTGAGCGCGGGCGGTCGTCTCAGCATCCGCAAGACCTACAAGCTGTGGATCGGCGGGGCGTTCGTGCGCTCAGAGTCGGGCCGCTATGACCACGCGTCGCGCGGGAGTGCCGAGCAGGTCAACATCCCGCGCGCCTCGCGCAAGGACGTGCGCGACGCCGTCGCGGCGGCGCGCAAGGCGTTCGGGCCGTGGTCGGCGCGCACCGCCTACAACCGTGGTCAGATCCTCTACCGCGCCGCCGAGGCTCTGGAGTCCCGCCGCGACCAGCTCGCCGCCGTCTCCGACCTCGCCCAGGTCGACGCCGCCGTTGACGTGCTCGTGCATTACGCCGGGTGGACCGACAAGTTCCAGGCGGTGCTGGGCGGGATCAACCCCGTGGCGGCGCCCTTCCTCTCCTTCAGCCTCCCCGAGCCGACGGGCGTCGTCGGGGTCATCGCTCCCGACGCGTCCGAGCTGCTCGGCCTCGTGGCCGAGGTCGCGCCTGCCCTGGCCGCCGGCAACACCGTGGTGGCGATCCTCTCAGAGCAGCAGCCGCTGGCCGGGCTGGACCTGGCCGAGGTGCTCGGCGTCTCGGACATCCCGGGCGGCGTGGTCAACCTGCTCTCAGGCCGGCGCACCGAGCTGGCCACCGCGCTCGGAGCCCACCGCGACCTCAACGCCATCGTCGACGCCGGCGGCGATGCCGAGCTCGGGGCCGAGCTTGACCGCCTCGCCGCCGAGACGATCAAGCGAGCACGCCACCACGAGGCGGCGGGCGCCTACGAGACGGCGATCGCCGATGCGCTGGAGCGCATCGAGGCGGTCACCGAGCTGAAGACGGCATGGCATCCGGTGGGCGCGTAGTCCCATCGGCGGCCACGCTGTCCGTCGAGCGCCGGCCCCGCCCGTTGAGCACCCCCTCCAGCATCAGGACGCGGCGCAGGATCGCCAGGGAGCTGGCGTACGTCGAGTCCATGCCGTAGTAGCTCAGCCCGCGCGCTCCCAGTGTGCGCGCCTGGGTGTAGGGCGTGTCAGAGGCGTAGTGGATGATCCCCAGGTCGATCGGCAGCTTGGAGAAGTTGACCGCTTCGCCGACGGGGTAGCGATCGGCGTCGGCGATCTCATAGACGGCGTTGCAGAAGGGCCCGGCCTCCATCTCGACCACGGTGTAGGCCTCGCGGTAATAGAAGTCCAGGTAGGAGCGGTTCTGCAAGAACGTGCTCTTGACCGTCACCGCGCGCTGGTTGTCCAGCCCGGTGCCGAAGCGCAGGTCGCCGGCGAGGTCGTCGACCCCGAAGGCGTTGTCGAGCCAGTAGGTCGAGTTGGAGTGCTCGTCGTGGACGACGCTGGAGATCATCACATCGCCGACGTCGGCGTTGAGCGTGGCCGCCTTGCCCAGCACGTACACGCCGCGCAGCGCCGCGCGGTCCACGGCCACCTCGCGCAGGATGTTGTAGGCGGCCAGGCCCAGCGGATAGTCGATGTTGACGATCACCGCGTCCGAGGCAGCCAGCGCCTCGGCGTCGACCTCGCCGATGCGCGGGTCCAGCCCGTCGCAGCGCAGCGCGGCCAGAGGCAGAATCTGCGCCGGGACGTGGAGCGCGGTGGTCGAGCGCATGTGGGTGATCCCGGCGGCTCGCTCGGCGTCGCGGCGCTCGGCCTTGCCCGCCCGGCCCTTGGTGGCGAAGTAGATGCGGGCTACGAAGTACAGGAAGTTCTCCCACGACCCCTCGGCACGTCCCTCACGGAAGGCGGCCAGCTCGTGGCGCAGGATGTCGTCGGGATCCATGGTCTCCACGAAGGCCACCAGCTCCTGCTCGCGGTCGCGCGCGATCGAGGTGGCGATGTTGACCAGGCTGTGGGTGTTGGAGCTGACGAAATACAGCGGCCGCTCCCTGGTCACCCCTTCGCGGTTGAGCTCGGCGCTGACCGGCGTCCACCACCGGCGGGTCATGCGTGCGTAACCGGTGTTCGAGCCGCCGAACATGCGCATCCGCAGGGCCATCCGGTCGCGGGCGATGAGGCGCAGTCGCTCGGCGAAGCGCTCGCCCCACGCCTCGTGCAGCCGCCCCCAGTCATCGGCGCTGCCGCCCACCAGCCGCGCGCACTCCTCGGGTGTGGGCTCGCGGTCGCCGACGATCTCCTGCCAGCCGGCCGCCCGCTGGCGGACCCGGATCTTGTTCCACTCGATCTGGAACGCGACCATCGTCGGGAGGAGGTCGTCGAGGTCCGAGGGGCTGGCCAGGAGCACCGCGAGCGTCCCCTTCCCGCCGTCGTACCAGCGCCGGCGCCGCGCCGGCGCCTCGGCCTCCTCCCATGAGTCCACCGGCACCCCGGCGCTCACCAGCGCCTCAACCTCCTGGGCCATGACCACCAGGCTGGCCCCGATGATCCCGTCGGGGAGACGGCGGATGGCGTAGATGAAGGCCCCGAGGTCGACCTCGTCGGAGGCGGCCAGCGGGTGCAGGCTCGAGCCGATGGCCCGGTGCGAGGGCTCCAGCACGCGCAGGTGCGTCTCGCCGCTGGAGCGCAGCAGCGTGTTGTACGTGCGCTGGTAGAGCTCGATCTCGTCGCTGAGGCCGACGGCCCACTCGGAGCGGTTGTCGATGGTCAGACGGGCAACGGCCACCGCTTACTCCTTGACGTAGGGGATGCCGCTGGCGGCCGGCGGGCGTGACGCGCCGATCAGGCCGGCCACGGCGACGAGGGTGAGCACGTAGGGCAAGGCCTGGAACAGTGTGGCAAGCGTCCCGGAGAACGTCGGCAGGCGGTCGGCCATCGCCTCGGAGAAGCCGAATAGCAGCGTGGCCACCAGGGCCAGGCCCGGGCGCCAGCGCCCGAAGATGACCGCCGCCAGCGCGATGAAGCCCTTGCCCTCGGTCATGTTCGGGGTGAAGGAGCCCACGAAGGCGACCGACAGGTAGGCGCCGCCGAGCGCCGCGAACATCCCAGAAGCGATCACGGCGAGGTAGCGGATGCGAAGCACGGGCAGGCCCACGGTGTCGGCCGCACGGGGCTTCTCGCCCACGGCGCGCAGGCGCAGGCCCCAGCGGGTGCGAAACAGGAACAGCGCCAGCGCGGGCACGAGCGCGAGCCCCAGCCACGTCATGAGGTTGGCGTCGCCGATGGCCTGGCCGAAGAAGCCGACGTGCTGGATGAGCGGGAGCTTCACGTTCGGGACTGTGGAGATTTTGGTGGGCGTGCCGTTGGGTCCGTAGTGCGCGGTGAAGAAGTAGCCGGTGATACCCAGGGCCAGGAAGTTGATGCCGGTCCCGCTCACCACCTGGTTGGCACGAAGATGAATCGAGAAGACGGCGTGCACGAGGGCGAGCAGGCCCCCGGCGACGGCGGCGACGACCAGCCCCAGCACCCAGGAACCGAGCACGTCGGCGCCGAAGATCCCGAAGTAGCAGCCCATCAGCATCATGCCCTCGAGGCCGATGTTGATGACCCCGCTGCGCTCGCAGATGATCCCGCCCAGCGCCGCGAAGAGCAGCGGGGTGGCATAACGCAGCATGGCCGCGACCAGAGCGGACCACACGAAGACGGTCTTCAGATGCCCGACGCCGGATTTGGACGAGGCGAACGCGCCGGCGATGGCCAGCGTCCCGAGGACGAGGTCGACCCAGCCGAGCCGGGTCTCGCCCGCCTGCAGCGCGAGCGCCCCGGCCAGCATCGCGGCCAGGCCGAGGATCACCGACGGGACGGGGGTGCGGACCAGGAACGGCGGCAGGGTGATGAACCACGCGATCGCGGCCAGGGCCACGCCGGCGATCCCGACGTGCTTGGCCGATACCGCCCGCGAGGGGGCCGCCGCGATCGTTCCGGCGCTCACGTCGCGCTCTCCTCGGTGCTCGTCGGCTTGGGCCCGCGAGGACGTCTCAGGCCGACCGCGATCCCGCGCCCACCGCGCAGCACCCGGAGCGCGATCACGTCGGTGGACACCAGCAGCACGACGAGGCCCTGGATCATGAAGGTGAGGTACTGAGCCAGGTTGGGGTCAAACACCGTCGGGTCCAGATTGCGCTGGGAGGTGCCGGTGAGCAGCGCGCCGAACAGCAGTGCCGCCGCCACCACCCCGCCCGCGGTGTTGCGCCCGAGCAGGGCCACCGCGATCCCCAAAAAGCCGATCTGCGAGAGCTGGATGTCGTTGGTGAACAGGCTGAACTTCCAGCCCAGGATGTCCATCGCCGCCGCCACCCCGGCGAACGCGCCGCAGATGAGCATCACGCGCACGTAGTTGCGCCGGACGTTCATCCCGGCGTAGCTCGCGGCGTCGGGGTTGAAGCCGACCGCGCGGATCTCATAGCCCAGCCGCGTCCGGTTGATGATGATGGCGAAGACCACCACGCAGGCCAGCGCGATGAAGATTCCGATGTCCAGGCCCTGGAGCGCCGCCGGGCCCCAGAAGACCGGGAGCTTGGCCGAGGCGACGACGGTCTTGGACACGGGCACCGACGACTGCGACGGGTCCTGGAGCGGGCCGCCCAGCTGAAACAGATACACGCCCAGCCAGATGGCGACCCAGTTGAGCATGATCGTGGAGATCACCTCGTGGACACCGGCCACCGCCTTGAGGAGCCCGGCGATCCCGGCCCAGGCCGCCCCGGCGAGCGCCGCCAGTGCGATGGCGAGCACGATGTGGATGAAGGCGGGCAGGCCCGACAGCGAGGAGCCGACCCACACAGCCACGATCGCGCCCATGGTGTACTGGCCCTGGCCGCCGATGTTGAACAGGCCGGCGCGGAAGGCGAAGGCCACCGCCAGGCCGACGAGGATCAGGGCGGTGGTCTGGATCAGCGTCTGCTGCAGTTCGAGCGCGGCCGTGGTGCGCTCGGCCCCCGAGACCCACGGGAATAGCCAGTTCAGGCCGGTGCCTTTGAAGATGGCACTGTAGGTGCTCAGCGGGTCGTGGCCGGTAAGCAGGACCACGATGCCGGCGACTAGGAACGCGATTAACGTGGTCAGAATCGGCACGGTCACCCCGCCGCGACGCAGGTAGGCGGTCAGCCGCGCGGGCGACGTCAACGAGGCTTCGAGCGCCTCCTCTTCGCCGGGCTCGGCGCCGCCCTCCTCGATGATGTCGCGGTCGGGTATGCCGCTGCTCATGCGGTCACCGCCGCATCCGGGGACGCCTGGCCGCCGGTCATGGCGATGCCGAGCGTCTCCTCGGTGACGTCGGGTCCGAACTCGCCGGCGATCTGGCCCTCGTAGATGACGAGGATGCGGTCGGCCAGCGCCCGCACCTCCTCGTACTCGAGCGAGACGAGCAGGACCGCCCGGCCCTTGTCGCGCTCCTCGACGAGGCGGCGGTGCACGAACTCGATGGCGCCGACGTCGAGGCCGCGCGTGGGCTGGTGGGCGATGAGCACCTTCGGATCAGAGGCGATCTCGCGGGCCACACACACCTTCTGCTGGTTGCCGCCCGACAGGGCGGCGGCGAAGGCCTCCGGGCCGCCACCGCGGACGTCGAACTCGCGCAGGAGCCGGCCGGCACGGTCGCGCATACGGCGCAGGCGCAGCCAGCCCCGGGCGCTGAACAGCGGGCGGCGGTACTCGCGCAGGGCGATGTTCTCCGTGAGCGTGAACGGTAGGACGAGGCCGCGCCGATGGCGGTCCTCGGCGATGTGGGCAATGCCGGCCTCGGTGGCCGCACGCACACCGGCCCCGGCGGTCTCGCGCCCGCCGACGGTGATGGTGCCCGACTCCGGAATACGTAGCCCCGTGATCGCCTCGACGAGCTCCTGCTGGCCGTTGCCCTCGACACCGGCGAGGGCGACGATCTCCCCGGCGCGCACCGACAACGAAAGCCCGTCGACGGCGGGCAGCTCCCGGTCATCGCGGACGTGGAGCTCCTGCACCTCGAGCAGAGTGTCGCCCAGCTTCTTGGAGGCCGGCTTGTCGACGGCGAGGAGCACGTCGCGGCCCACGACGAGCTGGGCCAGGCTGCGCTCGGTGGCGCCCTCGCGCGGGACGGTGTCCACCCGCTTGCCGCGCCGCAGCACGGTGATGCGGTCGGCCACCTCGAGCACCTCATGGAGCTTGTGGCTGATGAAGACGATCGCGGTCCCATCCTCCTTGAGGCGCTGGATCACCCCCATCAGCTCGGTGACCTCCTGGGCGGTGAGGACCGCGGTGGGCTCATCGAGCACGAGGATCCGAGCGCCCCGGTACAGCGCGCGGAGGATCTCGACGCGCTGCTGCGCGCCCACGGGCACGTCCTCGATGACGGCGTCGGGGTTCACGGCGAGCCCGTAGCGGTCTGACAACTCACGCCCGCGGGCGCGAGCGCCCGCGAAGTCGAGCATGCCGCCCGCGCGCATGGGCTCCTGGCCGAGCACGATGTTCTCAGCCACGGTCATCACCGGCACGAGCATGAAGTGCTGGTGGACCATGCCGATGCCGAGCTTGATCGCCGCCGCCGGCGAGTCGATCTCCACGTGCTGGCCGTCGACGTAGATCTCTCCCTCGGTCGGCTTGTAGAGGCCGTACAGCACCGACATCAGCGTCGACTTGCCGGCGCCGTTCTCCCCGAGCAGCGCGTGGACCTCACCGGCACGGACGTCGAAGTCGACTCGGTCGTTGGCCACGACCGAGCCGAACTTCTTCGTGATGCCCTTCAGCTCGAGCGCCGGGGCGCCCGAGCTCGCCGGCACTGGGCTAGATGTCATTCAAACCGTCTACGGAACCGTGTTCGGGATGTTCGAGATCTGTCCGCTCTTGATCTCGTTGTAGATCTTCTGGATCTGCGGCGCGAACTTCAGACCTGCCGGGCCGATCTTGCCATAGCCGATACCGCCATTGGCGATGTCGTTGGTGACGTTTGAGCCGGCCGCGAACTTGCCCGCCATCAGGGCCTTGATCGCGTTGAACACCGCGACGTCCACCTTCTTCTCGGCGGAGGTCAGGACGTAGGAGCCCAGGTACGCCTGGTCGGCGTCGACCCCGATGCCCTGCACGCCCTGCTGCTGGGCGGCCGACAGCGCGCCCAGTCCGCAGGCGCCGGCCACCTGGAAGACGACCTTGGATCCCTGCTGGATCTGGTTGAGAGCGAGCTGCTTGCACTTGGACTGGTCGACGAAGTCCTGGGAGTACCCGTTGAGCGTCTGGATACCCGGGTCGACCTTCTTGGCGCCGGCCTGGTAGCCGGCGATGTAGTGGTCGACCGGCGGGATCTTCTGCCCGCCGACGCTGGAGATGGTCTTGTAGCCATGCTGCTTGGAGTACAGGCCGGCCAGGGTGCCCGCCAGGTAGCCGGCCTCCTGCTCCTTGAAGAGCAGGCCTTCGATGTTCTTGGGGTCGCCCTTCTCGGCCGTGGCGTCGGAGTCCACCATCGCGAACTTCACGTTGGGGAACTGCTTGGCCACCGCGTCGGTGGCGTCGGCCATCAGGAAGCCGACGGGAATGACGAGGTTGTAGCCCTGTTGCGCCAACGTGGTCAGGTTCGGTGTGTAGTCCGCCCCCGAGCTGGACGGGAGCACGCGACCGGTGATGCCGAGCTCCTTCTCCGCGCGGAGCAGGCCCTCGTAGGCCAGGTGGTTGAAGCCGTGGTCGTTCAGACCACCAATGTCGGTGACCACGCCAACCTTGAAGTTCTTCGCGTTCGCCGCCGCGCTGCTCGTTCCGCTCGACGCGGCCGCGCTCGACGTGGCGGTGGAACCGCCGCCGCCCGCGCTGGCACTCGATGAGCTCGACGAGCTACTGCTGCCGCAGGCCGCCAGCGCCAATGTGGCCACCGCCCCCACGGTCCACATCCCCAGATGACCGATCTTGCACCTCACAACAGACTCCTCTCAGTCTTAGAAACCGCGAAGGTATAACAACCCGTCCTTAAATGCTGGACTCCAAACCCGCATCCTCGCGGGTTAATCTGTGCGTAACAAGTCAGCTCCGGATGTCCGCCGGACTAGGATCGCGCCGTGCCTCCGCGCTACCAGCCCACCGACTCCTCGGAGAGCCCGCGCTTTACCGGCGTGCGGACCTACGCCCGCTGTCCGCTGTCTGACGACTGGGCCGGCGCCGACGTGGCGGTGCTCGGCGTGCCCTTTGACTCGGCGGTGAGCTTTCGGCCCGGCGCGCGCTACGGGCCGGCCGCCGTGCGCGAGATGAGCCTGATGATGCGCCGCTGGCATCCCGCGCTCGAGGTGGACGTTTTCGACGCACTTTCGGTCATCGACGGTGGCGACGTCACCACCACTCCCGGCAACGCCGAGCGCACCGCCGGGCAGATCGCCGACGCCCTGGCCCCGGTGCTGGCCGCCGGCGCCGTCCCCCTGGTCATCGGCGGCGACCACTCGATCGTTCTGGGCGAACTGCGCGCCCACGCGGCCCAGCATGGGCCGGTCGGCGTCGTGCTGCTCGACGCCCACGCCGACACCTGGGACGCCTACTGGGGGGAGCGCTACACGCACGGGACGCCGTTTCGCCGCGCGCTGGACGAGGGGCTGATCGACCCGCACCGCTCGCTGCTGGCCGGGATGCGCGGGTCGCTGTACGCCGCGGCGGACTACGAGGAGCCCCGCGAATGGGGCTTTACCATCGTGCCGTGTGACGAGCTGCGGACCTGGACGCCGGAGCGTTACGCCGCCGAGGTGACGCGGCGGCTCGGGGACGGTCCCGCTTACATGTCCTTCGATGTCGATGTGCTGGACCCCGCCTTTGCGCCCGGCACCGGCACCCCGGAGACCGCCGGCCTGCTGCCCCACGAGGCCCTGGCCTTCCTGCGCGCACTCGCCGGGCGTGCCTTCGTCGGCTACGACGTCGTCGAGGTGTCGCCGCCGTATGACACCGCCGGCCAGGTCACGGCGCTCAACGCCGCCACCGTCGCCTTCGAGATGTTGGCCCTGACCGCAATCGCCACAACGCGCCCACGATGACCACGACCGCCGTGCGCGTCTCTCCGGCCTCGCTGCCGTCGAGAGACCACGCCGTCCTGCCCGCCCCGCCATCACGGCCAGCAGTGCCTCACGCGGTCGACAAACGTCTTCTCTGGGCGGAGGTTTGTCGACCAGGTGACCCACGGTGGCAGGCGAGCCGCCGCAAGTGGGTCAACTGTGACCGAAGAGTGACAGCTTCTCGTCGGAGTAGTCGGGCTCGGTTGAGCACCCGCTGAGGGCCCTGCGCGGCTTCCTCGAGCCCGTCACCGCGAGCGAGGCCGACCTCCCCGGGTCGTGACCGGCGGCTCGTGGATGCAGAAGTCGTGGTAGCTGCGGGGCGCGTCGGCGTCCGGGTCCAGGTAGGGCATCCCGCTTGACGCGCGCATCACGAGTTCGGCCGGCGCCACGTGGCGGCCCGAGATCCGCTGTCCGTCGATGGCGTCGATGAGGAAACGGGCTGCCCGCCGGCCGACCTCGCCCAGCCGCATATCCACGGTGGTGAGCGGCGGGCGCGCGGCCCGGGCGATCAGCGCCCAGTTGTCGGTGCCGACCACCGCGACGTCATCGGGGACGGAGATCCCGGCCTCGGTGAGGGCATCGATGACGCCGCGTGCGATGAGGTCGCTGCCACAGTAGATCGCGTCGAGGTCGAGGTGCTCGGCCAGCGCCTGCGACGCACCCTGGCGCCCCCACGCCTCGCTCCAGTCACCCATGCGCGCCCCGCCGACGAGCTCGAGACCGTGCTCGCCCAACCCCTCCGCCAGGCCGGCGGCGCGGCGTGTCACCGCGTCGAAGTCGCGCGGGCCCGTGATGTGGGCGACGTGCCGGCGGCCGACCGCGGCGAGGTGCGCGGCGGCCAGCCGGCCCGCGCCGTGGTCGTCGACCATCACCGAGCAGTCGCGCGGATCCGTGGATGGCGTGTGCGCGTACACCACCGGGAAGGGGAGGGACGTTGAGATCGGCGGTCGCGGGTTCGAGCACCGTCCCGTCACGATCAGCCCGTCGATCCGCCGTCCCAGCAGCGTGGCCAGGTGTCGCTGCTCGCGCTCGGCGTCGCCGCGGCTGTCGCACATGATCACCGAGACCTCGCCTGACCCCAGCGCGTCCTCGGCGCCGGCCATCACCGGGCCGCTGAACCGGCCGAAGCTGTCGGTGCTGACCAGCCCCACGGTGAAGCTGCGGGGTCCGAAGATCCCGCGCACGAGCTCGTTGGGCCGGTAGGCGAGCCGCTCACTGGCCGCCATCACCCGCCGCACGGTCTCCGGCCTCAGCGCGCCGCGCTGATTGAGCGCCTTGGAGGCGGTCCCCGGTGAGACGCCGGCGAGTTCGGCGACGTCGCGGATGCTGGCCGGTCGCCCGGGATGCCGCCCCGGGGCGCTCGCGTCAGGTCTGGACTCGGACCCCATGCTCAAACGAACGTATCGCCGCCTCGGCCAGCTCCACCGCGCGACGTCCGGCTCGGGCGTGAATCGGCGGGGCCGCGCCGCCGCGCAGCGCGGCCAGCACGTCCTCGACGTGGCGGTCGAAGGTGTAGATGAAGGTGCGGGCCTCATCGTTGAAATAGCCCGGCCGCCACACCCGCTGCGTCTCGTCGCCGGCCGTGGAGAGGATCAGCTCCTGGACCGTGTCGCGGATCAGCGCCCGCCCGCGCGTGCCGTTGACCTCGATGTACTGGGTGTCGGGATAGGCATAGGAGGAGTCGTAGCTCCCCACCAGGCTGCCGACGGCGTGGTTGGCGAACGACACCGCGATGGCCATGGTGTTGTAGACCGTCTCGTCGGTCTTGTTGGTCATCTGGGCCATCACCGACGAGATGGGCCCGGCGAGGTGCTCGAGCATGTCGAAGCCGTGGCACTGGGTCTCGATGAGGTTGCGGTGCGGGCTGTGGCCCGGGTTGGCCTCGCCGCCGAAGCGCCAGGTCACGTGGACGATCTCGCCCAGCTCCCCGGCCGCGATCGCCGCGTGGGCGCGCTGGACGGCCTCGGCGTAGCGATGGTTGAAGTTGATGGCGAAGAACAGCCCTCGCTCCTCGGCCTCGGCGAGGAGCTGGTCGGCCTCGGCGACGCTGAACACGAAGGGCTTCTCCACCAGCAGCGGGACGTTGTGACGGATCAGCTCCAGCGTCGGAGCGAAGTGCTCCTCGTTGGGCAGGCAGGTGGTGACCAGGTCGGGCCGGGCCCGGGTCAGCATCTCCTCCAGGTCGGTGTAGGCCGTGGTTCCGTAGGCCGCGGCGCGAGCCTCAGCGCGCTCGGGGGTCCTGCCGACGATCGCCACCAGCTCGGTGTCGGGCCTGCGGGCGAAGATGCGCGCGTGCTGCTCCCCCCAGCCGCCGGCACCAACCACGGCGACGCGCAGGCGCTGGTCGCTCATGACGGCTCACCCACGATGACGACCTTGCCGGTCTCGCCGGCCAGGAAGAGCGCGAAGCCCTCGCTGATCTGGCTGCGGGGCATCTGGTGGGTGATGATCTTGCCGAAGTACTCGCGGTTGGCCAGCAGGAGATCCAGGTTGTCCTGCATCTCGGCATAGCGGAAGTACTCGCTGCCCATCACCGTGCGCTCGGTGGCGATGAGGTCCGGCGACACGGTGAGGCTCAACCCCTCGCCATGGCCGACGCAGGCCAGGACGCCGCGCTTGCCCAGGACCCCGATGATCGACTCGCGCACCGCGGACTTGCCGGTGGAGTCGATGGCGGCGTCGATGTCGCCCAGCTCCGACATCGCCTTGGGCTCGCGGACGTCGACAGGGATCCCACCCAAAGACTCGGCGAACCTCAGGCGCCACGGAGAGACGTCGGAGATGTAGACGGGGAAGTCCCGGCCGAAGCGCGCCTTGGCCATCGCCAGCACGCCCAGGCCGATCGGCCCGGCGCCTGAGCAGAACAGGCTCTCCACGTCCTCGCGCATGCGCGTGATCCGTCCCAGTGCGTGGCCGCCGGTCCCCATGACGTCCAGCAGCAGCGTCGCCTCGGCGCCGGTCAGCTCGGCGGGGACTTCGAAGAAGTTGGTCTCGTGCACGACCTCGAACGGCCCGTAACCCCCGTCGGCGGTGAAGCCCATGTCGTTGCGCTTGGCCAGGCACTGGTTGGTGTAGCCCGCCAGGCAGCTGCGGCACACCCCGCAGTAGTCCATGAGGAACACGGCGCCCCGCGTGCCGGGCGGGGTGCTCGTCCCTTCACCGGCGGCGAGCACCGTGCCTGCCGCCTCGTGACCGGGGACGCATTCCGACCCCTCGTAGTACTGCTCGCGGTCTGTCCCGCAGATCGCGTTGGCCTCCACAGACAGCAGCAGCTGGCCCGGACCGGGGTCCGGGTACTCGCGGTCGGCAAAGACGATCTGCCCGTCGCCGACGAACGTCGGGGCGCTGGCTGTACGTGGCATCGCTCTCCCCTTATCTCTCAGGATTCAGATCTCTAGGAAACATGTTTCCTTCTGGCGAGCACCATACAGCCATTGCGGCCGCGGCGTCCGTCGCCGGCCCGGCTCTCTACCTGAGGGCCGCCTCGGCCTGCGCCCGCACCGCGCCCGTGACGCGCTCGAGCGCCGCCGAGCTGCGCCGCCACTGCTGCCAGTAGAGGGGCACGTCGATGATCGCGTCCGGGTCGAACTCCACGAGTGCGGCCTCGCCCGGACCGGCCTCCGCTTGGAGGTCGGGGACCATGCCCCAGCCCAGCCCCCGCCGGACGGCCTGGACGAACGCGCCCGAGCCCGGGACAAAGCAGCGCGGCGGAGAGACACGGCGCCGCGCCCGCCGGCGCAGGTACTGGTCCTGGAGCGGGTCCTCTCGATCGAACAGGACGATCGGAGCCACCGACAACGCATTCGCGGTGGCGCCGTCGCCAAACCACCGCGCCACGAACGCCGCCGACGCCCGTGGCCGGTAGCGCATCCGGCCCAGCCGGCGAGCGGTGCATCCCGACACCGCCTGCGCCGAGGCGGTCACCGCCGCCATCACGGTGCCGTCACGCAGCAGCTCGGCGGTCCGCGTCTGGTCAGCGCGGCGAACGTCGAAGGTCAGCCCTGGACCGGCCGCGGCCAGCGCCGGCACGAACCACGTGGCCAGGCTGTCGGCGTTGACCGCCAGCGGCACGTTGAGGGGCCCACCACTGTCATCGCCCAGCTCGGCCACCGCCTCGTCGGCGATCGCCTGCATCTGCCGTGCCGTACGCAGCAGCACCGCGCCTGACGGCGTCGGCGCCACCGGCTTGGAGCGCGTGACCAGCACCCGGCCGACGCGCGTCTCGAGCGCCTTGATGCGCTGGCTCACCGCCGACGGGGTGACGTGCAGCGTCTGTGCCGCCGCGTCGAAGGTGCCCTCGGTCACCGCCGCCAGCAGCGCCTGGAGCTGACCCTGGTCAATCGGCTCTGACATTAGTAGTGCTAATGCTAACTGAGAAACATCAATGGCCCTTCAGAACTCGGAGCCCTACCTTGGGAGCGTGATCACCGGCGCCGCACTCGGCACGCTCGTCTCGGGGCTCCTTTTCGGCCTGTCGCTGATCGTGGCCATCGGACCTCAGAACGCGTTCATCGTGCGTCAGGGGGCGCTGCGCCGGCACGTGACGATCGTCGTGGCGATCTGCGCCGTGTCCGACATCGTTCTCATCGCCGTAGGCGTGTCGGGCACCGGGGCGGCACTCGCCGGCCGGCCATGGCTGCGCGACGTCACGCGTGCGCTCGGCGCTGCCGTCCTCCTCGTGTACGCCGCGCTGGCGGCGCGGCGCGCGCTTGACGGTTCGGCGATCGACCGGTCCAGCGACCCGGGACGCTCCACCCGGGCCGCCGCGGTTGCGGCATGCCTCGCCTTCACCTGGCTCAACCCCGGGGTCTACCTGGACACGATCGTGCTGCTCGGCTCGGTTGCCCACACCCAGGCGCCGCGCCAATGGTGGTTCGGCGCCGGCGCGGCGATCGCCAGCGTGGTCTGGTTCGCCGCGCTCGCCGCCGCGGCGTGGAAGGCCCACGCCCAGCTCACGCGACCGCGCGTGTGGCGCGCGATGGACTCCTTCGTCGCGCTCGTGATGACGGTGACCGCGCTGCGGCTACTGGTGGGCTTCTGACGCCACACGTGTGGTGTCAGGTCCTCGTGAAACTGCACACACAGCCGGGTCCGGGACGCCGTGTGTGCGTTTGTGCCCGCCATGTTGGCGTTAGCCGCCCCGCGCCCAAGTTCCCCGGGGCGTGTGTGCGTTTTGGCCAGGCCGACCGGAGGGCCGCGGAGCTAGGCGGCGGCGGCGCAGAGGACCGGGCGGGCCCGGATCGCGCGGTGCAGCACCTCGGCCAGCTCGGCCGGGCGGATGCCCTTGCGCACGTACGTCATGGCGCCGGCGATCATCAGCTCGCGCACCATCGGCTCGAACTCGTCGCCGGAGAGGATCACGGCCGCGGTCTCGGGGGACACGTCGGCGATGCCGTGGATCGCGCGCAGTCCGCCGCCACCGGGCATCTGCACGTCGATGAGGGCCACGTCGGGCTGGGCCGCCTGGGCCAGCGCGATCGCCTGGTCTGAATCGCGAGCCGCGCCGACGATGTCGAACTGGCGCTCGAGGGTCAGCGACAGCATCGAGCGAACGACGGCGTCGTCGTCGGCGATGAGCAGGGTGGGATGGGTTGAGGGCATCATCGGATCAGCTCCGAGCATCGAGGGCTCCATGGCCAACTTATCGGTAGAACCGGGAGCGAACTTAAGCCCGGCTGAGGTTTGCGCAGCTTCGTGCAGCGCCGCTCTCAGCGGCGCAGCGTCTCGAGCAACTGGCGCGTGGTCGACGAGGGGGTGGTGCCCAGCTCGCCCAGCCGCCGCTCGCAGCGACGGTAGGCGGCGATGACGCGGTCCTCGTCGCCGGTGGCGTTGGCGATACGCATCTCCAGGCGGTGGGTCGCCTCGCGGAACGGGTCCTGATCGAGGATGGCGTCGACCAGGCGGGCCGCGTCGGCGTAGCGCCCGGCGACGAAGCACAGCTCGGCGGCGTCCTGGCGCGCGTCGGCGACCAGCCGGCCCAGCCGCTCGCGCCGCTCCTCGATCCACAGCGAGCTGAGGCCCTCCAGGTACTGCCCGCGGTCGGCGACCGCGAGCGCGCTCAGCGTGGCCTCGATCCGTTCCTCGCCCTGCAGGCGCGCCGCTTGCGCCAGTGCCGCCTCCACCCGCGACGACTCGCCCGACACACCCACCGGGTCGACCAGCCACGTGCGGGCCGGCTCGGAGACCAGGCGCACCTCGCCGGGTAGCACCTCGCGCAGCTGGTGCATCGCCTGGCGCAGGTAGGCACGGGCCGAGTCGTCAGAGCGGCCATCAAACAGCGCGCTGAGCAGCTCCTCGCGCCCGGCCGTCGCCCGCTCGCGGCTGAGCAGGAAGGCCAGCAGCTCATAACTCTTGGCGATGCGGGGCCGCGGGGCCGGGGCGCCGTCCACCACGATGGCGGGCGGGCCGAACTCCCGAAGCTCGACACGGACGGCCACCGGCCCGGCGGCGGCCACGCCCTGCGCGTGCAGCGCGCGCCCCAGCTCGTGCCACGGCGAGTCGGCGCGCGGTTCGGAATCCAGGCGGCGCGTCACCACGGACGGGAACGAGGCCAGTGCCTGGAGGAGGTAGTGGTTGGAGCCGTGGCGCAGCGCCGCGTCCTGGGCCAGGTCCGCCGCGGCGTCGGCGCCGTCCTCGTCGCCCGCCCGCCAGCGTGCCTCTGACAGATACACCGCGGCGGTGGGCAGCTCCAGGACGCGGTCCGAGGCGGTCATCGTCGCCACCGCGTGCTCGAGGTGGCCCAGTGCCCGGTCGTCCTCGCCCAGCACCAGCAGCGCGAGACCGGTCCACACGTCGGCGGCCTCGCCGATGAAGCGGTACTCGCTGGCGGCATGGCGGTCCTGCAGGCGGGCGAGCACCGCGAGCGCAGCCCGGGGATCGCGGTTGAGGCGGATCTCCATCTTGGCCTCGATGAGCTCGTTGAGCATCACGAAGACCAGCGAGCCGCTGCGGTGCGTCAACTCGCGGCCGTGCATCACGGCCTCGCGCGCCGCGTCGGCGTGCCCGAGGTCGATGAGGATCTCCGGCCCGACCATGGCGTGCAGCCACACGTGGGCCCAGTCGGCCACGCGGGTGCGCTCGTAGAGCGCGAGCGCCTGCTCGGGGTGACCGGTGGCCCGCAGGAGCCCGATCCGCCACGGCTCGGTGACCGCGGCGGTCCACCCGGAGGCGTGCGCGTCGGCCAGGGTACGTAGGCGCCCGTGCGCGTACATCACGCGCATGACCAGGGCGTCGAGCGGGCTGCCGCTGAGTCTCGGGTTGATCGCCCGTTCGTCCACCAGTCCGTGGTCGACGAGGTTGAGCGTGAAGCGGACCGCCTCGCTCTCCGGGGTGTCGGGTGCCGCGGCGGAGCCCACCTCCACGGCGTCGCGCCACCGGCCCAGATGCCAGTAGCTCCAGGCCATCATCCCCGCCGCGCTCGGCGACTCCCGTGCCAGCCGCTGGCGTTCGGCGGCCATGTGCAGGCGATCGGCGACACGTCCACAGCGCGCGTAGTCCTCGCGGCCGAGCGCGAGCATCATCTCGGCGACCGCCAAGCGGCTGGAGTCGGCGCCCGGCCGGCCGGCGAACGCCGCCAGCCACCGCTCGGCGACCGCGTAGTCCAGGCGGTCGATGACCTGCTGGATGACCGACTGGGCGGCGTCCAGCGCACGCTCGGGCATGTCGGCGCGCAGGAACTCCTCGACTGCCTCCTCCTCGTGGCCTTCTGAGCGCAGCAGCTCGGCGTGGGCGGCCCGCGTCGCGCGCAGCGGCTCGATGCCGCGTCGCTCCAGGCGCTCCAGCAGGTACTCGCGCAGGCGCGCGTGGCAGCGCAGCGAGTGGCCCTCCTGCCGCCAGGCCACGGGCAGGTGCCGGGTGCGCAGCGAGGCCAGTCGCGCGGCCGCGTCGCTCTGCCCGAGCGCCACCGCACGCGCGACGGTCACGTCGTCGAGTACCGAGGTGGTGATCAGGAACTCGCGGTCCTCAGGGCTGAGCTGGTCGAGGATCTGTGAC
>DASXDW010000013.1:0-13838 GCA_036490435.1 Solirubrobacteraceae bacterium
AGTCGTAGAAACCGCGGCGGGTCTTGCGGCCGAGGGCCCCGCTGTTCACCAACTCCACCAGGCGGGGCGGGACGGTGGCGCCGATCTCCTCGCCGATGGCCTTGGAGACGTCGAGGCCGACGAAGTCCAGCAGCGCGATCGGGCCCATCGGCATCCCCGCGCCGAGCGTCATGCACTTGTCCACGTCGGCGGGCTCCATCCCGGTCTGCATCATGAACTCGACCGCGCTGAACAGGTAGGGGAACAGCAGGCGGTTGACCACGAAGCCAGGGCTGTCGGGGACCTCGACGGGGGTTTTGCCGAGGTCCTGGCACAACCTGCGCGCCCGCTCGCGCACGTCATCGCGGGTCTCAGGACCGAAGGCGAGCTCGATGAGCTCCATCCGCGGCACGGGATTGAAGACGTGTAGGCCCACGAATCGGTCGGGGTGCCCGCTGGCCACCGCGAGATCCGCGATCGACAGCGAGGAGGTGGTGGTGGCCACGATCTCGTCGGGGCCCGTGTGGGAGGCCAACTCGGCCAGCAGCGGGCCCTTGTGGTCCGGATCCTCGACCACGGCCTCCACCAGAAAAGTCGCCTGCGCCAGCTCGTCCAGATCGCCGACGACGCGTACCCGGTCGGCGCAGCCGTTGAGCGCGGGCAGCTTGTCGCAATGCTTGGCGACGGCGCCCCGCACCCGGTCCGCGGATGCGGCGGAGCGGGCCCACAAGAGGACCTCTCCGTGGGCGGCGGCGACGGCGGCGAGTCCGGCCGCGATCGTGCCCGAGCCGGCGATGGCGAGTCTTTCTTGCACAGGATCTCCTGGTTGTGATGCGCCGAGGACCGTGCCGGTCCCGAAGCGCCGTCAAGAGTACGGGACCGTTCAGTGGAACGTAGCTACCCGCTCCGAGGCCCGTCTTACACCCCTCCAACGCCGCGGCTGTGCCGGTTCTCACACTGCGGGGTCCGGTTCTACCGCTCCTGCTCGGTCGGCCGGATGAGCACCTCGTTGATCGCGACTCGCCAGGGTCGGGTGACAACGAAAGCAATCGCGTCGGCGATGTCCTCCGGCACCATCTTCTCGAAGTCGTCGCCGCCGGCCATCGCCTCACGGATCTCGGGCCGGTTGTGGGAAATCAGCTCGGTGGCCACGGCGCCGGGCTCGACGAGCGAAACGCGCACGTGACGGCGGGTGACCTCCTGGCGCAGCGACTCGCTGAAGGCCCCCACGCCCCACTTGGTCGCGTTGTAGACGCCGCTGCCGCTGCGGGCGACGCGTCCCGCCACCGAGCTGATATTGACCATGTCGGCGACCTGGCGCGGGCTGTCCTGCGCGGCGTTGAGCAGGTGGGGGAGGGCGGCGTGGGCGCAGTAGAGCAGCCCGTGGACGTTGACGCTGATCATCCGCTCCCACTCCTCCAGTGGAGCACCCACCGCCGGGCCCAGCAGCATCACGCCGGCGTTGTTGATGAGCGTGTCCAGGCGGCCGAGGTCGCCGACCGCCTTGTCCACGAGCGCCTGGGCCTGCTCCTGCGAGCTCACGTCGGCCTCGATGGCGAGCGCTGTGCCGCCGGCATCGGTGATGCGCGCGGCCAGCGCGTCGATGCGGTCCTTGCGCCGGGCTGCCATGGCCACGGCCGCGCCCTGCTCGGCCAGAGCGAGGGCGGTGGCCTCGCCGATCCCACTGGAGGCGCCGGTGACCAGCGCCACGGTTCCGTTCAGTTTCTGGGTGTTGGTCATCGTCTGAGGCTAGTCATCGCATCTCTGTGGTAGAACCGCGAGCCGGGATGGCATCCGGCACTCACACCGTCCGCGCGGCCCGGCTCGTCGCACTGGGCGAACCCCTCCAGATCCAGGAGGTGGAGCTCCCGGCGCCCGGCGCCGACGAGGTTCGCGTCGACCTGCACTACGGCGGTGTGAACCCGATCGACCGCTACACCGCCGAGGGGCGCGTCAACCCCGACGCTCGCCGACCCCGGACGCTCGGCGCCGAGGCAGCCGGCGCGCTCGACGGGCGGCCGGTGCTGGTGGCCGGCGAGGCTCTCGGCGCCGCGCGCGACGGCGTCTGGGCGCAGGCGGCAATCGTGCCCCGGCCCGCGGTGGTCGAGCTGCCCGATGGCGTCTCGCCGCGGGCGGCCGCGGCCATGGGCATCGCCGGGCTGACGGCGCTCAACTGCGTGCGCAGCCTCGCGGCGGTGACCGCTGACGACCGCGTCGTCGTTCTCGGGGCCTCGGGCGGCGTCGGCAGCATGATCGTCTCGCTGGCGCGCTCGGCCGGGGCCACCGTGTGGGGCCAGACCGGATCGGGCGCCAAGGCCGCGGCCATCATCGAGGACGGTGCCCACCGCGTGCTCGTCGGCGGCCCCGAGGAGGTGGCCGACGACATCGTCGGCTTTGAGCCGACTGTCGCGTTCGACCCGCTCGGCGCCGGGTTCGTGGCGCCGCTGGTTCAGGCGATCGCGCCGCGCGGCCGGATCGTGTCCATCGGTGTCTCGGCGGGCCCAGAGGTCACCTTCAACATGCAGCTCGTGTATCGCAAGTCGGTGTCGCTTCTCGGCTACGGCGGGATCCTGCTCACCCGCGAGGAGCGCCGGCCCGGTCTGCAGGCCGCCCTGGAAGCGGTCCGTGCCGGCGAGCTGAAGGTCCGCATCGACTCGATCCTGCCCCTCGACCAGGTCAACGACGCCTTCCGGCGTCTGGTGGACCGTAGGGTTCAGGGCAAGCTGCTGCTCGACCTCAGCTGATCCAGCGAAAGCCCACCTCGTCGGCGGCCACCGGCAGAGGGCTGGACGGCAGTCCGGGCGGCGGGTCGTTCTGGTTGAACCCCACCGGCGCGAGGTCATTGGGCGTATCGGCGTGAAACAGCGAGGCCAGGTACTGGGCCTGGCCGCGCCCGGGCCCGAGCTCGAACTGGCCGCCGCCGTAGGCGTCGATGCCGTGCTCGGCGCAATAGTCATAGGTGTCGCACAACTTCTTCAAGCCGCCGATCCGCGACGGCTTGAGGTTGACCATCCGCGGCGCGAACGGGAGCGCCTCGATGTCGGCGATGGCATGGATCGGGGCGTCCCACGTGATCCGGTCATGCTCGCCGGCCAGCGCGGCCGCGGTCCCGTCGGTGACGACGTCGGGGTCCTCCAGCCACGCGTCGGGGAAGGCCGCGACGACGCGCTCGTACAGGACGGGGTCGGGCGCCTGGTCGACGATCGTGCCGTGGTAAAGGGCCTTGAAGTCGATCGAGTCCACGGCGCCGCTGCGGGCGAGCGCCGCGATGAGCTCGGGCGTCCAGGAGGTGGTGGCGTCGAGCTTGAAGCGGAGCGCCGGGTAATGCGCCAGGCGGCTTTCGATCGGCTCAAGCGTCGGCGGCTCGCCCAGCCGCAGCGAGACGACGAAGGTCAGCGGCCGCGCTTCGCGCTCCAGCGTGCGGTGCAGAGGCATGCCGGCCTGGCGCAGGGCCAGGTCCAGCGCGGCGCTGTGGAAGGTCCAGCGGCGATACAGCCGCGACACGTCGCCGCGCTGGGGCTCGATTGCAAACAGGTCCAGGCCGTCGATGCGCTCGCAGAACTCGCCCAGCGAGTATCTGCCGGACAGGTCCAGCACGGGCCCCGCCTCCTGCAGCGCGACCTGATCCTCGGCGTCATAGACGACGTCCTCGCCGACCCCCTCGGCACCGCCGCCGGTGAGGTGGACCACGGTCGAGAGGCGCTCAAAGCCGCTCGAGACCTGCGCGCGCAGCCCCTCCAGCGTGTAGCCGTCCACCTCGAGAGACAGCCCGGCGAGCCTGTCGAACGTACTCATCGGCTGGCGGGCGCGGTCGGCTCCAGCCGCGCCACGAGCTCCTCCAGGCGCAGCTCCTCCAGGCCGTGACTGACGGCGTCAAGCTCGCCGGCGCAATACTCCACGAGTTCGCGGCCCTCGCGGACCAGGTCGAGCGTCTCGCGCAGCCCGGCATCCCCGGAGTCAAGGCGGCGGATGATCTCCTCCACCCGGCTCACCGCCGATTCATAGGTGCGCGTCGCGGGTGGTGGCGTTTCGCCCATGGCTGTCTCGCTCATTGAGTCTCCTTGTCGTCGGCGACCTCGGCCGCGACGGTGCCGTCGTGAAAGCGCAGTGTGAGATCGTGCGCGGAAAGTGCCGCCGCCGCGGAGCCCAGCGGCAGCCCCGCGCGGTCTGCCACCAGGGCATAACCACGCGCCATCGTGCGCTGCGGATCGTGGGCAGCGAGCGCCAGCGCCAGACGCTCGAGGTCCCGGGCGCGACGCGCCCGTTCGCCGCCGGCGGTCCGCGCTGCCGTTCGCTCCAACGTTGCAGCCTGACCGGCCGCACGCGCGCGGCCGCCGTCGGCATGGCGGCGCGCGGAGGCGCGCAGCTCGCGCAGCAACTGGTGCAGGCGCCCGCGGTGGCGAGCGATGTGCTGGCCCGGAGCGCGCGAGAGCTGAGCCAGCGCTCGCGCCCGCACGATGACCGCTCGTCGGCCGTGGTCGCGCAGGCGTGCAGCGGCGCCGGCAAGCGCCCGGCGGGCGGCGGCGCAGTCCACGGGAACCGCCGCTTCGGCGGCATGCGTCGGCGTGGAGCAGCAGACGGCGGCCACGTCGTCGATCAGCGTCCGGTCGGTGTGGTGGCCCACTGAGGAGATCACCGGGACGCGGAGCAGCGCCACCGTCCGGCACAGGGCCTCGTCGCAGAAGGCATACAGGTCGGCCAGCGACCCCCCGCCGCGGGCGACGATCACCACCTCAACCTCGGGCGTGGCCGCGAGCTCGCGCAGCGCCCCGGCGATGCGGGGCGCCGCGTGGCGATCCTGAACAGGGACGAAGGCCCAGATGAGACGCCCGCTCCAGCCGCGCCGGCGCAGGCCGGCGAGCACGTCGTCGCGCGCCTTGCCCCGCTCGCCGGTGACGACCCCGATGGTCCGGGGCAGCGGCGCCAGCGTCAGCTGCTTCTGGGGCTCAAACAGTCCCTCAGCGTGTAGCCGGCGGCGCAGACGGTCCAGGGCCATGAGCAGGTCGCCCTCACCGGCGAGACGCAGCTCGGTGACGGCGAAGCTGAAGGTGGGGGAGGAGGTGGAGCTCCCGGGGTAGTAGTCACATCCGCCGCCGACCACCACCCGCATCCCGTCGGCGGGCGCCACCCCGAGGCGCTCGAAGTCCTCGCGCCACATCGAGCAGGGCAGTGCGCCGCGCGCGTCGCGCAGCTCGAAGTACACGCGCACGCGGCTCTCGCGAACCCCCCACACCTCTCCGACGAGCTGGACCCGCGCCAAGTCCTGGAGGCGGCGGCGCAGCTGCGCGGCGTAGGCGCCCACCTCGAACGGCCCCGGGAACCGGCTGTCAGGGATGGCCTCGGCCGCCGGAGCGGCCGCGGCGACCGGTCCGGCGGAAGTGGTGGAGCGGGGGGTCGAGTCCATCCCGCGCCCGAGGCTACACGCCGCCCGACACGGAACCCGACGGCGGCCGGATCCGCCGCGCCAGGCTCACCTGGCGCCCCACGGGCACGAAGCCGAGGCCGGAGTACATGACCTGCGGCCAGTCGTCGGCGTCGGCCGGGACCACGATCATCTCGGCGCCCCACCGCCCGGCGTAGGCGACGGCCGCCAGGACGACGGCGCGAGCCAGGCCGCGGCGGCGGTGGGCGATCAGCGTCCCCACCTCCTCCACGGTCGCGACCCTCCGGCCGCCGACATCGTCGTCGAGGAACAGCGCGCACACCGAGCCCAGCCCGCCCTGGCGGTCCCCGGCGCCCAGGCAGCGCGAGGGCGTCGTTTCGCGCAGCCGCGTCTGGGTGGCCACGAGACGCGCCACCAGCCCGCTGCGCGCAGCGACCTCAGGGGCCTCCTCGCGCAGCGCAGCCAGCTGGTGCGCCTTCATCTCGTCCTCGGAGATGAGCCGCGATCGCGGGTCGACGGCGACATCGCCCGGGTCGGCGCCGAAGGCCATGAACACCATCCGGCTGCGCTCCCAGCCCGCGCCGGAAAGCTCGACGGCGGCCTGCTCGCCCGCGGTGGCGTCGTCGAAGACCACGTGACGGTGACCGCGATCGCCCAGCCAGCGCTCGGCCAGCGCCGCCGCAGCGGGGCCGTGCAGTTGGGGTGAGCCCGGCGGGCTCCGGTCCAGCAGGACGGCGTTGAGGTAGTGGACGTCGTCGAGCTCGGGGTGCCTGAACACGACCCCCTCGGTCAGCCGGATCACCTCGGTGGCGGCGCGCCGGCGGATGGCGCGGTCAGCGGCCAGGGCCGTCTCCAGGTCGGTGCTCACGCCTTCAGATCCAACCAGGCGGCCCGCCCGCGGGGTTCAGGAGATGTCGTGCACGCGCCGGCACCAGGTGACGTGGGTGCGGTACGGCGTGTCGAGCAGGCCGTCGGCGCCCACCAGGTCGCGCTCGGCCACGAGATCGGCGACGGCGTCGAGCAGCCGCTCGCGCGGCGCGTCGTCGAGCAGTGCGACGAAGCTCAGCGAGGCGACTCGAGCGCGCAGCGTGTCAACGTCCACCCGCACCGGGTTGGGAAACATCGCCTCCTGGTAGGGCGAGAACAGCCCGGTCGCCGCCAGCGCCTCGCGCCAGTCGTCAGAGCGGTCGCGCTCGACGCGGGACGCATGCTGGGCGATCAGCTCGTGCATGGCCATGATCCACTCCACCGACTCGTCCCACTCGTTGCGGACCACGCCCAGGCCACCGCCCGCCACCAGCACGCGATGGATCTCGGCCGCCGCGGCGGCAACATCGAACCAATGAAAGGCCTGGGCCACGAGCACCGCGTCGGCGCTCGCATCGTCCAGCGGCAGGTGCTCGGCGGTGCCGTCGCGCACGTCCACGCCGGGCACGGCGTCCTCCAGTTGCGCGCGCATCCCGGCCACCGGTTCGACGGCGATCAACTCGGCGCCCAGGCCGAGCAGGGCGCGCGTCAGCTTGCCTGTCCCGGCGGCCAGATCGACGATGACGCGCTCGGGCCCGAGGTCCAGTTCGTCGGCCAGGCGCGCGATCGCGGCCTCCGGGTAGCCGGGGCGCCCACGCTCATAAGCGGCCGCGCCACGCTCAAAGCCGTGGGCCGCCTCCTCCGGGATTTCGGTCACGGCGCCGCGGCCGGCGCACTCTGCCCCCGTAGCCACGCCACCGTGTCCGCGAGGCCGTCGCGCAGGTCGATGCGGGCCTCCCAGGACAGGAGCGTGCGGGCCTTCTCGACCGAGGGCCAACGACGCTGGACGTCGACCTGGAAGCTCGGAAGGTGCTCGAAACGCAGCTGCTCGGGATCCTCGCCGCAGGCCTCCCAGATGAGCGCGGCGATCTCCGCGACGGTGTGCTCCTCGGAGGCGGAGATGTTGAAGTCCTCGTTCTCGGCCGCCGCGGAGGCCATCGCGGTGACGATCCCGTCGGCGATGTCGTCGACGTGGGTGAGCGTCCGCGTCTGCTCGCCCGACCCGAAGATCTGCAGCGGCCGCTGGCCCGCGAGCACCTTGGCGATGAGATCGGGGACGGCATGCGCGATGCCCGGTTCGTCGCGGTCGGGCAGTTCGCCCGGGCCGTAGGCGTTGAAGGGGCGGCAGATCGTGAAGCGCAGGCCGTGCTGATCGTGCGCCGCGCGCGTGTACACCTCGCCCGAGAGCTTGGAGAAGCCATAGGCCGAGTGGGGCGGGGCACAGGTCTCGAGGTGGGTCTCGGCAGTGGGGAACTCGGTGGCACGCTCGAACACCATCGAGGACGAGACGTAGACCAACCGCGTCACATCCTGCTCGACGGCGGCGTGGACGATGGCGCCCGTGAGCGCATTGTTGACCTCGGTGAGGGTGAAGGGGAGCTTGTGGAAGTTGGCGATCCCGCCGACGATCGCGGCCAGGTGAATGACGTGCGAGCAGCCGTCCAGCGCCTCGCGGGCGACGTCGAGGTCGCGCAGGTCGCCCCGGCGCAGCTCGCAGCCCTCGCGCATCCAATCGGGCGCAGCGCGGTGGTCGGCCACCCGCACCTCGAATTCCTTGTCGCGCAGCAGGCGCCGCACGACGGCCGAGCCGATCGTGCCGGCCCCGCCAGTGACCAGCACCCGGGCCATCAGTGGGCGGCGTCCGGGGAGGCGTCGACGCCCGCGGAGTCTCCAAGCAGCGCGGCGGTCTCGGCGGCGAACACGAATACCTGTCCGGTGCCCAGGCTGTTCCACGGGTCGGCCAGCAGACAGTCGTCACAGGACAGCGCGCGGATGCGCCCGAGCGTCTCGGGGTGCTCGAAGCGGGAGTGGTTGGTGGCCACGATGACGACGTCGGCATCGCGCACCGCCTCGTCCAGCGATTGGGTCGGCGTGGCGGCGTGCGGATCGCACACGGCGACGTCGGCCAGTTCGCGCTCGAGCAGTCGGATGAGCTTGGGCGAGAGCGAATCGCGCTCGTCGTCGGTGTCGCGCTTGAAGGTCAGGCCCAGCACCGCGACCTTGCGCGCCGAGAGGCCGCCGATGCGGCGCTTGATCCCCTCCACCAAGAACAGCGGCACGCCCTCGTTGACGCGCGACACGGCGAGCAGCATGCCGGGCGCGTGGGAGCGCTCCTCGGAGAAGGCGAAGTCCTTGCGCAGGCAGGTACCGGCGGTCATGCCGGGCATCGCGATGCCGCCACGGGGATAGTCGTGGTTGATGAGGTCGATGACCTCGAACACGTTGGCCCCATAGCTCTCGCAGTCCATCATCAGCAGGTTGGGGAGGGCGAAGGTGGCGTAGCGCAGGATGTTGGTCCAGATCTTGGCCAGCTCGGCCTGGACCGGAGAGGTCTTGACGATCGGCGCGCCGAAGACGCTGAACAGGTTGGCGGTGTGCTCGGTCGAGCTCTCACCGACCCCGCCGATGATGCACGGCAGCGACGTGATCTCCTGAAGGAACTTGCCGGCGGCGATCCGCTCGGGGGCGTGGGCAACGAAGACGTCCTCGCCCACGCGTAGCCCGCGGCGTTTCTCGAGGTAGCCGGCGACGAACTCGGTCGTGCCCGGGGCGATGGTGGAGCGCAGGATCAGCGCGTGGCCGGGACGCAGGAGGGGCAGGAGGTCGTCGACGGCGGCGCGGACCTGGCGCAGGTCGGATTCGACGTGGGAGAACGACGGCGTTCCGATGGTGATCACGATGTCGTCGGCGCGCGCGGCGTCGGCGGCGCGATCGCTGAGCTCGAGCCGGCCCGAGCGCTGGACGCGCTCCAGCAACTCCTGCGTGCCGGCCTCGGCGAACGGCATCCGCCCCGAGCGCACGGAGTCAAGGATCGCGGGGTCGTGGTCGACCCCCAGAACGTGCAGGCCACGGTCCGCGAAGCACAGCGCCAGCGGCAGTCCCACGCGACCGAGGCCGATGACCGATACGGACCGTTGTTCACTCATCTGTCTGGGTTAACCGTAGCCAGGCGGGCCGGATGCGGTGTTTGTGGATCCGGGCGCACTGGTCAGGTTCGACGCCGTGCGGCGTGGGCCTCCCGCGGGTGCGAGCGCGCGCGCGACGGCGATCAGTGGACGTCGCCGGGGCCGTGGCCGAGGCTGCGCAGCGGCGTCAGCCCAGGTTCCCCGGCATGCCCGCGCGTCTCACCGTAGAACGCGATCGAGTCCAGGCGGGCGATCTCGCGCTCGCCTTCCACCCGCGCGGGGTGTCCCTCCGGGAGGCCGCGGATCAGCTTGCGGATGCGCTCGCGCAACTGGAGGGCGAAGTGAGGCGTCGAGGCGCCCATGAGCTGGCGCACGTCCTCGACAGTGGTCTCGTGCTCGGCGGCGAGCCGGTCAGGATGCTCGGCCTGGCTCACCGGCGGTGCCTCAATCGCGCGGTCATTGGCCGGAGCCCTTCTGGGGGACCGCCTCGAGCAGGCGGTCGACCTCGGCCTGAACCGCGACCGAGATCGCGCTCGAGTCCCCGATCATCCACGCGTGGTTGTAGACCGCGGCGGTGGGGCCCTCCTCGGTGTAACCGGGGGTCGCGTAGTCCAGGAAGTAATTGAGCACGGGCTTGGAAAGGGTAGAGGCATTCTCCACGACGAGGCCGGGACCGTAGTCGCCGCTGCCGGACAGGGCGGCCGCCGCGGCGGCGTCGAGCGGGCGCGACGCGTTGAGCAGCACGTAGCCATGCCCGGGGCTGCGCAGCGCCCAGCCGAAGCTGTTGGGCACGTGCGCGCAGGGCTGGCCGAACTTGCACGCGGGATCGCGGTAGATGGCGAAGGCCACCGAGTTGGCGGCGGGGTCGGTCCCACTGACGCGCTTGACCGCGCCGTACTTGCCCAGCGCGGTCATGGTGGCATCGGGGATCACGTTCGGGGGGCCCAGCACGTAGATGTGGGGCTTTGAATGCGACAGCAGCGCCTGGCGGGTGGCCGCCGGGATGCCGGAGGCGCCCACGAACAGGATCGGGTTGCCGCTCTCGGCCGCCCATGCCGCGGCGGGCATGGCGTAGGCGGCGTTGGTGGCCGAGGCGATCATCACGTCGCTGCTGGGTCGGCCGGCGACGGCCGAGACGAAGCGGTCGATCGCCGCGGCCAGGGTGTACGCGTCATTGCCGTTGATCGCCGAGGTGTGCGCGTGCTTGACGTCGGGCACGGCGCCGATGCGGATGACCTGGGCGCCGCCGGCCGGCCCCGACCCGGTGGGGGCGAGCGTGGTCAGGGCGTCGGCGGTCGCGGCGGGCAGGGTGCCGCCGCCGGACAGCAGGACGGGTGCGTGGATGGGTGGCGCCATCAGCACCGACGCGGCGATCGCGGCCTGCCAGTCGGAGGTTGGGGCAAGCGCGACGGCCGTGGGATGGGTGCCTGCGGCGGCCGAGGGGAACACCGCCACCGCAGCGCCGGCCGCATCGGCGACGGGGTCGGCGCCGGGCACGCGCGTCGTGTTCTTGGTGGCGATGGTCGGGAAGCCCAACTGCTGGGCCGCCTGCGGCGTGGTGCCGGAGACCCCGCCGGCGGCGGTTGCGGTGGAGGTGCTGCTCTTGAAGTGCGGTTGCTTGGGCCCCCCGCCCCCGCACCCGGTCAGGACCAGCGCCAGGACGCCGGCGATCGCCGGCATCGCGCCCCTCCAGGCGCCACGGGATACGCGGGCGTGCATGCGCGCGGGACGTTACCGACGCTTCGCCCGCCACGCGCGGCCTCGGGCCGCGGCGCGGGAGTGCGGCGAGTGGCCGCTGCCTCTCGCCGAGCAAGGGTGTATATTGCCGCTCGCCTAATCCGCGGCGACAGCCATATCCGCGGAGCGGGGGACCCATACGACGTCCCTTGGGGCTAATCCCGCGGTGGATCCGTGGGAGGCGCAGGCTCTTTTAGCGCCAGCCCGACAGCTAACCCCGCCGGCCCACGAAAGAGAGAGATTTGCCGCTACATCGGTTTGTCATACCTGCATTGGCGTTGTGTGCGCTCGCCGGCGCGTCCTCGGCCGCCTCAGCCGCCGCACCCACCGCGCCCGGCGGTTCCGGAATGAGCGGGGTTTCCACCTCTGCTCCGGCCTCCACCGTCCAGCCCGCCCAGACCGGCGGCGCGGGCGTGGCTCCTGGGCCGGCTCCGGCCAGCACGCCGCAGCACCCGACCGTGCCCGGCTATGTCGGCAAGATCATCAAGGGCGTCGCCTACGCGCCCGCGTATGCCCCCATGCAGGTCAAGAAGGCCATCTGGGCCGGTGACCAGATCCGCCTCAAGCCCTACCGGGTGGGCGGCGGCCACGGCAAGTGGCATGACTCGGCCTATGACTGCTCTGGCTCGGTGTCCTACCTCCTGCACGCCGCCGGCCTGCTCAAGGTCTCCGAGGACTCCGGCCAGATGGAGTCCTGGGGTCACCAGGGGGGCGGGCAGTGGATCACCGTCTACACCAACCCCGGACACGCCTTCATTGAGATCGCCGGGATCCGCATGGACACCTCACGCGAGGGCGATCCGCACCCTGCGTCTGGCACCGGTCCCCGCTGGCGGCCGGTCATGACCAGCACCGCGGGCTACGTCGCCCGTCACCCGTCGGACCTCTGAGCAGCCGCCGACTCGGAGGACAGCGCCCGCCGGCTGACCTGGTCCAACGGTCAGCCGGCAGGCGCTCTGCTCGCTTACAGCTCCTGGTGTGACATCTGGCGCCGAGCTTCCTGAGCGCGGCGCGCGATGATCTCCTCGCGCTCGGCCAGCCGGTTGGCGCGGCGCAACTCGGCCTCGCGCTGCCGGCGCGTCTCAGTCGGAGTGACAGCCAGCAGCGGCGGGATCGCCGCGGGGTCGCCGCCGTCGTCGAGCGCCACCATCGTCAGATAGGCCGTATTGGTGTGACGCCGGCTGCCTGTCATCGGGTTCTCGGCCTCGACGCGCACGCCCACCTCCATCGAGGTTCGCCAGGCGGCGTTGACCGTGGCCCGGAAGGTCACGAGCTCGCCGACATAGATCGGGACCAGGAAGTCCATGCGGTCCATACCGACCGTGACGACACGCTGGCGCGAGTGCTTGATCGCGGCCAGGGCCGCGGCCTCGTCGGCCAGCTTCATGATCGTGCCGCCGTGGATGTTGCCCCGGTTGTTGGCGTCGGTGACCCCCATGAGATGGGTGATCTGCGCGCGGGAGTCTGCTGCAGCCTTTGCGTCCATCGCGTGATCCTATTCGCGCGGGGCGGCGATGCTTGCGGTGACGCGCGCGCCCCTGCCCATGACCTGCCGCACGACTTGACCGGCCTGACCGACTACGCTTCCTAGCGCCAGTAAAGAACTCGCTAAGGAGGATGCGATGCCGGGCCTTTCCGGGCGCATGTCCACCGTCATCAAAGCCAAGATCTCAAAGCTGCTCGACCGCGCCGAGGATCCGTCCGAGACGCTCGAGTACAGCTACCAGAAGCAGATCGAGCTGCTGCAGAACGTCAAGAAGGGGATCGCGGACGTCGTGACCTCCAAGAAGCGCCTCCAGCTTCAGGAGGAGAAGTACCAGCAGCAGGTGGTCAAGCTCGACACCCAGGCCCGCCAGGCCCTGGCCGCCGGCAACGAAGAGCTGGCCCGCACCGCGCTCGAGCGCAAGAGCGGTCTCCAGGCAGAACTGCAGTCCCTGGACTCCCAGATCTCCCAGCTCGAGCAGCAGCAGGAGCAGATGACCGCGTCTGAGCAGAAGCTCCGATCCAAGATCGAGCAGTTCCGCTCCAAGAAGGAGGTCATCAAGGCCCAGTACTCCGCCGCCGAGGCCCAGGTCCGGATCTCCGAGGCCGCCACCGGCGTGGGCGAGGAGATGGCCGACGTCGGCCTGGCCATGCAGCGCGCGCTCGACAAGACCGAGAACATGCGCGCGCGCGCCGGCGCCGTACAGGAGCTCGAGGCCGCAGGCACGTTCGAGGACCTCACCCAGCTCGGTTCGGGCGAGGACGACATCGACCGCCAGCTCAAGGCCCTGTCCAGCAACACCGAGGTCGACGCCGAGCTGGCCAAGATGAAGGCCGAGCTCGGGGGCGGGAGCGCCGCCCAGGGCGAGCTGGGCGCGGGCGCCCCGGCCGCCGGCACCGAGAGCTCTGGCTCCAGCGCGGAGCAGGCGCCGTGATCGTCCGAATCTCGAACGAAGGGCAGTACGACGTCTCGGACGACGACGTCCCCGAACTCAACGAGCTGGACAACGAAGCCGTCATGAGCTGTCAGGCCAGCGACGAGCGGGCGTTCCGGGAGGTGTTCGGGCGTCTGCTGGACTACGTCCGGACGCACGGACGGCTGGTGTCCGACGACGAGCTCTTCGGGTCCGACATCATCCTCCCGCCACCCGACGTCTCCCTGGCGGAGGCCAAGCGCGAGTTCCAGGGCGACGGCCTGATCCCCGGCTGAGCGCCCGCGCTCCGCACTGGCATCGGCGGTCCCTCGACGCTGCGGCCAGCACCAGCGAACGTCAACTGCGGCTATCGAAGGGGGCGCCCGCGGCGTTGGGAGCCGGCGCGGGGCG
>DASXDW010000083.1:0-21361 GCA_036490435.1 Solirubrobacteraceae bacterium
GGCCTTCTGGTGGGCGACCGGCCTCACCGCGCTGGCCATCATCCCGTGCGTCATCCTCGTCCGCGCCGAGCGCGCCGCCAGGCGCGCGCAGGCCACGGCGACGGAGGTGCCCGAAGAGGCACTGGCGGAGGCGATGGCCGCATGAGCGCGACCTCAGCCAAGACCGCACCGGCGCCCAAGACCGATGCCGACCTGCGTCCGGCCGGGCAGGAGCTCGGCCAGGCGTTCAAGAGCTGCCTGAGCGCGGTGCGGCGGTTGCGAGGCCGCGAGAACCGCGCCCACGGCGAGCTGTCAGACGCCCAGTACGGCCTGCTGTTCAGCCTCGTAGACCACGAGGCGCTGCCCACGAGCGAGCTGGCCTGCCTGGCCAACCTGTCCCCGGCCACGGCCACGGGAATGCTCGACGGGCTCGCCGCCGCGGGCCTCGTGTCCCGGGTGCGCTCCGAGCGCGACCGCAGGGTGGTGCTCACGTCGCTGACCGAGCATGGCCGCGCGCTGGTGGACGCCCGCCACGCGCAGTACGCCCCGCGCTTCGCCGCGGCACTCGCTGGGTTCTCCGACGATGAACTGCGGTCCGCCGCCGCCGTGCTGGGCCGCCTGGGCGCGATGTTCGACGAGATCGGGTCCGCCACCGACGAGGACTGAGCGGCCCGGCGCCCGCGAGGGGCCGAAGGGGGTCGTCCGGATCAGGACGACCCTACGGCGCCGGCGTCACCAGACCGTCCAGGTGCGGCGTCCCGCGCTTGGCGTCGCGCACGCCGAAGGCGATGGCTCCCGGCGCGCCACCCGCGGCCTCGGCGAACTGCACGGTCGCCGGCAGCAGGATGGGCTTGCGGAAGGCCGCCTCAATGGTGTACGCCGTCGGCAACTCCGGTCCGAGAGCGGCCAGGCACCGGGCCTTGGTCCACATGCCGTGGGCGATGGCGCTGGCAAAGCCGAACAGGCGCGCGCTCAGCGCGTGCACGTGGATGGGGTTGAGATCGCCGGAGACCGAGCCGTAGCGGCGGCCCAGGTCGCCTGGGCAGCGCCACGTCGCGGTGGCGGGCAAGTCGTCGCTGGACGGGACCACCACCGCGTCGGACCCATCCCCTGCACCCTTGCCACGGCTGAGGTTGGTGGACGACTCCTCCCACACGAGCTCGTCGCCAACCCTGGCCTCGGTGCGAACGGTGAACTGGCGCCCCCGCGGGTGCGGCTCGATCGGGGTCGCCCACACCCGCAGCGAGAGCTGCTCAGCGGCGGCCAGCGGCCGGTGCACGGTGATCGCATTGGCGATATGCACCAGCCCCATCGCGGCCAGCGGAAACCGCCCGTCGGTGATGAGCGCCAGATGCATCGGAAAGGCCAGCATGTGTGGATAGGTGGCCGGCAGCGTGTCGGACAGGTCAAAGCCACAGACTCGGTCATACGCGGCCAGGCGGTCGGCGTCGACTGCGACGTCGGCGCGCATCAGCGCCTGGTCAGGGACGGCGCCACCGCCTCCCCCCACCCACGGCAGCCGGCTGGCGCCGGGAATGACGGCCAGGCCTGCCCGGGCGAAGAGGGGCAGCATCGAGGGCGAGCTCTGCAGCTCCTTATCGACCATGGCGGCGCTCACGCTCCGATGAGGCTCTGCCCGCACACGCGGACGATGTTCCCGGTGACACCCGCCGACCCCGGGCTGGCGAACCAGGCGACCGTCTCTGCGACGTCGACGGGGAGCCCGCCCTGGGAGACGCTGTTCATGCGCCGCCCCGCCTCGCGGATGGCGACCGGCATGGCGGCCGTCATCTGGGTCTCGATGAAGCCGGGGGCGACCGCGTTAATGGTCGCGCCGCGCTTGCCCAGCGCCGGGGCGTAGGCCTGCACGAAACCGATCACGCCCGCTTTGGAGGTGGAGTAGTTGGTCTGCCCGGCATTGCCGGCGATGCCGCTGATCGACGAGACTCCGACGATCCGGCCGTTGCGCCGGAGCGCGTCGCGCGCGAGCAGCTCCTCAGTGATGCGCTGGGGCGCGGTCAAGTTGATGGCGATCACCTTGCTCCACTGCTCCTGGGTCATGCGCCCAAGCGTCTTGTCGCGGGTGATGCCGGCGTTGTGCACCACCACGTCGACGCCTTCGTGACGGTCGAGGAGATGTGAGGCGATGACCGCGGGGGCGTCGTCGTCGGTGATGTCGGCGGCCAGCGATGATCCGCCCAGCCCCGTGATGACCGCGGATAGCTCGTCGGCCATCGGCGGTACGTCGAGACCGACCACGTGCGCGCCGTCGCGCGCCAGGACCTCGGCGATGGCGGCGCCGATGCCGCGCGCCGCGCCGGTGACGAGCGCCACCTTGCCGGCCAGCGGCGCGTCCCAGTCCACCTTCCCGGCAGCCGCGGCGGCAGATCCGATCCGCACCACCTGGCCCGAGACGAACGCCGACCTGGGCGAGAGCAGAAAGCGCAGCGTCGACTCGAGCTGGCTCTCGGCCTTGGGTCTGACGTAGACCAGTTGCGAGGTCGCGCCGCGCTTGACCTCCTTGCCGATGGCGCGCTCGAGGCCCTCCAGGGCGCGCTGGGCGATGGCCAGCGCCGGGGTGGCGCAGTCCTCGGGCGCCGTGCCGAGGATGATCACCCGCCCCGAGGGGAGCAGCCGGCGGATGGCGGGCGCAAAGAAGGCCCACGCCTGCTCGAGCTCGTCGCTTGATTCGATCGCTGTGGCGTCGAACACCAGCGCCTTGAAGCGCTGGTCGGCGGGCGCGGCATCGGGGTTGAAGACTCCGGCGTCGAGCTTGACCTCGGCCGCCGCGGTGCGCAGGTCCTCGTCCATGGCGGTGTACGCGTCGGCGTCGACGGCCTTGAGGGTCTTGGCCACGGATGCCACCAGACGCGATGCACCGGCGCCGCTCGCCGTGCCCGCGGCGCCGAGCAGCACCGGCCCGGAGACAACGGGGCCGGCGGGGTCGTAGCGCTCGAGCCGCGACGGCTGGGGCAGCCCGATCTGCTTGGTGACGAGCTTGCCGATCGGGGTGTTGACGAGCTGGGCGTAGCGGTCAGTCATGGGCAGCCTCCATGATCGCGGTGACCCCGAGCCCGCCGGCGGCGCAGATGGAGATCACGCCGCGGGCGGGGCGGGTCGGGTCGGTCTCACTGAGTGCCTTGGCCAGCGAGGCGACGATCCGCCCGCCGGTGGCGCCGAAGGGGTGGCCGGCACCCAACGAGCCGCCGTGGACGTTGAGCTTGGCGCGGTCGATGGTGCCCACTGGCTCGTCGAGGCCGAGGCGCTCGGAGCAGAACACCGGGTCCTCCCATGCCTTCAGCGTGCACAGGACCTGGGCCGCGAACGCCTCGTGGATCTCATAGAGGTCGAAGTCACCGAGCGCGGCGCCGTTGCGCTGAAGCATGCGGGGCATCGCGTAGGCGGGCGCCATGAGCAGGCCCTCTCGCTTGTGGACATAGTCCACCCCGGCCGTCTGCGCATCGGTGAAGTAGGCCTGGACCGGGATGTCATGAGCCTTGGCCCACTCCTCGGACGCCAGCAGCACGGCCGAGGCGCCGTCGGAGAGCGGCGTCGAGTTGCCGGCGGTCATCGTGCCGTCGGCGCCGCCGAACACCGGCTTGAGCTTGGCCAGCTTCTCCACGCTGGAGTCCGGGCGCAGGTTCTGGTCGCGCTCGAGCCCGAGGAACGGCGTGACGAGATCGTCCATCCAGCCCGAGTCGTAGGCCGCGGCGAGATGGCGGTGGCTGGTCGCGGCCAGCTCGTCCTGCTCCTCGCGCCCGATCCCCCACTCGGTGGCCATGATCGCGGTGTGCTCACCCATAGAGAGCCCGGTGCGGGGCTCGGCGTTGCGGGGGATCTCGGGGACGAGTTGCTGGGGGCGCAGCTTGGCAAGTGCCTTGAGTCGTCCGGCGTTGGACCTGGTGCGGTTGAGCTCGAGGAGCACCTCGCGCAGGTCTTCGTTGACGGCGATGGGGGCGTCCGAGGTGGTGTCCACCCCGCCGGCGATGGCGCAGTCGACCTGCCCCAGCGCGATCTTGTTGGCGACGAGCGCCGTCGCCTCCAGCCCCGTGCCGCACGCCTGCTGGACGTCATAGGCGGGTGTCTCGGGGGCGAGCTTGGAACCCAGCACGCACTCGCGGGTGAGGTTGAAGTCGCGGCTGTGCTTGAGCACGGCGCCGGCGGCGACCTCGCCCAGGATCTCGCCCTCCAACCCGAAGCGCGTGACCAGGGCGTCGAGGGTCGCGGTGAGCATGTCCTGGTTGGAGGCGCGCGCGTAGGGGCCGTTCTGGCGGGCGAAGGGGATCCGGGTCCCGCCGAGGACCGCCACGCGGCGGGCGGTGGCATTCATCTCTGGCTGCTCCTCGATCGTGTAGTTACGCCCCTGTAGCTTACCCGTAAGTTACGGTTCTGTAGCTAGGGATCGCGCGAGCGTCAGTCCTGGCCCGTCTTGGTCGTGAACGCACCCCCGCCGACGGCCCGGCGCACGACGCGCGGCGCCAGGATCCGCAGCGCCGCGAAGATCCAATAGAAGCGGGGCACGTAGCGCTCGGCCCGCCCGCCGGGGCCGGCGTCGAGGATCGCCTCGGCGACGGCCTCCGGAGTCGAGACCATCCAGCGCGTGGCCGCCTTGGCCAGCAGTTCGGTGGCGGGGAAGCCCTCGGTGCTCACGAACCCCGGGAGCACGACACCGACGTGCACGCCGTGCTCGGCCTCCTCGAGATGCAGTCCATCGGTCCAGCCCACGAGCGCGAACTTGGCGGCCGAATACCCGGCCGCCCCGGGGCGGGCGACCCGGCCGGCCGTGCTGGCGACGTTGACGATGCTGACGGGGGCACGATGGCTGTCAGCGCTGCGAGGACCGTCGGCGGGTGAGCCGGCTGCCGCTGCCGTCGCGCGCAGCAGCGGCAGCAGCGCCTCGGTGAGCCGTACCGGCGCCTCGAAGTCGAGCTCCATGTGGCGCTGGACGTTGGCCCAGCCGGCCTCGCCGAAGCGCCCGCGCCATGAGGCGCCCGCGTTGTTGACGAGCAGGTGCAACTCCCCGTGCTCGGAGTCGACCACCTCGCGCACACGCGCGCGGGCAGCGGGGTCGGTCAGATCGACGGCGATCACGGTCGCGCCGCCGATCTCGTCGGCGAGCGCCCGGAGGCGGTCCTCGCGCCGGGCGACCAGAATCAGCCGGGCGCCCGGCTCGCGGGCCAGCCGGCGCGCGGTCGCCGCGCCGATTCCGGCCGACGCGCCGGTCACCAAAGCCACGAAGGTCATCGACGCGAGGGTACGCGACGCATGTCTGCACCCTCGCTGTTACCTCGGCGTTGCTCGGCTGTGACCGCGTCGCCGGATGCTGCGGCTCGTACCTGCTCGCCGTATGGGAACCAGGGGGACGCCTCATGCAATCGGTATTCGCCGTCCAAGAGCCTCGGGCCACGGCCCGCCAGGCGCCGTCATGCCTGCACATCCTGTTCTTGGTGTCAGCTCACAACAGCCTCAGCCAGCGCATCTGGGCCGAGCTGACCGGACTGGGCCACGAGGTCGATGTCGCGGTCGTCGACTCAGCAGCGCAGATGGAGGCCGCGGTCGCCGCGCATGAGCCGGAGCTGATCGTCTGCCCGATGCTCAAGACGATGATCCCGTCATCGGTGTGGTCGACTCACCGGTGCCTGATCGTGCACCCCGGACCGCCCGGGGATCGAGGTCCGTCATCCCTTGACTGGGCGATCGAACTGGGAGCGGAGAGGTGGGGAGTGACCGTCCTGCAGGCCGACGACGAGCCTGATGCCGGCCCGATCTGGGCCAGCGGGAGCTTTGAGATGCGCCCGGCGGGTAAGAGCAGCCTCTACCGCCACGAGGTGCGTCGCGCCGCAACCGCCGCGGTACGCGAGGCGGTCACCCGCTCGGCGAACGGCGCCGGTCCGGCGACCGACCCAAAGGGGCACGCGCACGGGACACACCGATCGCGACCGCTGTTGACGCAGAGCGAGCGACGGATCGAGTGGGGCGGCGACCCTACCGAGACCGTGGTGCGACGGATCCGGGCCGCGGAAGGACATCCGGGCGTCCTGGACACCGTCGAAGGCATCGACGCGTACCTGTTCGGCGTGCACCGCGAGTCGCGGCTGCGCGGGTCTCCCGGGGAAATCGTCGCTCAGCGGCACGGCGCGATCTGTCGCGCCACCGTCGACGGGGCGGTGTGGATCACACATCTCAAGCAGCGGGAGGCGTCGTCTGAGCCGGCCTTCAAGCTTCCGGCGACGCGCGCCTTGCAACTGGCCGGGGTGGAGCTCGCCGTCCCCGAAGTCCCGGCGCCCGTCTCTCTGAGTCCGGGAGGACCGACCTACCGCGACATCGCCTACGAGGAGCACGCGGGCGTCGGACGCCTGGCCTTCGACTTCTACAACGGCGCCATGAGTACCGATCAGTGCCGGCGACTGCGCGATGCCTACCGCTACGCGCGCTCACGTGCCCAGACGCGAGTGATCGTGCTGTGCGGTGGCGCCGACTTCTTCTCCAACGGCATCCACCTCAACGTGATCGAGGCGGCGCCGGACCCAGCCCAGGAATCGTGGGAGAACCTCCGCGCGATCGACGACCTCGTGCGCGAGATCATCCTCACCGACTCACATCTCGTGATTGCCGCTCTGCAGGGCGACGCTGCGGCCGGAGGGGTTCCGTTGGCGCTCGCCGCCGACGAGGTGTTCGCGCGCCCGGACGTGGTGCTCAACCCGTACTACGGCCACATGGGCGGCCTATATGGATCCGAATACTGGACATACCTGCTGCCCCGGCGGGTCGGGCGCGACCTCGCCGCGGTGCTCACCGGCGCGCCGTTCACGCCGCTGAGTGCACCCCAGGCGGTGCGGGTCGGGCTCCTCGATGGCGTTCTCGGCAGCGACGCGCGCGCCTCTTGCGCCGCGGTATTGACGCGGGCTCGCCGCCTGGCGGCTGATCGCCGGCTCGATCAGCGCCTGGAGGGAAAACGGCGTCAACGGGCCGCCGACGAGGCCGCCCGGCCGCTGGAGAGCTATCGCCGCCAGGAGCTCGATCGCTGCCACGAGTGCTTCTTCGGAGCCGACCGCAGCTACCACGAGGCCCGACGACGGTTCATCCACAAGCTCGGGGCGCCGTGCGCGGTGCGCGCCGCCGTCCCGGAACACTCATCCCCAACGCCGGGAGGCCGGCCATGAGCACCGTTGCCATCGTCCGACGCCCGTCGCCGACGGACGCCGCTGACCCGCGTGCACTGCTGCGCGAGGCGATCAAGGACTACGAGAGCCAGGTGCTCGCGTGGTATGCGCTGGGACGTCCGCGCGACGCCAGAGTCGCCCGCGCCACCATTGCCCGCCACCGGGCTGCGCTCAGGACGCGTGGCTGACGTGCTCGCGCGCCGCCTCGGTGGCCGCGATCCGCAGCGCCAGCCCGAGCTCGAAACGCCCCTCGCCGGTGTCCATGGAGTCGCCCAGCAGCTCACGGAGCTTGCCGATGCGATAGCGGACGGTCTGGGGATGCACGTGCAGCTCCTCGGCGATCGCGGGCGTGTGGCGCTGGTGCGCCAGCCACGACGCCAGCGTCACGGTGAGACGCTCGCGCTCGCCGGGCGCAAGCTCGGCGAGCGGCCGTAGCCGCGTTTCAGCCAGGAGCCCGGCGAGCCGGCGATCCTGGAGGACGATGAGGTCAGCCAGGTGGTCAACGGCGCGCACGGGGCCGTCGCTGCCCTCGCCCACCACCTCGAGCGCCAGCCGCGCCCAGCGCAGCGATCTGTGCGCGTCGGGCGGCCCGACCGTGGGACCGAGCGCCGCCGGCTGGGCCGTGAGCGCGCGGCTCAGGGGGGCGCGGCGGCCGGGAGCATCGGGGTCGGGCACCACCAGCCACGGCCCGTCGACGTCGGATCCGATCAGCACGTCGAGGTCCAACCGGCGCGCCAGCGCCGCCGGGTCGTCCCCTCCCACGGCCACCACGGCCAGCGCGCGCGGCAGCGGCCACTGCGCAAGCTCAGCGAGACGCGCCACGGTGTCGGGGTCCTGGCCGGCGGGGTCGAGCAGGGCGGCGGCCAGCCGGCGGCGGCGGCGCTCGCGCTCTCCGGCGTGGTCTGACTGGATGCGCAGGTAGCCCTCGACGACGTCGGTGGCCAGCGCGTCGCCGTAGACGAAGATCGCCTCGGCGAGACTGATCGTCGCCGGCGCCGAGACCCCGGCTCGGGTGGCGACGTCGGCGGCTCCACGCCACGCGGCGCGGATGCCGCTGCGAAAGGCTGCCCGCAGGTCCTCCAGGCTACGGCCCGCCTGGTACTCGGCCTCGCCGAGCATCCGCCACAGCTCGTCGGTCTCGGATTCGGTCCCGCCCACCCGCTCGCCGCGCTCCACCGCCTCCAGGAAGGCACGGATGGCCTGCTCGACGCCCAGGCGCAGCGCCATTCCCTCCGGCGAGCCGAAGACCTCGCCATAGATGGGGCTGGCGGCGCACACTGCCTCGATGATCGAGTCGGCGAGCGACCCGAGCTCGCTGCGCACCGCCGCGATCGTCTCCGCGGGGAGCGTTTCCGCCACCCATTCGCTCATTGTCATATTGTGACAAGCTCAGCGTCCTCAGACGTTGTGTAAGCCAGCAGACACGTGCTGGGGTACAGGGATAGCGTCCCGAACATGCCGAGACGCAGCATCACCCAGACGCACGAGCGCATCGCCCAGCTGGGCTGGGAGCCCTCCTATCACCAGCCTGTGGTGCGCTACCCGACGCGCTACCGGTTCCCGCACAAGGCCAAGGACCCGATGCGCCACATCATGCGGGAGTACCTGCCGATGGAGCTCGAGAAGGACGAGCGCGTCTACGGCGGACACGACGCCGCGGTGCGCGCCGGCATGCCCCACAAGGCCCACGAGCGCTGGCTGGAGATTCTCAAGCCGTTCATCGTGGTCACCAACTACGCCGAGGTGGCCGCCGGACGCTGCATGTCGATGCTCATGAGCGCGGTGCCCAACAACGAGCTGCGCAACGGCTATCACGTCCAGTTCGTCGACGAGATCCGCCACACCGGGATGCAGATGGCGTTGGCCCGCTGGTATGCCCAGAACGTCCCCGACCCGGCCGGCTGGCACCTCGGCCCCAAGGCATTCTCGGGGTCGGTGCTCACCAACCCGGCCCTCAACATGCTCAGCCATTTCATCGTGGGCGATCCCATCCAGTGCGCCTTCACCTTGCAGGTGGTGGCCGAGACCGCGTTCACCAACATCGTCTTCGTGGCCACCCCGGACGTTGCCGCGCGCAACGGCGACTTCACCCTGCCCACCACGTACCTCAGCGTCCAGTCAGACGAGGCCCGGCACATCTCCAACGGCTACGCCACCCTGCTCACCGTCCTGCAGGACGAGCACAACGCGCCGCTCGTCGAACGCGACCTGCAACAGGCGTTCTGGATCAACCACGCCTTCATCGACGTGTTCTCCGCGGTGGTGATCGAGTACTTCTCGCGGGACCGATCGGACCCCGAGTCGTTCCTGGACAAGTGGGACCGCTGGGTGCGCGACGACTGGCACCGGGCCTACATCATGAAGCTCGGCAAGTTGGGCCTCGACATCCCGCCCGACATGTTCGAGCGCGCCCGCGAGCGGCTGGTGGCCGGGTTGCACCATCGCCACGCCATCCTCGCCTTCGCCGGCTGGCCGCTGAGCTTCTGGCGGTTTGACCCGCTCGACGAGCGCGACTTCGAGTGGTTCGAGTCCAAGTACCCGGGCTGGTATGCCCAGTACGGCGCCTTCTGGGAGGCCTTCCGCCAGGGCGCCGACCCGCGCAACGGCTTCCTGCCGCTGGACTTCATCAACATGGCGCCGCCGTTCTGCTGGACCTGTCAGGGGCTGTGCGTGGTCGAGGCCGACCGCGTGCACCGCGTCGTCGGCAATCGCACGCGCTTCTACTGCTCGCGCGAGTGCCGGTGGCTGGATGAGTCCAACCCCGGTCGCTACACCGGCGATCGCAACTACCTGGACCGCTACCACGGCTGGGAGGCCTCCCGGGTGATCGAGGATCTCGGGTTTGTGCGCTCCGACGGCGAGACGCTCATCGGGCAGCCCCACCTGCGCGACGAGCACCGCTGGACGCTCGCGGACATTCGCGCCCACAACCTCAATCTGGTCAGCCCCAACATCCGCGTCGCGCGCGAGCTGGGGCTGCCCAGCGGCGACTGGTCAGACGCGCCACGCTCCGACGGCGCGGTGCCGCTCGAGCTCGCCACCGCGCTCCTGTAGGGGTGGGTGCAATGCGAATCAGGTTCGAGCCGCTCGGCGAGGAGATCGCCTGCGACGCCGGCGAGACGGTCCTGGACGCCGCCTTCCGCCACGGCTACAACCTGGCGCACGGCTGCCGCGAGGGGCAATGCTCAGCGTGCAAATGCCACGTGCTGGAGGGTGAGGTCGAGCTTGATGGTTACTCCAGCTTCGCCCTGTCGGACACCGAGCGCGCGAACGGGTACGCGCTCATGTGCCGGGGCGTGCCCGAGGGCGACGTGACCATCGAGCTGCTGCACTACGACCCCGACAACTACCGGCTGGAGAACCCGATCGGCGACGTGACCGCGACGGTGAGCGCGGTGACCACGCTCACCGACGAGATCGTGTCGGTGACGCTGGGCGTCTCGCCGGAGTTCACCTGGACGCCCGGGCAGTACGTCGACGTGCACGCCGCCGGCGTCAGGCGCTCGTTCTCCATCGCCAACCTGCCGGGCGATGACGCGATCGAGCTGATCGTCCGGCGCTATCGGGACGGACGGCTGTCGAGCCGGCTGGGCTCCGAGATCGACGCGGGGAGCACGCTGCGGCTCACCGGCCCCTACGGCACGCTGCACCTGCGCCGGTCAGCGCGGCCCATCGTCATGGTGGCCGGCGGGTCCGGGGTGGGACCGGTGCTGGCGTTGCTCCGCCAGTTGGCGGCCGAGGGCCGGGGCGGTGACGCCGAGCTGTACTTCGCCGCACGCGAGCCTTTCCTGCTCGACGAGCTGAGTGGACTGGGGTGCGAGCCGAAGCTGTTTGACCGCGGCTCGCTGGCCGACGTCCTGCGGGTGGACGGCGACGCCGAGGTCTACATGTGCGGGCCACCGGGGCTGCTGGACGACGCCGAGGCGCTGCTGACCGCGAACGGAGTCGATCCCGCGCACATCCACGCCGATCGCTTCACTACGGCCGCGTCAGCGGCGACGACGTCCGCACGGGCGGCCTCCGAGCGGGAGTTCGCCTGGTTCGCCTCGGCCGGCCGGCGCGCCACGCTCTACGAGGACGTCACCGTCGACACCCAGCCCTCGATCCACCGCCATCTCTCCCGCGGGTGGCCGCTGAGCTTCGCCGACGGCCGCGGCACATGGAACGACGCTTCGACGGCGCTGCGCGCGACCGACTGGTACGCCTTCCGCGACCCAGGAGAGCTGTGGGAGCGGCCCTTCTACCAGGCCGGGGCCGCCGTCGAGCACCAGCTCGAGAGCGCACTGGTCTCCGCCGCCGAGCAGGGGCTCATCGCCGACTTCTCGCCCGATTGGGTCACCTTCCTGCGCACCTCGCTGCAGATCCCCGCGTTCGTGGAGCACGGGCTGTGGTTCGCGCTGGCCACGGCCGCGCGGGACTGCCTGTCTGACTCGGTGGCGACGTGCGTCTGCCTGCAGGCGGCCCACAAGCAGCGCTCGGCCCAGGCGATCGTGCTCTACGCGATGGACCTCGAGCCCCACCTGGGTTGCGAGCTCCCGATCGCCGCCGCGCGGGAGGCCTTCCTGCACGACGCCGCCTGGCAGCCCACCCGCCGCTACCTCGAGCGCCTCGCCGCCACGCCGGACTGGGGCGAGGTGATCGTGGCCGCCAACCTGTGCTTCGAGCCGGTGGTGGGCACGCTCATCCGCCGCGAGCTGGGCACCCGTGCCGCGGCCGCCCGCGGCGACACCGTGACCCCGCTGCTGGCCGGCGCCGCCACCCGAGAGTGGGAGTGGACCCGGGCATGGACGGTGGCGCTGGTGCGCTTCCTGCGTGCCGACGAGGCGCACGGCGCACACAACCGGGCGGTCGTCGACGGGTGGCTGGATGACTGGATGGGACTCGCGCGCGAGGCCGTCGCGGCGCTCTCGCGGGCGGCCGCCCCGGCGGCGGTCACCGACGCGGCCGGCCAGGTGGAGGCGTACGCGCAGCGCGTGGTCGGCGAGGCGCTGAGCGCGCCGCCGGGCTCTGACCGGGCCAGCCACGGCGGCGGCGCGCCACGGCGCACGACACCCGCGCCGCGATCTGAGCCCTCAACCGATGGCTCACACGACCACGTCGGCATCGTCATGGCCAAGAGCGCCGAGGGCGATGCCGTGGCGCGGTTCTTCGCCGGCCGTGCCGAGGTGATCGAGCAGCCCGCCTTCTGGGAGATCCGGTCAGAGCACCGGCTGGTGATCCCCTACGACGAGGTGTCCGAGGAGCTCGGCTACGAGAACGACGCGTACTCGATCCAGCACGAGATGTCGACGCACTACGGGCGGATGGTGGCCACCGACGACGCGCTCATGCTCTTCGCCGACCCCACCGAGGCGATGGAGCATCTCCTGTCATGAAGCGGCCCCTGGCACGGTGGCTGGCGCGCCGCGACCGCGGTCCGGTCATGCACCGGCTCATCCTCGCCGTGCTCCCACGGGCGATCGCTCACCGCTTCGATGCGGCAGCGGCCGACGACCTCGACGCCACCCTGGAGCTGTCCATCCGCCACGAGTCGCGGCCGGCCGGCTTCGCGCTGGCGATCACGGATGCGCGCTGCACGGTACGCCGGGGCAGCCCGGCGCACGCGCACGCCCGGGCCAGCATCGGCGCCGACGACCTCATCCTCCTGGCTGCGGGCGCGGCCACCTGGCCGCAGCTGCTCTCAAGCGGCCGTTTCGGGCTCACCGGCGACCCCTTCCTCGCCCTGCGCTTCGCCACCCTGTTCCGTTTGCCCGTGGTGCTGGAGGCAGCGGAGAGCACCCCGGGGCTCGCCTCGTCAGACGCGGCTCAGTTCACGCCCTCGGAGAAGAGCGAGTTGGGCTCGTAGCCGTCGAACACGACGCTGCGGGCGAGCGGCAGACCGGGCTTGACGATCACGCAATAGGAGCGCGTCTGATCGCTGCTGGGGACGCACGTGCGATAGATCGCGCCTGCCTGGATCGTGAACGTGTCGGTCCGCCGCGCGTTGGCGCGGAATGCCGCCGGGGCGTGATCGCCGATGTAGGCAACCGCCCGGACCACGGCATCGCGTAGCGTCTGCTGGCCGTCGACGATGCCTTCATGGCGCGCGAGCCCCACGGCCAGCAGTGCGGCGCTGACCAGGAAGACGGCGATGGCGCCGCCGTAGTTGCGGGCCACGCTCACGGGCATGTCGCCGCGCACCCGGCGCAGCAGCCCCCCGAAGCCGCGCGAGAGAAACAGCACCGCGAGCAGGTTGAGGACCAGGCCGGCCAGAAGCCCGCCGGCGAAGCTCTGAGAGTCGCCGACGAACGGCCGCACGACCGCGATCACGCCGTCGAGGACAGCCGCCATCACGAACGCCGGCCACAGCCAGGCACCACGCCATCGCCAGCGCGCGCGGGCGATCCAGGCGGCCTCCATGGGGCAAACACTACCCCGCCGCGCGCCTCGGCCGGGCGGGCCTCAGACGCTGCTGCGCCCGACGCCGGGCTTCACTGTGTCACGTGAGAGAACCCCCGTTTTCCCGGCCTGGGTTGACAGCGTACGGTATGTTAAACATGCGCAAAGTTCATTATGCGCTCAATATTGCGACTTGGGGAATGAGTCGCACGGACGTAGAGGTCGCATCCAAGTGGGGGAACACTGATGTGCCGCTCAGGGAGTCAGCTGCGCCAGGCGACGGCTGCTCATGGTCAGATCTGATCATCGATCACGGTTCACGACCGCGACGGCGACGGCGGACGTCGACGCCGTCCACAACCCCGTGCGGGTGGCGGTCGCCGACCGGCGCCGCCTCATCGCCGAGGCGCTCGCGGCGCTGATCGCCGACCGCGAGGGCTTCGCAGTCACAGGCGCGATCGTCGCCGAGGTCGCGGTCGAGGCCGTGGTGCAGCAGCGGCCTGACGTCGTTGTCGTCGGCGTGGGCGCGGATGCGCGGTCGGCGATGGACCTGGTCCGCGAACTGCGCCGCCGGGTGCCGCGGGTGGAGATCGTGCTCGTCGCCGACGCCCTGGAGCCGGCTCTGGTGAGTTTCGTGCTCGACCAGGGCATCGGTGGCCTGCTCCTCTCAGACGCCGCTGCGCGTGATGTCGCGGCCTGCTTGGACCACGTCGCCCACGGCCGCGCCGTCCTGCCCTCCGGGTGGCAGGGCGCATTGTCGGCCGATCGCAACGACCCTCTTGACACGCTGTCCGAGCGCCAGATGGAGGTCCTCGGACTCCTCGCAGACGGGTTCTCCTACGAGGAGATCGGTACCCGCCTGTTCATTTCAGTGAACACCGTCAAGTTCCACGTGAGGTCGATCTTCCTCCGCCTCGGTGTCCGCAACCGTATGGCCGCCGCGCGCCTCCTGACGCGCCACCGCGGCTAGGCATCCCGTCCGATTGACACACGCCTTTTCTCGGGTGTCCGTCACCTGACACTTTGGGTAGGTAACCACCCGTAAGGGGAGGATCGACACCACACCAAAGGCCGTTGTCGGGCCCGCCCAGCGGCCCTTACGGTTGCCCTAGAAGAGCGCGCAAGGGGGCGCATTGGGGCAAACCGAAGCGCGCTGCCAACCCCTCACCTAAAAGGCGGCTGTCTCGATGAGACAGACCAAGACCAGCTCCAAGACGGTCAAGGTTCAAGGCCGACCGCCAGGTGAAGGTCAGCCCGTCCAGCGCGGTCACGAAGATCGCGGAGGGCGCGACTGATCGGCTAACCCCAGTCCCAACCCCACCACCAGAGGAGAGCCCGCGATTATTGCGGGGTTTCCCTGGGTGTTGGTAACCGGCGAGGGTCCGCGGGCTGCCGCGGACCCTCGTCGTATGTCTGGGGGCGAACGCCGGCGCCCGGCCGGCAACTCGGAGTAAGCTCGCCCACAGCCCATCGGCGGGCCACGCGGCGATCCCGCACGGCCCGGGAGAGTAGAGCGCAGCGGAGATCCCGGCGCTCATCGACGAAAGGGAAGTTACCGAGAATGGCGACCGAAACGGCTCAGCCCGCGGGCGGTATGACGCCGGCAAACGAGCCCGCCCAGCCCGGGCACCTCCAGCTAGAGGATCGGATTTGGCTGCTGCGCGCGATGCTCCTCATGCGGGGCATCGAGGAGCGCGCGATGAGCCTCTACCGCCAGGGCAAGGTGCCTGGCTCCTTCTATGACGGCTACGGCCAGGAAGCGGTCTCCGCCGGCGCGGCGTTCGCTATGGCGCCCGAAGACCGCCTGTGCATCCTGCACCGCGACCTGGCCGCCCACCTCATCCGCGGCGTCGCCCCGGCGCGGATCCTGTCGCAGTACATGGGCCGCGCGGCGGGCATCACCCGCGGGCGCGACGGCAACGTGCACTTCGGCGATCGCCATCTCGGCTGCGTGGGGATGGTCTCGATGCTCCCGGACATGATGCTCGTGGCCACCGGCATGGCCATGGCGTTCAAGCTGCGCGGCGAGCGGCGCTGCGCGCTGACCTGGTTCGGTGACGGCTCGACCTCGCGCGGCGACTTCCACGAGGCAATGAACTGGGCCGGCGTCCAGAAGCTGCCCGTCGTCTTCGTCTTGGAGAACAACCAGTACGCCTACTCGACGCCGCTGGACAAGCAATTCGCGGTGGATCCCGTCGAGCGGGCTGCCGCCTATGGGTTCACCGGTGTCACCGTCGACGGCAACGACGCCGAGGCGATGTTCGAGGCGACCCGGGAGGCGCGCGCGCGCGCCGTGGACGGGGGCGGGCCCACCCTCATCGAGGCGGTGACCATGCGCATGCACGGCCACGCCGCCCACGACGATATGAAGTACGTACCCAAGGAGCAGGTGGAGGAGTGGCGCCGGCGCGACCCGGTCGAGCGCCAGGAGCGCCGCCTGCGTGAGCTCGACGTCGATGTCGATGCGCTGCGCGCCGAGGTCACGGGCGAGATCGACGCCGCCGCCACCGAGGCGCTGGCGGGGCCGATGCCCACTGGCGACGACGTGCTCGACGGCGTGTTCGCCACCGAGGCCGAGCCCCTGGGCGACGGCCAGGCGCCCTGGAGCGGCTACGCCCGCGCCGACGCGCCGGCCGCGCCGGCCGCGCCGGGAGGCGATGCCTGATGGCTCCGCTGACCTATCTGCAGGCGATCTCCGCGGCGCTGCGCGACGAACTGCGTGCCGACGAGCGGGTGCTGGTCATGGGCGAGGACATCGGCGTGTTCGGCGGCGCCTTCAAGGTCACCGACGGCTTCGCGGCCGAGTTCGGCACCGACCGGGTGATGGACACGCCGCTGGCCGAGTCGGCGATCATCGGCTGCGCCGTCGGGGCCGCCGTCGTCGGCATGCGGCCGGTATGCGAGATGCAGTTCGCCGACTTCATCTCCTGCGGCTTCGATCAGCTGGTCAACGTGGCCGGCAAGATGCACTTTCGTCAGCGGCTGGCCGTGCCGATGGTGGTGCGACTGCCGTCGGGCGGCGGGTTCTCCGGGGGGCCGTTTCACTCCCAGAACCCCGAGGCCCTGTTCATGCACTCGCCGGGTCTGAAGGTGGTGGCGCCGTCGACGGCCGAGGATGCCAAGGGGCTGCTGCACGCCGCCATCCGCGATCCCAACCCGGTCTGTTACATGGAGCACAAGCACCTGTACCGCCGGGTCAAGGGAGAGGTCCCCTCGGGCGTGTTCGAGACTCCGTTCACCGCTCGGGTGGCCCGCGCCGGCTCGGATCTGGTCGTGATCGCCTACGGCGCGATGGTGTCGGTGGCGTTGGAAGCCACCGAGGACATCGACGGCGCCTCGGTCGAGGTGCTGGATTTGAGGTCGCTGGTGCCGCTCGACGAGGAGGCCATCCTCGACTCGGTCGAGCGCTGCTCGAAGGTCGTGATCGTCGACGAGGCCAACGCCACGTGCGCCGCCGGCGCCCAGGTCGCGGCACTGATCGCCGAGAAGGGATTCGAGTCGCTGGACGGCCCGGTCGTCCGGGTGGCGACACCCGATGTGCCGATCCCGTTCTCGCCACCGCTAGAGGCGGCCGTGCTGCCCGGCGTCGATCGCGTGAAGGAGGCGTGCCGTGAGCTCCTCGCCTACTGATGTGCTGGTCGATGTGACCATGCCCCAGATGGGGGTCTCGGTCGCCGAGGGCACCGTGGTCGGCTGGCGCGTCGAGCCCGGCGACCGGATCGAGGCCGAGGCGACGATCTGCGAGATCTCGACCGACAAGATCGATACCGAGGTGCCGTCGCCGGCGACCGGCGTCGTGACCGAGATCCTCGTGCCGATCGGCGAGACCGTCGACGTCGGGACCGTGATGGCCCGCATCGCCGTCGGTGGCGGTGGCGGTGGCGTCGCGCCGGCGCCGAGCCCCCCGCCCGATGGCGACACGGCCGGGCCCTCGACCGCCGAACCAAAATCCCCCTCCCCGGCCCCGGTGGCCCGCAACGGCAATCGGAGGTACTCCCCCGTCGTCCAGCGGATCGCCGCTGAGCACGACATCGACCTCTCGGAGGTGCCCGGCACCGGTCGCGGCGGACGCGTCCGCAAGCAGGACGTGCTCGCGTTCGTGGACTCCGCGACCGTCGAGGAGCCGCCGCTCCACATCGAGAGCCCGTACCGCCCGGACCCCATCGCCCCGCCGACCCCGGCGCCGGCGGCTGCGGTCGCCGGTGGCGAGCTGTCGCGGATGCGCCGGCAGATCGGCGAGCACATGAAGCGGTCTCTGGACACCGCGGCCACGTGCACGACCTGGATCGAGGTCGACATGAGCCGAGTCGAGGCAGCCCGCGCCCGCGTCGGCGTGACCGCGCTCGCGTTCGTCGCACGCGCGTCGATCGACGCGATCCGGGAGCACCCGGCGTTGAATGCCTGGCTCGAGGGCGATCGCTACACCCGCCCGAGCGACGTGAACCTCGGGATCGCGGTGTCACTCGGCGACGAGGGGCTGATCGTCCCGGTCATCCCGCGCGCACACGAGCTGTCGGTCGAGGGGCTCGCGGGGCGTGTCAAGGACATCGCGCGGCGGGCGCGCTCGCGGCAGCTGACCCCGGACGACGTCCAGGGCGGCACGTTCACGATCACCAACCCGGGGCAGTACGGGTCGATCATGGCGACGCCGATCATCAACCTGCCGCAGGTGGCGATCCTCGACCTCGAAGCGGTTGTGAAGCGCCCGGTCGTGATCACCGACGCCGACGGCAACGACTCGATCGCGATTCGGCCCATGACGATCCTCGGGCTGAGCTGGGATCACCGGGCGCTCGACGGCGCCCAGGCGGCGCAGTTCCTGGCGACGATCAAGCGGTTGTTGGAGAGCGTGGCTTAGGTGGCCGTTCCGGAGATCTGGGTGTGCCACCTGGGCATGGTCGACTACCGCGAGGCACTCGAGTTGCAGGAGCGGTTGCGGAGCGCGCGCCAGGAGGACGAGCTCCCGGACGTGCTGCTGACGCTCGAGCACCCGCCGGTGTACACGCGCGGCCGGCGCTCGGTGCCCGGCGAGCTGCCGATGGGCGAGGAGTGGTACCTGGCGCAGGGGATCGAGACCGTCGAGACCGACCGCGGCGGCAAGGTCACCTATCACGGCCCGGGCCAGCTCGTGGGCTATCCGATCGTCCGCGTCGACGACGTGGTGGCGTACGTGCGGAGGTTGGAGGACGCACTGGTCGCGGCTTTGGCCGAGGAGGGCGTCGCCGCCCGGGCGCGGCCACGTGACGGGCACCGGTTCACCGGCGTGTGGGTCGGCGAGCGGAAGATCGCGTCGATCGGAGTGCATCTCTCGCGCGGGGTGTCCACGCACGGATTTGCGGTCAACGTGGAAAACGACCTGCAGCCGTTCAGCTGGATCGTGCCGTGCGGGCTCGACGGCGTGCAGATGACCTCGCTGGTGGCGGCGACCGGCCGCGAGTCAGGCGGGATGAGGTGCTTCCGCCGGCGCGCGGAGCACCAGGTCGCGTTGGCGCTCGGGCGCCGGCAACGGCTGGTCAGCCGCGCGCGCCTCGAGACCCGGGCGCCGGCAGCAGCAGCTTGACAATGACCGGCCGCAGCTCGTGCGGCCGGAACTTCATCTGGCGCCAGGTCGTGCGGATCACCGTCCACCCGGCCGCGCTCAGGCGCTGGTCGCGGTAGCGGTCGTTCTCGAACCGCTGGCGGCTGGTGTGCCACTCGGCGCTGTCGGCCTCGATTACGACCCGCCGGTCGCGCCAGACGAAGTCGACGCGGATCGGCGGGCCGCCGTCGGGCAGGATCACGAACTCGTTGGTGTCCGGATCGGGGAGGCCGAGCGGCCGGGTGATCGCCAGCAGAGGTGCAGGGGATGTTGTTCACGACGGTGACGTCTTGCGTCGCGAGCGTGGTCGAGCGATGGACTGCGATCCCTTCGTGCCGGCGGCTCGAGCGACGGGGCACGGTCACCTCGATCTTCGTCGCACCCCAGTCGCGGAGCCCGAGCAACGCTGCCGCTGACCGGTGCGAAAGGACGCACCGGGGCCGCAGGCGAGGACGGCCGCCATATACAGGCCCTCGCGCTTCAGCAGCTCCGGGGGACGAGGGAGTAGAGGGTTTGGTGGATGCGGTGGACGCGGCCGGTGGCGAGACGCGCGCGAACCGTCGCGGCGGCCATGCCTAGTGGCCGCATCTGCTCCAGCGCGAACACGCCCTGCTGCGCCACCCCGAGCTCGGCGAGGGCTGGTCGAGAAACATTGCCTGGGCTTGCGTTTCTCGACCACCCTCGGACATTAAGGCGATCGTCCACAAAAAGATGTGACAGGTCTGCGACGGCTTGTGCCAAACCTGCGCAAACGCAGGCCCTAGACTTGTAGGTATGGCGACGCGGTCGAGAGCCAAGCCGGGTGGAAACTCCAACGTGCTGGAGGTCCTCGGCGCGGATGTGCTGCCGCTCCGGGCACGCAAGCCGCCGTGGTTCAAGGTGCCGGCGCCCGGCAGCCCGCGGTACCGCGGGCTGAAGAGCCTGATCGAGACCGAGAACCTCCACACGGTCTGCCAGGAGGCCGCCTGCCCGAACATCGGCGAGTGCTGGCAGCGCGGCACCGCCACGTTCATGATCCTCGGCGACACCTGCACCCGTCGCTGCGGCTTCTGCAACGTCAAGACCGGCAAGCCGACGTGGAACGACCCGCTCGAGCCCGCCCGCGTGGCGAGGTCGGTGGCCAGGATGGGCCTCCGGCACGCGGTGATCACGAGCGTCGACCGCGACGACCTCCCAGATCTCGGGGCCAGCGCATTCGTCGGCGTAATCAGGCAGATAAGACGGCAGGCGCCGCGCTGCCGGGTCGAGGTCCTGACCCCCGACTTTCGCGGCGAGGAGATGCCGCTCGCCAAGGTCATCGCCGAACGGCCCGACGTGTTCAACCACAACGTCGAGGTCGTCCCCCGCCTGTATTCGGTGGCGCGGCGGGGTTCAACCTTCGACCGGTCCTGCCGCGTCCTGCGGAACGCCAAGGAGATCGGCGGCGACGACATCACGACCAAGTCCGGCCTCATGGTCGGCCTCGGCGAGAGCTTCGACGAAATGGTCGACACGCTCGGGACGCTCCGCGACAACCACGTCCAGGTCCTGACCGTGGGGCAGTACCTGAGACCCACCGAAAACCATCTTCCGATCGTCCGCTACTGGCACCCGGATGAGTTCAAGGAGCTCGAGCGGGCGGCGTACGCGCTCGGGTTCGAGCACGTCGCCGCCGGACCACTCGTGCGAAGCAGCTACCACGCCGACCAGCACGTGCTCCAGCACGAACCGGGCGTCGGCCCCCTCGCGGAGGTGACGACGTGAGGAGGCGGCTCGCGATCGCGCTCCTGGTCGTCGCCGCGCTGGCGCTGCTTCTCGCCCCGGACGCGCTCGCCGCCGCCGGCGGCGGCTCCTCGGGCTTCGGCGGAGGCGGTGGCGAAGGCGGCGGTGGCGGAGGTGGCGGCAGTGGCGTCGGCGTCTTCATCCTGATCCAGCTGCTGTTCCGCATCGCGGTCCTCGGCCACGGCCTGGGCGCCCTGTTCCTGATCGCCGCCTTCCTCATCTACCTGGTGATCACGAAAGGCGGCCCGAACGCCAGCCGCTTCTGGACGGCCCGGAACAGCTACGGACCAAGGGCTAGCCGGCGCGTGGCCGAGCGCGACCGCCGCGTCGCGACTGCGGCCGCCGAAGCCGCCGAAGACGACGCCGCGTTCGCCGCCGACGCGGTCAGGGCGAATGCCACCGCGCTGTTCAAGCAGGTCCAGGCCGCCTGGGATCGCGGCGACCGCGCCCGGCTCAGCCAGCTCGTCGGCCCCGACCTCCTGAAGGAATGGGACCGCCGTCT
>DASXDW010000096.1:0-4402 GCA_036490435.1 Solirubrobacteraceae bacterium
CCGCTCTGTCCAGCCTGACCAGCGCCATCAACAACATCTCCAGCATGGCGGCGACGCTGGGCGCGGTGCAGAACCGTCTCCAGTACACCTCCGACTCGATCTCCTCGACCGAGCAGAACCTGTCGGCGTCCAACAGCCAGATCAAGGACGTCAACATGGCGCAGGAGATGACGAACATGACCCAGGAGCAGATCCTGGAGCAGGCTGGTACTTCGATGCTGGCTCAGGCCAACTCGCAGCCCCAGCTGATCCTGAAGCTCCTCGGCTAGTTCGAGCTGAAGTTTGTTTGATCGGGCGGCGCCTTCGGGCGCCGCCCGGCCAGACACCTCTCCTATAAGTCTTCATCAGGTAGGCAGGCGACACAGGCGCCGCCGCCCTGATGTCACAAGCTCGATCTGCGGCAGCTCGGCTGACCGCCTCGAGAACAACAACGCCTCGCGCTCACCCAGGTCGCTAACCACGCGAGGCCTATATCAGATCCGATCCATCGAGGGAACGGTTCGAGAGGGGCGGACTTCGGTCCGCCCCTCTCAGTTTAAGTTCAGTGCCTCAGGCGTCGATGATCAGAGGAGAAGATGAGCATCTCTGATGTCACTGCTCGGGTGGCAACGATCAACACCGAGCTCTCCAGCCTGGCGACCGCCTTCACACCGCAGGCGACCACGAGCACGAGCAGCAGCACCAGCTCGACGGGGTCGACCGGTGCGTCGATGTCGTTCTCCTCACAGCTGTCCAACGCCATCACGGGTAGCACCGCCACCAGTGCCACCGGCAGCCTGCCGGCCCAGGCCGGCACGATGCTCACCTCCGCCCAGCAGACCTTCGCCAGCCGACTGGCCCAGGACACCGGTCTGGACAGCGGCGTCGTCTCCGCCTGGCTGCTGGCCGAGGAGTCCGGTAGCGCCGCCGTCTCGCGCCAGGCCGCCAACAACAACGACTGGCTGAACATCGGCTACACCGACAGTGGCACCTTCGGCTCCTCGGACAACATCTGGGCGGACCCCAGCGCCGCCGCCGACGCCACCGCCGGCTGGCTCAAGGGCCAGAACACGATTCCGGGCTACGGCACGGCCAGCTCCGGGATCCAGTCGGTCCTCTCCACCGCGGGGCAGCCCCCGCAGGCGCAGATCTCCGCGCTGCAGAACTCCGGGTGGGCGTCGAGCGGCTATCCCAGCCTGCCCTCGCTCTACCAGCAGGTCGCGGGCTGAGCGCGCAGCCTTAAGCGCCCATCGGCGCCTGCCGATAACCAGGGTATGCCCCTCGATGGAGCGTCCCCGCGTGTCACGCTGGGGATCGCGACGTACAACCGCCACGACTACCTCGCCGAGGCGATTCGCAGCGCCCTCGATCAGGACTTCGCCGATCTGGAGGTCCTGGTGGTGCTCGACGGCACCACCAACCCCCAGACCGATGAGGTGCTCGCGACGTTTGCCGGTGAGCCGCGCCTGCGCGTCGTGCGCCACGAGACCAACCGCGGCATCGCGGCGGCGTACAACACCTTCGTCTCGGAGGGCCGGGGCGAGCTGATCGCCATGATCGGCGACGATGATCTGTGCCTGCCCGGCCGGATCCGCCGCCAGGTCGAGATCTTCGACCGCCACCCCGAGACGGGCGTGGTGCACGGCGACGCCGTCGTGATCGACTCCGGCGGCCGCCAGACCGGCGTGTGGCCCAGCCGGGAGTTCACGCCCGCGGCGCTGGTGCAGTCGTTCTTCCGCAGCCACAACCATCTCGTCGACCCGTCGCGGATGGTGCACCGCCGCGTCTATGAGGCCGTGGGCGGGTACGACGACCGCTACCCGCTGGCCAACGACTTCGACTTCTTCCTGCGGGCCGGACGGGCGTTTCGCTTCCGTCACGTCCCCGGCGGCCCCCTCGTCGCCATCCGCCGCCATGGCGCCAACACCTCCGACGAGTCCGCCCGGGCACGGGAGCTCGCCGACGTCGAGGCCGCCCTGTCAGCCGCCGTCGACCTGTACCCGCTGCGCGAGTTGGTCCCCGAGCTCGACTGGGCCGTCCTTGATCGGCCTGATGCCGAGCGCCAGGCGCTGCTGCGTCTCGCCGACGCCCTGGAGCGGCGCATGCTCCCGGTGCCGGTGCTTGCGGGGAAGCTGCGCTCGCGCGCGGCGGCGATCGTGCCGAGCGCGCGGCCTCGGCCGGTGAGCGGCAACGCCGCCGACGCCGGCGATCGGCCCCGGCGGCTGCTCATGACCGCGTTCGGGTGGAATGACAGCGGCGGGGGCACCACCGTCCCGCGCCTGGCGGCCAAGGAGCTGGCCCGGCGCGGCTGGGAGGTCACCGTCTTTCACGCCGCGGTCAAGCCCACCCCGTCCGGCCAGCCCTACGAGGTCGTCGAATGGGATGAGGATGGCGTCCATCTGATCGGCGTGCACAACCGACCTCACGGGCTCTTCGATCTCGGCAACCCCGACCGCGAGATCGACGACCCGGCCATCACCGCGGCGTTCGACCGCGCCCTGGAGCAGGTGGGGCCAGCTGTCGTGCACTTCCACAACCTCCACAACCTCGGCGCCGCGCTCATCGACCGGGTCGCCGCCCGGGGCGTGCCGTCGTACTTCACCACGCACAACTACTGGCTCATCTGCCCGCGCGCCTACCTGCTCAACGACCGGGGGGCCATCTGCGCCGGGCCGGGCGACGGCAGCGTCTGTGCCACCTGTGTGGGGAGCCCCGACGTGGCCGGCCACCAGCGCCGGCTGGCCGAGATCCGCTCTCGCGCCGAGCGCGGCCTCACGGCGATCCTGTCGGTGTCTGACGCCGTGCGCCGCACGCTGGTCAACGCCGGCTACTCCGCCGACCTCGTCGACACCGTCCGCCAATCGATGCCCCACGACGCCGAGATCTGGGAGCAGGTGGGCCGCGACCGTACGCCGGGCCGGGTCGGCAAGGACCTCACCGTGGCCTTCCTGGGCTCGGCCTATCCCCACAAGGGCCCGCAGCTGCTCATCGAGGCCGCCCAGCGCACGCAGGCCCGGCTGAACATCAAGATCCTGGGCGAGGTCCCCGACCGCTTCGCCTCCCAGCTCAAGGCCCTGGACCGCCGCGGCAACGTCGAGCTGTACGGCGCCTTCTCGCCGTCGGAGATCGGCGGACTGCTGCGCGAGGTCGACGCGGTGGCGCTGCCCTCGATGTGGTGGGACTGCGCGCCGCTGGCCGCCGCCGAGTGCCTGGCGGCACGGACCCCGGTGCTCGTGCCGCGCCTGGGAGGCCTGCCCGAGGCCATCCGCGACGGCGTGGACGGGCTCGTGTTCGACGGGCTCGACGTCGACGACCTCGCGCGAGTCCTGGATCGCCTGGCCCTGGAGCCGGGGCTGCTCGAGCAGCTGCAGGCCGGGATCGCGGAGCCGCGGGCGTTCGCCGCCTACGTCGACGAGCTCGAGGCCTACTACGGCGGCGCCCGCCCCGGCCGGGTTCAGCGCGAGCCCTCCGCGCAGGACGTCGCGGTGCGCTGGCAGGGCGACCACGGTCTGCCGACCAGCCTGTCGATCATCAACGACCGCGTCTCTGCGCGCCTGCGCGGCTCGGTGCAGCGCGTCACCCGCGATGGTGGCTCCGATGATCGGACCCCGCCCACCCCGCCGCTCGTCCACACCGCGGACGTCGAGGTGCGCCACCAGTGGCCGCCGGACCTCAGCCCTGCCCGGGCGGGCCGTCTGGCGATCATCCAGCCCTGGGAGTTCGGGGCGGTCCCGGAGGCGTGGCTGGAGCCGCTGCACTCCAACGTGGATGAGCTGTGGGTGCCCAGCGAGTTCGTGCGCCGCATGTACGTGGACGCCGGCGTCGACGCCGAGCGGGTGGTGACGATCCCCAACGGGGTCGATCTGGAGGTCTTTCACCCCGACGGCATGGAGCGCGAGCTGCCCGACGCGGACGAGGGCACGCGCTTTCTCTTCGTCGGCGGGCTGATCGCGCGCAAGGGCGTGGACGTGCTCTTTAACGCGTGGCGCCGGGCGTTCGCCGGGCGCGACGACGTGACGCTCGTGCTCAAGGACTTCGGCGCCAACGACATCTACCGCAACGCCGGCCGCGAGCCGATCCTCGAGCACGCCGCCTCCGGCGCGCTGCCGCGCATCGTGCTCATCGACGAGGATCTGTCCACCGACGAGGTGGCCGCGCTGTATCGCGCATGCGACGTGCTCGTTCACCCCTACCGCGGCGAGGGATTCGCGATGCCGGTGCTCGAGGCGATGGCCTGCGGCCTGCCCGTGATCGTCACCGCCGGCGGCCCGACCGACGAGTTCGTCCCCGCCGACGCGGGCTGGCGGATCTCCGCCGAGCGGGTCTCGTTTCCCGAGGACCGAATCGACACGATGGAGACGCGCGGTCGTCCGTGGCTGCTCGAACCCGACCGCGGGGAACTGGTGGCGCTGCTGCGCGAGGC
>DASXDW010000142.1:0-7747 GCA_036490435.1 Solirubrobacteraceae bacterium
GCTGGCGGAATCCGAGCGCTCGCGCTACCTGCTCGACCGCGCCGTCGGCGGGATCGGGCACTACGGCAACTCGATCGGCGTCCCCACCGTGGGCGGCGAGATCTACTTCGAGTCCTCGTATGAGCAGAACTGCCTGGTCAATGCGATGTGCCTGGGCCTCGCGCCCCACGAGCGGCTCATCCGCTCGGCCGCGGCGGGACCGGGCAACGTGCTCGTGCTGCTGGGCGCCCTGACCGGCCGCGACGGCATCGGCGGCGCCTCGGTGCTGGCCTCGGCCGAGCTGGGCGAGAGCGACGAGGCCAAGCGCCCGTCGGTCCAGATCGGCGACCCATTCGCGGAGAAGAAGCTGCTCGAGTGCTGCCTGGAGCTGCTGGATGAGGAGCTGCTGGTGTCCCTGCAGGACCTCGGCGCGGCCGGTCTGACCTCGTCCTCGTCGGAGATGGCCGCCAAGGGCGATGTCGGCCTCGACATCGACTGCGCCCTCATCCCGCTGCGCGAGCCGGGCATGGAGCCGTTCGAGATCATGGTCTCCGAGTCCCAGGAGCGCATGCTGTGCGTGGTCGAGCCCGACCAGCTGGACGCCGTGATCGCGGTGTGCGCGCGCTGGGAGACCCTGGCCACCCCGATCGGCGCGGTGACCGGCTCAGGGCGGCTGCGCGTGCTCTCGGGCGATGAGGTTGTGGCCGACCTGCCGGTGAGCATCCTCGTCGACGACTGCCCGTTGTATGACCTGGAGCCGGCGGCGCCCACCTCGCCGCTCTACGCGCCGGCGGCCGCCATGCTCGCCCCCGATGCCGGCGCCACCGAGACGCTGATGGAGCTGCTGGGCTCGGCCAACATCGCCTCGCGCCTGCCCGTCTTTGAGCAGTACGACCCAGTGGTCCAGTCGCGCACGGTCCGCCGCCCCGACGACGCCGACGCCGCCGTCCTGGCCCTGCCCACCGGCGAGGCGATCGCCGTCGCCATCGACGGCAACGGCCGCCGCGTCGCCTGCGACCCGCGCCGCGGAGCAGCCGAGGCGGTCTACGAGTGTGCGGCCAACCTCGCCTGTGTCGGCGCCGAGCCGCTGGGCCTGACCAACTGCCTGAACTTCGGCAACCCCGAGAAGCCGCACGTGGCCTGGCAGCTGGTGGAGGCCGTCGAGGGCATCGCGGGCGCCTGCCGCGCGCTGGGGGTGCCGGTCGTCGGCGGCAACGTCTCGCTCTACAACGAGGCGCCGACCGGGCCGATCTTCCCCACGCCGGTGATCGGGATGGTGGGGCGGGTGCCGGACCCTGAACGCGCGGGCCGGCTTGCCTTCGCGCGCCGGGGTGACGTGATCGCGCTCGTGGGCGACTTCGCCGGGGCCGACCGCGCCGGTTCAGAGCTGGCCAAGCTGCGCGGCGAGCCCATCTCCGGGCCGTTGCCGGCGCTCGATGAGGAGGCCGTCCGGGCCGCGCATCAGACCGTGCGCGCCATGGTCAACACGGGCGCGGCGCGCAGCGCCCATGACGTCGCCGAGGGCGGGATCGCGGTGGCGCTCGCCGAGTGCTGCATCGCCGGCGGGATCGGCGCCAGCGTCGCCGTGCCCGACGGCATCGACCCGTTCGCCGAGGCGCCCGGGCGGGCCTTCATCGTCTCGGGGTCAGAGGATGCCCTGCGAGGGCTGCCGATGATCGGCCGCGTCGGCGGCTCAGCGTTGACGCTCGAGGGCGTGCTGGAGGTCGAGGTCGCCCGGATGGCGCAGGCCCGTAGCGAGGGTCTGGCCCGCTTCATCTAGCCGGCCGCCCACCGTTGTCCCGCGCCGGTGGACATCGCAGCGGCGCTGCTAGCCTTCATGACTGTCCGGCCGAGCCTTCCGCCATGCTTGGTTTGTGACCGCTCTCGTGAACGACCACCGCGACGGACCCCGCGATGAATGCGGCGTCTTCGGGATTTATGCGCCCGGCCATGACGTCGCTCGTCTGTCGTACTTTGCCCTGTTCGCGCTGCAGCACCGTGGTCAGGAGTCCGCGGGCATCGCCACCGCCACGCAGGGCGGCAACATCATGGGCATCCGCGACCAGGGGCTGGTCTCGCAGGTCTTTGACGAGAACATGCTGCGCTCGCTGCTCGGCGATATGGCCATCGGCCACGTCCGCTATTCCACCACCGGCTCTTCGGAGTGGGAGAACGCCCAGCCGATCGTGCGCGACGACCACCGCACCCTGGCCCTCGCTCACAACGGCAACCTCATCAACGCCGTCGAGCTGCACTCCGAGCTGCGCGGCCGCGACGTGCCGTTCCAGTCCACCTCGGACTCCGAGATCATCGCGGCGCTGCTGGCCACCCACCCGGCGCAGGGCATCGACGACGCCCTCACCGACGTCCTGCCCCGGCTGAGCGGCGCCTTCTCCACCGTCGTCATGACCGAGGATGCGGTCATCGCCTTCCGCGACCCGCAGGGGCTGCGGCCGCTGTGCATCGGTCGCATCGACCCGCCGCCGGACTCCGAGGACGCGCCCGCGTGGTGCGTGGCCTCAGAGTCCTGCGCCCTTGACCTCATCGGCGCCACCCTGGTGCGCGAGGTCCTGCCCGGCGAGGCGGTCACTCTCAACGCGCAGGGCCTGACCGCGCGCCAGGTCGTGCGCTCCGAGCGCCGCGCGTTTTGCGTCTTTGAGTACATCTACTTCGCCCGTCCTGACTCGCGCATGGGCGGCACCGTGCTCCAGGTCGCCCGCGCGCGCATGGGGGAGAACCTGTGGCGCGAGGCGCCCGTCGAGGCCGACGTGGTCATCCCCGTGCCGGACTCGGGCAACGCCGCGGCGCGCGGACTGGCCCGCGCCTCCGGGTTGCCCACCGACGACGGCTTCATCAAGAACCGCTATGTGGCCCGCACCTTCATCCAGCCGGGCCAGGAGCTGCGCCGCCAGGGCGTGCGCATGAAGTTCAACCCGGTGCCCGAGGTGGTGGCGGGCAAGCGGCTCATCGTCGTCGACGACTCGATCGTGCGCGGCACCACGGACCGCCAGATCGTCCAGATGCTGCGCGCCGCCGGCGCCGCCGAGGTCCATCTGCGCATCTCGGCCCCGCCGATCAAGCACCCCTGCCACTACGGGATCGACATGTCCACGCGCGAGGAGATGATCGCCCACGGCCGCAGCGTGGACGAGATCGCCGCCGAGCTGGGCGCCGACTCGCTGCACTATCTGTCGCTTCAGGGCGTCTACGACGCCATCGACGGCTCGCGCGCCGAGCACTGCGACGCGTGCTTCACCGGCGACTACCCGCTGGCCGGGACCGAGGACGCGCGCGGCAAGTACGCGCTCGAGCACGAGCTCCCGCTCGCGCGCGTCTAACCGGGTCGGCTGCTGCGCGGGGTCCGCCCGCGGGCGGCGGTATCGTCGGCCGCCCCATGGATCCGCGCCGCACCCTCAGCGAGGTCTTCGGCTTCGATGACTTCCGCCCCGGCCAGGCCGAGGCGGTCGGCGCCGCGCTGAGGCACCGCGACGCCCTGGTCGTGATGCCCACCGGCTCGGGCAAGTCGCTGTGCTACCAACTCCCGGCGCTGATGCGCGATGACCTCACGATCGTCGTCTCGCCGCTGGTGGCGCTGATGCGCGACCAGGCCTGGGCGGTGCACCGCATCGCCCCCGGCTCGGTGACGATGATCAACTCTCAGCGCAGCCACAATGCCAACGCCGAGGCGATGGCCCGCGTCCGCCGCGGCGAGGTCCGCCTGCTCTACGTCGCCCCCGAGCGCTTCGCCTCTCCGGCGTTCTCGCGGACACTCGCGTCGGTGGACGTCGGCCTGTTCGTCGTCGACGAGGCCCATTGCGTGTCTGAGTGGGGACATGACTTTCGCCCCGACTACTTCAGGCTTGCCGCCATTGCACAGAGCGTCGGGGCCCGGTCGGTGATGGCGCTCACCGCGACCGCGACGCCGCGCGTGGCCACTGACATCGCGGGTCGGCTGCGCCTGCGCGAACCGCTGCGCGTCACCACCGGCTTTGACCGCCCCAACCTCAGCTTCGCCGTCGTGCGCTGCGGCGGCGCCCGCGACAAGGAGCAGCGGCTGGTGGCGTCTTTGTCGGACGCCGCGGCGCGGCCGGCGATCGTATACGCCGGCACCCGGAGCGCCACCGAGAAGCTCGCCGGGATGCTGTCGGACGCGCTGGACTGCGGTGTGGTCGCCTACCACGCGGGGATGCGCCCCGAGCAGCGCGGCAACGCCCAGGAGCAGTTCATGAGCGGGCGTGTCGAGGTGATCGTCGCCACCAACGCCTTCGGGATGGGGATCGACAAGGCCGATGTGCGCACCGTCTGCCACGCCACGGTGCCCAGTTCACTGGAGGCCTACTACCAGGAGGCCGGCCGCGCCGGGCGCGACGGGCAGCCCGCTCGCTGCCTGCTCTTCGCCGAGTCGCGCGACAAGGGGCTGCACGTCTTCTTCATCCAGCGCTCGCGTCTGACCCCCGAGGCCTTTGACCGGGTGGGCGAGCGCCTGACCTGGGCCGGGTGCGACGGCCGCTACGACCTCCCCGTGTCCGACCTGGCCGGCCTGGTCTCAGACCGTGGCCAGGGCGACGATGACGGCGTGCGCGCCGTGCTCGGCCACCTGGCCCGCGCCGGCGTGCTCACGCCCGCGCCCGCCCCATCCGACCGCGCGGTGGGGCAGATCACCGGCGGCTGGGACCGCCACGCCGCCGCGCTGTGCGTGGCCGCGGCGCGCGAGGCCGAGCGCGTGCGCTGGAGCCAGTACCGGGCCGTGTGGGGCTATGTCGAGAGCGAAGGCTGCCGGCGGCGGGCGCTGCTCGACCACTTCGGGGATTCCTCGGCGGGGGCTCCGGTGGACGGAGTGCCGTGCTGTGACGTGTGCGCCGCTGATCTGGTTCCGGCGCCGCAGGCGATGCTGCGTGCCGGGGCGGCGGTCGGCGCCGACGGGCCTGTGCCGGGGAATCTGGATGAGGCGATCCTGGGCGTGGTCGGCTCCGCGCAGCCCCCGGTGGGCCGGACCCGTGCGGTCGAGATCCTGCGCGGTGGCCGCTCCAAGGTGGTGGTCCAGAACGCCTATGACGGGTTGGCGGCGTATGGCTCCTTCGCGCACCTGCGCTCCGACGAGGTGCTCGGGCGTGTCGACGAGCTGCTGCGCGAAGGGACGCTGCGCTCCACCGGCGGGCGCTTCCCCAAGCTGGCCGCGGCATGAACGTCGGCGTCCTGGCCTCCGGCACCGGCACCAACCTCCAGGCACTGATCGACCGGGCCCACGGGCGCGACGGCGTGATGGTGCGGGCCGTGGCCTCCGACAAGCCGGAGGCGCCGGCGCTCGACCGTGCGCGTGGCGCCGGGATCGATGCTCAGGTGTTTGTCCGTGCGGCGTTTGCCGACCGCGCGGCGCGGGATGCCGCGATGGTGGCGTGGCTGCGCGAGCGCGAGGTGGAGCTGGTGGTGCTGGCCGGCTACATGCAGCTGCTCAGCGACGCGTTCCTGGCGGCGTTCCCGGACCGCGTGATCAACGTCCACCCGTCGCTGCTGCCGGCATTCCCGGGGCTCGGCGCGGTGCAACAGGCGCTGGACTACGGGGCCAAGGTGTTCGGGGTCAGCGTGTTCTTCGTCGACGGCGGTGTCGACACCGGACCGGTCATCTTCCAGCGGGCGCTCGAGCTGCCCGAGGCCACCGACGCCGACGCCGTGCTCGGGCTCCTGCACCCCATCGAGCACGAGCTGCTCGTCGACGCGGTTCGGCTCATCGCCCAGGGCGCGGTCCGCCTGGACCCCGCCAACCCGCGTCGAGTGGCCATCTCACGGTAGATTGGGGCTCATGGAGGCGAGTGCACAGCCGATGAGCGTGCCGGCCACGGTGTCCGAGGAGCTCCAGGTCAGGCGTGCGCTGCTCTCGGTCTCTGACAAGACGGGCATCGTCGAGTTCGCCCGTGGCCTCACCGAGCTGGGGATCGAGGTCATCTCCACCGGCGGCACCGCCCGCGCGCTCACCGAGAACGGCATCCGCGTGCGCTCGATCTCCGAGCTCACCGGCTTCCCGGAGATCATGGACGGCCGCGTCAAGACGCTGCACCCCAAGCTCTACGCCGGCCTGCTGGCGGTGCGCGACAACGAGGAGCACCTCGCCGCCGCCGAGGAGCACGCCGTCGAGTTCGTCGATCTGGTCTGCGTGAACCTGTATCCGTTTGAGCGCACCGCCGCCCAGCGCGGCGCATCCGACGACGAGATCATCGAGAACATCGACATCGGTGGGCCCACGATGATCCGCGCCGCGGCCAAGAACCACGCCTTCGCGGTTCCGGTGGTCGACCCGGTTGCCTACGACGCTGTCCTGGCCGAGCTGCGTGAGTCCGACTGCCGCTTGTCGCCCAACACGCGCGAGAGCCTGGCCGCGGAGGCGTTCGCCTACACCGCGCGCTACGACACCGCGATCGCGCGGTGGTTCCAGGAGAAGCGCGAGGACTTTCCCCCGCTGTTCGTGCGGGCGTTCGAGAAGGTGCTGGAGCTCCCCTACGGCGAGAACCCCCACCAGCGCGCCGCCTACTACGAGCAGGTCGGCGCGCGCACCCACGTGCTCTCCATGGTCTCCCAGCTCGGCGGCAAGCCGATCTCCTTCAACAACCTGCTCGACCTGGATGCCGGCCGGTTGCTGCTCGCAGAGTTCCAGATCCCGGCGTGCGTGATCATCAAGCACAACAACCCGTGCGGCGTGGCCTGCGCGTCCACGGCGCTCGAGGCCTATACGAAGGCCTATGCCTGCGATCCCCAGTCGGCCTTCGGTGGGATCGTGTGCCTGAACCGTGGGGTCAATGGCGAGCTGGCTCGCGCGCTGTCCGAGCAGTTCGTCGAGCTCCTGTTCGCACGCGGGTATGACGACGAGGCCCTGGAGGTGCTGGCCGAGAAGCCCAACACGCGCATCCTCGACGACCAGGAGCGCCGCATCCCCAACATGATCGAGCCGCACCTGCGCCAGGTCATCGGCGGCCTGCTCGTCCAGGACCGCGACGCCGACCTCGAGGAGCGTTCCGAGATGCAGGTCGTCACCGAGCGCCGCCCCACCGAGGCGGAGTGGCAGCAGCTCTCGTTCGCCTGGCGGGTGTGCAAGCACACCAAGTCCAACGGCATCATCATCGCCCGGGACCTCCAGACGATCGGCGTGGGGGCGGGCCAGATGAGCCGCGTGGACTCGGTGCGCCTGGCCCTGGCCAAAGCCCGCGAGGGCGTGGCGGGCGGCGTGCTCGCCTCCGATGCGTACTTCCCCTTCTCCGACGGTCCCGAGCTGGCGCTGGAGGCCGGTATCAGCGCGATCATCCAACCCGGCGGCTCGGTCCGCGACCACGAGACGGTGGACGCGGTCGACAAGGTGGGCGGGGCGATGGTGTTCACTAGCCGCCGCCACTTCCTCCATTGACCGGGCCTCGGCCGACAGCACACGGGGCCCCGCGGCCTCCGGAGCGTCTCCCCGGCGACCCCCCTTCTCCGTTCGAGGGTCAGTTCGGCTTCAGCAGGCTGTTGCGGGTCGGCGATTTCGTGCTCGTCGGCGGGACCACCTCGGTGACGCTCGAGGGCGCGGTGTGTGGCATCACCCCGTATGACCAGGCCGTCGAGATCTTCACCAAGATCCTCCAGGAGCTCTCCCGTGTCGGTCTCGGCGCCGCCGACGTCATCCAGAACCGCGTCTACGTCACTGACATCTCGCGCAGCGACGAGGTCGGCCGCGCCCACGGCGAGTTCTTCGCCGACCACCGTCCCCTCATGACCATGGTCGAGGTCAGCGGCCTCATCG
>DASXDW010000176.1:0-28713 GCA_036490435.1 Solirubrobacteraceae bacterium
CCCGCCGCGCGCTCAGCCGTGCACGCTGGCGGCGCCCTCGTCCAGGGCGCCGAAGTCCAGCTCCAGCAGCGCGGCGACGACGGCCGGGTCGAACTGGCGGCCGGCCTGCGAGGTGATCTCCTCCAGGGCACGGTCGCGCTCCCAGGCCGCCTTGTAGGGCCGCTCGTGGGTCAGGGCGTCAAAGACGTCGGCGACCGCGGTGATGCGGCCGGACAACGGGATGTCCTCGCCGGCCAGCCCGGCCAGATACCCGTTGCCGTCCCACCGCTCGTGGTGGCTGACGGCGATCTCGGCGGCGAGGCGGAAGACCGGGGAGCGGGCGGTGGCGAGCATGTTGGCCCCGAAGTGGACGTGGCGCATCATCGCGGCGCGCTCCTCGTCGGTGAGGGGGCCGGGCTTGAGCAGAATCTGCTGGGAGATGGCGACCTTGCCGAGGTCGTGCAGCGGCGCGGCGCGGCGGATCTCGGCGACGAAGGACTTGGGCAGGCCCAGCCCCTGGGCCAGGCGGGCCGCGGTGGCGCCGACGCGCTGAGTGTGCTGGTGGGTGTCGTCGTCGTGGTACTCCGAGACGGCGGCGAGGATGGTGAGGCTCTCCAGGCGCGCGTCCTCGAGCTCGACGGTGCGCTCGCGGACGGCGTCGTCGAGATCGTCGGCGCGGCGCTCGGAGGCGTGCTGGAGGTGGCGGGTGAGCAGGTGGGTGCGGACGCGGAGCAGCAGCTCGATCTGGTCGACCGGCTTGGTCAGGAAGTCGCGCGCGCCGGCGGCCAGGCAGTCGTAGCGGCGCTGCGCGGTGGGGTCAGAGGTGACGATGAGGACGGGCAGGCTCTGGGCGCCGTGGATGAGGCTCGAGATCGAGCCCAGGACGTCCAGGCCGGTCATGCCGGGCATGTGGAAGTCCAGCAGGACGAGGTCGGGCCGCTCGCTGGCGCACACCTCGGGCACGCTGCGCGGGTCGCGCGTCGTGACGATGTCCTGGAAGCCGGCCTCGCGGAGCAGCCCGCTGATGACGGCGATGTTGAACGCCTGGTCATCGACGATGAGGATGCGCATTGCCGTGAGCACCCCTTCTTCGGTGGTGGCGGCGGACGCCGCGTGCCACGGCGCGATCAGTCCAGGGGCGAGCTCGAGCTCCGGAGTTCCCATGTCCTAAAGGTTCGACAAGCGACACTCAAAGTTGAGCGCGACCGCCGACACGTGGCCAAGCCGCAGGCGATTAGTTGTCTGCGCAACTACCTTGCTAAGCTCGTAACCCACCATGGAGCTCGGACTCGCCACCTTCGCCGACCTCAGCTCGGGCGTCACCCCGCAGCAGCGGATGCGCGACCTCTTGGAGGAGGCCGAGCTCGCCGAGCAGGTCGGCCTCGACGTGTTCGCCATCGGCGAGCACCACCGGCCCGATTTCCTCATCTCCGCGCCCGTGGTGGCGCTGGCGGCGATCGCGGCGCGCACCGAGCGCATCCGCCTCGCCAGCGCGGTCACGGTGCTGAGCTCCGATGACCCGGTACGGGTCTTTCAGCAGTTCGCCGAGCTCGACCTGTTGTCGGGCGGGCGGGCCGAGATCATGGCCGGGCGGGGCTCCTTCATCGAGTCCTTCCCTCTCTTCGGCTACGACCTGGATGACTACAACGAGCTCTACGCCGAGAAGCTCGACCTGCTGCTGGCCATCCGCGCCAACGAGCGCGTCACCTGGTCGGGGCGCCTGCCCGGCGGGCGGGGCGGGCGGGCTCCGCTCCAAAACGCCGGCGTCTACCCGCGCCCCGTCCAGGATCCGCTGCCGGTGTGGGTGGCCGTCGGGGGCACCCCACAATCGGTGGTCCGCGCCGGCGCGCTGGGCCTGCCGATGACGCTGGCCATCATCGGCGGCCAGCCGGAGCGCTTCGCGCCGCTGGTGTCGCTGTACCGCGAGGCCGCTGCCCAGGCCGGTCACGACGCCGGCGCCCTGCCGCTGGCCATCAACACACACGCCTTCGTGGGGGAGACGTCACAGGCTGCCGACAGCGCCTTTGCCACCCCGTACCTGGCGATGATGAACCGGATCGGGCGCGAGCGCGGCTGGCCGCCGTCGGGGCGCGAGGAGTACGAGGCGCTGCGCTCGCCGCGCGGCGCGGTGGCCGCGGGCTCGCCTGAGCAGGTGGCGGAGAAGATCCTGTTCGAGCATGAGCTCTTCGGCAACACCCGCTACATCGGGCAGATGAGCGTCGGCGCCGTCGCCCACGCGGACGTGATGCGCTCGATCGAGCTGTTCGGGACCAAGGTCGCGCCGGTCGTGCGCGAGGAGGTCGCGCGGCGCCAGTCCTCCGGGCTGGTCATCAGCCCAAGCGCGTGACGCGCTCATAGAGCGCGAGCGTCGCCCGCGCCGCCGCGTCCCAGGAGTACGGCCCTCGAGCCGCCGCCAGCGCCGCGGCCGCCAGCGAGTCCCGCGCCGCCCGGTCGCCCACCAGCTCAGACAGCGCCGCGCCCAGCGCCGCGGGGTCCTCGGGCGCGACCAGGCGCGCCGCGCCGGCGGCGGCGACCTCCGAGAAGCCGCCGATGTCTGAGACGACGACCGCCTTGCCAAAGGCCAGTGCGGTGGCCAGCACGCCCGACTGGTCAAAGCGCTGGGTGCGCGCGTAGGGGAGCACGACGATGTCGGCGCGCTCGAGCAGGGCGGCGAGCTCACCGTCTGAGACAAACCGCGGGACCCAGCGCACACCCTCGCCCCCCAGCATCCGCAGCGGGGCCAGATCCATCATGGGCCGCCCGGCGATCCACAGCTCGGCGCCGGCCACGCCTGACCACGCCCGCAGGAGCGTGTCCAGTCCCTTGTAGGCCCGCAGGAGGCCCGCGAACAGGACCACGGGCCGCCTGGTCGCCCTCGCGTCCGCCGAGAGCTCCGCGGGCAGGGGGGCGCGGGGGCCATCCACGGCGTGGCTGAACGCGCCGTGATGGATGACATGCACCCGGTCGGCGGACAGGCCGAGACCGCTGACCAGCTGCGCGCGGCCATACTCGGAGTGGACCACCACGGCGTCCACGCGCTCGAGCAGCCGACGCTGGGCGGCGAGCTGACCCGGACGCGGCTCGCGGGGGAGCAGGTCATGGGCGGTAAGCACGAGCGGGCGGCGGGGCAACAGGGGCAGGTCGAGCACGGGCGCGGTCAGCCACTGGAAGTGCACGACGTCGGCGTCGCGAGCCACCCGGCGGTAACGCAGCATGTCGGGAACGTGCGCGGCGAGCTTGGCCGCCCGCCGCGCGTGCGAGCCCGCCGCGCCAAAGGTATGGCGGTAGAAGAGCTCGCGGCGCACGTAGCCGTCCGGATCGGGCACCGCGCCGTAGGCAAAGCGGCTGGTGATCAGCTCCACCTCGGCCCCAGCGCGGCTCAGTGCGGAGGCCAGCGCGTGGTCATAGGGCGGCGTGAACGCCGGCGGGTCGACGAGGTGGACGCGCATCACGTCTCCAGCCGCCGGCCGGCCAGTCGCGCCAGGCGCGTGGCGACGGCGCGCGCGTCCTCCCCGCCCAGGGGATGGACCCGGGCGTCGCCGTCGCGCACCAGGCGGACGACCGCGGGCGCCAGCGCCGCCAGGGTGGGCGCACCGGAGCGGCGACCGATCAGGTCGCGAGCGCAGCGCACGGGGTGGCGCGTCAGCAGTCGCGTCAGGGCCAGGCCCCGGGCCCCGGCTCCGTCATCCTCGCGGTAGTCGATCGACAGTCCCTGGGCTGCCCGCCGCCCGAGCGCCTCGGGCCTCGACGCGGCCTCGACGCGCGCTCCCGCCAGGGTGAGCGCGAAGTCGGCCAGCGGGTCGTCGCGCGCCGGGAAGCGATCCGCGACGAGCACCACGCGAGCCGGCGCCCGGGCCTCGCGCCGCGGGCGATTGGACAGGGCAAAGCCGGCCAGCTCCTCGACGCCGAGCATGGCGTCAAGGGCGAGGAAGCGGCCGCGGTCCAACGGGCCTGGAGCAGCGGGGGCATGGACGGGCCCCGCGGACGGGGCAGGCCCCGCGGACAGGGCGGGCCCGCCGGAGCGCAGGCGCAGCACCCGTCGCGCGGCCCGCGCCAGCGCAGGCTCAGGGGCGAAGCCGTCATAGCGGCGACCCAGCCACGCCCGCCCGGCGGCGTAGCCGCGCCACTGGCGGCGCAGGGCGCGCAGGGTGGTGCGGTAGCGGTGGCGCACCGTCGCCTCGCGTCGGCCCTCCAGGCGCCACCCGGCGCGCTGTAGACGCCAGGAGAAATCGGTGTCCTCGGCGGCGCGCACGCCCTCATAGAAGCCGCCGACGGCCTCAAACGCCTCCCGGCGCACCAGGAGGTTGGCCGCCACTGCGCGCGGCATGAAGGGGTGCGCCAGGTGCGCGTCCTGGTCCAGGAAGCTCTTGGCCACGCCGTAGCGCTCGGCCACGCCGGGTGGGCGGGATCCGGGTCCCGCGGGGATGACCGCTCCGGCGAGCGCGCCCACGGCGTCGTCCACGGGGACCGCGAAGAAGCGGTCGAGCAGGTCGGCGGGGGCCATGCAGTCGGCATCCAGGAACAGGATCCACGGGCGCGACGCGCGGGCGGCCCCCGCGTTGCGGGCGTGCGACGGCGACTGCTCGCCCGTCGCCCGCACGACGGTCACGCGCTCGTCGGGCGCGGCGACTCCGGCGTTGTCGGCGAGGATGAGCTCGTCCTCGGGTCCGGTGGCAAGCGCGCGCAACCCGGCCACGGCCGTGTCCGCCTCCGCGCGGGTCCCGGCAAAGGGCATGACCACGCTGACCCCCGGGCGGGTCATGACTCACCCGGGGCGGGACGGGGCGGACGGGGAGGACGCGGAGAGCGCAGGCGAGCCAACAGCGCCCGGGCCTGGGCCAGCTCGGCGTCGTGGGCGAACCCGGTGGCGAGCAGCGCCGGCGGGATGATCGCCCAGACCGCGGCGCGGCTGATGAAGCCCACCGCGCCCGAGGTCGGCAGAGCCAGCTCTCCGGCGGCAGCCAGGCCGCCCACGATCACTGTCAGCTGCGCCAGACGCCGCCATTCGAAGTCCACCGGGAAGGCGCGGCGGGTGAGCAGGTGCATGAGGCCCAGCATGACCACGTAGGCGCCGCACAAGGCCAGGCCGGCGCCGGCCAGCCCCAGCGACGGGACGAGCACCAGCAGCAGGATCACGTTGGCCGCCAGGCCTGCGATCGCCGCCGGGAAGTTGCGCTCGGTGACCTTTGCGCGGCCTGCCACGGCCAGGAAGACCACCCATAGCCCGTACAGCGCCCAGCCCAGGGCCACCCACGGCAGGGCCTTGTAGGCGTCAAAGAACGAGGGAGCGGCGAGCAGACGCAGCACCCAGCGAGCCTCGAGGGCCAACCCGGCGACCACCCAACCGCTCACCAGCAGGTAGTACGTGGTGACCAGGCCGTAGAGCCGGCCGGCCTCGCGGTCGTCGCTGACCGAGTAGGCCAGCGGGGGCCACGCGTATTGGAAGGCGCGCACGATGAAGGCCACCGCGCCGGCCAGCTTGACGGCGATCGAGTACAGACCGGCCTGCGCTGGACCGCGGTGGTGAAAGATGTAGTAGCGGTCGACGATGCTCAGCGCGTACACCGACGCCTCGGCGGGGACGGTGGGCAGCCCGAAGCGCAGCAGCACGCCCATCTCCTCGGCCTGAGCCGGGCGTGGACGCAACCGGTGGCGCATGGTGAACCACAGGGCGAACAACACCACGGTGGAGGCCGCATAGTTGCCCAGCAGCAGCCCGCGGGCGCCCTTGCCGAGCACCACCACCAGCACCACCGACGCTCCCACGGTCATGAGCACGTTGCTCACCGACGCGATCGCATACACCCGCAGGCGCTCATCGACACGGAGGAGCCCGTAGGCCAGCTCCAGGTTGGTGAACGACCACAGGCCCAGCACGGCGATGCGCATCGTCGTGACGTCCCGGTAGCCGAGCACGACCTGACTCACCGGGCCCGCGAACACGGCCAGGATCACGGACACGATCGTGGTGGCGATCAGCAGGAAGGCCACCGCCCGGCGGGCCAGGGCGTCGCGGCGCTCCTGGTCAGAGTCGGTGAAGTAGAACCGCAGGAACGCCTCGATCATCCCGAACCGGGCCAGGATGCTGACGAGAATCACCCCGTTGGCCAGCAGTTCGACCACGCCGTAACCCTGCGGTGTGATGTACCGGGTGTAGACCGGCAGCAGGATCACGCCGATGAACTTCGAGACGATGTCGGCGACCTGGTAGGCCGCCAACGACGAAACGAGGCGCTTTAGGTAGGCGGTCACGCCGCCAAACGGTACGGATCCTCCCGGGTGCGTTGACCGCTGAGGCCAGCGCGAGTACCTTCGCCATGGGGGTATTGGGTGATCGGGTGGCGACCGTATCTGTTTACGACGCTGGCGCTGGTGGTGCTGGCGTTGATCTCGGTGGACGTCAGCGCGGGCTTTCACGCCGCCCATGCGCTTCGGGGGACGAGCGCCTACACGTGGGTGCACAACGCCCTTGCCGCCACCGTCGCCTGGGTGTCGGACCTGGGCGTGCTGGACTGGATCCTCGTCGGCGCGGTGGTCTTCCTCGTCGCTTGGGGCTGGGTGCGCGCCGTGGCGTTCGCGCGCATGGGAACGATTCAGATCGCCGACCTCACCTGCGACGACACCGGCCTCGGTCCGGCGGCGGCCAAGGCGGCACTGCAGCAGGAGCTGGGCCGGCGCGGGCTGCTGCCGGCAAGCGGCGTGCCGGGCGGCTCTCCCAGCGTCGCGAGCATCGCTGACGCCATCTCCAAGTCGCCGGTCCCCCAGGCCAACTGGCTGGGCTCGCTCATCGGCCTCGTGCCGTGGCCTCCGTCGGCCACCTCGTTCAAGATCAGCGGGACGCTGGTCAAGAGCGGTAGCGACGATGGCGCCGCTGTGCAGCTGGCCTACGAGCTCGCGTGTGCCGGGCCGCGCCCGGGCGTACAGCTGGGCACCGCCCAGGGCGCCGACGCCAAGACGGCGATCGCCCTGGCCGGCGCCGACATCTACCGCCGGATCGGCCAGGCGGCTCCTGACATCTATCCGGCGTGGGCGCGCTGGCGCAGCAGCGCGGCGCTCGCCACCTATCGCGCCGGGATCGAGCTCGAAAAGGAAGCCGACACCCATGGCTACAAAGCGGCCTACGAGCGCTACCTGGAGGCCAGCGCACAGGACCCCGACAACATGCTCACGCAACTGCGCGCGGCCAACTGCCTGGAGCGGATGGCGAGCCAGACCGCCGACGCCGCGGACAAGCTCGACCTGCAGGTGCAGGCGCTCGCCGCCTACATCGCCGTGCGCATCCGCCGCCCCGACATCTTCCAGGCCGGTTTCCGGGCCAGCATCCTCATGAGCATCCTGGCCAGCACGCCGTTGGAGGACCTGGAGCAGAGCGTTCAGCTGGAGTCGACGCTGGGCCGGTTCGAACGAGCCACGGCGCGGCACATCGACCCCCACGACGCTCGCAACGGCCGCCTCCAAGCTCCCCAGTCCGCCACGCGGCCCCTCACGCAGCGGCTGGAGGCGGCCGCGGCCAAGGAGGCGCGACGCGTGCGCCACGAGCTGCGCCCGCTGCAGACGATCGTGCACGACAAACGCTTCCGCCACCGCTTCGAACCCTCCGGACGGGAGCGGCGGCAGATGCGCAAGGCGCTGGGCATCAGCAAGATGGCCCAGAAGGCCCGCCGCGAGCAGCGACGACAGCCGGCCGGGACCGACGAGGATGCGGGGCTGGTGCGACGGTGCGCCGACGCGCTCGCGCATGTGCCTTCAGAGGTGAGGCAGTTCGGCTGGCGAGTGATCGTCGACGGGCGCTACCTACGCGGCCGCTGGCACGTCGCGGGATGGCAGGCGCACTACAACGCGGCGTGCTTCTACGCGCTGTTGCCCTGCGCCACGCGGACGACCCGGTGGTGGGGCGGCGCCCGGGTGCGTCATCGGGCCCTGCGGCACCTCTCACGCGCGGTGGACCAGGCGAGCAACGCGCTCGACGGCGCCTACGTGCGCGACGAGGATCCCGACCTCGAGGTCCTGCGCGAGCTCAACCCACAGCGCTTTGCCATGTTGCTGGGGCACCTCAGCCCCAACGAGCTGGTCATCCGCTATCGGGCGAACGGGGCCGACAGCCGATGGAGCCTGCGCGTCTGGGGGGACGCCACGGCCAGCCGCACCCGGACGTCGGCCCCGGTCCTGGCCCCAATCAGATCCGCGGGCAATCAACTCGCCTTCCGCGTCAAGCTCGTGGACGAGCACGAGAAGGTGTGCTTCCTCGCCTACCGCAGCGGTCGCGCCATCGCGACCGACCCGGGGTGGGAGATCTCCCCATCGTCGCTCGTCACCCCGGAGGTGCGCGTGGACCTGACGCGGCGCACGATCCTCGATGCCGAGGAGCAGCCGGTGCCCGCACGGCAGCTGAGAGGCACCCAGTCAGCCAACGGTGACCACCGCGCGCGGCGCGGCGGCGGGCGTAACCGGGGAGGTCGCGGTGGTGCAGGCCAGGTCGGTGACGCGGACACCGACGACGTACCGGCCCCGCGGCGCAGGACGCCCTCCGGTGAGGGTTCCGTCCCACAGGCTCCGTCCGGAGCGTGAGGTGGCGTTGTAGCTCTTGACCAGCCGCAGAGCCCGGCCGGCGCGCACGCGGTAGATGAGGATGCGCGGCCGTAGCGAGCCGGTGCCGGTGTAGCGGATGGTCGCCGGCGCCGACGTGCCTGAGGTAATCGTCGCGGGGGTCACGCCCGTCACCCGCACATGAGGCCGGGTCGTCTCCACGGTCACCGGCAGAGCGGCCGTGCTGTTGGAGATGACGAGGGAGCGGGCTTCGTGGAACAACGACACCTTGACGTAGTAGGTGCCCGCCGGGGCGATCGACCCGTCGGCGAGGCGCCCGTTCCAGGTGAAGTAGTGGCGTTTGGGCGGATGCGCGCGCATGAAGACGTTGTTGGCGATCTGGCGGACCACGTCGCGGTCGCGGTCGACGATGTAGACGCTGACCTCGTCGGAGCGGTTCTGCAGATAGAAGGAGATGATCATCCGCTTGTAACTCACGAGCTTGACCTTGCCCTTGCCGTTGCGGTGGGGACAGGACCCGCCATAGACCGGATTGATCGTGTGGGGAAAGGGCGCCGGGCGGCCTTGGACCAGCGGCGTCGTCACCTTGAGGTGCTGGGTGACGAAGAAGGCCGCCACCGTGGCGATGACCAGCGCGACGAAGGCCGCCACCGGCGCTCGGCTCACAGCGGGACCACCGCCACGTTGGGCACCGCAAAGGTGTGAAACGCGTCGAGCCCGCGCGGGTCGGCGGCGCAGAGCATGACGCGGATGCTGCCGCCGTGGCAGACGACGAGCGCCGGTAGCGGCCCCGCAGCGTGAATCTCGGACAGGGCCTCGGTGACGCGGAGTTGTTGCTCGAGAAGAGACTCGCCCTCGGGGAAGCGGAACTGCGCCCCGCCGCGGCGCCAGGCGGCGTAGAGCTCGGGCTCGGCGTGCTCGATGTCCTGCATGAGAGAGCCCTCCCAGCGCCCGCGGGCGCCCTCGCGCAGCCGCTGGTCCAGCGCGGGGGTCATGCCGATGCGCTCGCCCACGATCTCGGCCGTCTCGCGCGCGCGGCTGAGATCAGAGGCCCACAGCGACGCGATGCCGTCGCCCGCCACCTTCTCGGCCAGCTCACGGGCCTGGCGGCGGCCGGTGTCGTTGAGCGGGGTGTCGGTCCAGCCCTGGAAGCGGAGCGGAGGGACGTTGTCGTCGGTTTCGCCGTGGCGAGCCAGCCGGATTCCGCCCAGGCCCAGGTCCATCCCTACACCGACGCCAGCACCGACCCGGCGGGCGCGAGCCGAGCGCCGCCCGTCTTAGTCATTGAGCTCGGCAACCGCGGTGTCGGAGCGCAGCCCGACCCGGATGGTCTCGAGCGAGAGGACGTCCTCGGGGGTGATGTTGCCGAGGTTGACGTCGGGGCCGAGGCGGCGCACGAACCAGACCTGCTGCTCCTTGCGGGGCGCGTCGAACATGATCTTGTCGCCCGGGATGGCGTGCAGGATCTCGTCGACGAGCCCCTGGCGCACCTCGCCGTCGTGGCGGAAGATGCCCACCGCGCCGCTCTCGCGCCCCTCCGCGATCACCTTCCACGCGCCCGCCTCCAGCTCGGCGGTCATCTGCTCCACCCAGCGATAGGGGGCCATGATGCGGGTGTCGTCCTTGGAGCCGACCTCGGAGAGAACGGTGAACTCCTCGGCGAGGCGGGAGATCAGCTCGAGCTTGCGCTCGAACTCGATGTTGAGCGTGCCGTCAGAGAGCTCGATGTGGTCCAGGCCCAGTTCCTTGAGCCAGGCCACCAGGCGGTCGAGCCGGTTCTGGGCGATCGCCAGCTCGGTGAGCGTGCCGCCGAACATCACGGTGACCCCGTGCTCCTTGTAGCGGGCCAGCTTGGCCTCGAGGTTGCCGGAGGCCACCGCGGTGCCCCAGCCGAGCTTGACGATGTCGATGTAGTCGCCGGCGACCTCGATCAGGCCGTCGATGTCAGCCACCGAGAGGCCGCGGTCCAGCACATGGGTCAGCCCCTCCTGGCGGGGCTTCTCGGTGCGGGGCGGGAGATCGAGGAGATCCTTCATGGCGGACGGAAGAGAGTAGCGGCGAGGCGCGGGCAGCGACGCGCCGGCGCGCTCAGCGGGTGGCACTCCGGGCGGTCAGCCGGTCTGCGAGAGATCCGCGCCGGCGGTGACGATCACCTGCGTCGTGCAGGTGGTGGTGCTGCTACAGACCTTGAGGCGATCACCCTGGCTGGCCCCCTGGACCGAAGCGGGGCCCAGGTCCAGGGACTTGGCGACCGCGAGGGCGTCATTGCGGGCGCTGGAGGCGGTGTAGCCGACGATCGTCGAGGTGAGGCCCGTCTCCGACGCGTTCAGGGTGCCGGCGGCCTTGTAGCCGGCGGTGGCGAGCTTGGCGGCCACGTCATGGGCGAGGTTGTTGGTCGCAGTCCCGTTGAGCACGGCGACCGTCACCGAGCTGGGGGTGACCGTCGCGGTGGCCGCCTTGCGCTGCCGCCCGTTCTTGCTCCGCTGCGCGGCGTTCGTCTGCGAGGACGAAGCCGAGCCCGCCGACGCCGCTGAGGAGGACGACGAACTGGAGCTGTTCGAGCCGGTGACAAAGATGAGCACCACGGCGACCACGGCGGCGGCCAGCACGCCGGCGAGAACGAAGAACACCGGGCTGATCCGCCGGCCGGAAGACCCTTGTCCGCCGCGTCGGGTCGGCGGGGGTCCCACGGGCGGACGGCCAGGCGGACGCTGCTGCTGGCGCGGCAGGGCCACCCGCGGCGGCGGCGCGGGCTCCAGCCCGCCGCCCATGGTCGGCATGGGGACCGGCACGGGAGGACGAGCGACGCCGTTGCCGCCTCCGGCGGCGGTGGAGGGCGGCGGAGCGGGCGGTGGCGTCGCGACGGTGGCGTCGGAAACGGCACCCGCCGGCCCCTCGCCGTCGCCGTCGCCGTTGGTCGAGGGCCGGAGCGCCCGGATCGAGATCTCGTCGGGCTCGGTGAGGGGGATGAGGCGCGTGGCCGAGCTGAGCGCGGGCGCGCCGACGCCCGCGGGCGCGGCAGGGATGAGCGTGGCCAGGCCGCCACCGGCGGGGGCGGCCTGCTCACCCGGGATCGCGCGGCTTGCGCCGGCCAGGGCCAGAGCGGCGGCCGGCGGGGCGGCGACCGGGGCGCTGGTGGTCTGCGGCGGGGCCGGAGCGACCGCATGCTGCGTGCGCTGGCGCGAGAGGTGGTCGACGTAGAGCTGGAGCTGATAGAGCTGCTGCTCGGCCTCGTCGGCCCGGCGGCGCAGGTTGGCGGTCTCGCGCGATTGCGTGAAGAACAGCAGGACGAGCAGCGCCAGCCCGATGATCGAGGCAAACCCGGCCTTGGCACCCACCGAGTTGATGAAGTGCGTGATCGAGAGCGCGTACGGGATCGAGGCCATGAGGATTACGGGCGCAGTCTAAGCGTGGACGTCGGCGCGTCGCCGGAGGGCAGAGTGGCGCGCGCACCGGACAGCTCCGACACGGTTTTCGCCAACGCGGCGGCGTCACCTTCGAGAACGAGCAGGTTTATGTCCGCGAAGGTGCGGTCCACCCACTCGGGATCCAGGCGGTCGTGGCCGGCACGCTGGATGCGCTGGACCGGGGTGGGCTGGGGGTGCTCATGGGTCTCGAAGAGCTCCTCGTGGAACTTCTCCCCCGGCCGGGCGCCGACGATGTCGATGGCGATGTCGCGCTCGGGCTCGAGACCGGAGAGGCGGATCATCGTCTTGGCCAGCTCGATGATGCGGACCGGCTCGCCCATCTCCAGCACGAAGATCTCGCCGCTGGCCTCGTCGCGCAGCGACCCCGCGCGGATGATCAGCTGGACCGCCTCGGGGATGGTCATGAAATAGCGGGTCATGCGCTCGTCGGTGACCGTGACCGGGCCGCCGGCGGCGATCTGACGGCGGAAGATCGGCACCACAGAGCCCGAGGAGCCCAGGACGTTGCCGAAGCGCACGGTGGCAAAGCGGGTGCGCGGGTGCTTGGCCGCCTCCGCCTCGACCGCCCACTCGGCCAGCGCCTTGGACGCGCCCATCACCGTCGCCGGCTTGACCGCCTTGTCGGTGGAGACCAGTACGAAGGTCCCGACGCCCACCTCCGCGGCGATGCGAGCCACCAGCCGCGTGGCCAGAGCGTTGTTGCGGATCGCCTCGACGGGGTTGCTCTCGGTGATGGCGACGTGCTTGTAGGCCGCGGCGTGGAAGAGGACCGAGGGCCGGTGCTCAGCGAGCACCTCGCGCATGCGCTCCTCCTCCTTGCAGTCGGCCAGGACAGTCACCGCGGTGCGGACGTGGCGCTCCTCCTCCAGCTCGCGGCGGATCTCGAACAGGTTGTCCTCGGCGTGGTCGACGAGGACCAGGCGACGGGGCCCCACACGGGCGATCTGACGACAGAGCTCAGAGCCGATCGAGCCGCCGGCCCCGGTCACCATCACGATCTCGCCGGCCAGGTAGGCGCCGACGCGCTGGAGCTCCTCGCGGACGGGCTCGCGGCCGAGCATGTCCTCGACGCGGACCTCGCGCAGCTGGCGGGTGACGCGCAGCTGTCCCGACCCGTCGCGCAGCAGCTCGAACACCGTCGGCATCGTGCGGACCGGGATGCCGCGGTCACGACACGCGGTCACGACGCGTCCACGCAGCTCGCCCGGAGCCGACGGGATGGCGATGACGACCTCGTCGGGCTCCACCTCGTCGAGCACGCGGGCCAGGTCTGAGTCGGTGTTGCCCAGGACCTTGAGGCCATGCTCGTCCTTGATGCCCCGCTTGCGGGGATCGTCATCGAGGAAGCCGACCGGGGTGAGCCCGAGCCCAGGGTTGCGCGCCAGCTCGCGGACGACGAGGCGGCCGCCCTCGCCACCGCCGACGATGAGGACCTCGCGGGCCCCCTTGCCGGCACGGATGGTGCGGATGCGGCCCTCCACGATGAGCTGGACGGCGAAGCGGGCCCCGATCAGTAGCGCCAGGCTGAGCAGGAAGAAGAGGGAAATGACGCTTCCCGGCATGCTCACCGGCGAGTCCGGACCGGGCCGGGAGGACGCGGGATGGACGTGCTTGATGCCCGGCACGTGGATCGTCGTCGCCGCCTGCACCGGGTGCAGCAGCGCGACGATGCCCACCACGACCACGGTGGCCACGAACACGCCCTTGAGCACTGCCTCGTAGTCGCGCTGGCCGATGAATCGCCATAGCCGCTGGTATTGGCCAAAGGCCCCCAGGACGATCAGGGTGACGACGACGACCCATCCGATGGTGTCGGTGAGGAGGTGGCTGTAGCGGGGCGGGAAACTGCCCTCGAAGCGCAGCCAGAAAGCCAGGAAGTATGCGAGCGCGACCAGCAGCCCATCGACCACCAGCTGGGGGAGCGCGTGACGATGGACGGGGAAGGCCGCGGATCTGATCCGTCGGCGCATGCGGCGCGGATTCTAGTGGTGAAGATGTGAAGAACTGCTAATGGGCGACCGGCGCCCGATCGCCCCGCGCCGAGCCCTCGGCGATCACTTCGGGACGAGCACGCCCTCCGGGTGACGCGCCGTCGGCACGTAGAGCGCGTTCATCGTCTTGGCGCACACGCTGCCCGCAGGCTGGTGGTTGCCGGTGACCTTCCACCCGTTGGGCAGGGAGAGGAAGTACACGTCGGGCCGCTTCTTGGCCAGCTCGATCTTGGGGCGGTAGCCGATGACGCCGGTGTTGCGATGCAGGTACCAGCCCATGATGCTCACGTACTCCACGTTGAGCACCGGCCAGCCGCATGCCTGCACCTTCGCGGGCCCGCCCAGCGCGTTGATGAAGGCGCCGAGCTTGTTGATCTCGGCCGTGCGCCCGCGCTCGTGGTAGATGTCCTTGTGCTCGGCGCGGGCGTTGTCAAGGCCCTTCGGGATCATCACGATCAGCAGGACGGCGGCCACCGGAATCCCTGCCCAGCTGGGCAGGGCGCGCCAGTAGCGCTTGGCGTCCAGCAGCAGCCAGCCGAAGCAGATGCCCGCCAGCACGGCGGTCAGCCCCGCGGGCTCGAACAGGTAGCGCGGCACGCCGGGGAAGCCGTGCAGGACGAAGGCGATCTCCACGACCACCCAGCCGGCGGCCATCCCGGCGAGCGTGACCACGGCCCAGTTGCGCCGCAGCAGCGCGAGTCCCAACACGAGTAGCGCGGCCAGCTCCAGCGCGACGTAGTCCAGCGCGGCGAAGCGGCTGATCGTGCAGGTGATCTTGCCGGTGGTGCACTCGCGCGGGGAGCGCAGCGCCAGCTGGCCGGCGATGTTGGGACGCCCGTTGGTGATCGTCGGGACCCCGAACCAGAGGAACAGGGTGAGGACCGCGCCCCCGACCACGTCCTTGCGCATGTTGGGGTGCTTGCGGATGAGAAAGATCCCATAGACGGCGAGGAACGGCCACACCTCGGGACGGCCCCACCCGGCGAGCACGCCGAGCCAGAAGGCCCACCGCAGCCGGCCGCTGAGGTACATGTCGATGGCAGCCAGGCACACCGCGACGAGCATCGAGTCCGACTGGGCGCTCATCAGGTAGTGGAAGTAGTCCTGGATGCCCAGCACCGCGGCGCCGGCGAACAACGCCGCGCCCCACGCCGGCCACCACGGACCACCCTCGGTGGCGGTCATCCGGTAGGCGATGCGCGCGCCGAACACGGCTCCCGACAGCGAGATCGAGACGGCGGTGAGCATCCACAGATACAGCGCCCAGTGCCCGAAGAGCGAGTAGACCACGGTGAAGACGTACGTGAACGGCTTCCACGAGGGGGCGCCCCCGAGGTTCAGCGTGCCGCGCCAGGTGTGGTAGCCCCAGTCCAGCCAGCCGTAGGGGTCATAGCCGGGGCGGGTGTTGGCCCAGCGCAGGACGATGGCGGCGACCAGCACCACGCCGAGGGCGACCAGCCACCACGTGGACCGCTGCAGCAGCGAGCGGCCGTCCGAGCTGGCGGGGGTCGACGGCGAGGATGGGCGCCCCTCGGGACCGAAGGAGTGTGGCGTCTCTAGCGTGGTGTCAGACACGAGGCGCCACGCACGGTACCAGCCTCGGACCGCGGCGCCGCACGCGAGCTCACGCGCTGTTAGCGCTGCGTTCAGGCCAGATTGACGGGGCGTGAGAGCAGGTCGACGAGCACCTGCGGATCGCGCCGGACGCGTTCGGCCATCGCGCGCGCGGCATCGCTCTGCGGGTCGCGTTTGACCAGCGCCACCTGCTCGGGGCGCTCGAGTCGGGCGAGGCGCCCCTGGGCGATGAGCTGCTCGTCGACGGCTCCCAACCGCCCCTCGAACACGGTGAACACCGGGGTGCCCAGCGCCACCGCCTCGCGGTTCATGGTGCCGCCCGCGGAGACGACGAGGTCGGCGTAGGCGATGAGCGACTGCGCGTCGATGGCCGTCTCGGGGACGATGAAACCGCCCGCCCCCACCAGCTCCGCGCGCTGCTCGGGGGTGCGGGGCAGGACCACAGTCTGAGCGCCGCGCAGCCGGTCGAGCACCTGGCCGAACACGTCGTTCTCGAAGCGGTGATACAGCGACACCGCCGGCGGGGTGCGCACCACCGCGATCGGCTCCGCGGGGTCAAGACCGAGCGCGGCCAGGACGGCGCTGTCGGGCTCGAAGTCCGACAGGTAGTACTCCTCCTTGAGCCCCGGGTAGCGCCCGAGCTTGCGGCGCGCCCCGTAACGGTCCATGCGCTCAGGCGGGATCACCTCGGGGATGACCACCGCCTGGGCCAGCCGGCAGTTGATGTTGTGCTGCACCGTGGCCCACTCGTAGTCGAAGGTGGTCGAGCAGGGGATCCGCAGCAGTGCGGCCGCCACCGTGATGTCGTTGGACCCGTGGCCGATGGCCAGGTCAAACGGCCCGTGGCGGCGCGCCCACCGAGTGAGCTGAGCCGAGCGGGTGGCGAGGCCGCGCGCCTTGTCGAGCAGGCCGGCACCGCGGTGATGACCGATCGCGGTGTGCTCGATGCCGAAGCGATCGCACAGCGCCAGCGTCTGGGCGAAGTCGCGCGCGGTGACGTGGACCTCGTCGCCCTGCGCGCGCAAGCGCTCGATGACCGGGCGCAGAACGAGGACGTGGGGGGAGTTCGTGAAGTCGACCCAGACGCGCACGCTAGTGGCCCACTACGCCGCTCCGGCGAGCGCCGCCGCCACTTCGCCGGCCTGCTCCTCGGTGAGCACGGGGCTGATCGGCAGCGCGATGTTCTGGGCCGCCAGCGCCTCGGTGACCGGGAGCGGGCGGGTGGGGCCCGATTCATCCACGAACGGCGCCATGGCGGGCTGGCGGTGAAGCGGCACCCGGTAATAGCCGCGCGCCTGGATCCCGCGCGCCGCCAGGGCCGCCACGAGCTCGTCGGCGCGGGGATGGGTGACCGCGAACAGATGCCACGCCGGGTCGGTTCCCTCGGGCACCGCGGGCAGCCCGACGTGCTCGCCCACACCCGCGGCCACGTACGCCGCGGCCGCAGCGCGGCGGCCGTCGCACCACCGGTCCAGGTGAGGCAGGAGCACGCGCAGGACGGCCGCCTGGACCGTGTCCAGGCGCGAGTTGTAGCCGACGTACTCGAAGTTCTCCTTGTCGAACGAGCCATGAAAACGCAGCGCCCGCGACACGGCGGCGATTTCGTCGTCGTCGGTGACGACCGCTCCGCCGTCCCCGAAGGCCCCGAGATTCTTGGAGGGATAGAAGGAGAAGGTGGCCACCGTCCCGAGGGTCCCGGCCTTGCCGCCATCGCATCGAGCGCCCACCGCCTGGGCCGCGTCCTCGAGCACCGGCAGGCCGAGTTCGCGCAGGTCGGGGGCGGGCAGCCCGAAGAGGTCGACGGACACGATCGCCGCGGTGCGCGGCGTCAGCGCCGCGTGCACGGTCTCGACGGTCACGTTGCGTGTATCGAAGTCCACGTCGCAGAACACCGGGCGCGCGCCCGCGTTAACCACCGCCTCGGCGCTGGCGTAGAAGGTGAGCGCCGGGACCACCACATCGTCGCCGGGCTTCACTCCCAGGGCGCGCAGCGCGATGGTGATCGCGTCGGTGCCGTTGGCCACGCCGATCACGTGCCGGGCCCCGAGGTAGGCAGCGAACTCCTCCTCGAACGCCACCACATCCGGGCCGAGCACGAACTGCCCGCCGGCCACCACCTCGGCGATGCGCTGAAGGATCGTCTCGCGCAACGGAGCCAGTGGGGTGGCGGTGTCGAACAGCGGGACGGGCATCGCGGTCACAGTAGTAGTCGCGCAAGATGAGACACTGCTCACAGTCCCCGCTCCGGCTCGCGCCAGGCGGGGTGGGGGCCGCTACGCTAGGCGGCGGTGCCGTTCCTCTTGGCCTCCGTGACCGGTCCGCTGGTCGACCTCGCCACGCATCTCATCGCCAGCATCGGGCTGGCGGGCGTCGCGCTGCTCACGATGAGCTCGGGCGTGATCGGGATCCCCGGCACCGAGCCGACGATGCTGTTCGCCGGCTTCGACGTCTTCCAGGGCAACCTGACGCTGCCCGGGATCATCATCGCGGGCGTGATCGGCGACGTCGCCGGAGCGTCGATCGCCTACTCCATCGGCTACTTCGGGCAACGCGAGCTGCTGGAGTCCCACGGCTCCAAGCTCCACGTCAGCGGAAGCGGGCTGGACCGCGCCCACCGCTGGTTTGACCGCTACGGCAGCCCGGTCATCTTCGTGTCGCGCTTTCTGCCGTTGATCCGCGCGGCGTTCCCGTATGCCGCCGGGGTGGCGCGCATGCCCTTCCCGCGCTTCCTGCTCATGGCCACGCTCGGCTCGATCGTGTGGATCGGCGGCCTGGGCGTGCTGGGTCGCGAGGTCGGACACCAGTGGCAGACCTGGCGCCACCACCTGGAGTACGTCGACTACGTCGGGGCGGTGGTCCTCGTGGCAGCGGTCGTGTACCTGATCGTGCGGTGGCGGCGCTCGCGCGGCAGCGGGGCTGAGAGCGCTCAGCAGCGGGAGCCGGCGGCGGATGTCGTCGCCGACTGAGCCCGCGCCGCTCCCACCGGCCGCCCCGCTGGCGACTCCCACCCAGACGCCTGAGATCCCGCTCTCACAGGCACTGATCCTCGGGGCCCTGCACGGCCCCGCCGAACTGCTGCCGATCTCGTCCTCCGGCCACATCGCGGTCATCCCATGGCTCCTTGACTGGGACTACTGCGACGTCGACGCGGAGTTGCGCAAGGCCTTTGAGGTCGCGCTCCACGCCGGGACGGCCGCGGCCCTGCTCATCACCCTGCGCAGCGAGGTCTCCGACGCCATGCGCGGCATGAGCCTGCGCATCGCCCAGCTCATCGTCCTGTCCTTCGTGCCGCCGGCGATCGTCGGCTACACCCTGGAGCGCCCGATCGAGCGCCGGCTCGGCACCCCGGGCACGATCGCGCTGGGCCTGGTGGCGGGATCGGTGGTGATGGCCCGCGCCGATCGCACCCCGCAGACGCGGACCTCACACGACGCCGGGCTCACCGACGCCCTGTGCCTGGGTCTTGCCCAGGCCTGCGCTCTGCTGCCCGGCGTCTCGCGCAACGGCGCCACGCTGGCGGCGGCCCGGCGCCGCGGGTTCACGCGTGAGGACGCCAACAAGCTCTCGCGCCACGTCGCCCTGCCGGTCATCGCCGGCGCGACACTGCTCAAGACCGTCCGCCTGGCCCGCCGCGGGCTGCCGCCGCGCAGCGCGGTCCCGATCGCCCTCGGGGCCGCCGCCTCGTTCGCCTCGACCCTGGGCTCGACGTGGCTCATCCGCGAGGTGGAGCGCGACCGATCGCTGGCGCCGTATGCGGTGTACCGCCTCGGACTGGCAGCGCTGGTGCTGGGTCGCCTGGCCCGGCGCCGCCGGACCGCCGCGCCACTCAGGGCGCCGGACGCAGATCGCGCCCCCCAGCCCTGGGCGGAGTCCGATCCATATACGACAATGGCATCGTGACCGACGCCTACGCAGCCGCCGGAGTGGACACGCGGCAGGCCGACCGCGGCGTCGCCGCCCTGGTGTCGGTGCTGGGCGCGATCGAGACCGGACGCGAGCGGCTCGCGGTGCCGCTCCCCGGGCACTACGCCAGCGTGCTCAGGATCGCACCCAACCTCGGGATCGCCCTGGCCACCGACAGCGTCGGCTCCAAGGTCATCGTCGCCGAGCAGACCCAACGCTTCTCCACCATCGGGATCGACTGCGTGGCCATGAACGTCAACGACCTCGTCTGCGTCGGGGCCGAGCCCCTGGCGCTGCTGGACTATCTCGCGGTCGAGTCCGCCGAGCCGGGCCTGCTGGCCGAACTGGCGGAGGGCCTGCGGATCGGGGCCTCGGACGCCGGCGTCGAGATCCCCGGCGGCGAGGTGTGTCAGCTGCCCGAGGTCATCCGCGGCCATCCCTCGCCCTACGGCTTTGACCTGGTGGGGTCAGCGTTTGGCACGGTCGCGCTCGACGCGATCGTCGACGGGACGGCCTGCGCGCCCGGCGACGCGGTGATCGGGCTGCCGGCCTCGGGCGTGCACTCCAACGGCCTCACCCTGGCGCGGCGCGTCCTGCTGGAGGAGGGTGGTCTGGCGCTGGACGCGTCCCCGCCCGAGCTTGGGGGCGTGAGCGTCGCCGATGCGCTGCTCGAGCCGACTGTCATCTACGTCCGCGCGGTGCTGGCGCTGCTGCGCTCCGACATCCCGGTGCACGGGCTGGCCCACATCACCGGCGGCGGCCTGCTCAACCTGCTGCGGCTGGGGGACGGTGTCGGCTTCGAGATCAGCGCGCCACTCCCGGTGCTGCCGGTGTTCTCGCTCATCGCCGAGCTCGGCGACGTGCCGGCCGCGGAGATGTGGGAGGTCTTCAACATGGGCTGCGGCTTCTGCGCCGTGGTGCCGGCCGCGGAGGCCGACCGCGCCGTCGACCTGCTCGCGGGGCGCCACCCCGGGAGCGCGATCATCGGCCGCGTCACCGACGCCGGCGGGCGTGTGAGCGTCCCCAGCGTGGGTATCGAAGGCGAGGACGGGCGGATCCGGGCGGTCTGACGTCCCGTGACCCCAGTCCCTGAGCAGATTCTCACCGAGACGAGCGTGCATGTTCGCGCCCCATGCGCCCGCGAGATAGGCGCGTGCCGCACAATACGGACGGACGCATGAGCACCCTGGTGGGCACCAGTCTCAACGGCCGCTACCGCCTGGAGGCGAGGATCGCCGCCGGGGGGATGTCGACGGTCTACCGCGCCCTGGACGAGACGCTCGAGCGCCAGGTCGCGGTCAAGCTGATGAACCGCGAGGTCACGTCGGACTCTGACCAGCTCGAGCGCTTCCGCCGCGAGGCCCGCGCCGTGGCCCAGCTGTCGCATCCCCACATCGTGGGGGTGATCGACGCGGGCGAGGACGACAGTCGCCCCTACATCGTCTTCGAGTACGTCGAGGGCGAGACTCTCAAGGAGCGCATCCGCCGGATGGGCCGGCTGCCGATCACCGAGGCCGTCGCCTACGCGATCGAGATCACGCGGGCCCTGGGCGCCGCGCACGCGCGCCACATCGTCCACCGCGACGTCAAGCCCCAGAACGTCCTCATCGACCACGAGGGCTCGGCAAAGGTCACGGACTTCGGCATCGCCCGCACGCTCGAGGAGGACGGACTGACCGCGGACGGACGCGTGCTGGGCACCACGGACTACGTCTCGCCCGAGCAGGCCCTGGGCCAGGACGTCACCGGGCAGTCAGACCTCTACTCGCTGGGCGTGGTGCTCTACGAGATGCTCACCGGCGAGGTGCCCTTCACCGGGGAGAGCCAGGTCGCGGTGGCGATGAAGCACGTGCGCGAGACGATGCCCGACGTCCAGCTCAAGCGCCCGGAGATCTCGGCCGCGCTGGCCTCGGTGGTCGACACCGCCACTGCCAAGCGCCTCGACGAGCGCTACGCCGATGACGCCGAGCTCATCGCCGACCTCGAGGACGTCCTGGCCATCGAGATGGCGCGGTCGGGCAACATCACCGGCGAGGTCACCACGGTGCTGCGCACGCTGCCCTCGCGCAAGCGGCGTCGGCTGCCGCTGCGCCGGCGCCAGCCGCTGCTGGTGGCCCTGCTCGCGCTGATCGTGGCTGCCGCCGTCGTCGCCATCGTCGTCTTCGCCGCCAACCACACCCACCACGGCACCGGCACGCTGCCGCAGTCGCCGCCCAAGCAGACCCCACGTCAGATCTCGCTGTGCGATTCCTGCGCGCATGACTACAACCCCGACGCCCTGAGCGGGCCCAAGGACCAGCATCCCGAGCAGGCGGGCTTTGCCATCGACGGCGACCGCAACACCGCGTGGTCGACCGAGAGCTACCTCGGCGACAACCTGGGCAAGCCGGGCGTGGGCATCTACGTCGATGCCAAGCCGGGGGTCGCGGCCGGATCGATGATCGTCGACACCGACACGCCGGGGTACGCCGTCACCATTTACGCCAGCACCTCGCGGCCCGATCCCAACACGTTCAACTCCGGGCCGAGCGGCTGGGTGAAGGTCGGCACGGCGCCGAGCGTCCGCAAGACGCAGACGATCAAGCTCACCACTCAGAAGACCAAGTACCGGTACTACCTGGTCTGGATCACCAGCCTCGGTGAGCACAGCCACGCGGACGTCAACGAGATCGCGCTCTACACCTGATAGCTCCCTCGCGATCAGCGAACGTCAACTGCGGCTATCGAGTGGCGGCCTCCGCGGGGTGGCCTCCCTCGACGGGGTCATGGAAGATTGGGGCTCTCTGACGACCTTTATCTCCCAAAACTCTCTGTATACGAGGGGCTTTGGGAGAAAATGGGTCTCACAGACCCAAAATCGCCCACGACTCTCGCCTCGCGAGCCGCCGCCGCACTCCGGCCGCCACTCGATAGCCGCCGTTGACGTTCGCGGGTCGGGCGGGTGAGGCGGGTGGGCTACCAGGTCCGGTCGGGCAGCGGGGGAGCGGTCCCGGCCAGCACCGCGGCGGCAGCAGCCAGCATCGGCCGCGCGTGCGCGGCGAAGGCCAGCTGCTCCGGGAGCTCGGAGAAGTCAAACCAGCCATAGCCGCTCACCTCCTGCTCGTCGGGATGAGGCTCGGCATCCGGCTCGGCCAGCTCCATCAGGTACGCGCTCGTGATGCAGTGCTGGTGGACCCCGTCGGGCGCGGGGTCCCCGTAGACGTCCATCCACTGCCCGATGTACGCGGTGGCCCGGGCGTGCAGGCCCACCTCCTCATACAGCTCGCGCTCGGCGGCGTGCATCGGGTGCTCGTCGCCGTCGCAGAACCCACCGGGCACGTCCCACCACCCCAGGCACGGCTCCATTGCCCGGCGCAGCAGCAGGACCTTGCCCGCGCGCACCACGACGGCCTCTCCGCAGGGGGCGGGGTTGAGGTAGTGCTCCTGCCCGCAGGCGGCGCACGTCGTGGGCGGCGTCCGCGCCAGCGCGATGCCACACCGCCAGCAGTGGCGGACCCACCCGCGCGTGCCCGTCGCCATCAGTGGCTGAGCTTGGTCTCGGCGGCATGGCGCTCAAGCGCCAGGGCGACCAGTCGATCCAGCAGCTCCGGGTACTCGATCCCACTGGCGGCGAACAGCGACCCGAACACGCTGGTGGGCGTGAACCCGGGCATGGTGTTCAACTCGTTGACCAGCACGTCGGACCCGATGACGAAGAAGTCGACGCGCGCCAGGCCCTCGCAGCTCGATGCCGTGAACGTCCGTACCGCCAGTTCGCGGACTCGGTCGCGGACCTCGGGCGCCAGGCGGGCGGGCACCACCAGCTCCATCTGACCCTCGGAGTACTTGGCCTCGTAGTCGTACCAGCCGCCCTCGCCGGCGGCCAGCATGATCTCCCCGGGCTCGGAGGCGATCGGGTCGCCGTTGCCCAGCACCGAGCATTCGACCTCGCGCCCTGCGGCCAAGGCTTCGACGATCGCGAGCGAGTCGTGGGCGAACGCGCTCTGGAGCGCCACCTCGAGCTCGCCCGGTTCGTCGACCTTGGCGATCCCCACCGACGAGCCCAGCCGGGCCGGCTTGACGAACACCGGGTAGTCGAGGTCGGCCACCGCCCGCGCCGTCGCCTCCGGATCGGCCGCGTAGGCGAGCACGTCGACCGCGTGGTAGCGGACCTGCGGGATACCCCGCTCGGCCATGAGCTGCTTGAACACGACCTTGTTCATGCACAGCGCCGAGGCCAGCACGCCTGCGCCGACGTAGGGCATGTCGAGGCACTCGATGAGTCCCTGGACGGTCCCGTCCTCGCCGTAGGGCCCGTGCAGCACCGGGAAGACGACGTCGACGTCGGGCAGCGCCGAGCCCAGCGCCACCGTCACCGGCTCGCCGTCGCGCCGCCACACGCCGTCGCGGCCGATCAGGATCTCGGTGACCGTGTGGCCGGCGGTGCGCAGGCCCTCGGCCACCGACGCGCCCGAGGCCAGCGAGACCTCGTGCTCGGAGGAGCGCCCTCCGGCGAGCACCGCCACCCGCTGGGCCGTCATTGGCCGGGGCTGCTCGTGGTCGTGGTGGTCGTGGTCGACGACGACGACGTCGTGGTCTTGGTGGTGGACGTCGACGTGGTGGAGGACGAGGTGGTCTGTGCGAACTGGCCGACGGTGATGGTGACGGTGCTCCCCTTCTTGACGGTGGAGTCTCCGCCCGGGCTCTGGGCCACCACGATTCCGTTCTTGCTCGAGTCGGTGACGGTGCGGGTGATCTGGCTCACCTTAAAGCCCGCGGCGCGCAGTGCGCTGACCGCCCCGTTGGCGGGGTCGCCGATGACGCTCGGGACCGTTGTGGTGGCGGGTGCCGTGCCCACCGTGATCGTGACCTGAGAGCCGGCGGTGGCATTGGTGTTGCCGCTCGGGTTCTGGCTGATCACGTTGCCCACGTCAGACTGCGTCGAGGTGGGCTGAGGGTTCGCATGGACGGTGAAGCCGGCGTTGGTCAGATCCTGGTTGGCCTGGGTCTGGGTCTCGCCGAGCACGTTCGGGACCTTCTTCTGCGCCTGTCCGCTTGACACCAACAAGGTCACTCCGGCGCCGTGTGGCACCGACTTCGCCGTGCCCGGATTGGTGCTCGTCACCTGGCCGGCGGCGAATCGGTTGGAGGCCTGCGGGACCACGTTGCCGACCTTCAGGCCGGCCTTGCGCAGGACCTTGGTGGCCTGGGCCACCGACAGCCCTTGCACCGAGGGCACCGACACCTTGCCGGGACCGCTGGAGACGCTCAGGGTCACCGTCGAGCCCTTGTCAGCCTTCGTCCCGGCCGCAGGGGACTCCGACACGACGATGCCCCGGGGCCGGCGGTTGGGCACCGACACGGTGGACACCTGGAACCTGGCCTGCTCGACGGTGGTCCGCGCGGAGGCGATCTGCTGGCCGGTGACCTTGGGCACCAGGACCTGCTTGGGACGAGTGAGGAAATAGGCGGCGGTGGCGGCCCCGGCGATCAGCAGCACGACCAGCAGCACCCAGGCCCACACCACCCAGCCGCGGCGCTCGCGCTCCTCGATCGGGTGCACCGCCGACATCTCTCCCGACCCGTTGGTGGCCTGCGCCTGGGCTTGCTGGTAGGCGGCCAGACCGGGACTGCCGATCGCCGCGCCGGCGGCGGCCACGGCCGCCATGCTGGCCGTGTGCTGGCCGGCCCCCGCCGAGGTGATCGCCTCGCGGCAGTGCTCGAGCACGGTGATGAGCTGGTCGGCGTCGGTGGGCCGGTCGGCGGGGTTCTTGTTGAGCACCCACAGCACCGTCTGCTCGAGCTCGGGCGGGATATTGGGGTTGAACTGGCTAGGCGGCGGGGGCGCCTCGGAGACGTGCTTGAGCGCGATCGAGACCGCCGAGTCAGCGTCGAAGGGCACGCGGCCGGTCAGCATCTCGTAGAGGACGACGCCGACCGAGTACAGGTCAGACGCCGCGTTGACGGCGCGCCCCTGAGCCTGCTCGGGGGACAGGTACTGGGCGGTGCCCATGATCGAGCCGGTCTCGGTCATGTCCGAGGCGCCGGCGCGGGCGATGCCGAAGTCGGTGACCTTGGCGTGGCCGGAGTCGTCGACGATCACGTTGTGGGGCTTGAGATCGCGGTGGATCACCCCGCGGCGGTGCGCGAAGCGAGCCGCCTTGAGGATCTGGATGGCGATGTCGATGGCCCGCAGCGAGTCCAGGGGAGCCTCGTCGCGGATGAGCTGCTTGAGCGAGCGCCCCGGGAGGTACTCCATCGCGATGTAGTAGGTGTCGTCGAAGGACCCGCGGTCATACACGCTGACGACATTCGGGTGCTGGAGACCGGCCGCCGCCTGAGCCTCGCGGCGGAAGCGCTCGACAAAGTCGGGGTCCTGGGCGAAGCGATGGTGCAGCAGTTTGAGCGCCACCTTGCGCCCGAGTTGCTGGTCCTCGGCCAAGAAGACGTCGGCCATCCCTCCCGACCCCAGCCGCGACACGACCCGGTAGCGGCCGTCGACCATGGTGTTCGGCATGACCTCGGCCATCAGCCTGTGCCCTGCCTCCGGTCGTGCGCCTCCGCGGTCACTTGCCGTCCCCCAGCAGCGTCGACACGATGTCTCGGGCGATGGGGGCCGCGACCTGGCCCCCGAACTCGCCCTGGGTCTTCTCGATGGTCACTGCCACCGCGACTTTGGGATTGTCTGCCGGCGCGAAGCCGATGAACCACGGCTGGGTCTCACCCGAGCCGGTGGCGCCGATCGACGCCGTGCCGGTCTTGCCGGCGAAGGGGATGCCCGAGCCCAGCTGCGCCGGGGTGCCGGTGCCCTCATCGACGACGGTGCGCATCATTTGGTTGACCTCGGAGGCGGTCTTGGAGCTCATCACCTGCTGATAGACCGTGGGCCCGAACGTCCTGACGGTGCGGCCGTCCGGATCAACCACCTTCTCCGACAGGAGCGGCTCCATCAGCTTGCCGCCGTTGGCCACCGCGGACGCCACCATCGCCATCTGCAGCGGCGTGACGAGCAGGCCGCCCTGGCCGATGCCGATGCGCCCGATGTCCTCGTTGGGGCTGCCCGGCAGGTACGGACGGCCCTTGTCGTTGAAGGGACGGCTCGAGCGCAGCTCGTCGCCGGGCAGATCGATCGGAGGCCGCGCGTAGAAGCCGAAGCGCTTCATGTACTTGGTCATGGTGGGGCGCCCAACGTTCTCGGCCACCTGGGCGAAGACGGTGTTGACGCTGTTGGTCAGCGCCTTGGTCAGCGTGATGGGCCCGTAGCTGTCGTTGTTGTCGTTCTCCAGTGGCACGCCCGAGATCGTCTTGGGCGAGTCGCCGTTGATGATCGAGTCCGGGGTGTACTTGCCGCTGTCGATCCCCGCGGTGGCGGTGACCACCTTGAAGGTCGATCCGGGCGGGTACTGGCCCTGCGTGGCGCGGTTGAGCTGGCAGGCGTCCGAGCAGGGGGCGCTGGGATGGTTGTCGTCGTAGCTGGGGTTGGAGTACATGGTGAGCACCGCGCCTGTCCGTGGATCCAACGCGACGACCGACCCTGGGCGTCCGGCCAGCTCCTGGCGCGCTTGCGTCTGCGCCTTGGGGTCGAGGTAGGTGTACAGGTCGTCGCCCTCGTTCTGATTGCCGCCCAGTGGCCCGAACACCGAGTTCAAGGTCGTCTGCGGGCCCTTGAGGTCATCGAGCCGATACTTCTCCAGCCCGGCCGACTGGTTGCTGCGCAGGTCCGAGTAGCCGACCGGCTGGGCAAACAGCGATCCCTGCGGATAGGTGCGCAGCCAATAGCCGCTGCTCTTCTGCTTGACCGAACGCGCGAGGATGTCTCCGTTGCCGGCCAGGATCCTCCCGCGCTTGATCTTGAGCGTCGCGACCAGCGTGCGGGTGTTGAGCGGGTTGTTGTTGAGCGCGGTGGCGTCGAAGACCGTCCAGCGGGTCGTCCATACGACCAGCAGCGCGAACAGCACCACGATCACCGCGAACAGCCGCATGATCTGCCCGTTCACCGCGCCGGCCTCCGGGAGCGATCGGAGACGAGCAGCAGCAGGGCCAGCAGGACGAAGTTGGCCACGATCGACGCGCCGCCGTAGGAGACGAACGGCAGCGTGACGCCGGTGAGTGGGATCACGCGCGTGACTCCGCCGACGATGACGAACACCTGGAGGGCGAAGACCGTCGAGAGGCCGACGGCCAGCAGCGTCGAGAACGAGTCACGAGCCAGAGACGCGGTCTTGAACCCTCGGTAGACGAACAGCAGGTAGGCCACGAGGACGCCCACGGCCCCGAACAGCCCGACCTCGTTGGTGACGACCGCGTAGATCATGTCGGTCTGGGGGAACGGGATGAGGGCTGAGTGGTTCGTTCCCACGGTGAGGATCGACTCGCCGAAGCCCTGGCCGAACAGCCCGCCGGCAGCTTGAGCGAAGATCCCGTTGGCCACCTGGAAGCTGCCACCTACCGCGTTGTAGAGGTGGCTGTCGAACGGGTGCTGCCAGTCCTCAAAGCGCGCGTTGACATGCGGGATGTGGGTGCCCAGGTACCAGGCGCCGACGGCAAAGGCGAGCAGGCCGATGACCACGAACGAGAGGCGGCCCGTGGCCACGTAGAGCATCGAGAGCAGCGCCCCGTAGAACATCAGGGAGGAGCCGATGTCCGACAGCAGCAGCAGCGCGACCATGGCCACGCCCCAGATGACCAGCACCGGGCCGAAGTGCTTGAGCGGCGGCAGCGTCACCCCCAGGACCCTGCGCGCCCCCATGACCATCACCTGCCGCGTGTCGCGCAGGTAGCTGGCCAGGAAGATGACCAGGCCGATCTTCGAGAACTCCGTCGGCTGAAAGCTCAGCCCGCCGGGGACCTTGATCTCCAGGTAGGCACCGTTGACCTGCTCGCCGATACCAGGGAAGCGGGGCAGAACGAGCAGCACCAGCGAGACCGCCACGATCAGGTACCGGTACTGCTCAAGCTTGCGGTAGTCGCGGAAGACGATGATCGTGGCCGCGAACAGGATGAGGCCCAGGACGAACCACTGCGCCTGCTGGCGGGCGTCGGTGGCGCTGATCCGGTAGACCATCACGATCCCGAAGCTGGCCAGCAGCGCCACCAGCGGGAACAGGTACGGGTCGGCGTTGGGCAACGTGACGCGGATGACGATGTGCCCGGCAAGACACAGCGCCAGGAAGATCGCCCCGTAGGTGAGCGACACGTTGGACAGCACCTGCTCGCGCTGGATGAACACGGCGGTGAATCCAGCGGTGACGAGTAGGGCGGCCGGGATCAGGCCGAACAGCTCACGGTTGCGTGCGCTCATTGCGCCAGCT
>DASXDW010000198.1:0-42698 GCA_036490435.1 Solirubrobacteraceae bacterium
CAGGGCGGCCTTGATCGCGGTCGCACCGAGCTCAGTGGCGTCTACCGAGGCCAGTCCTCCGCCGAGCTTGCCGATGGGCGTGCGGGCGGCCGAGAGGATGACTGTCTTGGGCATCGAGTGGCGTCTCCGAGGTCGGTGGAAAGGGAGACCGATGGTAGTAGTGTGCCGCGCCGTGTACGTCGAGACGACCACCGCCCCGGCCCTCTCGACCGACGCCGACACCGTCGTCTTCGGGGCGTTTGACGACGAGCCGCTGCCGGCCGACGACGCCCGCGAGCCGCTCGAGGCGCTGCTCGACTCCGGGGAGGCCAAGGCCCGCTTCAAGCACTTGGCGCTCACCCGCGTCGAGGGCCACCGGGTGCTGCTGATCGGGCTCGGCGCCCGCAACGAGCTCGATCCCGAGCGCGCCCGGGTCGCCGCCGCGCTGGTGCACCGCCGCGCCCGCGAGCTGGGGACGAAGACGTTGTGCTGGGCGCTCCCGCCCGGGGCGGGTGATGAGATCGCCGAAGGACTGGTGCACGGCACGCTGCTCGCGGCGTACCGCTTCGATCGCTACAAGCGAGCGGGTGACGGCGACGACGGTCCGCGGGCGGGGATCGAGCGGCTGCTGGTGAGCGCCGCCGCGCAGGTATCCGGAGCCGTGGAGCGGGCGGTGATCGTGACCGCGGCCCAGAACCGGGCCCGCGACCTGGGCAACCGTCCGCCCAACGACCTCACCCCCACCGCGCTCGGCGTCTACGCGGCGCAACTCGCCGCCGAGCGACCGGCGCTGACGGTGAGCGTGCTCGGCGGCGACGAGCTGCGCGGGCTGGGCATGGGCCTGTTCGCGGCGGTCGCCTCGGGCTCTGACGAGGACCCTCGGCTGATCACGCTCAGCTACCGCGGCGCGCAGGACAGCGACCGCCGGCTGGCCCTCGTGGGCAAGGCGGTGACCTTCGACAGCGGCGGGCTGGCCATCAAGCCGATGGGGAGCATGGTGGACATGAAGTTCGACATGATGGGAGGCGCCGCGGTGATCGAGACGCTGGCGGCGCTCGCCGATCTGGAGGCGCCGATCAACGCGCTTGGCGTCGTCGGAGCCACCGAGAACATGATCAGCGGCTCGGCCATGCGTTCGGGCGACATCCTCACCGCCATGGATGGCACCACGGTGGAGATGAACAACGCCGACGCCGAGGGCCGGCTGGTTCTGGGCGACTGCATCACCTTCGCCCGGCGCGAGGGTTGCGACGCGATCGTGGACATTGCCACCCTCACCGGTGGCGTGGTGGTGGCGCTCGGCAGCGTGTATGCCGGACTGATGAGCAACGACGACGCCCTCGCCGAACTGGTGACGGGCTGTGGGCAGCGGACCGGCGAGCTGCTGTGGCGGCTGCCGCTACACCCCGAGTACGCCGAGATGGTCAAAGGGCGCTTTGGCCAGATCGCCAACCGCACCGAGCGCCGTGAGGCGTCGGCGATCACCGCGGCGGAGTTCCTGCACCACTTCGCCGGTGAGGTGCCATGGGCACACCTTGACATCGCCGGGGTGGGCGACCACGGCCGCCAGCCGTACCTGGACAAGGGCGGCACGGGATTCGGCGTGCGCCTGCTCACCGAGCTGGCGCTCAGCTTCTAGCGGCCTGGCCCTTCGCCTTCTCGCGCTCGAGGATGCTGGCCGCGGCGCTGGCCGGGTCCAGCTCACGGGAGACCACGCGGTCCAGGAGTTCGCGCACCTCCTCGTCCTCGCGCACGGACTCCTCCAGCTCGCGGCGCATGCGGTAGGTGGCGATGGCGAGCACTTCGTTGAGCAGGTTGCGCCGGCGGCGCTCGGAGAGCGTGCCCTGGGACTCGATGTACTCGCGGTGCTCGGCCAGCTTGTCGGCCACCTCGGCCACGCCCTCGGCGCGGACCGCCTCGGTCCGGATGATCGGGACCGGCCAGTCGGGCTTGGGGCCGAGCGCCAGCACCCCCTTGATCTCGCGGATCATCGTGTCGGTGAGTGGGTGGTCGGCCTTGTTGACGACGATGATGTCGGGGATCTCCATGATCCCGGCCTTGAGCGCCTGGATCGAGTCGCCGGAGCCGGGCATGAGCACAAGCACCACGGTGTCCGCGTGGTCGATGATGTCGACCTCGGCCTGACCGACGCCCACCGTCTCCAGCAGCACGAGGTCGCGGCCGGACGCGTCCATGAGCAACGCCGCCTGGAGCGCCGCCTCGCTGAGGCCGCCCAGCGCGCCGCGGTTGGCCATCGAGCGGATGAACACGCCCGGATCCAGGAAGTGGTCGGTGAGGCGGATCCGGTCGCCCAGCAGCGCGCCCTTGGTGAACGGCGAGGACGGATCGATGGAGAGCACCGCCACCGAGCGCTCACGCTCGCGCTCGAGCTTGGTGAGCGCCCCCATCAGCGTGGACTTGCCCACTCCGGGCGGACCGGTGAAGCCGACGACCGCCGCGCGGCCGGTCTTGGGATAGATCGTGCGCACCAGCTCCCAGCCCTTGGGATCGTCGTTCTCCACCAGCGAAATCGCCCGCGCCAGGGCGCGGCGATCACCCTCGAGCAGGCGCTCGGCAAGATTGTCGTTGGACTGGGGCACGGCGGCCAGTGATCATGCCAGGTGTAGTCGGCGGCAAAAGCGGGGAGGGTCGTAAGAGATGGCGAACGCGTTGGTAGGGCGCTTCGATCGACTATTGGGCCAAGGGGTCGAGGCCACGGTCACGGCCAAGCACCGCAGGCGGCTGGCCAAGCTGGGCTGGCGCCGCGCGTTCGAGCCCTCCAGTCCCGGCGTGTTCGCCGCGGATGATCCGCCGCCGCGGGAGGGCTGCCGGCTTGACGTCCTCATCGACGGCGCCAACGCGCTGCCCGAGATCGCCGAGGCGATCTCTCAAGCAAAGCGGTTCGTGCACATCACCGGTTGGCACCTGGAGCCGGCGTTCGAATTGGTGCGCGGGCGTCCCAACGGCGCCGTCGGCGTCCTGCTGGCCGAGATGGCCGAGAAGGTGGACGTGCGCGTCCTGGTGTGGTCGGGCGCACCGGTGCCGCTGTTTCATCCCAGCCGCAGCGAGGTCTCCGAGACGCTCGACAACCTCACCCGCCACACGCGTATCCGGGCCAAGGGTGACCCCAAGGAACACCCCTTTCACTGCCATCACGAGAAGACGGTGATCATCGACGGCGAGGTCGCCTTCGTGGGCGGGATCGACATGACGAGCTCGGCCGGGGACCGCTACGACGTCCAGGCCCACCACGCGCGCCGCTCCATGGGCTGGCACGACGTCGGCACGCGGCTGCGCGGTCCGGCGGTGGCCGACGTCAACGACCACTTCCGCACCCGCTGGCGCGAGCTCACGCAGGAGGAGCTCCCGGCGCCTCCCGCCCCCGAGCCGGCGGGCGACTCGACGGTGCAGGTGCTCCGCACCGTCGAGGAGGACATGTACGACTCCCTGCCCCGCGGGGACTTCAGCATCTTCGAGAGCTACGCCCGGGTATTGCGCTCGGCCCGCGAGCTCATCTACCTGGAGAACCAGTTCCTGTGGTCTCCCGAGCTCGTCTCGATCATCGCCGAGAAGCTGCGCAACCCGCCCACGCCGCAGTTCCGCGTGGTCATGCTCCTGCCGGCCAAGGCCAACAACGGCGCCGAGGACACTCGCGGCCAGGTGGGGCGCCTGATCGCCGCCGACGCCGCCGGCGACTCCACCAAACGCTTCGTGGCGGCCACGATCCGTGCCCTGTCGCCCACGCATGACCGCGCCGACCCGGTCTACGTCCACGCCAAGGTGGGGGCCGTCGACGACCGCTGGCTGATCGTCGGGTCGGCCAACCTCAACGCCCACTCCCTGTTTAACGACACCGAGATGTGCGTGGCCACCGACGACGCGGCGCTGGCCCGCGACACCCGTGTGCGCCTGTGGGCCGAGCATCTGGAGATGGACGAGGCCGCCGTCCGCGACACGCCGCCGGCCGACCTGGTGGACGACCGCTGGCACCCGATCGCCGACGAGCAGCTCGAGCGCGATCGGGCCAACCTGCCGGCCACGCACCGGCTGCTGGAGCTCCCGGGGGCGTCGCGGCGGTCCGCCCGGCTGCTGGGGCCGCTCAACGGGCTCTTCACCGACGGCTGAGCCGCCGTCGCCGGTCTCCTACTGAAAGACGGTCGGATTCCCTACGATGCCCGGGTGCACTCGGCCGGCACACAGGACATAGAGCGGCCACGGCGGGGCGGGCGGGATCTCCGTCTCCCACCCGCCGTGATCCGAACCGGGCCCCCTCCGCTGCACGGCGGTCCGATCGCCTTGCTGCGCTTCGCCAGGGCCAACCACATGCTCACGTGGGGCTACCTGGTGCTGGCGCTGCGGTGGCTGTGGCTGAAGGTGCGCTGGCGCGGGCGCCTACAGACCGACGGGTTGTGCTTCATCTGCCCCGGGGTCAAGTTCGAGATCGGCAAGAACGCCCGGGTCGTGATGGGACGCTGGTCATGGCTGGGCCACGGCTGCAAGGTCCGCGTGCACGAGGGCGAGCTGATCATCGGCGCCAAGAGCGTGTTCGGCCAGGAGTGCACGATCTCGGCCTTCCAGCACGTGTCGGTGGGGCGCGAGTGCATCATCGCCGACCGCGTGATGATCATCGACTTCGACCATGGGATGGTCGAGGTGGAGCGGCCGATCCGCGAGCAGGGGATCTACAAGCGCGACGTCAACATCGGCCACAACGTGTGGGTCGGCTATGGCGCCTGCATCCTGCGCGGCGTCACCGTGGGCGACAACTCCGTGATCGGGACGAGTTCGGTGGTGACGTGCGACGTGAAGGCCAACGCCGTGGTCGGCGGGACGCCCGCCAAGCTGATCCGGATGCGCCAGGCGCCCAAGACCTTCCGTTGGGGCTGACCCCTGCCGCCCCGACGTCAGCCGAGTCCCAGCAGCGCGCCCGCCGTCTGACCGAGCACCGCGTCGCGGTCGCCTGGATCTGACAGCTCCGGGCAGCGCTGCACGAATCCGATGGGGTCGCCCTCCCCCACCGGCCAATCGGAGCCCATCAGCACGTGATCGGCGCCGACCTGGCGCACGAGCGCGCTCAGCGTCGAGGGCTCGTACACGCACGTGTCGTAGAAGAGGCGACGCAGGTACGCGCTCGGCGGCTGCGAGATGTTGACCGTGCTCTCGGGCATGTTGTGGACGTTGCGATCCAGCCGTCCGTAGTAGTGCGGCAGGTAGCCGCCGCCGTGGGAGACGATGATCGTCAGCTCCGGCAGGTCCTCGAGCACGCCCTCGTAGATCAGCGAGGCCAGCACCCGCGCCTCCTCGATCGGCTGCCCCACCGAGTTCCACAGCGAGTATTTCTGAAACCACGGGTCACGGACGCCGTCGGGGTGGATGAACACGACCACGCCGCGCCGTGCGATCTCCTCCCACAAGGGGCGAAAGGGCGGCTCGCCGAGATAGACGCCGCCCACGTTGGCCGGCAGCTGAACCACGTGCAGCCCGAGCTCGTCGTCCGCCCGCTGCAGCTCGGCGAGGGCGAGGTCGAGGTCCTGCAGCGGCACGATCGACGACCCCACCAGGCGCGACGGATACGCGCGGACGGCCTCGGCGATGGCGTCGTTGTAGCGGCGCGAGAGATCGAGCGCGACCTCAGGCGAGGCCCAGCCGGTCGGGGTGACGGCGAGGATGGCCGAGAGCAGGTGCACGTCGACCCCGCGCTCGTCCATCGCCGCGATCTGGCGGGCGGGGTCGAGCATCAGATCGTTGATCTGCGCAAACCGGGTCCCCTTCGGCGGGACGCTGGGCCGCGCGCCGAAGCCAGAGGCGGCGCCGTGCGGGCCCGCCACCTCGAGCGCCTGGCCGTCGAGCAGATGGGCGTGGACATCGACGATCACCGCGCTCACCCCGCCATGGCGGAGACGCCGCCGTCGACCATGATGTTGGCGCCGTTGATGTAGGAGGCGTCGTCGGAGGCGAGAAAGGCGGCGACGCGGGCGACGTCCTCAGGCTCGCCGGTCCGGCGCGACGGCGTCATCGCGGCAAGCATCTCGGTCGGGTTGGAGGGGTCGTCGAAGTGCGGCTGGGTCGCCGGGGTGCGGATCATGCCGGGACTGACCGCGACCGCGCGGATGCCGTGCTGGGCACCGGCCGCGCACAGGTGGCGAGTGAAGGAGACACACGCGGCCTTGGCGGCGCCGTGAGCGCTCATCCCGACGAACGTCGCGCCACGCACCGCGGCGACCGAGCCGACGTTGATGATCACGCCGCCGCCCGCGGCGATGAGATGCGGCCACGCCGCGCGGGTGCAGTGAAACGGGAGGTGCAGCTCGTTGTCGATGGTGAACTCCCAGTCGGCGAATGACTGCTCGCCGAAGGCGCCCAGGCGCAGACGCGAGGCGTTGTTGTAGAGCACGTCGACCCGCCCATAGCGCGCCACGGCGGCGTCGACCCATGCTTGGGCGCCCTCGGCCGTCGACAGATCGACCGGGGCCACCGAGCCGATCTCGCCGCCCGCCTCTGAGACCATCGCGTCGGTCTCGGCCTGCAGTTCGGCGTTGACGTCGCAGCCGAACACGCGGGCGCCGTCGGCGGCGAAGACCACCGCGGCCGCGCGGCCCATGCCGCCCGCAGTGCCGCTGATCAGAGCCACCTTGCCGTCCAGACGTCCCATGCCAACCCTCCTCTCGCGACTGCCTATCGGAACACCAGACCGGCGTCGGCGCTGATCGTCTGCCCGGTGATCACCCCGGCCTGGTCAGAGACCAGGAACGCCAGCACGCCCGCGTAGTCCGCCGCCTGGAGCGTGCGTCTGATCGCCTGGCCGGCACGGACCGCGTCAAAGAGCTCCTGCGGCTGGTCGGCCGCCGCGGTACCGGTGCGAGTCAGTCCCGGGGAGATCGCGTTGACGGTGATCCCCGACGGGCCGAGCTCCACCGCCAGCGCACGGGTGAGACCGATGACCGCGCCTTTGCTGGTGATGTAGGCGAGCAGGCCCGGGCCGGGCGGCCGGTCGAAGGTGTCAGAGGCGATGTTGACGATCCGGCCCCAGCCGCGCTCGGCCATGCCCGGGGCGACGCGACGGCACAGAGAGACCGCCGCCTCAACGTTGACGGCGAGCACCCGGCGCAGCCGCTCGCGCGTGGTCTCGGCGAGCGTGCCGCGGGTGAGGTCGGCGGCGTTGTTGACCAGGATCGAGCAGGCGCCGAACTCGGCGGTGAGGACGTTCAGCGCGCCGTCGATCGCGTCGTCGTCGCGCAGGTCGGCTTCGAGCGCGATGGCGCGCCCACCGGCCGCCCGGATCTCTGCGGCGACCGCCGCGCAATCGGCGACATCGAGCAGGCCGACCCGGCAGCCCTCGGCGGCGAGCGCCCGGGCGCAGGCCGCGCCGATCCCGTCAGCCGCCGCTGCACCGGTGACCAGGGCGACCGGATCGGCCGAACGGACGGAGCGAGCGGTGGCACCCATGCGTGGCCGGCCGCCGCGCCTAGTGGCGCTCGCGCCCCATCACGCCGAAGCGGGGCATGCCGGGATGAGGGTCAAAGCGCACGCGGGCGTCGATGACCGCCGGGCCTCCGGCGGCGAGCGCGCGCGTCAGGGCCGGGCCGACCTCGTGCACCGCGCCGACGTGCTCGCCGTGGGCGCCGAAGCCCCGGGCGATCGCGGCGTAGTCGGTGCCCTCAAGGCCCGTGCCGAGCTCGAACCCGAACCGCTTCTGGCTCTGCGCGATGACGCCCCACGCCTGGTTGTCATGGATCACGTGCACGACGGAGATCCCGTATCGCACGGCGGTATCGAGCTCGGCGACGGTGAAGCCGAAGGCGCCGTCGCCGGTGATGTCGATCACCGGACGGCCGGGCTCCAGCAGCGCCAGGGCGTGGGCGTAGGGCACGCCGAAGCCGAGGTGGCCGCTGCCGGAATCGTGGAAGCGCGTGCGCGGCTCGCTCACCGGCGTCAGGTCGTTGGACCAGAAGCTCGTGTGCGCCCCGTCGTAGACGATCAGGGCGTCCCGTGGCAGCGCCTCCCCCAGGGCCCGGGCCAGCTGCGCGGGGTGCATCGGATCGGTCTCGCCGCCGCCCAGCCCGGCGATCCGCACGCGGTGGGCCAGGTGCTCATCGCGCAATCCGGCGCGCCAGGCCGGGTCAGCGCCGCCTGCGCCGGACGGACCGAGCGCGGCGCCGAGTTGCTGCAGCACGGCCCGCGCGTCCCCCACCAACCCGACCGCCGCCGGCCGCAGCCGCCCGATCACGGTCGGATCGCGGTCGAGGTGGATGAGCCGCTGCTCGGGGTTCTCGGCGCCCGCCGGGCGCATCCCGTCCCACAGCCACGAGGAGAAGCGGCAGCCGACCGCGAGCACGACGTCGGCCTCGCGCAGCGCGCGCAGCACCGAGTCGCCGAACACCAGGCCCCCCTGGCCGACGAGGTGCGGATCATCGGAGCCGACCACCCCGATCCCCATCTGCGTAACGATCACCGGCGCGTCGAGTGACGCTGCGAGCGAGCGCACCTCACCGCTCGCCTCCGAGGCCACGGCACCGCCGCCCGCGATGATCAGCGGGCGGCGCGCGCCCGCGAGCAGGTTGGCCGCCCGCGCCGCCGACTCCGCGTCCGCGGGGGCGCGGCCGACAAGGCCGGCAGCGCTGATCACGGCGTCGACCTCCGACGCGGTCGCGCAGGGCGCGGGCGTGCCGAGCAGGTCGTAGCCGATCTCCAGGTGCACCGGCCCCGGCGCGCCCGTCGCGGTCTCGCGCACCGCGCGCGCCATCAGCTCCGGCAGACGCCCGGCATCGCGCACGGTGGCCCGCCACTTGGTGAGCGCGCCGAACACGGACGAGGCGTCGAACTGCATGAGCACCCCGTGGTCCGGATCGCTCAGCGACGCCGGAGTCCCCACGGTCAGCGCCAGCACCGGCAGATGATTGGTGTACGCGGTGTCGAGCCCGCTGGCGAGGTTGAGCGCCCCGGGGCCCATCTCCGCGATGCACGCCGCCAGTCGGCCGGTGCGATGCGCGACCGCGGTCGCCATGAACGCCGCCGCCGCCTCGTGGCGGACGCCGGTCCAGCGCAGCCGCGGCTCGCGCGAGAGCGCCTCGAGCAGCGTTGCGAACTTGCCCCCGGCGATGCCGAAGACCTCACGGACTCCAGCGGCGACCAGGCCCGCGACCACCGCCTCGGCGGCGCTCAGCGACGCAGGGCCACCACCGGACGCCGCGTCGCCACTGCTCTCACGCGCGGCGTGGATGGTCATTCAGGCGCGGCCGGGCCGTCGCCCGAGAGCTCGTCGATCGTCGCCTCGCCGAGGTAGCTTGCCTCGACCAGATCTCGCCGGCCGCGCAGGTTCGCGGCATCGCCCTGCAGCACCAGCTCGCCGTGGTTGAGCACGTAGGCGCGGTCGGCGAGCTCGAGCGCCATCGAGATGTGCTGCTCCACGAACAGCACGCCCGCGCCGAGCTCGTCGGCGATTCGTCGCAGGATCGGCAGCAGCCGCTCGACGATCACCGGTGCCAGCCCGAGGCTCATCTCGTCGACCAGCAGCAGCCGCGGCCGGCTGATCAGCGCCCGGCCGACAGCCAGCATCTGCTGCTCGCCGCCGGAGAGCACGCCGGCCTTGCGACCCAGGCACTTCTCCAGCTCGGGCAGCATCGACAGCAGCTCGTCCTCGGGCAGCGTGCTGTCGGCGCGGGCCAGGCGCAGGTTCTCGCGGACGGTCAGCTCATAGAACAGCGCGCGGTCCTCAGGGACGAGCGCCACGCCCAGCCGAGCCAGCTTGTAGGCGGCACGGCCGGTGATCGCCTCGCCGGCGAGGAAGATCTCACCCGAGATCGGCGGCAGCAGACCAGCGATGGTGCAGAGCGTGGTCGTCTTGCCGGCGCCGTTGGGACCGAGCAGCGCGACGACCTCGCCCGGGGCGACGGTCAATGACAGCTTGCGCACGGCGGGGATGCCGAGATAGCCGGCGTGCAGATCGTCGACGGTCAGCAGCGGCGGGCTGTTGCCGGTCGTGGGCGCCTCCGGCGCCGGGGTGGTCGCGCTAGGCATCGTCACCTCGGTGTCCACCGGCCTCCGAGCTTCCGAGATACGCCTCGATCACCGCCGGGTTGGCGCGGATCTCTGCGGGGGTGCCCTGGGCGATGAGGTTGCCGAAGTCAAGCACCGTGACGTGGTCGCAGACGCTCAGCACCAGGCCCATGTCGTGGTCGATCAGCAGCACCGTCACCCCGTGATCGGGGAGGGTGCGCAGGCGCTGGCCGAGCGCGAGCGTCTCGTCGGTGTCCAGTCCGGCAGCGGGCTCGTCGAGCAGCAGCAGCGACGGGCGGCAGGCGAGTGCTCGGCCGACGCCGACGAGCTTGCGCTGACCGTGCGAGAGCTCGGTGGGGAAACGATCGGCGACGTCGGACAGCTCGGTCACCGACAGGGCCCAGCTGACCGTCTCGGAGCGCTCGCCGCGGTCGGGGGTGAACACGCGCCCGAGCCCGGCGAGCAGCCCGGGTGGCTCCGAGGCGACCGTGAGGTTCTCCTCCACCGTCAGGTCGTTGAACAGCTCGACTGACTGGAAGGTGCGGATCAGGCCGCGGCGGGCGAGGCGATGCGGGCGGGCGCCGGTGATCGCGTCGCCCTGGAAGCGCACCGTGCCGCTCGTCGGGCGTACGTAGCCGGTGAGAGCGTCGATCATCGTCGTCTTGCCGGCGCCGTTGGGACCGATCAGCCCGGTCACCGAGCCAGCCGCGACCGAGAAGCTGACGTCGTTGACCGCAACCACGTTGCCGTACTGGACGCGCAGCGCATCGGTCTCGAGGACCGCGGCAGTGCCGGGCGCCCGACCGCTCGTCTGGGGTTCTGCGACGCTCATCGTCCCGCCACCTTGGCGGTCCCGTGGGTGGTCGAAGAGGGCGCGGCGGGCGGTGGTGCCGGCGGGGCGCCGGGTTCAGCGATGGCCGGGGTGGCCGGCCGGCGAGGGCCAAACCGCCGCCGCAGCGCCAGCCGCAGTTGGGTGAGCCCCTGGCCCATCTCCTTGGTGATGCCGTCGGGGTTGGCCACGGCGGTGAGCGTCAGCGCGACGCCGGCGATCAGCGCCTGGTACTGCCCGAAGTTGAACAGGTTGTCCAGCAGCGTCGGCACCACGCCGTTGGAGGCCAGCAGCGCCCCGGCGGCGAGCGCCCCGGTGATGCGCCCGACACCGCCGACGTAGGTGATGGCGAGGACCGTCAGCGAGGTCCACAGCGTGAATGTGGCCGCGTTGATGTTCTGCTGCTGGTAGGCGAGCAGACCGCCGCCGATGCCGGCGATGAACGCCGCGATGGCGAAGGCGAAGAGCTTGGTGCGGGCGACGTCGATGCCCACCGACGCGGCGGCCCGCTCGTTGGAGCGCACGGCGAGAAAGGCGCGGCCGAGCCGGCCGTTGCGTAGGCGCGCGACGAACAGCCCGGCGAGCGCCACGATCACGACGATGACGATCCCGAAGGTGACGCCGCTCGGCGATGGTTCCAGGTTGAGACCGAACAGATGGGGCGGTGGCACGTTGAGGCCTGTGAACCCGCCCGAGAATGAGGCGTTGTTGAACACCAGCGCGTCCAGCGCGGCGGCGGTGGCCAACGTCGTCACCGCCAGGTTGACCCCCCGCACGCGTACCGCGGGCAGCCCCACCACGACCCCGATGACGACCCCGCACAGCGCGGCGAGGATCAGTCCGAAGGGGAACCCGATACCCAGCCCGGTGGCGATGTGGACGAGCATGAAGGCGCTGAAGCCGGCCAGCGCGTTCTGCACCAGGGAGATCTGACCGACGTACCCGGTGATGATCACCACCGAGAAGCAGATGCACGCGGTGACCAGCGAGGAGATGATCGCCGAGCGGTAGTCGGTGTTGGCGACCAGCAGCGCGACGATCCCGATGAGCACGCACGATGCCGCGGTGATCGCCGGGCGTCGCGGCCGGCCGACCATCGGGTTGTGGACGTCTGAGATCTGCCCGCGCGCGGACAGCCGCCGCGCCAGCACGATCATCGCCACCATGATGATCAGGAACGGGAGGCCGTCCTGGAGGCCCTGCTGGGGCAGCCACGTCCAGACCGTCTGCAGCTTCACCAGCTCGGACTGGAGCATGCCGATGGCCAGGCCGCCGATGACCACGATGGTGAACGACGAGAAGCGCGCGAGCAGCGCCGCGCCGAGCGCCGGCACGATGAACAGGGTGTAGGTGCCCGGGTTGAGCGTCGTGATCGGGAGGATGAGGATCCCCGCGGCGGCCGCCAGCACCGTGGCCAGCACCCAGTTGTAGGCGGCGATGCGGGTAGCGGAGTGGCCAAGCAGAGCCGCGCCGCGCTCGTTCTCCACCGCGGCGCGCGTGATCAGACCGAAGCGGGTGTAGCGGTAGATGGCCGCCAATACCAGGCCGACGAGGATCGTCAGCCCCGCGAGATAGAGGCGGTCTGACGGGACGAAGATCCCGGCGAAGTGGATCGGCGAGTCGGGGAGGATCGGGGGCGAGCTGACCGCGAAGGTCGAGTAGTTGATCACCGCGATGGCCTGGAGCGCGAGCATGATCCCGATCGAGGCGCCGACCCGGGCCAGCGCCGGGGCGTTGCGCAGCGGGCGGTAGACCGCCATGTAGAAGAAGAGACCGAAGAACGCCGCGTAGACGAGCGTGATCAGGATCGACGGGACCGTCGCCAAGCCGTTGCTGGAGGCCACCCTGATCTGGTGCGGGATGATGATCCAGGGGAACTGCAGCTCGCCATTGGTGTGCAGCTCGATGTACACGTAGGCGCAGAACATCGCCACCGCGCCATGCCCGAAGTCGACCACGCCCGCGCTGCGGTACTTGAGTACCAGGCCGAGACCCAGGACCGCGTAGACGGCGCCCGAGCCAAGGCCGAGGAGGAGAAAGAGGATGTAGCTGGACATGGACGTCGCTCCCGCGAGACCGGCCCCGTCCCTCCCCGCGGCGAGCGGGGAGGGACGGTCAAACGTGGATCAGCCGCCGATGTTGGCCCCGGCGGTGTAGTTGCTCTGGAGCAGGGTCGGAGTGGTGCCCTTGATCTGGTACAGGTACTGGCTCGCCGAGCAGATCGCCGGCTCCTTGGTGATCGGATGCGACGCACAGTTGTAGGTGGTGCTGAGGAACGCGGGATGCGTGCCCGCGTGCAGCGTCTTGTACATGTACGCCGAGTTGAGCTTGCTCACCGGCGTGGTCTTGAACGCGGCCCAGATGTTCATCACCGTCGACAGGCCGGCGAGGGCCGGAGAGTCGATGGCGGTCTTGGCCGGCGCGTACTTGGCCAGGATGGCCTTGGTCAGCGCGATGTCCTTGGTCTGGTCGGCGGCCAGCAGGTCCTGATACGGCTCGAACCAGTACATGCCATCAGCGCCGCCGTTGGCCGCCTTGATCACCAGTGGCGAGGAGCATGGATCGATCGACAGGACCGGCTTGGTGTTGCCGAGGCTCTTGAGCGCGGTCAGGATCGAGACGCACTGAGACGGTGACTCGAGCAGGATCGCGTCGGGGCTGGCGCCGGTGGCGGAGGCGACGACCGACGAGGCATCGGCCTGCGACGGCGGCAGGCTGAACAGCTTGGCCGTGCCGCCCGACTGCTGTACGGCGGGCAACTCGAACCCCTTGGCCTGGGAGACGCCCTGCGTGTCGCCGATGGCGATCACCGACACGTTCTTGGCGTGCAGCGTCTTGACGGCATAGACGCCGATGTCCGAGTTGCCGGACTGCGCCGTGTCATTGAAGATCAATGAATTCGGCATCGCGGACTCCGCCGGAGTCAGATCCATGCCGCCGAACAGGTCGAGACCCGCCTTCTTGTAGATCGGCAGCGTGGCCGCGCCGGCGAGGTCGGTGCCGCCGAGGATCGCCACCGGATGCTGGGCGACCAGCTTGTTGGCGCACTGGACCGACGTCGCCGGCGACCCGTCGGTGATGCAGACGTTGAGCTTGATGGGATGGCCGTCGAGTCCGCCGCCGTAGTTGTTGACGTAGTTGACGGCGGCCTCGGCCGCCTCGCGAACCTCCGGGAAGTCAGCCCCCGAGTTGGACTCGATGTTGATCATCCCGAAGACAACGGGTGAGCCCGTGGCGGCCTTCGGGGTGCCGAGCGCCGAGCTCGACGCGGCAGGCGCCGCGCTCGACGAACTGGCGGACGTCGTGGCGCCCCCGGAGGCACCGGTGCCGGCACTGCTCGACGACGAACCCGACGACGAGCTTCCGCACGCGGCCACTGAGACCGCGGCAATGGCGCATGCCCCCAGGACCGCGCCGCTCCTCCTCAGCTTTGACTTCATCTCCACTTCCCTCTGTTGTTCCGGGCTCCGTCTGGAGCCGGAAGGTGTCTGCGTCCGTGTACGAGCGACCCTCGACTGCGTGCCGCCGCGGCGAATATACACAGTTGCTCAGAGTGTATGCAAGTGACTCTTACGTCGATTTAACTCTCGATTGACCCCTCAACAGGGCTCGAGGGCGCGACGCGGCTCGCGGCGCTCGGCGGGGCTCGCGGCCCTGAGCTGGCTCGCGGCGCTCGGCGGGGCTCTCGGCCCTCAGCGGGCTCGCGGCCCTCAGCGGGCTCGCGGCGCTCAGCGGGGCTCGACCCGGCGGGGCGGCTCGGCCCCGATGTCGGCGAGCACCTGGCGCAGCGTGTCCAGCTCCCGGCCCGGATCGAGGATCTCGGCGACCTCGAACGCGGTGCGCGACAGGTGCTGGGCGAGCAGCGCGGCACCGGTCTGGACGTCGCCCTGCTTGACCGCGTCGAGGATCTCCCGGTGGTCGGCGGTGGCCCACGCGCTCGGCCCGTGGCCGAGGTGCAGCCGGCGATAGCGCTCGGCGTGGTCGAAGAGCTGAGAGAGCAGCGCGGCGAACCGCTCGCCGGCGAGGTTGGTGAGCTGGCGGTGGTATTCGGCATGCGGCACCAGCCAGCGGCGCATGTCGCGCTGCTCGGCGTAGTGGGCCATCTGCGCGATCGAGCCCTCGAGCACCGCGATGTGCTCCGAGGTCATCCGCGGAATTGCGAGCCGGAGCGCCTGGGCCTCGACGGCGACGCGCAGCGCGTAGAGCTGCTCCAGGTCCGACGCGCTGATCGGCGAGACGCGCACGCGCCGGTTGGGGCGCGCCTCGATCAACCCCTCGCCCTGGAGCATGCGCAGGGCCTCGCGCAGCGGGGTGCGGCTGACGCCGAGCTCGTCGGCCAGGACGACCTGCGACATCGTCTCGCCCGGCGGCAGCTCGGACTCCAGAATCGCCTCGCGTACGCGACGGTGCACGTACTCGGCGCTCTGCCGAGCCGGCACTCCGTTGTCCTGCGGTTCCCGCTCACTCATCTCGTCCCCCTGGTCTGCACATCGCTCCGGAGTGGTCCATTGTATGCCGCTTGTCTCCCGAGAAGCCTTGTGCATACAGTTTTGCTTACTGTATGCTGCCCGCCGCAGCGGTCGGCGCCGTGGGTGCGGGAGCCGGCGGAAATCTCGAACGAAGCGGAGCACCGATGAAGCTGGTGACTTACAACGACGGACGGGTCGGTCGCGTGGAGGGCGACCGTGTCATCGCACTCGACGTGCCCACGATGCGCGACTACTTCGAGCGAGGCGGCGATGTCCAGCCGACCGGCGAGGAGCTCGCGCTGGCCGACGTGACCCTGCGGGCTCCGATCATCCCCAAGAAGTTCTTCCACACCGCCGGCAACTTCCGCGAGCACCACGAGGAGTCGACGCGGGTCAACTGGTCGCACCCGGTTCTGCCGTGGATCGTCTTCTTTCAGAACCTCGACGCCATCATCGGGCCCGAGGAGCCGATCATCTATCCCGAGGCGATGACCAACGAGCTCGACTACGAGCTGGAGCTCGCCGTGATCATCGGCCGGGCGGGCAAGTTCTTCTCACCCGAGGAGGCCGCCGACTACATCGCCGGCTACGTCGTCTTCAACGACATCACCGCGCGCGATATTCAGCGCGAAGAGATGAAGTCCGGGGTGTTCTGCCTATCCAAGAGCATCGACACGTTCGTTCCGATCGGCCCCTGGATCGTCACGGCCGACGAGATCCCCGACGCGCACAATCTCAGCATGGAGCTGCGCGTCAACGGTGAGAGCCGGCAGGTCTCCCACACCAGCCGCATGTCGGTGACCATCCCCGAGATCATCAGCCACTATTCGGCGATGGGCTACAGCGCCGGCGACGTCATCTCCACCGGCACGGTCGCGGGCGTGGCCGGCTTCTCCGACGATGCCGCCTCTCTGTACCTCAAGCCCGGCGACGTCGTCGAGGCCGAGATCGAGGGCATCGGCGTGCTGCGCAACCCCGTGATCTCCTGGGCCGAGGGACACCCCGAGTCCTCACCGGTCGCGGTGAGCCAGGCCTGATCGTGGCGGATCCCTTCGTCGTGGATTGGTCCTCACAGGACTTCTCCGAGGTCCGTCCAGGGATCTACGGCGCGACCGTGCACACGCCCCAGCTCACGGTCACCTATTACCGCTATGAGCCCGGTTCCTCCTGGGAGGAGCACCACCATCGCGAGGATCAGGTGACGTCGGTCATCGAGGGCGAGATCGATTTCGTCGTCGCCGGCAAGCCGGTCCACCTGAAGGCGGGCGAACTGGCGGCGCTGCCGGGAGGCGTGCCCCACTCAGCCCAGGTCGGCGAACGCCAGGTGCTCACCCTCAACGTCTACACGTCACGCAGCACGCCCCCGGCGCCTTGATGTCGGACTGGCTCGGCCTCCAGGGCACCCGGGTGCTCGTGGCCGGCGCGGGCACGCTCGGCGCCGCGCTCGTCCAGGGCTTCGCCGACGTGGGCGCCGAGGTCGCCGTGATCGACCTCAGCCGTGAGCGGCTCGACGAGGTGGGCGCGGCCGCCGGCATCGCCTCCGAGCGCCTGATCGCCGCCGACCTGTCGGCCGCCGACGCGGCGCGCGCGGCGATGGTGGAGGCGCTGTCGGCGCTGGGCGGTCTCGACGTGTTCGTGCACGGCGTCGGCATCAACGATCGCCGGCCGATCGAGGCGTACTCGCCCGAGGACTGGGATCGCTTCATCGCCGTGAACCTGTCAAGCGTCTTCTTCACCGCCCAGGTGGCGCTGGAGGCGATGCGCGCCCAGCACCACGGACGAGTGGTCTTCTTCAGTTCGGTGGCCGGCCTGATGGGACACCGCAAGCACGGCCCCTACGCCGCCACCAAGGGCGCGATCAACCAGCTCACCAAGGTGATGGCCCACGAGTACGCGGCCGACGGCGTGACCGTCAACGCGGTCGCGCCGGGCTACATGGAGACCAACCTGACCCAGGCCTACCTGGACGCCCACCCGGAGGAGCGCGAGCGCCTGCTCACGCTGATCCCCGCGGGCCGCTTCGGGCAGTTGCCCGAGGTCGTCGGCCCGGTGCTGTTCCTCGCCTCCCGGCAGGCGAGCTTCATCACCGGCCATGTCATGTACATCGACGGCGGCCGCACCGTCGTCTGAACGAGAGGAGCGACGACGCATGAGTGAGGTGCCACAGCGCTTCGCGGGCCGCACGGTGATGGTGACCGGAGCGGGAACCGGCTACGGGGCGGAGATCGCCGTCCGGGCCGCACAGGAGGGTGCAAGCACAGTCGTCGTCCACTACCGCAGCTCGTCGGCGGGGGCCGAGCAGACCGCCGAGCGGGTGCGCGGCGAGGGGGCACAAGCGCTCCTCGTCCAGGGCGACATCGTCAGCTGGGACGACATCAAGCGCATGGCGAGCACGGTCGACTCAGAGCTGGGTCACCTCGACGCGCTGATCAACAACGTCGGCGACATGGCCTCCGAGCAGGAGTCCTGGCGCGACATCACCGAGGACCTCATCGACCACACGCTCGCCGTCGACATCAAGGGCACGATGCTGATGATCCACGAGTTCGGCACGCGGATGCTCGAGCGCGAGCGCGGGGCCATCGTCAACATCGGCTCCACCGTCATCGTCCGAGGATCGCCGCGCGCCCCTCAATATGCGGCCGGCAAATACGGCGTCGTCGGGCTGACCAAGTCCTACGCCAAGGCGTTCGCTCCGCACGTGCGCGTCAACACGTTCGCCCCCGGTTTCATGAAGACCGAACGGGTGCTCAACCGTGCTGACTGGAAGGCGGGGCGCGGCGAGCAGCTCGCGCGCGACACTCCGGCCGGGCGCATCCCCGAGCCCGACGAGCTGGCCGGCACGGCGTTGTTCCTCGCCTCCGACGAGGCCGCCCACATCACCGGCAGCTACATGATCTGCGACGGCGGCTACAGCATGCTAGGGGCGTGAGGATGGCGCCGGCGACCCTGCTGGAGCGCGGCGCGGCCGGCTACGAGGAGGCCCGCCACGACGCGGTGTGGAACGGCTTCAAGCCCGAGCGCTATCCGCAGGCGATCGTGCTCGCCCAATCCGCCGACGACGTGGTCGAGGCGGTCCGGTACGCGCGTGAGCATGACCTCAAGGTCAAGGCCCGATCAGGCGGTCACAGTTGGACGGCGTCCAGCGTGCGCGAGGGCGCGGTCCTCATCGACCTCTCGCGTATGGACCGGATCGTGGAGTTCGATCCGCAGACGCGCGTGGCGGTGGTGGAGCCAGGCGTACGGGGCCGAGAGCTCAACGGGCTCCTCGCCGACCACGGCCTGTTCTTCCCGTCCGGCCACTGCCCGACCGTCGGCCTCGGGGGGTTTCTGCTCCAGGGCGGCTGGGGCTGGCTGTCGCGCGTGATCGGGCCGGCGTGCATGAGCGTCGTCGGCGTCGACGTGGTCACCGCCGAGGGTGAGCTGATCCACGCCAGCGCGGACGAGAACACCGACTGGCTGTGGGCGGCGCGCGGCTCGGGGGCCGGCTACTTCGGTGTTGTCGTGCGCTTTCACCTCCGCTGCCACCGCCGTCCCGCCGCCATCTGGGAGGCGCATCACGTCTACCCCATGGAGGTTCGCGACGAGGTGCTGCGCTGGGCGCGCGAGGAGGAGCCGAACTTTCCCGACGAGCTCGAGTTCGCGATCATGGCCACGACCCCGCGCGGGCCCCTCGGCGAGGTCGTCGGAGGCCCGCCGGCGCTCATCGTGATGTGCTCCGTGATGACCGATTCCGACGACGCGGCCGAGGCCGCGCTGGACCTGCTCGACGGCTGCCCGGTGCGCGATCGCGCCGAGGTGGCGCTGCCCGCGCAGCCGCGATCGTTCGTGGAGCTCTACGACGGTCCGGACTCGGTGGAGCCCGAGGGCTTTCGCTGGAGCGCCGACGGCATGTGGACCAACGCTCCGTCTGACGAGCTGGTGCCCGCGGTCACCGAGCTGTACGACACGATCCCGGAGGGCGCGTCGCACGTGTTCTGGTACGCGTGGCGCGAGCAGGAGCTGCCCGACGCGGCGATCTCGGTCCAGGGATACCTGTACCTGGCGGCGTTCGCGGGCTGGACCGACCCGGCTCAGGACGCCACGATGCTCGCGTGGCCGCCGGACCAGATGCGCAAGCTCGAGCCGCTCTCGCGCGGGATCCAACTTGCCGACGAGAACCTGCTGTATCGCCCGGCGCGCTTCCTCACCGACGCCAACCGTGAGCGGCTGGAGGCGCTACGGGCCACCTACGACCCCGACGGTCGTTTCCTCAGTTACCTGATGCCGGAGGGACAGTGATGAAGCTGCTGGGAGTGTGCGCGGGTGCCGCCGGAGGCAGCGCGGAGATCGCGTTGAAGGCGGCGCTGATGGCCGCCGGGGAGGAGGGCGCCGACGTGGCGTGGCTGCGCCTTGACGACATGCGCATCTCCACCGGCGCGCTGTTCGGCCCCGCCGACGATGACTGCAGGTGGTTCTACGAGCAGGTGATCGCGGCCGACGGCGTTCTGTACAGCGCTCCGATCTACTCGCGAACCATCCCCGGAAAGCTGCGCATGCTGTGTGACCGGGTGTTCGGCCCCCACGCCGACACCGGCTTCATCGAGCTGCTGATGGAGAAGGAGGCCGCCGGCGAGCCGATCACCGTCCCGTTCAAGCCCGATCCGCGGGTGCTGCGCCCGCGGGTCGCAGGCTTCCTCGCGGTCGGTGGCGCGCTGACGCCCCAGTGGCACACGCTCGCGCTGCCGATGTTGCAGACGCTGGCCTTCTCGATGCGGTCAGGGATCGTCGACCAGGCGATCCTGTCGGGCTCCGGGACGCCGCGCTCCATCGTGCTCGATGCCGTCGCGCTGGAGCGAGCGCGCGTCCTCGGACGCAACATGGCGCAGCAGCTCGGGCGCAGCTTTGACGAGGTGGAGTACCGGGGCGAGCCCGGGCTGTGTCCGCTGTGTCACCTCAGCCTCATCTCCGTCCGCGGCGACGTCGCCGAATGCGGCGGCTGTGGCGCCGAGGGGCGCGCGGAGATGCGCGACGGCCGGCTGACGGTCGACTTCCCGCCCGAGGGACTGGCGAAGTCGGTGCTGCATCCCGTTGAGAAGCGCGCCCACAGCGAGGAGATCCTGCAGACCGCAGCGCGCCACGCGGGACGCGCGGACGACATCGCCGCCGGCGCGGCCCCGTTTGACGCCTGGGACCACCGTGTGGCGCCGGAGGTCGGGGTTACAGGCTGAACACCCGCTCCGCGTTGGCGTGGGCCAGCGCGGAGCGCTCAACGCCGCTCAGGTCGGTGGCTCGGAAGGCCGCGACCTCGGGTCCGGGATCCTCGAAGGGATAGTCGGCGGCGAACATCACGCGGTCGGCGCCCAGCGTCTCGATGCAGAAGCGCACCGATGCGGGCGCATGGTTCATGCCGCTGGTCGACACGAGCACGTGGTCGCGCACGTACTCGCTCGGGCTGCGTTGCAGGTCGGGGTGGGTCTTGGCACGCGTCTGGAGGTGGTGGGCGTCGAGTCGCGGGAGCGAGAACGGGATGTGCTCGCCGAGGTGGCCCAGCACCAGCTGGACTCCGGGATACCGGTCCAACGTGCCCGACAGGATGATGCGCAGCGCGTGCAGGCTCGCGTCGGCCGCGTACCCCCACATGGCGGCCATCAGCCCGTAGTCGAGGTAGGGGTCCACGGCGCCGGCCGGCAGCAGCGACGGGTGCAGGTACAGCGGCACGCGGCACGCCTGCACGGCCTCCCAGATCGGCGTGAACCTCGGCGCGTCGAGGTACTCGCCCTGGGTGTGGGAGTTGATGACAACGCCGGCGAGGTGCAGCTGCCCGATCGCGCGCTCGATCTCCGCGGCAGCTTGCTCACCGTCCTGCGGCGCGACGGCGGCGAGGCCGGCAAGCCTGGTCGGGTGGTCGGACACCGCTTGCGCCAGCGCGTCGTTGGCGTGACGCGCGAGCGCGGTGGCCTGGGCGGGGTCGAGCATCTGCAGGTTGGCGACGGTGGAGACGCTGAGCACCGCGAGGTCGATGCCGGCGGCGTCCATCGCGGCGATGCGGCCCGCGCCGAGGTCGAGGGTGAGCGCGCCGCGGCGGTCACGGTCGGCGTCCTCGAGGGCGGCGCCGGCCTCGCGCCAGCCGGACCTCGCTGCCGCGGGGCTCGCCAGATACCGCTGGCCGGCCTGCAGCAACTCCGGGAGCATGAAGTGCTCCTCGACCGCGATCAGGCGATCGGTCACGCCGCCGTGCCGTAGACCGCGATGTCGGTCCCCAGCGCCTCGCCGTGCACGAACGCCCGCCAGTCGCGCTGGATCGCCGCCGTGGTGGAGGCCGTGTCCGGGCCGTCGCCGGCCAGCCGCAGCGGGACGCCGCCGTCCTGCCAGGTGCCGAACAACAGCGGCACGCTGAGCGAGTGGGTGGCGCCGAGATCCTCCTCGGCCGCGGACTGGTCGATCCGGTAGCGATGCACGGTGGCGCCGGCCTGGGCGCGGGCGGCGCTCCAGCGCGCGACCGGACCGGCAAACCAGGCCTCGGTGACGACGGCGCACAGCACGTCGTTGTTGTCCCGCGCCCCGGCGGCTCGGGCGGCGTCGATCAATGGGGTCGGGTCCTCGGCGTGGGCGAGGTGAGCGACCATCTCGCTCAGGCGCCGGTCGTCGGGATCGAGCCGGCGGCCGTCGGCGCGGAAGAAGAACGTCCCCTCGTCGTGATTGGTGCCGATGAGGACGGGCTTGTCGACCCGCACATCAGGCTGTCGGGCCGGGTCGACGGGCAGGCTGGCCGCGTCGACGATCGGCATCGCGCCGCCGCGCGTGCCACGGAACGCCGGGTCGGTGAGCAGGTCCTCGGAGGCCGACACGATTGCGTCGGGTTGGGCGGCGCACAGCTGCTCCATCGATCCCAGGCGATCCGCGAGCGCCTCGGTCCACCGGATGCCGCGGTCGGCGTCGATGACGAGCTCATGCAGCGGCGGCGACTGAGCGACGACGCGCGCGAACAGGCCGCCCGCCTCGGGGTGGGCCAGGAGGTGCAGGGCGCTGCCCGCCCCGGCCGACTCGCCGGCGAGGCTCACCCGCGCGGGATCGCCGCCGAACGCCGCGATGTTCTCGGCCACCCAGCGCAGCGCGGCGAGCTGGTCCAACAGGCCCCAGTTGCCCATCGGGGCCCCGGGCGCTTCGGCAAGGTCGGGGTGATAGAGCCAGCCGAGGGGACCGAGGCGGTAGTTGAGGGTGACCACCACCGCGTGCAGGGCCCCCGCGAGGTGGGTGCCGTCGAGCAGCGGGTTGCTCCCCCACCCGAGCGCCCAGCCTCCACCGTGGATGAAGACGAACACCGGATGCGGGCCGTCGCCCGGCGGCGCCCACACGTTGACGGTCAGGCAGTCCTCGGAGGTCTCAGGCAGCGGGCCGTGCGCCCATTCGGAGAACGGCCGGGGCGGCTGCGGACACACGGGCCCGGGGTGGGTGGCGTCCCGCTCCCCGAACCACGACGCGGGGGGCCGGGGCGGCGCGAAGCGGTTCGCGCCGGCGGTCGACGCCGCATAGGGGATGCCGTGGAAGGCACGGACGCCCGAGGTGCCGCGCATGCCGCGGACGTTGCCGGCGGCGGTGGCGACCGTGGGCGCTGCCGTGGAGGTCATGGTCGCCGTCCGCCTTGTGCATCCATGCATCAAGAGTGTATACAAGTAGTTCATGACTGGGCTGGACGCTGCGGATCGCTCCCTGGCCGGGCGCGACCTCGCCCACATCGGCCATGTGGAGCTGCTCACGCCCCGGCTCCAGGAGAGCGTCGCCTGCTTCACCGAGGTGCTGGGGATGGCAGTGGTGGCGACCGCTCGCGACAGCGTCTACCTGCGCGGCGAGTCCGAGTATGAGCGCTATGGGCTCAAGCTGACCGCGTCCGGTGACGCCGGGGTCGGTCACCTGGGGATGCGCACGCGCGACGGCGACGCGCTCGCGCGGAGGGTCGCGGCGCTGGACCAGGCGGGCATCTCGGGCGCGTGGACCGATGGCGACATCGGCCACGGTCCGTCGTATGCGTTCCGCGCGCCCAGCGGCCACATGATTGAGCTCTACTGGGAGACCGAGCGCTTCGTTCCCGAGCCCGGCGAGCCGCCCCTGGCCCGTGACCGGCTGGGCCGTCGCGGGGGCGCGGGCGCCGACGTGCGCCGCTTTGACCACATCAATCTCCTCGCCCGGGACGTCGCCGCGGCCGCCGCCTTCGCCCGCACGCACCTCGGCTTCGCGCTCTACGACGAGGTGATCGAGGACGACGGGTCGATCAGCGGGGCATGGATGTCGCTCGGCCCACGCCCGCTCGAGCTCGTCTTCGCGCGCGACCGCGCGGGCGCTGACGGCCGGCTGCACCACGTCGCCTTCTGGGTCGACACGCGCGAGGAGGTCCTGCGCGCCGCCGACATCTTCGTCGACCACGGCGTCCCCATCGAGGTCGCGCCGGCGCAGCACACGATCGGCCGCAGCTTCTTCCTCTACGGCTTCGAGCCCGGGGGCAACCGGATCGAGGTGACCACGGGCGCCGACCTGGTGCTCGATCCCGATCCCCCCACGCGCACGTGGACCGCCGCCGAGCGGCGACGCGGGATCGGATGGGGGACGAAGTTCCCGCCCAGCTGGACGGAGTACGGCACGCCCGACCTCGTGGCCAAGTAAACTTATGAGTTTACTTTTCTCCTGGACTGCATCCACTTTGGTGTTCTGTATAAAGTTGGCGAGCAATGTCCGTGACCGCTGACCGGGAGCGCTGGGAGGCCACCCAGCGGGGGCTGTGGGGGCAGCGTCCGGAGGACTGGGCCGAGCTCGCCGAGCCCCAGAACGTCCTGCTCTTCACCGACGCACTCGACGAGGCGGGCGTCGGCCGCGCAACCGCGGTACTCGACGTCGGCTGTGGCTCCGGTCTGGCCCTGTCGCTCGCCGATGAGCGCGGGGCGCGCACGAGCGGGATCGACATCTCGCCGTCGCTGCTGGACGTGGCACGCCGTCACGTCCCGGGAGCCGACCTGCGCGAGGGCGGCCTCGACGTTCTGCCCTTCGATGACGAGAGCTTCGACGCCGTTCTGGCGATCAACGCGCTGCAGTTCGCGGCCGACCCGGGCGGCGCGCTGTGTGAGATCCGCCGCGTCCTGAGACCTGGCGGGCGCCTCGCCATCGGCGGCTTCGCCGCGCCGGAGACGTGTGAGTCGACGGCGCTGCACCTGGCGATGGAGTCGTTGGTCGCGCCCGACCGTCACCAGGATCACGCGCCGTACGCGCTCGCCGCACCCGGCGCTCTGGAGCGGGCGCTGACCGATGCGCGGCTGACCGTGACGCTTGACCGCGAGCAGCCCGGCGACTGGCGCTACGCCGACCTGGACCACGCACTGCGCGGGCTCCTCTCCTCCGCCGGCGGCGCCCGCGCCATCGGCCTGGCCGGCGAGGACCGCGTCCGCGAGGTCCTCACCGAAGCGCTGGCGCCGTTCCGGACCCCCGACGGCGCCTACGTCATGCACAACCGCTTCCGGCTGACCGTCGCAGAGCGCCCGGCATGACCGAGCTGCTGCGCCGGCCCTTCCACCACCTCGGGTACGTCGTCGACGATCTGGAGTCCGCCGCGACCCAGCTGTCGGCCACCACTGGCGCCGGGCCCTTTCTGCTCATCGAGCACGTCCCGCTGGCCGAGGCGACCTATCGGGGCGAGCCTTGCCGCTACGACCACTCGACGGCCTTTGCCCAGTGGGGCCCGATCATCGTCGAGATCAGCCAGATCCACGCCGCCGAGCCCGCCGGGCTGCACGAGTTCTTTGGCGCCGGGCGCCACCCCGCGATCGGCCACGTCGCGTGGCTGGTCGACGACCTCGAGGCCGAGTCCGCGCGGCTGACCGCGGCCGGGATGCCGGTCGTCCACAGCGGCAGCTCAGGGCCGGTCCGCGCCAATTGGCACGACGGCGGGCCGGCCTTCGGCCATCCGATCGAGGTCCATCGCTCCGGTCCGGAGCTGCTGGGGTTCTACGAGCTCATCGCCGGCGAGGCCCGCAACTGGGACGGCGGCCGGCCTCTGCGCCCCGCTCCGGCGCCATCCGAGTGACCCCCGGCGCGCACCACATCGGGCTGTCGGTGTCTGACCTGGACGCGATGATCGCCTGGTACGCAGACGCGCTCGGCTTCGCCGAGGAGCTGCGCTTCGAGATCCCCGCCGCCGGGATCCGCGGGGCGATGCTGCGCCGGTCAGACGGCACCGGCCTCGAGCTCCTGCACCACCCCGACTCCCAGGCACGCCAGCTGGGCGACCCGCACGGCGCGATCATGTCCCAGGGCTACGGCCACTGGGCGCTCGCCGTGGACGACGTCGCCGCCATCCACCAGGAGCTTCTCCGGGCCGGCGCGCGCGAGGTGTGGAGCCCCCGCCCGGCGCCGCCACCGGCACCCGGATCCATGTCGTATCTGACCGACCCCGAGGGCAACCTGTTCGAGCTCGTCGGACCCTGAATCGCATCCCCCAAGGAGAAGAGCAAGATGAACCCCACCTCCACCGAGCCCGGCAAGCTCACCGAGCTGCCCGGCCAGGCCATCCCCTATGTGCTCGCCGCCGGAGGCGGCCGCGCCCACCTGCTGATCGACCAGGTCGGCCGCTGCCTGGGCGGGGCCGAGGAGACCGCGGGCGCGATGTCGATGATGACCCTCGACGGTCCGGCCGGGCGCGCCATCCCGCTGCACTTCCATCGCCAGGAGAACGAGTTCTTCTTCTGTCACCGCGGCAACGTGCAGCTGTGGCTCAACGACGAGAGCCGCCTCCTCTCCCCCGGCGACTTCGGCTTCGCACCGCCCAACACCGTCCACGCCTACGCGCTGCCCGGCAACCACTCGGGCTTCATCGGGCCGATCATCCCCGGCGGCTGGGACCGCTTCTTCGACCTCACCGGCATCCCCTACAGCGGCAACGCCCCGTTCCCGGTCGGCTTCAAGCCGGAGATCCCTTTCGCCAAGTTCGGCCAGGCCGAGCACGACTTCGACATGAAGTACCTGCCCGAGGCCGAGTACGCCGCCCCGCGGACCGACGCCCCCGACAACGCGCTGCCCGGCGCGGCGCAGCCGTACTTCCTGCGCCGCGGCGAGGGACCGCGCCACCTGGTCGGCGGGACGCTCGTGACCACCCTCATCGGCGCCGCCGAGACCGACGGCGGCCTGAGCATGTTCACCGTTGAGCTCCCGCGCGACGCGGGCGCGCCGGCGCACACGCACGAGAAGACCACCGAAGGCCTCTACGTGCTCGAGGGCGGCATCCGGCTGACGCTCGACGGCAGCCAGTACGCGCTGCGCCAGGGCGACTACGCGTCGGTCCCGCCCGGCACCGCCCACAGCTGGCAGGGCGAGGCGTTCTTCACCAAGGTCCTGTCGATCAGCACGCCGGGCGGGCTGGAGGCCGCACTCGGCGGCCTCGGCGAGGCGACCGAGCTGCACATGTTCGATCAGACCGATTCCTCGCGGCGCAATCCTCCGCCCCCGAACCGGTCGTGGTCAGCCGACATCTCCATGATCGGATAGACGTACTCGCGCATCGCGGCCTCGTAGCCACCGATCGCGTCGAGCAACTCGCGTTCGCCGCGCTGCACCTGGGTGAGGTGGGCCGACAGGATCGCCGCGTCGCGCAGCGACGTGTTGCCGCCCATGCCGAACGTCGGGAGCATGGCGTGGATCGCGTCGCCGGTCATGGTGACGTTGGACGGCGCCCACGCCGGCGTCGGGTCCAGGCGCTTGAAGTGGGTGGCGAACATCGTGTCGCGATCGATCCGCTGTACCAGGCCGCGTAGTGCGGGATGCCACTCGGCCACCGTCCCGAGCATCTGCTCGTGCATGTCGCGCGGGGTGTCGTCGGTCCACTCGCCGGGATGCGGGATCGGCGTCCCCGGCGCCAGCGCGCCGCTCAGCATCATGTACGGCGCGACCGGATCGAGCGCCGCGTCGGGTGCGAGGTCGGCAGCGGCCTCCTCCGCGGGACGCCGCGAATCCATCGGCCCGATCACCAGCGTGACCCCGCGGCGGTCAGCGGCGATCACGAACCCGTCGAGGAGGACCGCCGGCAGCGCGGCGTGGATCTCAGGGGTGAGCGGTGAACGCATGAAGATGCCGAGGCCGCGCACCCCGGTATCGATCACCTCCACCTCGGGCATCAGCTGCCCGCGCACGACCGAGTTGACGCCGTCGGCGCCGATCAGCACATCGCCCTCGGCGGTGCGGCCGTCGGCCAGGTGCAATCGGACCCGGTCGCCGTCGCGCTCCCAGCCGGTGGCGGCCGCGCCGGTATGGAGCACGCCACCCAGGCGCGCCGACAGGATCTGGCGCAACGTGAGGCGGTCGATGGCCGTGTGCGGGCGCGGGCCGTCGTTGGCCGGCCCGAGATGGGGCGCGGTGCTCAGCTCCTCGCACTGGTCGTTGACGACCACCGACATCCGCCGGCGCGGCGTGTTGCGCGAGCACTGCATATACAGCTCATAGAGGTCTGGTGCGAGGCACTGCTCCAGTGCGTTGCCCCCGTCGCCGTTGATGGTGATGCGGTAGCCGGTGCGCCGGCGCAGGTCGGTGTCGCGCTCGTAGACCGCGCAGCTCACGCCGGCGCCGACGAGTCCCTGCGCGAGGCACAGGCCACTGAGGCCGCCTCCGGCGATGAGGACGTGAGGTTGGGGCATGCGGCGATAATTGCATACACATTGGCCTCTCGTCTACAGTTTGGCGCCGTGAGTGCGGGGCAAGTCGACGTCCTGGTGGTGGGCTTCGGCGCCGCCGGGGCGAGCGCCGCGCTGACCGCCGCCGCGGCGGGCGCGCGTGTCCTGGTGGTGGAGAAGACCGCGGCCGGCGGGGGCAACTGCCGGCACTCCGGGGGCTTCCTCTTCTGTGTGGACGGTGACGCCGCCGTCGACCATCTCGACGCGCTGTGCTTCGGCAAGACCCCCCGCCCCGTCCTCGCCGCCTACGTGGATGGCCTGGGCAGCGTGCCGGCGTGGCTGGCGGAGATGGGCGGCGTTGCGCCACCGGTCGACATGGCGGCCTTCGGCGGCATGCTGCCGTCGTGGCCACACTTCCCGGGCGCGGGGCACGTCGGGTACCTGCAGTTCGACGGCGGCGAGCAGCGGCCGGGGATCGCGCTGTGGGACCTGCTGGAGCGGACGGTCCGCGCCCGGGGCATCGAGGTGCGGCTCGGCTGCGCAGTCGCCTCGCTGGTGACCGGCGGCGGCGGCGAGCCGGGCGCGGTGCGCGGTGCGGTCCTGGATGACGGCACGACGGTGCAGGCCGGTGCCGTGGTGCTGGCATGCGGCGGCATCGAGTACGACGCCGAGATGCGCGACACCTACCTGCCATTGCCGTTGGTGCCGGTGGGCCATCCCGGCAACACCGGCGACAGCGTCCGCCTGGCGTCGGGCGCCGGCGGGTCGCTGTGGCATATGAGCGCGTTCTTCGGCTGGTTGGCCTTCCGCACGCCGGAGTTCGACGCGGCGTTCACGCTCGACGTCCACGCCCCGAGCTTCATCTACGTCGACGCCGACGGCCGGCGCTTCGCCGACGAGACCGGCTGGGAGGTCCACGACAAGGTCCGCTGCTGGACGGCGTTTCTCCCGCGCAACGCCAACATCCCCCACCTGCCGGGCTACATCGTCTTTGATGAGGCGGCTCGCGTGGCCGGGCCGCTGCACGGGATCGTCGGGACGCCCAACGACTACGCGTGGAGTCCCGACAACTCGGCGGAGGTGCAGCGCGGCTGGATCACGCGCGCCGCATCCGCCTCAGAGCTGGCCTCAGCGCTCGGCCTGCCCGCGCTGGACGACACCCTCGCCGGTTACGTCCGCGAGGTCGGGGCCGGGCGCGACGAGCTCTTCGGCCGCAGTGCGGCGACGCTGGCGTCTCTCGAGCCGCCCCTGTACGCCATCGAGATGTGGCCGGGCCTGGCCACCGCCTCCGGCGGCCCGCGGCGTGACGCCCGCGCTCGCGTCGTGGCCTCCGGGGGCTCGCATAGCGGCCCGGATAGTGGTCCGGACGGCGGTCCGGATGGAGCGGTCGTCCCCGGTCTCTATGCCGCGGGAGCCGCCGGCTCCATCTGGGGCCACCTCACCGAGCACGGCGGCGGGCTCACCGACGCGATCGTCTTCGGCCGCATCGCCGGCGCCGAGGCCGCCGCCCACGCGCGCACCCACGCCTGACGCACCCACCGTCGCGGGCGAGCGCGGCCCGCGGAGGGGTTGTGGTCGATAGTGAACCTATTTCCTCCAAGATCGACCACAACCGCCGCGACCACCGCGACCACCGCGAGGCGGTCACGACCAGCCGGTGAGGTCGGGGGCCAGTCCGCGCAGCGCGGGCTCGGCGTCCCCCGCCAGCGCGCGCTCCAGACCCCGGCGATGGCCCTCGGCGCGCTGGAGCGGATAGTCGCCCGCGGTGTGGCGGGTGTGCAGGAAGGCCCAGTCGCTTGACTGCAGCGCCAGCAGCTCGCGCAGCGCGCGGTCGGGCGGCCGGCCGGCCAGGGCGGCCAGCCGCAGCTCGGCGGCGCGAGCAGCCCAGGCCAGCGTCGCGGCCTGCGGCCCGGACCACGTGCGCAGGTCGCCCCCGTCGCCCCAGCTGCTCACCGGCAGCGGCTCCGGCGCGGGGGCTGGCTCGTGGCGGGCCAGCGCGTCGTCGAGCGTGGTCAGCGCGAGGCCCTGTCGCTCTGACTCCTCGAGCACAGCGGCCAGCCAGTGCACGCCCTCATACCACCAATGCCCGAGCAGCTCGGTGTCCACGGCGCACACGCATACCCCGCCGCCGCTCAGCCGCTCGCTGACCCGGCGCACGAAGTCGGCGGCATCGGCGCGGGCCTGCTGCACGGCGGCAGCGTGGTCATAGGGCGCGCCGTCGTTGCGCCAGGCGTGATGGCGATGCGTGGTGAGGCGATGCGAGTCGCGGTAGACAGCGCCCGAGGGGTAGCCCTCCGGGCTCCACACCAGGGACACGGTCGCGCGGTCAAGCGGCCACAGCACCGGCCCGTCGGCGGCCAGCAGCGGGCGCAGGTGGCGCGGGTGCCCCAGCCCGAACAGGCCGGTCAGCTCCACGCAGGTGCTGCGGACCCCGGCGTCCTCGAGCAGCTCGTCCAGCCACGGCGAGTGGGCGCACTCGGGCAACCAGAACCCGCCGTGCCAGGCGCCGAAGCGACGCCGGTGGGCCGCCACGCCGGTCTGGACCTGAAGCAGCGCGCCGGCGTCGGTGGCCAGCAGCGGCAGGATCGCGTGCGTGGCCGCCGAGGTCCAGCGCGCGTGGGGCACCAGCGCGGCCAGCAGCCCGCCGGCGCCCATGAGCTCGCGTAGGCGCCGCGCTGCGCCGGCGTACTCGTCCGCCGAGCGCTGAAGCTCGGCGGCGAGCGGCGCTTGTCCCGCCGCGGTCAGCTCCTCGATGTCGAGCCGGTGTGACTCGGGCCGGATGTCCTCCAGGAAGGCCGCGCAGCGCTCCAGCACTCCGGGCGCCTCGAGCTGATCGGCCAGCACCGGCGTGATCGACATCGTGACGTGCTCGCCGCCGGGCCCACCGAGGACGTCGAGCAGCGGCAGGTAGCTGGTGGCGATCGCCTCCCACAGCCACTCCTCGCCGAACGGCCAGGTCCCGAACCCCTCGACATAGGGCATGTGGGTATGCAGGACGAGTGCGAGCTCGCCCTGCTCACCGCGTTGCACGACCACCGGCGCTGATCCTGCTGACCGATCCTGTTGCTCTCAGCAGAGCTTGAAGTCGGTGATCACCTTGCGGGGCACCGTCTTGCTCAGTGCGCAGCCCCCGTTGCCGTTGCGGAAGTCGCTGCCGGCGCCTTTGAAGTGCCACTGGCCGGCGCGGAAGTGAAACAGGATCACCCCGTCGGCGGCGAACTTGGCGCAGATCACGGGAAGGTGGCCGTTGGGGCCAGGCGCGAAGCCGACCTCCGCCCATGACGTATCCGGGGTCGAGATCTTCTCGCGCAGGCACTGCCCGGGGATCGTCTCGTGCAGATAGCTGTCCGTCGCCCGGACCAGTGCCGTGCTCTGATGCTTGGTCGGGGCCTTGTGGGCCAGCGCGACGGCCGGATACGCGCCCAGCACCGCCAGCACCACCAACACCTTGACGTATCTCATGTCTCTCCCTCGTTGCATTGGCACACCGCCAGGAAATCGAGCGCGCCGTCCAGCCCAGTCTCGCGTAGCGCGAAGTCGCTGGCGGCGATCGACGGGGTGAAGCGGTCATAGAACGGCTTGGTGATGCGCAGCCGCGCATGCACCGTGTCCCAGCCGTAGGCCAGCGCGAGCTCGTGCAGGCGCAGCTTGCGGGCATGAAAGAGGCCGAGCATCTGCACGCGTCCAAACACCTCGCCACACAACTGCTCGAACTCCGCGGCCCGGTACTCCTTGACGTGCCATGGGTTGTCGGACTTCGCGGCCCCGGGCGGGGCCAAGGTCAGCAGGTTGGGCGTCGACACGTAGACGGCGCCGCCGGGCGCCAGCAGCGAGCGGAAGTGCCCCAGCACCGCGGCGGGATCCTGGACGTGCTCGATCGTCTGCAGGAACACCACAGCGTCGAAGGCCCCCGTCTCGCCGTGGTTCTCCACCATCCCCCGCTCGAAGGTCAGGTTCTGGCGGGCGTAACGCAGCCGCGCGTGCTGATGGGCGTCGGGATTGGCGTCGACGCCGACGACGCTCGCGGCCCCGCGCGCGAGCACCTCCGATCCGTAGCCCTCTCCGCAGGCCATGTCGATCACGCGCTTGCCGATGACCCGCGCTCCGATCCACTCATACACCGCGAGATGGCGGCGGTACCAGTAGTTCTCCGCGGGGACGTCGGGGAGGGTGCGCTCCCCGGTCAGCTCGAGCGGCGGGACCCCGGGCGGCTGGTCGCGCTGCACGTAGACGTTGGCGGTCACGGGGCGACAGGGTACGGGCACGTGCCCTAATCTGCCCGATGGCATGGAGGCAATGCTCACCGCGGATGAGATCCGCGACGTCAATACGCGCTACCACGACGTCGCGGCCGACAGCTACGACTCCAAGTGGGGCATCGACTTCGGCGAGATCGGCCAAGCCCAGGTTCTGGGCAAGCTGCGCAAGCTCCTGGGCCCGGCACTGGAGGGCGGCTATGACCGGTCGCTGGAGATCGGCGCGGGCACCGGCTACTTCAGCCTGAACATGCTCCAGACGGGCGTGGTGAGCGAGGCGACCTGCACCGACATCTCTCCCGGGATGGTGGCAACCCTGGCGGGCAACGCGCGGCGGCTCGGCCTCGAGGTCAAGACCGCCCGCGCCGACGCTGAGTCGCTCCCCTTCTCCGACGAGAGCTTTGACCTCGTGCTTGGTCACGCGGTGCTCCATCACCTGCCCAACCTGCGCCGCGCCTTCGCCGAGTTTCACCGCGTGCTGCGGCCGGGCGGGCAGATCGTGTTCGCCGGCGAGCCCTCGCGCCTGGGCGACCGGATCGCCGCGGTTCCCAAGCGCGGCGCCCACGCGCTGGCCCCGGCGTGGCGAGTGCTGCTGCGCGCGCGCGCCGCGGGAGCGACGGAGGGCGGCGGCTCTGAGCACAACGGCAGCGGCGGCCACGGCGACCACGACCTGGAGCGATTCGTCGACATCCACGCCTTCGAGCCCGGCGACCTGTCGCGCCACGCCCGGCGCGCGGGCTTCACCGAGGTCAAGGTTCGCGGCGAGGAGTTGACCGCCAACTGGTTCGGATGGTTCAACCGCGCCCTCGAAGCCTCCGCGGAGCCCGAGGACGTGCCGATGCTGTGGCGCCGCTACGCGTTCCACGGTTACCTGGCGCTCCAGCGTCTGGACGAGCGGCTGCTCGAGCCGAGGCTGCCGCCGGCGATCTTCTACAACCTGCTGCTCACCGCCCGCCGGGGCTGACCCGGGTGGCCGAGCGGGGCTGAGCCGCCCGCCCGCCCGTCCGTCCGTCCGCTCCGCGGTCCATTCGCTCCGCAGTCCTAAACTTGCCTGGAAGTGGCTGAGCTCGCCGACTTCCCGTTGTTCCCGCTGGCGCTGGTCGCGCTGCCCGGCGAGATCGTCCCGCTGCACATCTTCGAGGAGCGCTACAAGACGATGATGGGCGACTGCCTGGACTCGGGCACGGAGTTCGGCATCGTGTGGCTGGCCGACGACGAGCTCAAGGAGATCGGCTGCGCGTGCACCATCGAGCGCGTGCTCGAGCAGATGGACGACGGGCGTATGAACCTGCTGGCACGCGGCACACGGCCGTTCCGGGTGCTCGAGCGCCAGGCGCATCTTCCGTACCCGGCGGGGGTCGTGGAGTTCGTCGAGGATGGCACGGACGAGCCCGACTCCGAGCTCGCCGGTAGTGCGCGCGCGGCGTATGCCGACCTGGTCAAGCGCGCCACTGACCGCGAGCCCGAGGACGCCGAACTCGAGGAGATGGGGGCCTATGACATGGCCGCCACCGTGGACTTCGGGCTGGACGCCAAACAGGGCCTGCTCGACCTGCGCTCGGAGAACGCGCGGCTGAAGCTCGTCACCCGCCTCTTCCGGGCGGCGGCCAAGCGGCTTGACTTCGTGGACCGCGCGCAGGCGCGGGCGCGGTCAAACGGCAAGGTCCGCTTCGGCTGAGCCGGGTCGGCGGACCGATGTAACGCCCGGGGCGGCTCGCGCAATCTCCTGTGCGATGACGCCTCTGCTCACCACCCACACCGACGCCGCGCTCATCGCCGCAGCGCGGACGGACCCCGACGCCTACCGCGAGCTGTACCGCCGGTACGCCGAGCGGGTGCACGGGTACTTCGCCCGGCGCACCCGCGATGACTCGGCAGCCCTGGACCTGACCGCGGAGACCTTCGCCCAGGCGTGGCTCGTCCGTGCTCGCTTTCGCGACGAGGCCGACGGATCGGCCGCACCGTGGCTCTTCGGCATCGCACGCAACGCGCTGCTGATGTCCGTGCGCCGCGGGACGATCGAACGACGCGCCACGGAGCGCCTGGGCCTGATGGCCCGCCTGGACCGCCCGCCCGCGACCGCTGCGCCCGACGAGAGCTGGGCCGATGGCGCCGACGAACTGCTCGACGCGCTGCCCGCCTCTCAGCGCGAGGCGGTGCGCCTGCGCGTCATCGACGACCTCGATTACGACCACGTGGCCGATGCGCTCGGCACCACCCCCACCGCCGCGCGGGTCCGCGTCCACCGCGGTCTGGCGGCACTGCGCACCCGGCTGTCCGCACCCAAGGAGACCTCATGACCGACCCGTCCCCCTCACTCGAGCAGCTCGGCGACGCCCTCCACGTGGCCGCCACGACGGATCTGAGACGCGGGGGCGCGGGGACGCGCACGCCGGTCCGCCGCCGGCGGCGCCTGGCGTTGGCGCTCGTGGCAGCGGTCATCGCCATCCCGGGAGCCGCCGTGGCCGCCAACGCGCTCCTCTCACCCTCCCAGGTCGCTCAGAGCATCCCGCAGGGAACGCTGGCGCTGCTGAACACGCACCCGATATGCACCACCGTCACGGCGGGCGTCGCATACGACTGCACGCTGCAGGCGGCGCCGTCGGCGCAGGGCGGCATCGCACCCGGACAGTGGCTGAGCACCGTGGAGCCGACGGTGGATGCCACCAAGCACGTCAACGGCGGCTGTCGATCGCTCAACGCGACCGGGACGCACTGGCACTGCTACGTCGGCCAGGCCGCCGTGCGCGAGAAGATCATCGGCGAGGGCTTCCTGGGCCAGGTGTCCTACGGGCCAGGCCAGGGCTGAGCGCCGGTCCGGCGCGACGCCACCAGCGTCACGCCACGGGAATGCCGAAGATCGCGATGAACCCGATCATGAAGATGCCGAACGAGATGCAGTAGAGCCCGAACGGGCGCAGGTTGCCCTTCTTGAAGTAGCGAGTCAGGAAGTGCACCGTGAGAATGGCGGTGACCGCGGCGAAGATCGCGGCGATGAAGGCGGCGCCGCGGACCCCGTTGCCATTGGCCCCCGTGAGGTCGCCGACCTTGAGCAGGCCGGCGGCCAGGATCGGCGGCGTGGCCAGCAGGAAGCCGAAATGCGCGGCGTCCGCGTTGTCCAGGCCGCGGACCAGTCCCCCGGTCATCACCATGCCGTCGCGGCTGATGCCCGCGATCAGCGCCGTCGTCTGAAAGGCGCCGATAATGCCCGCCTCGCGGTACTCCAGCGTGTCCAGCGCCCGGGCGCCCTCCGGATTGAGGCCCTCGCGGCGGGCCAGTTCACGCACTTCGGCGCGGCGGCGGTAGCGCTCGGCGTAGAGCAGGATGCAGCCGTTGACGATGAGGAAGAACGCGGCCGCCAGGGGTTTGGCCAGCGCCTCTCGGATGACGCGCTCCAACAGCAGTCCGAGGATCCCGACGGGGATGGTGGCGCAGATGATCAGCCAGGCCAGGCGCTCAGTGGGCGTCTCGACCGACCAGCGGCGCAGACGGATCATGCGCCCCACCGACGCGAAGAAGGCGCCGACGATGGCGACCCATTGACGCCAGAAGTAGATGAGCAGGCCCACCGCGCTGCCGACGTGGAGCATGACCACGAAGGCCAGCCACGGCGACTCGGGCTGCGACTGCCACGCGACGATGTTGCCCCAGCGAAACAGGGTTGGGAACAGCACCGTGTGACCCAGGCTCGACACGGGGAACAGCTCCGTGGCGCCCTGGAGGACTCCCAGCACGATCGCCTGGAACGTGCTGATCAGATGTGCAGCGGCAAAGGAGAGCACAGCGAGCGGCTTAGGCTAGCCACCCAGACACAGAGACACCCTGCTCACTGGGTCGCCTTAAGCGCATTCTCACGCGGTACCCGGCGGCGCTCGGCCGGTCAGACCGCGGCCCTCAGCCGCTCAGACCGCACTGCTGCTGGGCGGCCTGAGCGGCGAACAGCTCAGCCTGAGCCAGGAGGTTGCGCGTCGCCGCGGCGTGGTCGGGGAAGGAGATGGTCCCCTGCTGGAGCTTGATCGTGAAGTAGTAGACCGAGCCGGGGTTCCGCGGGATCGTGAGGTGGTTCTGGGCGTCGGTGGCCAGGTTGTCCGACAGGTCGCGGGCCGTGATCAGGGCGTGGTTGGAGATGGGCTTGGCCTTGCCGCCGTTACAGCGGATGGTGCCGCCGTCGTTGACCAGCAGGGTGAGCTTGGGTCCCTGACCGGTGCGGGTGAGCAGGAACAGGTCCGGCGACTGGACGTCGAAGCACCCCGCCAGAAGCACGGCCACCGCGACCGCCAAGGCCGCGCCGGCCAACCCCCTCCGCGTCGGCACGCCCACCGCCGGCGCGCGCCGCATCAGACGGTCTCGACGACGATCGCGGCCCCGCCACGCCTCGGGTCGCCGCCGCCGGAGTAGCGCCCCGTGGCGTCGAGCGCCGCCGCCTGAGCGCCGCCGAAGAAGAGGTTGCGGTCGCGAAACGGGCTCACCGACCGGCCGGCGGCCTGGAGGGCCCCAACGTCCACGCCGGGCTCGGTGTAGACCATGTCGTCCTCGAAGTGCACCCGCGGGGCGTCGATCGCCGCCTGAGCCTCTAAGCCCTCGTCGATCGAGCGGATGATGGTCTGCAGCACGGCGGAGCGGATCCGGTTGGAGCCGGCGCTACCCACGGCCAACTGCGCGACGTCGTCACGCAGGACGATTGTCGGGGACATCATGCTCGGCAGCCGCCGGCCCGGAGGGTGGCGGTGAAAGCCGAGGGGGTTGAGGTCCTGCTCACCCAGCATGTTGTTGAGGTGTACACCCGTGCCGGGCACGATGACCCCGGATGCCGAGCCGTTGGAGCACGTGACCGAGCACGCCCACCCGTCGCGGTCCAGCGCGGCGATGTGCGTCGTGGAGCCCAGCCGCCCAGCCGGGCGGGCCAGAAACTCCTGCACAAACTGCGAATCACTCAGCCCGGCGAGGAACTCGGGCGTGCGCTCGTTCTGGGTGCTCTCCATCACGTCGACGAGCTGGACGACCGACGGCGGACTTGGCACGTCGTCCAGCATCGCGAGGGCTCGGGCGATGAGGATGCCCCCGGCCGACGGCGGCGGATTGGTGACCACCTCGCGGCCCCGGTAGCGGGCACGCACCGGCTCGCGGTCGACCACCTCATACGCGCTGAGGTCCGGCCCGGTGACCAGCCCGCCTCGCGCGGAGAGCCAGTCGACGATGGCCGCGGCGATGTCGCCCTCGTAGAACGGCCGGGCGCCGTCGGCGCCCAGCCGCTCCAGCGCGTCGCCGAGCTCGGGTTGGCGCAGCCGGTCGCCGGCGCGCAGGAGCCGCCCGTCCGGCGCGAACAGCGCCGCGGCCTCCGGGGTCGAGGTGACGATCGCGCCGAGGATCTCGACGATGTAGGCCTGCTGGGGGTTGAGCGGCACGCCTTCGCGCGCGAGCCGGGCGGCGGGCGCCACCAGTCGCTCCAGCGGAAAGCGACCGAAGCGGCGGGCCGCCTCGGACACGCCCGCCGGCATACCAAACGTCCCCACCGACGCCTCGCCGACGTGGAACGTCTGCACCGCGTCGCCGAACGAGACCGGCACTGGAATGAGCTCCGAACGCTGCGCGGGATCGGCGCCGCGCCCAGGTGCCTCCACGAAGAAGTCCAGCAGCGTCGGCGCCTGGCCGGGCGCGACGACGAGCATGTACCCCCCCGCCCCCAGCCCCGTGAGCAGGGGCTCGCAGGCGAATGACGCCAGCATCGCGCCGAGCGCCGCATCGACGGCGTTGCCACCTTCGAGCAGGGCGTCGGCACCTGTCCGCGCACTCAGGGGATGACCCGCGGCGACGACGCCAAGCTGGGTGCCCGGCGCGGTCACGGCATCACGGCTGAGGCGCGATCAGCGCCGCGGGATGAACTCTGGGACGTCGAGCTCCGTCGCGCTGCGGCGCATCCGGCTGACCCGCGGCTCACCGGCCGGCTCGCGCATCCGACTCACCCGCGGCTCGTCGCCGGGCCGCGACCGCGCGCTGGGCTCCTCGTCGCGACGGCGGGGGCGCTGGTCACCGAAGCCGGTGGCCACCACCGTCACCCACACCTGATCCTCGAGCTTCTCGTCGACCATGGCGCCGAAGATGATGTTGGCGTCCGGATGCGCGGCCTCCGCGACCGCCTTGGCGGCCTCGTTGACCTCCCACAGCGAGATGTCGTGGCCGCCGGTGATCGACAGGAGGATCGAGTGGGCGCCCTCCATGCTGGTCTCCAGGAGCGGCGAGGCCACCGCCTGCTCGGCGGCGTCGATCGCCCGTCGCTCGCCGCTGCCCATGCCGATCCCCAGCAGCGCGCTGCCGGCCTCGGTCATGATCGTGCGCACGTCGGCGAAGTCCAGGTTGATCAGCCCTGGGAGCGTCACCAGGTCAGAGATGCCCTGCACTCCCTGGCGCAGTACGTCGTCGGCCACGCGGAAGGCGTCGACCATGGACACGCCGCGATCGAGCACCGACAGCAGCCGGTTGTTGGGCACGACGATGAGGGTGTCGACCTCGTCGCGCAGCGAGGCGATCCCGGCCTCGGCCTGGTCCCGGCGGCGCGAGCCCTCGAACTGGAAGGGCAGGGTCACGATGCCGACCGTCAACGCTCCGACCTCGCGGGCGATCTGGGCCACGATCGGCGCAGCGCCGGTGCCAGTTCCGCCGCCGGCGCCGGCGGCGATGAACACCATGTCAGAGCCGCGCAGCAAGGCCTTGATGCGGTCGTACTCGTCGCGCGCCGCCCGGCGCCCGAGCTCCGGGTCAGAGCCCGAGCCCAGCCCGCGCGTCACGGCGTCGCCGATGTGGAGCGTCTCGTGGGCCGCCGACAGCTGCAGCGACTGCAGATCGGTGTTGATGGCCAGGAACTCGACGCCGCTGATGTCGGCCTCGACCATGCGGTTGACCGCGTTGACGCCGGCCCCGCCGACGCCGACGACCCGCAGCACCGGGTGGCCAACGGCGCTGGGCGCCGGGAAGGCATCGTGCTCGGCACGCGCGTATGCATCGTGCCCGGGCTGCGCCGGCTCGGGGCGCTCCATGACGTTCTGGGGGATGTCGGCCGAGAACGCGTTTCGCAGGCGCTCCTGGGGCGATGGGATCTCGGGCTCGGGCTCGTCGAACATCGGCGAGGGCGCGTCGGACTCCAGCGACGGGTGCGCGCGGCGTCGCGCCTCGGGAGTGGCGCGCTGGATTGACTCGCTGGCCGGCGAGACCGGCTCAGCCGCTGCCGGCTCGGGCGCCGCCGCCTGTGGTGTCGGCGCGGGCGCCTCGGGCTCAGGCTGCTCCTGCCGGGGTGAGTTGTCCTCGGTCGTGCGGCGGAAGAGGTCGGCGAGCGGCCCCTCCCGCATGCTCGCGCGCTTACCGGTTGCCATTTGCGAGGACCTCCTTGGCGAGCTGTCTATAGGCGTGGGCGGCGAGACCGTCGGGTTCGTACTTGAGCACTGACATTCCCTTGACCGGCGCCTCGGCGAACCGGACGGTCTTGCGGATGCGCGACGCGAACACGCGATCGCCGAAGTTCTCCTCCAGCAGCTCGATGGCCTCCTTGGCGTGCAGCGTCCGGAGATCGACCAGCGTGGGCAGGATGCCCTCGATCTCAACGTCGGGGTTCAGGTTCTCCCGGATCATCCCAAGCGTATTCTGCAGCTGGATCAGGCCGCGCATCGACAGATATTCGCATTGCACGGGGACGATCACCTTGTTGGAGGCTGTTAGAGCGTTGATCGTGAGCAGCCCGAGGCTGGGTGGAGTGTCGATAAAGACGAAGTCGTAGTCGTCGGCGACCTCCTTGAGCGCCTTCTGCAGCGAGCGCTCGCGGCCGATCATCGTCGACATCGCGATCTCCGCCCCGGCTAGGTCGATCGAAGCGCAGGCGACGTCCACCTCACGCTTGCGGATCACCTCCCGGATGGAGATGTGATGGACGAGCACGTCGTACATCGACTTCTCCAGGGTGTCGGGGTCGATGCCCTGGGACATCGTGAGGTTCCCCTGCGGATCCATGTCACAGCACAGGACGCGGTGCCCTTCCTCGGCGAAGGCCACGGCCAGATTCAGAGTTGTCGTGGTCTTTGCGACGCCGCCCTTCTGGTTGGCGAGCGCGATCACCGTGCAGGTGGGCATTGTCTTCGGGCTCCGATGCGATCGGGGACTCATACGCGCCTGTATTCGCACGTGACTGGGGAAATCCTCCGCCCATGGGGCCGTTTGGCGCCCACAGCCACCCCAAAAGCTATGTTCTGGGGTCGTGCCCGGCCTCTTTGACCGTCGCCTGATCTTCGTCACCGGCAAGGGTGGCGTGGGCAAGTCGACCGTCGCCACCGCCCTTGGGCTCGTCGGCGCGCGCCGAGGGCTGCGCACGATCGTCGCCGAGCTCGCCAGCCAGGAGCGCGTCGGGCAGGCCTTTGACCGCCGCGGGCGGACCTTCGAAGAGGTCGAGCTCGCCGAGAACCTCTTCACCATCTCCGTCGATTCCCAGTTCGCCATGGAGGAGTACCTGCGCGTGAAGACCGGAGCGGTGGGTCAGGCTCTCGGCCAGAGCCGCCTCTTCAACGCCTTCGCGATGGCCACCCCCGGCATGCGCGAGCTCCTCAGCGTGGGCAAGCTCTGGGAACTGGCCCAGCACGAGCGCCGCAGCGACGGCGGTGAGGTCTATGACCTGGTGATCGTCGACTCGCCGGCCGCGGGCCACGGCGTCGGCATCCTGCGCACCCCGCGCACCTTCGCCGAGATCGCCCGCGTCGGCCCCATCGCCCACCAGGCGGGAGTCATCGCCGCCACCATCGCCGACCGCGCCTTCACCGCCATCGTCGCCGTCGCCACCCCCGAGGAGATGCCCGTCAACGAGACGCTGTGGTTGCGCGACGCCCTCGCCGAGGAACAGCTCACGCTCGACGCGACGATCGCCAACGCCTGCTATCCGCAGCGCTTCACCACGCGTGAGCGCACGGCGCTGGCGAAGGCCCGCAAGCGCACCGCGCACCCGCTCACCGGCGCGGCCCTGGGCGCGGCCCTGTCAGAGCACGCCCGCATGACGGCGCAGCGCGCGCAGCTCGCCCGGCTGCGCGAGGGGCTGGCTGCCGAGGTCGTCGAACTGCCCTACCTGTTCGCCGACGCGGTGGGTCTGGGCGAGCTCGACCAGCTGGCCAACCCGCTCGAGGCGGGGCTGGCCGCGCTGGAGTCCGTGCCCGTCAGCGGCTGAGGTCCGCCGCCGCCTGCGCGCCGGCGCGCAGCCCCGACTCGATCGCGCCGTCGATGAACCCCGCCCACCCGTTGGCCAGGTCTGAGCCCGCGAAGATCAGGCCGGGCTCGGCGCGGCGCATCGCGGCATGGTGGTGCTCGTACCAGCCGGGGCGGTGGATGGCCCAGGTGCCCTGGGAGAACTCGTCGGCCAGCCAGTCGTGCGCAGTGGCGCCCAGCAGCTCGTAGCCGGGAAGGATCGCGTCGAGCTCGCGCTGCACGGCCGGCAGGTCGCCGGCATCACAGCGCGCCGCGTCGGGGCCGAAGCCGATCATGAGCTGCGTCCCGTCGCCGTCGACCTCCTCTGAGCCCAGGTAGCCGAACGGGTGCCCGGGGCGGATCGCGTTCTGCATCAGACGCTCGCCGCGGACGCGCAGCATGATCTTGATGCCGCGGCTGGCCTGGCCGAGCGCGATCGCGGCCCGCTTGTCCTCGGGCAGGACCGGATCGAACGCGATGGTTCGCAATGTATTGAGGGGAACGGCGACGATCGCGGCTTTGGCACGGACGTCGCCGCCATCGCCCGTATGCACCTCGACGCGGCCCGCGCGGTGCACTATGGCCCGCACCGGAGTATCGAGGCGGCGCTCGAACGGCGCGGCGTCGGCGATGGCGCCGAGCAGCGCGCCGGTGCCGGCGTCGATGGTCACCCGCCCGCCGGTCTCCTGGGTCAGCGCCAAGCTGTACCCCGACAGCGCGTGCCAGCGCAGCACCGACACGGCACCCGCATCGGCGAGCGGCGCGTGGGCCAGCGACTCGAGCTCGGCGCACAGCACGTCGCGCTCCTCATCCGACAGCGAGAGCTGGTCGAGGCGCTGCGCGATGCTGAGGCGGTCAAACGCGGCGAGCCGGTCGATCGCGTGCAGCGGAGCATGCGGCGCGGGCAGGGCGTCCCGAACGCCGTCCACGAACTGGTCCCAGCCCTTCTCAGCGATGGCGTCGCGCTCGGCGATCGTGCCCACGTGGCGCTCTTTGCCGACGTGCCAATAGGCACGCTGCGCGTCGGGCCCGAGCGTCGTGGCCAGCCCCGCGCGCGTGATCTCCGAGAAGGTGTGGGGCTGGTGCCAGTGCACCCACGCGCCTCCGTACTCGACGTGCCAGCCGTCCCACTCCGCGCTCCAGGTCCGCCCGCCGAGGCGGTCGCGGGCCTCGAGCAGCACGACCCGGCGCCCGCGCAGCGCGCACTCGCGGGCGGCGGTGACGCCGGCAAAGCCACCACCGACGATCGCGACGTCGTAGTCGTCTCGGCCGCCGGGAGTCATGTGCGCGCGCCCGTCCGGATCGCGGCGTCCACGGCCACCGCCCCCGC
>DASXDW010000074.1:0-7997 GCA_036490435.1 Solirubrobacteraceae bacterium
CACCGGCTGCGCCCGGCCATTCAGTGCGAATGGAGCTCGGCGTGGGGTCCGTCGATCGCCGAGGCGTTGGGCCCGCTGACGGACCGCCCTGAGACTGACGCGGGGGCTGGTCGCGGATGCCCACAGACGTCCAGACTGGACGTTGTTGTCTGCTCAATTGGTCCGGTAATCGCGATTTGGCGATTTACCGGACCAAAAAGGTCCTGGGCGGTGGTCCTGCGAGGAAAAGAGAAGTTCCCTATTTACAGGGGCTTCGGCGGATGGCGAGACCGGGACTTGAACCCGGGACACCACGATTTTCAGTCGTGTGCTCTACCAACTGAGCTATCTCGCCCTGGCCGGGCGATGCTAGCGAGTGGGCGCCGGTTTGCGAGACCGGATATGTGTCCATTACCGCACCACGGGAACCGAGCTCCGGGTACTCTGACCGGCGTGCGTCGTCTGACCGCCCTACTCATGACCGGGATGGCGGTCGTCGTGCTGGCCGGCTGCGGCAGTTCCAAGCCCGGCAGCGGGGGCCCCAACGATCCCAAGATCGAGGCGCTCTCCTACTTCCCCACCACCTCGCCGTTCATGATCACGGCGGCGACCAATCCCAAGGCCGGCGCGGTCCAGCAGGTTGAGCGCCAGAACCCGAGCTACGCCCTCGCGGCCACCGCGGTCTTCGCCCAGCTGGGCAAGCTGGGCATCGACTACAACAAGGACATCCGCCCGCTGTTCGGCAACCCCGTGACCGCGGGGCTGGTCTCCACCGACGGGCTCAGCGGCTCCGGATCGGACGCTCAGTTCCTGGCGGTGTGGGTGACCAAGAGCGCGAGCAAGCTCACCGCGCTGCTCCACAAGCTTCACCTCTCGACCAGCGGGACCCACGACGGAGCGAGGCTCTACTCCGTGGGCGACGCCGGGCTGGCCACCTCAGGCGCCACGGTGATGGTGGCCCGCTCAGCGGCGGTCCTCGACGCCGCCCTTGATCGCCACGCCCACCATCAGGGCTTTGACGCTGCCGGCTATGCGAAGGCCACAACGGGCGTTCCGGCCGACGGCCTCGTCACCGCCTTCGGCGATCTCGCTCCTCTGCTCGCGGCCCCCAGCGCCGCCAAGGCCCGGCTCGTGCCCTGGGTGGCCGCGATCACCGGCTACGCCGCGTCGATCACCGGCGACCAGAAGGGGTCGACGATCCGCTTCCACATCGCCACCACCGGCAAGCCGCTGTCGGTGAGCCAGCTGCCGATCGCCAGCGGTACGACACCGGCCGGCATCGTCAGCGCCCTGCCGATCGGCCTCGGAGTCCGGGACCCGCAGCAGATCATCAACTTCACCCTCGATGCCATCAAGCGGACCGAGCCCGCCAACTACGCCAAGTATCTCCGCGAGCTGGCGCAGTTCAAGAAGCACTCCGGCGTCGATGCGGCCACCGTGACCAAGCAGATGACCGGCCAGCTCGTCCTCTCGAGCGACGCGCGCACCACGCTGGTCCGGGTCCAGCTCGCCAACCCCGCGGTGCTGCGTTCGACCTTTGCCGCGCTGGCCAAGACGCGCGGTGCCCACGTGAGGGCCCTCGGCGCCGGCTTCTACGGCGTCCGTGACGGCAAGACGCCGTTGACCGTCACGGTGATCGGCGACCAGCTCGTGCTGGGGCGCGGCACCGCGGCCGAGATGCGCGCCTATGCGGTCGCGCCGGTCAGCAACGTGTCCGGCACCGCCGGCGGCTCGATCACCTTCAGCCTCGCCCTCCCCGACCTGCTGCGCAATGTGCTCAAGACCGCGCCCTCGCCCATCGCCCAGCAGGTGATCAGCATGCTCGGCGTGATGACCGGCTCGGCCCAGGCCGACACCAACGGCCTGACCGGCACCATCAACATCCCCATCAAGTGAGCCGGCCCGGAGCGATCCGGAACGAGTCGAAGTGCCGCGCTGTGCCGTTTGAGACGGTGCTGTAGACCACCTCGGCGCCGGTACGGCGGGCGCTCACGGTCATGAAGCCGTACTCGCTGCACTGAAAGGACTCGAGCGTCACGCCGTCCAGGCCCGGAAACGACGCGGGGAGATCGCGGACGCCGGTCCCAATCGGGTGGCGCTCGTGAAAGCCTCCGCTGCCGGCGACGATGTACGGGATCTGGCGACCGTGCACCTGCCGGGCAAAGCGCTGGTAGTTGTGCGCATGGCCGGTGAACACCGCGTCGGGCACCCGTCCCGCCAGCGCGAAGCACTTGTCCAACAGCTCGCCCAGCTCGAGGTTCGAGCCGTGCACGATGTCGGCGGAGTAGACGGGCTGGTGCATGGCGAGAATGAGAGTGGCGTCGGGCGGCGCGGCACGCAGTTCGCCGACGAGCCAGGTCAGCTGGTCGATGGCCAGCTGCCCGCCCTCGGGGACGTTGGAGTACAGGCCGACGATCCACAGCCAGTCATGGGCGAGCGTCCAGTAGACGTTCGGCTGGGCGATGACCGCCCGCGGCAGCCTCAACGCGGCATCGCCCAACGGCAGCGACTCAGAGCAGAACGCCTTGAGAAAGCCGGCCAGTGTCCCCGCGCGCGAGCTCGGGGTCAGCTCGCCGTCGTGGTTGCCCGGCACGCCCACGATGGGCGCCGAGTACGCCGCGTAGGGCGCGAAGAACTGCGACCGATATCCGGCCTCCTCCCCGTGGGGGTAGACCACGTCACCCAGGTGATAGAAGAACTCGACCGCCGCGCAGCCGTGCAGTTCCCCCACCATCGCCTCGGCCACCCCGCGCTGGGGCCGCCCGTCACGCCAGCCGCCGGTGTCGCCGACGCAGTGAAACCGGACCAGGCCGGCTCGGTCGATGGAGGCCATCCGGTCGCCTCCCACAATGTCGGCGAGCCGTAGGCGAAACGGCGGCGGGCCCGAGGGTGGCGGCAGCGGGACGAACCCTCCGCGCGGCGTCGCCTGACGGCGAAGGGCCACCTGGTGGGCCGCGGTGGGAAGCGCGGGAGCCCGGCCCGGCCCTACGGAGGCCGGCGTGGGTCCCTGCGACGAGTCGCTGCGCAGACGGATGCACCCCATTGTCAGACGCGCGCGCGCCGGGGTCGTTTAGATCCTGTGATCGCTCATCCGCCGCAGCAGCTCCAGCGCCCCTGCCTTGTGCAGCGGCTCGTTGAGGTTGCCGCACTTGGGCGACTGCACGCACGAGGGGCATCCCGACTGGCACTGGCACTCCCCGATGAGTCGCCGCGCGTCGGCCACGAGCCGGTCGAACTCCTCATAGCCGCGCCGCGTGATGCCCACGCCGCCCGGATGGCCGTCGTAGATGAAGATCGTCGGCCCGCCCGTCTGCGGGTGGGCATCGATCGACAGGCCGCCGATGTCCCACCGATCGCACATCGCGATCAGCGGCAGCACCGCGATCTGGCCGTGCTCGAGCGCGTGCAGCGAGCCCAGCAGGGCCGCGCGCGGGAACTCCTCGGCGGCGATCAGCTCGTCGAGTTCGTACCAGAGCGCCCGCGTGTCGAACTCGGTCGTCGGCAGGTCCAGTGACTGAAAGTCGATGACCTCGTGATCCTGGAGCGACTTGCGCTGGTAGCCGATCACGGTCTCCGTGTAGATGACCGAGCCGTAGGACAGCGTGACCCCGCGCGTGTCGCGCCGTTCGGTCAGGCGCTCGATGTAGAGCATGATCTCGCGCTTGGCCTGGGTGAAGTAGTCCCCGTCGAAGGGCTCGAGCACGACCCGCCGGGAGCCGAGGTCGAGCTCGCGCACGTGGTAGGAGCGGCCGAGGTGCAGATACACCGCGCCCTCGTGGACCGTGGAGTAGGCCCGCCCGGCCTCGATCGTCCCCAGCACCTCGCCGGAGGCGGCGTCGAGCAGGACGAAGCTGTCGGGCGAGGAGGACCGCAGCGCAACGCGCGCCGCCGGATAGTCGTCGGCGCGTTTGGGGACAAAGCCGGTGGCGCGCTCGCGCAGCAGGCCGGCGTCCGTGAGCTCGCCGGCGAACTCGCGCCACTGCGGACCCAGGAACGGCTCGTCCGCGTCTGACAGCGGCGCCTCGTGGGCGGCGCAGAGGAGGTGCTCGGCGTAGATCTCGGGGCTGTAGGGATCGAGGATCGCGGCTTCGACCGCCCGCCCCAGAAACTCGGATGGGTGGCGGCAGAAGAACTGGTCCAGCGCGTCCTCGCCGGCGATGTAGACGGCCAGGCCACGGCCGCGGCGGCCCGCACGGCCCCACATCTGCCGCAGGCTGGCCACGGTGCCGGGGAAGGTGACGCAGATCGCCGCGTCCAGCTCGCCGATGTCGATGCCCAGCTCCAGCGCGTCGGTGGCGACCACGCCGAGCAGCTCGCCGGTCGTCAGCCGCCGCTCGATCTCGTGGCGCTGGGCGGGGGTGTAGCCCGCGCGGTAGGGCGCGATGCGCTCGCCCAGTTCGGCCGGGAGGCGGTCGACCGCGTGCTTGAGGATGAGCTCCACTCCCTTGCGCGACTTCATGAAGCAGATCGTCCGGGCTCCGTTTTGCACGAGCTCGGAGAAGACCTCGGCGGCCTCGTACAGCGCGGAGGCCCGGACCCCGAGCTGCTCGTCCAGCAGCGGCGGGTTCCACATGGCGACGCGGCGCTGGGCGTGCGGTGCGGCGTCGTGCGCGACCAGGTTGAAAGGCTTGACGCCGGTCAGGGTCTCGGCCAGATCCACCGGGTTGGCGATGGTGGCCGAGGCCAGCAGGAAGCGCGGCTCGGTGCCGTGGATGGCGGCGGCCCGGCGCAGGCGGCGCAGCACGTTGCCGACGTGGGAGCCGAACACCCCGCGGTAGACGTGCGCCTCGTCGACCACGACGAAGGCCAGGTTGGCGAATAGGTCGCCCCAGGCGGCGTGGTGGGGCAGGATCCCGACGTGCAGCATGTCGGGGTTGGTGATGATGAGGTTGCTGCGCTTGCGGATCGCCGACCGCTCCTGGCGGGGGGTGTCGCCGTCGTAGATGGCGGGCCGGATCTGCTTGGACAGTCCGAATCGGTGCAGCGAGCGGGCCTGGTCCTGGGCCAGCGCCTTGGTCGGGTATAGGTACAGCGCGCGGGCGGTACGGTCCGTGGTCAGCACCTCGAGCGTGGGGAGCTGGAAGCAGAGTGACTTGCCCGAGGCGGTGCCGGTGGTCACGACCGTCGGACCCTCGAACGCCTTGAGCAGCGCCTCGGCCTGGTGGCCGTAGAGGTGCTCGATCCCGGCCTGGTCCAGAGCCTGGGTGACGGGCCAGCTCAGCTGATCGGGGATGGAGACGAGGCGCCCGGGTCGCCCCTCGTAGACGTCATCGTGCACCAGGCGCTCGTCCGAGCGTCCGGTGGTGAGCAGCGCCTCCCAGGGCTCGGTTTCTCGTACTGCCGACACGGGTCGAGTCTCAGTATGGCGGGCGGCTCTGACCCGGCCGTTGGTGCCCGCCGCAGCCGCCCGCGCCCGGGTCGAGCGGGCGCGGTGCTACGGTCGCGGCCGCCGTGCGCTGCCTCTACGTCGACCTCGACGGGACCCTGCTCGGGCCCGACGCCTCTCTGCTCACCGGAGCCGACGGGGGCTTCAGCGCCCTCGGCGTCCGCGCCCTGGAGGCGTGCTCGCGGGCCGGCGTGGAGGTCGTCATCTACTCGGGCCGGCGGCAGGGCAGCGTCTTCGAGAGCGCGCGACTGATCGGCTCGACGGCCTACATCTTCGAGCTGGGCTGCGGCGTGGTGGTCGACGGCGAGCTCGAATGGCTCACCGACGGCGTCGAGCCCACCGATGAGAGCGGCACGATCTACGACCAGATCGACGCCTCAGGGGCGCCGACGCTGCTGCTCGACCGCTGCGCCGGGACGCTCGAGTACCACACACCGTGGTCGCGCGGCCGCGAGGTCTCACATCTGTTCCGTGGCAACGTCGACCTCGATGAGGTGGGCTCGCTGCTGGAGGGCGAGGGACTTGGCTGGCTGCGACTGGTCGACAACGGCGTCATCCGCGCAGCGTCTGAGCAGATGCCCGGCATGCCCGTCGTCCACGCGTATCACCTCATCCCAAGTGGGGCGTCAAAGGCTCGCGGCGTTGCCCGCCACATGCAGATCCGCGGCTACGCGCCAGAGGACTGCATCGCCGCCGGCGACTCACGCGAGGACCTGGAGGCCGCCTCCGTCGTCGGCACCTTCTGGCTCGTGGCCAATGCGCTTGAGCGCGACCTCACCCTCGGTCAAGAGGTCAAGGGCCGGCCCGGGGTGCAGATCGCGTCAGAGAGCTACGGCGCCGGCGTCTACGAAGCGGTCGTCACGACACTGGCCGAGGGTCGCTCGCGCTGATTGCGCGCCATCTCGCGCTGCGCCGCGTCAATGACCCGTTGACGTGCGCGGCGCTGGTCGGCCTTCAGCCGCGAGCCCCGGTTCACCTCCTCGGCGTCGCCCACAGCCCACCCCAGCCGCTCGACGAGTTGGGCGGCGAAATGCTCTGACTCGAAGTCACTCTCGCTCACCCTCTCCCGGAACATGATGGGGGGCTCAGCGTCCTCAGCCAGCTTGTCAGCAGTCACGATGATCTGAGGCATCTAATTCCTCCGTCGACATCGGTTCCAGCCCACAGTGCCACGCCCACTTTCATGAACGGTAAACATCCTGTGAGACTCTTGCCAATGTTTACCTAATTAGTGGCGCATCGGCCCCCCAGACGTGCGCAAACGTACGTCGGCGCCGAGCGCGCGGGCGTGAGTCAGGCCGCGCCTCGGGCGCGCGACCGCGGCGCCTGGCCGGCCGCGTCCTCGCCCGCGACCGCGTCGGCCAGTCCCCCGGCGGCCTCCGCAAACTCGCCGAACGCATCGGCGACCGCGGCGGCGCTCGACCCGGTGATCGCATGGTTGAGCGTGGCCACGGCCCTATCAAATCGGTCCCACAGCCCTGGCGGCCCGCGCCGGCCGGTGCCCGGCCTCAGCTCATAGGGCGGCTCCGCGTTCTCCGCGCCGGGGACGGGTCGCCACAGCAGTCCGGCGGCGTGTGCGTGCTCCCACGCCACCTGCTCATTGGACGCCGCCTCAGCAAGGTCCCGCAGCCGCGCTGCGAATCCCGGATCGGGCGGGGCCAGCTTGTGGGCGCGCATCGCGGCGGCCCAGTCGTCGCTGGCGTGGCGCACCGCGCGCATGATCTGGGCGCGTTGTCGGTCGAGATCATCGCCGAAGCTCATCCGCCTCCTTCGCCCTCCGGACCCGCGCGCGCTTCGCCGACCCCCGCGGTCGCAGCGCCCGCGGTCGGCGCGCCCGGGGCCGGCTCGGCCACACCCACCGGCTCGCCACCCCAGAAGTCGTCGGCGCTGGGACCGGCCCTCCGGCCGGGCGGTGCGGAGCCCGCGCTGTAGCTCTCCTCCAAGATGCGCTCGAAGTCCGAGCGCTTGATCCGCACCCGCCGCCCCACCCGCAGCGCGGGCAACGATCCCTGGTCGATCCAGTTGCGGACCGTCTGCTGGTTGAGCTTCAACGTCTCCGCCACCTCGGCAACGGTCAGATACGTCTCTTCAGGCTCGCTTGGGCTCATAGAGTGTTTACTAATTGAGACAAACTGGGGCTAATTCAGAGTTATACTGTACCGCGCCAGGGAGACGGAATGGCACCCGCACGGAAGAAAGGTCTGCAAACCCGTGGAAACGGGCGATAGACGAACCGAAGACAGTGGCGGTCTGACTCGTAACGAGGAGAACGTCATCCGGCTTCCTCGCGAGTGGCTGGGCCCGCCGGAGGAACTGGTTCCCGTGGGGCCCGCCGCCAGGGCCCGCGCGGCCCAGCGCGAGCTCGACGACGCCGCGCCCCCGGCGGCCGACGCCTTCTGGAGCGAGGACTCGGCGGCGTTGCACGACGCTGTCCAGGCCCCGCCCGCTCCCAGGCCTGAGCACCTGGAGCCTCCGGTCGGCCTCGTCCCCCCGCCGGCGGGGCGCCGGCGTCCGATGCTGCGACGCCTCCCCACGTTCAGGCTCGGCTTTGGGACTGGTCGCGTACCGCGCTGGTGGGCCGTGGTCGCCGTGCCGATCGTTGCCCTCGTCGTGATCGCGGCGATCGGAGCAC
>DASXDW010000154.1:0-32222 GCA_036490435.1 Solirubrobacteraceae bacterium
GGCTGGGCTGCACGAGGTGCAGGATGCGCTGGTAGTGGGTGATGATGAGCACGCCCATCTCCGGTCCGGCTACCGAGTTCACGCCCTCGGCGACGACGCGCAGGGCGTCGATGTCCAGCCCGGAGTCGGTCTCGTCGAGGATCGCCAGCTCGGGACGCTGCAGCGCCAACTGGAGGATCTCCATGCGCTTCTTCTCTCCGCCGGAGAAGCCCTCGTTCAGGTAGCGGCGGCTGAACTCCTCGGGAACCTTGGTCAGCTCCATCGCCGCCTTGACCGTCGACGCGAATTCCCGCAGCGAGATCGGGGGCTCGCCGTGCGCCTCGCGGTGAGCGTTCATGACCGTGCGCAGGTACTTGGTGACCGTCACGCCGGGCACGGACACCGGGTACTGGAAGGCCATGAATAGCCCCATCCGGGAGCGCTCGTCGGTGGCGGCCTCGGTGATGTCCTCGCCGTCGAGGAGGATCTGACCCTCGGTCACCTCGAGGTTGGGATGGCCCATGATCACGTTGGCCAGGGTGGACTTGCCGGAGCCGTTGGGCCCCATCAGGGCGTGGATCTCGCCCTTGCCGACGGTCAGCTCCAAGCCGCGCAGGATCTCTTTTTCTCCGGCGCGGACGTGAAGGTTGCGAATCTCTAGGTCTGGCATCTCTCAGTCTCTGGTTGAAGTCGTTGTCAGGCGGCCGTGGTCTGCTCGACGACCGCCGCGGTGACCACGGGCTCGGGCTCGTGGCGCGCCGAGAACTCGACCAGTTCGGCCAGGTTGGTGTTCTGCAGCGAGCGGATGATGCCGCCCTGCACGCGCGTCCACAGAAGCTTGGTGGCGCACCCACGGCCGGCGTCGGGCTGATGGGAGCACAGCACGCGCTCGGTGTTCTCGTGCACGAAGCACTCCATAGGGGCGATCGAGCCCTCGAGCGCCTGGACCACCTCGTCCATGTTGATCTCCTCGGCCGGCCGGCTGAGCCAGTAGCCGCCATGGGCGCCGCGAGCGCTCATGACCAGGCCGGCGCGGCGCAACCGCGCCACCACCTGCTCCAGGTAGGCCAGGGGCAGGCCCTCGGCGTCGGCGATGGCTTTGAGGCTGGTGGGATGCTCGGGCGCCTGGCGGCCGAGCTCGATCATCAGCCGCACGCCGTACTCGGCTTTGGATGAGAAGATCATCGTCTGGCTAAATCCTACCAGGGGGGTCGGTTTAGACCTCAGGGCCAGGACGGGCGGGGGCGGACCCGGCCGAAATCGCCCGCCGCGGTGTAGGGTCCGAGCATGGAAACCGCCCCGCCGACTCAGCTTGCGAGCACCGGCGACATCGCCGAGGCGGCCGACCAGGCCCGGCAGGCGGGCCGGCTGGGGATCGACACCGAGTTCATGTCCGAGGGGCGCTACCGCGCGCTGTTGTGCCTCGTGCAGGTGGCCGTCGACAACCCCGACGGGGAGGGCGACCCGCTCATCTTCCTCATCGACGCGCTGGCTGACGTCGATACCGATCCGCTGGCCGTGCTGCTGGGCGATCCGGAGATCGAGATCGTGTTGCACGCCGGGCGCCAGGACGTCGCCATCCTCCGCCGCGCCTGGCGCACTGAGCTCAACAACATCTTCGACACCCAGATCGCCGCCGGCTTCACCGGCGCCAGCGCCCAGTCCGGTTACGGCAACCTCCTCGGCTCGGTGCTCGGCCAGCGCGTGGGCAAGACGGCCAGCTACACCCGTTGGGACGCGCGTCCGCTCACCGCCGAGCAACTCGGCTACGCGGCCGAAGACGTCGCCCACCTGCTCCAGCTCGCTGACGAGATCGCGCGCCGCCTCGAGCGCAGCGGCCGCGCGGAGTGGGCACGCGAGGAGTGCCGTCGCCTGGAGGCGGCCACCGACGAGCGCGACCCCGAGACCGCGTGGGAGCGCCTGCCGCGGATCGGCCAACTCGATCCCCGCTCGCGCGCCGTCGCCCAGGCGCTCGCCGCGTGGCGCGAGCGCACCGCCTCTGAGCTGGACCGCCCGGTTGGCTCCATCGTGGCCGATCCTGCCCTCGTCGAGCTGGCCAAGCGCCGGCCCGCGGGCACCCAGGGGCTCGAGCAGATCCGGGGGCTTCACCCGCCCACGATCAAGCGGCGGGGCGAGGCCATCCTCGAGGCCATCGAGCGCGGGCGTCAAGCCCCTCCGATCCCCCGTGATGAGGCCCGCGCCCGCTCGGAGCCCAGCGATGCGCCGCTGATCGCGCTGGCGGAGGCGCTGCTGCGAGCGCGCGCCCTGGAGGGCGGCCTCGCCTACGAGCTCATCGCGTCGCGCGCCGAGCTCGAGGTCATCGTCGGCGCGGCCCGCCGCGGCGAGCCCGAGCCCGACGTGCGCACGCTCAGCGGCTGGCGCCGTGCCCTCGTCGGCGACGATCTGTCGGACCTGCTGGCCGGACGCGGGGCGGTATCGGTCGGCCCCGACCGGCGACTGGCGCTTACGAGGACCCCCTCAACAACATGACCGACAGCGCGGGCGCGCGGTCGAACATCGTCGTGGAGAGCGCATGGGTCACCTCCGCGGTCCGCTGGATCCAGTTGGAGTCGACTCCGAGCAGGTCCTCGTAGGCGGTGGCGAAGGTCAGCCGCAGCTCGTGAGCCGGGGAGTCGGCGGCCGTCTCGTTGCCGTCGGGGCCCTTGGTCGTCGTCCAGCCGAGCTTGAGCAGCCGCGCCTCGTAAGCCTCGCGCAGCGCCAGCGAGGTGCCGTAGCGGCCGCCCACCATGATCACCTGCAGCGCGCAGTAGGGATGAACGCCGCGATCGCAACTGCGCACCCGCGTCATCACCCGTGCCCCGGGCACCGTCGGGATGTCCTTGAGCCCGATGGCCCGCGGAGTCCCGCCCCGGCCGGTGGTGGCCACGACAATCGCGACGGCGACCACGATGCCCACGAGGACGCCGGCGCCGGCCAGCGCCCAGTACCGCAGCTTGCGAGAGGACGTCATCGCCGTCATAGCGTGGTGGGCGAATGTAATCAGGCGTCGTAGGGCGCGAGCGCCGCTGCGATCCCGTCGCGGTCGAGCCCGGCGCCCAGGCAGCAGAGCAGCGCGATGCGCGCCGCCCGCGCGGCCAGGAAGGGAACGCACACCGCGCCGCTGGAGCGCACGTCACGCTCTGACCCCTCAAAGCCGTAGGTGGCGTGCATCATCGACCCGCGCTCGGGCGCGACCGAGATGACGACGGGGATGCGCCCGACGGCGTCGCGCAGAGCGTGCAGCATGCCCGGTGTCACGTGGCCTGCGCCGAAGGCCTCCACCACGAGGCCGTCGGCATCCTGCGCCGCGGCGCGCAGGAGGGCGCCATCGTCGCCCAGCGCGGCGGTGACGATGCGGACGGTGCGGTCGATGGTGGGTGGGGTGAGAGCGGGGTGGCGCAGCGGGCGGGCGTGAAGCCACACCCGCCCCTCCACGACGCGCCCGAGCGGGCCCGCCACCGGCGAGGCAAACGCGCTCGGGCCGGTGCTCTCGAACTTGCGCGCACTCGCCGCCGCCAGGATCTCCCCGCCGAAGACCACCACGGCGCCCAGGCCGCCGCCCTGGGGCGAGGCGGCCAGCGCCACCGCGTCGAGCAGGTTGGCGGGCCCGTCGGCGCCCGGCGCGCTGGCGGGGCGGTTGGCGCCCGTGAGCACGATCGGCGCCTCCCCGTCGTAGGTCATCGCCGCCAGCATCGCCAGTTCCTCCAGCGTGTCGGTGCCGGTGGTGATGACCACGCCGTCGCCCCGCAACGCCGCCGTCACCGCGTGGCGCACGAGTCCCAGCCCCTGGTCCAGCGAGATCTGCGGCCCCGGCAGCCCCAATACGTTCTCGGCCTGCAGGTCACCGAAGCGCTCCAGCTCCGGGATCGCGGCGACCAGGGCGGCGGCGTCGAGGGTGGGCACGGCGTGCTCGCCCTTCATGGAGATCGTGCCGCCCGCGGCCAGCAGGCGCACCGGCCGGGTCTGCGGGGAATCGATCGGTCGCGACGAAGACATCGGCGCAGAACGTAGCGCCCCGCGGCGCCGCACGAGGAAAGGCGAGGTTTGAACCGCGCAGCTAAGCTGGCTTAACCGAAATGTCGACCACCGCAGACAACCTCGCCGACCCCGAACTGCTCGACGCCGCCTGGGACCTGACCGAGCTCGTCGACGGCGACCAGGAGAATGGGGTCACCCGGCAGCTCGACGAGGCGCGAGAGCGGGCCATCGCCTTCGCGGGCGCGTACGCGGGCAAGCTCGCAGAGCTCGACGCGCCGGGACTCGCCGCCGCGATGTCCGAGCTGGCGACGATCAACGAGCTCGTCGGCAAGGCCGGCTCCTACGCGTCGCTGCGCTTTGCCACCGACACCGCCGACGCGGCGCGCGGCGCGCTGCTGCAGCTCGTCCAGGAGCGCGCCACCGAGATCGAGACCAAGCTGTTGTTCTTCGAGCTGGAGTGGGCCGCGCTCGACGACGATCGCGCCGCGCGACTGCTCGCCGACGACGAGCTGAGCTTCTGCGCGCACTACCTGCGTACCGCCCGCCGCTACCGGCCGCACCTGCTCTCAGAGCCCGAGGAGACGATCTTGGCCGAGAAGACGATCTCGGCCGAGAGCGCGTGGGCGAGGCTGTTCGGCGAGCTGGTGGCAGCACTCCGGGTTCCCGTCGCCGACCAGGAGGCGCCGCTCGACGTCGCGCTCAGCCGCCTCCAGGACCCCAACCGCGACACACGCCGCACGGTGGCCGAAGCGGTGTCGACGGCGCTCGAGCCGGGACTGCGCACGCGCGCCTTCATCTACAACACGCTCGTCCACGACAAGGCCGTGGACGACCGGCTGCGCGCCTACCCGCACTGGCTGGCATCGCGGAACCTGGCCAACGAGGCCTCCGACGAGTCGGTGATGGCGCTCGTCGAGGCGGTGCGCCACCGCTTCGACATCCCGCAGCGGTGGTACACGCTCAAGGCGCGGCTGCTGGGCATCGAGCGGCTGGCCGACTATGACCGCGGCGCCCCGGTGCTGCCCGAAGATGTCACCTTTTCCTACGCCGAGTCCCGGGAGCTGGTGCTCGACACCTACGACGCCTTCTCCCCCGAGGCCGGGCGCGTCGTGCGGCGGTTCTTTGACGAGCAGTGGGTCGACGCGCCGGTGCGCCCCCACAAGCGCGGCGGCGCGTTCTGCGCCTACACCGTGCCCAGCGTCCACCCCTACGTGTTGCTCAACTTCACCGCCCGGCGGCGCGACGTGCTGACGATGGCCCACGAGCTGGGCCACGGCCTGCACGCCTCGCTGGCCCAGCCCCAGGGGGTCTTTCACCAGTCCACCCCGCTGACGCTGGCCGAGACCGCCTCCGTGTTCGGGGAGGCGCTGGTCTTCGGGCGCATGCTGGACGCCGCCACCGACGACGACGCCCGCCTCAGCCTGCTGGCCGAGCGGGTCGACGGCGCCATCGCCACGGTGTTTCGCCAGATGGCCATGAACCGCTTCGAGCATCTCATCCACACCCGGCGGCGTAGCGAGGGCGAGCTGTCGGTGGAGCGCATCTGCGACTCGTGGGTCGAGTCCCAGACCGAGCTGTTCGGCGACTCGGTCCAGATCACCGACGGCTACCGCATGTGGTGGTCCTACGTGCCGCACTTCATCAACACCCCCGGGTACGTCTACGCATACGCCTACGGGCAACTGCTGGCCCTCTCGGTGTACGGGCGCTACCTCAAGGAGGGGCCGTCGTTCGCCCCGGAATACCTCAGGCTTCTGGCCTCGGGCGGCTCGCGCACGCCCGAGGAGCTGGGCGCCATGGTCGGCATCGACCTCGCCGACCCCGGGTTCTGGGACGCGGGGCTGGACCTCGTCGAGCAGCAGCTGCGCGACGCCGAGGAGTTGGCGCTCAAGCGCTGAGCGCGGCTAGTGCGTCTTGGCGTGGCGCGTGCGCGCGCGCTCTTCCTGGCGCTCGACCACGTTGACGATCAGCTTGATGATCTGATCGATCCCCGTGACCTTGGCGTCGCCGTGCTCGAACGCGGTGCGCCAGTCGCGGATGTGGCCCTTGGTGGCCAGATCGTTGAACTTGGCCCGGGGGACTTCGAGGCGCACCTTGGCGTCGGCGGCGATGTCCTTGGTGACCTTGGGCCCGGGGAGCTCGACCCGGTACATCTGGATGTCGCGGCCTCCGCGCAGCTCCAGCCCGGCCACGAGCTTGAGCGGCTGCAGCGCCGGAACTTCCTCGAGGAACCGCGTCACCGCGGTCTCGATCAGGCTCTTGGTGTCAGATGGCGAGGTCAGGGCGTGAGAGTCTAGTGTCCTGACGCGCTCATTCGGTGCCAGGATGGGTGATGGCTGGGCGCGGCTGGGGGACGGCGATAATGCAAGTCGTACTGGTGGTCCGGCGGCATTATCGCCGTCCGTCAGGCGCGTCCAGACGCGCCCAGACTGGTATCGAAGAGTGCTTCAGGGCACCAGCCCTGGCCGGCTGCGCTACGGCTTGGCCTGCTGGAGCGCGGCGCCGCCGTCGTAGCCGGAGACGACGGTGCTCCCGTCCTTGGCCAGGAACGCGTGCACCAGCGATTGGCGCGAGGACGCCTGCGGGGCGAGGCCGAAAGCCACGCCGAGGGCGACCACGGCCAGTAGCGCCACGAGCCTGCGGCGGAAGATGATCACGGGTGATGCGGTGAGTGCGGGCATGGTGTTGCGCTCCCTGCCTAGCTTGCCGTCTTAGGTACCGTAGCGCGCGGCTAGATCTTGTGGCGTTGGAGCAGTTTGCGGCCAATGACCATGCGCTGGATCTCGCTGGTGCCCTCGCCGATGAGCAGGAGCGGCGCGTCGCGGTAGATCCGCTCGATCTCGTACTCCTTGGAGTAGCCGTAGCCGCCGTGGATGCGCAGGCACTCCTCGGCGCACATGCGCCCGGTCTCTGAGGCAAACAGCTTGGCCATGCCCGCCTCGATGTCCGAGCGCTGGCCGGCGTCCTTCATCCGCGCTGCCTGGCGGGTGAGCAGCCGCGCCGCCTCCACCTGGGTCGCCATGTCGGCCAGCTTGAACTGGATCGCCTGATGCTCGGCGATCGGCTTGCCGAAGGCCCGGCGCTCCTGGCTGTACTTAAGCGCCAGCTCCAGCGACCGCTGGGCCAGGCCGACGCCGCGGGCGGCGACGTTGACGCGCCCCAGCTCCAGCGCGTCCATCATCTGCCCAAAGCCCTTGTTCAGCCCCGCCTCCTCGCCGCCGAGGATGTCGTCGCCCGAGCGCTTGTAGCCGTCGAACACCAGCTCGGTGGACTCCACACCCTTGTAGCCCATCTTCTTGATCTGGGGCGGGACGTTGAGGCCGGCGTACTCGCCGGTGTTCTCACCAGCGCCCGGCTCCTTGTCGGCGATGAAGCAGGTCAGCCCGCGGTGCTTGGGCTCCGCGGTCTGGTCAGTCCGCGCCAGCACGAACACCACGCCCGAGCGCAGGCCGTTGGTGACCCACATCTTGGTGCCGTTGATCTCATAGGTGCCGTCATCTGAGCGCTTGGCCGCGGTCTTGATGGCGGCCACATCGGAGCCCAGCTCGGGCTCGGACAGGCTGAAGGCGGCGCGGATCTCCCCGGTGGCCATCTTGGGCAGGTACTTCTGCTTCTGCTCCTCGGTCCCGAACTTCATCAGCAGATAGGAGCCGATGAAGTGCGTATTGACGATCCCCGAGATGCTGATCCACCCCCGCGAGAGCTCCTCCACGATCATCGCGTAGGTCGTGAGATCGAGCCCCATGCCCCCGTATTCCTCGGGGATCGTGACCCCGAACAGCCCCAGCTCCTTCATCTGCTCCACGATCGGCTCGGGGAACGCGTCCTCGTGGTCGTAGTGCTCGGCGTTGGGGAGGATCTGCTCGTCGGCGAACTGATGGACCATCTCGCAGATGGCCTTCTGTTCGTCGGTGAGATCGCTCGCGGCGGTGCTGGTGGCCATGGGGTGTCGGGGCTCCTCGGGGTATCGGTCGGTCCGCCGAGAATACCCGCGCTGGTAGGCCTTGATACCTTCGCCGGACCCTGTGTGAATCTGGTGAACGTGCCGGACACGCCCCCGCGGCCGGGTGGGCGGAGACCGCGTCGTCAAGGAGGAGTTCATGATCAGTCGCAGCATTCGTCGTCTGGCGATCGGCGGAGGGATGGCGCTCGTCGCCTGCCTGTCGCTCGCCGTGGTGGCCCAGGCCAAGTCGGCCAAGCCGGCAGCTCTGGTGGTCTGTAAGCACGGCTGCCGCTACGCCACCATCCAGGGAGCGGTCAACGCCTCTGGCAAGAAGGCCACGATCCAGGTCAAGCCCGGCAAGTACGTCGAGGGCGTGACCGTGACCGGCCACAAGCACGACGGCCTGCACATCATCGGCCTGACCAAGAACCCGGCGAAGGTGCTGATCGAGGGCAAGAACGCCAAGGGACCCGGCGGCCCGGCGCAGAACGGGATCGAGGGCGACAACGTCAACAACCTCGTGCTGGAGAACATGAAGGCCGAGCACTTCGCGGCCAACGGCTTCTACGTCAACAACTGCACGAACTACCTCTTCAAGAATCTCATCGCCGGCTTCGAGCACGCCTACGGACTGTTCGCCTTCCGCTGCATCGGCGGGCGCATGACGCAGTCCACCGGCTTTGGCAACGGCGACTCCGGGTTCTACGTCGGCGGCACCCCGTTTGAGAAGAAGCCCGTGCCGACGTTCATCGACCATGACATCGCCTACGAGAATGTCCTGGGCTACTCGGGCACCAACTCCAAGTACGTCACGATCGAGAACGGGCAGTGGTACAACAACGGCACCGGCATCGCGCCCAACACGCTCGTGACCGAGCCGTTCGAGCCGACCGCGGACGGGGTCATCAAGAACAACCTCGTGTTCTGGAACAACTTCGACTATTACCGCAAGAGCTCACCGGTCAAGACGGTGTCCAGCGGGTTCGGCCCGGCCGGGATCCAGTACCCGGTCGGCGTCGGTGTCCTGATCTTCGGCGGCACCGGGTGGGTCATCAAGGACAACTCCATCTTCGGGAACTTCCTGATCGGCGCCAGCACCGTCTCGGACCCGACCAATAGCTCCGGCAAGGCGATCAGCGTCGGGAACCAGTTCATCGACAACAAGATGGGCACCGCGATGCACGACACCAACGGCGCCGACTTCTTCAACGACGGGTCGGGCCATGGGAGCTGCTTTGCCAACAACGGCACGGTGACGCTGTACTCCGCCGCTGACGCTCCGGACTCGCAGCTGTATCCCACGTGCCCGGCGACGACGGGCACCGGGACCACGACCGGGGACCCGGACCAGGAGGGCGTCGTCGCGCAGATCGTCAGTCAGACCACGGGCCAGGAGAAGTTCTGGCACGTGCACAAGCACCCGGCGCGCCCGGGAGTCAAGCCCTTCGAGGGCTAAAGGGGGTCGTTCGCAGATGAAGCACAAGGGGCTGATCACGCTCATCGCGTGCGTCGCCGTCAGCGCGGTCGGGGTACCGGCCGCGCTCGGCACGACGCCGACCAAGAAGAAGCCGGTGGTCAAGAACGTCCAGGTCAGGGACGACTTCTATGCGCCGACGAAGGTGACGATCAAGAAGGGCCAGCAGGTCAACTGGATCTGGAACAAGGCGAACTTCGACACCCACACGGTGACCCTGATCAAGAGTCCCAAGGGCGTCAACAGGAAGAAGTTCAGCTCCTTCCAGGCCAGCGCCGGAGTCCATTTCAAGCTGACCTTCACAAAGTCGGGGACCTATCACTTCCAGTGCCAGATCCACCCACTGACGATGAACATGACGGTGACGGTGAAGAACTAGAGATCGAAGGGGGCCATCGTGAGCGCACCTATCGGGCGGCGTCAGTTCGTCGCCAGCGCGGGCGGGACGCTGTTCTGCACCCTGGCAGGACATCGGCTGACCAGCAACTCGCACGTCAATATCGACCAACTCGCGGGCGGCGTCCCTGTGCCGCCCCGGGTGGCCGCCTACTACCAGGCCCAGGAGCGGGCCGAGGCGGAGGCACAGATTGTGCCGCAGTACGTCTCGGAGACCCGGCCCAAGGCGACCGCCGGGGCCGCGGTCCGCACCTACTGGATCAAGGCGGTCAAGACCAAGTGGAACATCGTCCCCACCCACCACGACGGGATGATGGACAAGAAGGTGCCGGGCAAGACGACCTTCACGGCGATGGCCTATCAGCCGTGGGCTCCCGGCTTTGCCAAGCCTCTGGGCCCGCCCCAGATCCCGGGGCCGCTGCTGCAGGCGCAGACGGGCGACACGATTGTCGTCAACTTCCGCAACCAGACCGGCGTGCCGGTGACCATGCACCCGCATGGGATCTTCTACACCCACGACATGGACGGCGCCTACAAGGGCAAGTACACCGAGCCGGGCGGCTTCGTGGAGAACGGTCGCACCTTCCAGTACGTATGGGAGGCCCGCGCGGGCACCGAGGGCGCCTGGCTCTACCACGATCACGGGCCCATGGACCCGGTGCCCGTGTTCAAGGGGATGTTCGGCGGGCTGATCATCCGCAAGCCCACCGACCCGGTGCCCGACCAGGAGTTCTTCCTCTTCCTGCACGCGTTCACGACGCTGGCCACGGGGCTCGAGCAGCAGTTCTCCTGCATCAACGGGCGCGCCTACGCGGGCAACACTCCGACGCTGCGCGCCAAGGTGGGCGATGTCGTCAACTGGCACGTGTTCGCCATCGACAACGACTTCCACGCCTTTCACCTGCACGGGCACCGCTGGACTGACGAGGCGGGAGTGGTCATCGACAACCACACGCTCGGGCCCGCCGACGTCACGTCGTTTTCCATCGTGGAGGACAACCCCGGGCGCTGGTTCTACCACTGTCACGTGTTCTCCCACCTGCACATGGGCATGAACGGGTGGTACGTCGTCAGCCCGTGACAATGCGCCGCGCGGCTGCCGTGCGGGCAGGGGCGGTCCTGGCGGCCGCCCTGCTCGTGGCAGCGGCCACCGCGCTGCTCGCGCCGCGTCCGGCGCGCGCGGCGGATGCCAAGGTGGCCATCGGCCACTACAAGTGGTCAGCCCCGGTCGTCCACGTCGACCTGGGCCAGCGCGTCACCTGGTACTGGGTCGGGCCCGACACAATGCACTCGGTGACGGGCGTCTCGGCCAACGACGCTGGCGAGGACTCCGATCCTGGCAACAGCCAGCCCGACCACAAGCTCGGCTCGACGTTCCGTCTCAGCTTCACCCAGCCGGGGGTCTACGAGTTCCAGTGCAAGCTGCACCCGTCGGTCCGCGGCGAGGTGGTTGTCTCCGACGCCGCGGGCAATCCGCTGGACGACCCAGATCCGGTCCCGAAGCTCAACGTCCTGCTCACCCGCCCCACCCTCGCCCAGGTATTCCTGGCGCACCCGCGGTTCTCCGCGGCGGGGACGACGCTCAACGTCGCGCTGGACGATCGGTCGGTCATCGATGCCGAGATCTGGCACGTGGCCCACGGCCACCGCTCGACCTTCGCGGGCTGGGCCAAGTGGCGCGCGCACATCGGCTACAACTACCTGTCCTTCGGCGGCCGCTCACGCCACTTCCATCCGGCGGCCGGCCGTTACGTCGCCTTCCTGCAGGCGACCGACCTGTTCAACAACGTCAGCCGCATCCAGCGGGTGCCGTTCCGGATCCTCGCCCCGCCGCGCCACCGGGACCACCCCTCCCGGCAAAAGTAAACTTATTGGTTTAGTTCTAGTCTGCGGCGGTGGCCGCGGGCGCGTTGGAGCGCACGCGGCGGCTCCACGGTGACTCGGGGCGCTCTTGGCGCTCCCCGTCGAGCTCGATGTCGACCTTCTCGTTGAAGAAGCACAGCAGCTCGGCGACACGCCCCACCTCGGCCAGCGGCGACTCGTAGTACCAGATCAGGTCCTTGCCATCCCCGCCGCCCGCCGGCGTGACCGAGTAGTAGGAGGCGGTCCCCTTGTAGGGGCAGCGGGTCACGGTCTCAGAGGGCTCGAGCTGGGCGCGGACATCCTCGCGCGGGATGTACCAGCGCGCCGGCAGGTTGGTCTCAAACAGGGCCATCGCCCGGTCGGTCTCGGCCAGCACCTCGCCGTCGAGCAGCACCCGGATGTGGCGATCGGTGCTCACCACGTCGACGCGGTGGTAGGGGTCGCGAGGATGGACGACGATCTCCTCGCCCTCCTCCAGCCATCGGCCCATGCGATCGAAGTAGAAGGCGACAAGGCCCTTGAGGAAGGCGGCGTCGGGCAGCGGGTCCGGGTAGTACCAGGCGCCGTTCTCCACGGTCTCGCCGCCGGCCCCGATCGTGTAATAGGACGCGTCGCCCTTCTTGGGACAGTGTGTGTGGCGGTCCGTCGGCATCATGAGATCAGTCCGGACGTCCCCAGGCGGGAAGTAGTAGACCGGCTGCAGCCCGGACTCGTGGAGCATGAACGCGTGGCGGCTGTCGGCGATGACCTCGCCGCCGACCTCCACGCGGATGCGCTTGGGTGTGGGGTCGAGGTAGATCGTGCGCCCCGGGGGCGGCGCCTCGAAGTTGAAGCGCCCGGCGGGGGCCTTGCTCAGCGGCCCCGTTCCGGTCATCAAACCCATAGACATCACCGTACCAGTCCACCGGCGGCGGCCCGGCAGCGCGACCGGGCTGGCAGACTGCCGCCGATGAACTTCGCCCGCGACGTGGTCGACGCCGCCCCCGCCGGCGACCGGGCGCTGGTCGAGATCACCCGGGAGGGCGAGCGGCGCGAGTGGACCTTCGGGGAGGTCGCCGACGCCTCGGCGCGCTTGGCCGGCACGCTCGTCGCCCGCGGCGTGGCCCGCGGCGACGTGGTCATGACGCTGATCGGCAACCGGCCCGAATGGGTGCTGACCATGGTGGCGTGCTTTCGCATCGGCGCCGTCGCACTGCCCTGCAACGAGCAACTGCGCGCCAAGGACCTGCACCAGCGCCTGGGGGCCGCGCGCCCGAAGCTGATCGTCGCCGACGCGCGCAACGCGGGCGAGCTTGAGGCGGCAGGGGTGGACGGACGCGGTGAGCCGGCCGTGATCCTCATCCCCGACGCCTCGGTCTTCACCGCCGAGCCGGCGGCCGCCGTCGACCTGGCCCCCGCCGACCCCTGCCTGATCACCTTCACCAGTGGGACCACCGGTGACGCCAAGGGAATCGTCCACGGCCAGCGTTACCTGCCCGGCCAGCGGCTGCAGGCGACCCACTGGCTCGGCGGGCGTGCGGGCGATCTGGTGTGGTGCACCGCGGCTAGCGGGTGGTCCAAGTCCGCGCGCAACGTCTTCATCGCGCCCTGGCTCACGGGGGCCGCCGCCCTGCTGCACGACGCCCGCTTCGATCCGGCCCAGCGCCTGGAGATCCTCGGCGCCGAGCAGGTCAGTGTGCTGTGCATGGCACCCACCGAGTACCGCGTCATCGCCAAGCGCGTGGCTCTGGAGCCCGTGCCGTCGCTGCATGGGCTGGTGGCAGCCGGCGAGGCGCTCAACCCTGAGGTCCTGCGTGCCTTCAAGGACGCCATGGGTCTCGAGATCCGCGACGGCTACGGTCAGACCGAGACCGGCCAGCTCACCGGCGTGCCCGCCGGCGGCTCCGTACGCCCCGGCTCCATGGGCCAGCCGCTGCCGGGCGTGGCCCTGGAGGTCGACGACGGCGAGCTCGTCCTCGCCGACCCGCGGACCGATCCCACCTTCTTCGTGGCCACCCTGGGCGGCGACCCCGCACCCGAGGACCGGCCGTGGCGGACGGGCGATCGCGTCATCGCCGACGAGGACGGCTACCTGTACTTCGAGGGGCGCACCGACGACGTGATCATCTCGGCGGGATACCGCATCGGCCCATTCGAGGTCGAGTCCGCGCTCGTCTCCCACGGCGCGGTGGCCGAGGCCGCCGTGGTTGCGGCCCCCGACGAGGAGCGCGGGGCGGTCGTGCGCGCCGTGGTCGTGCTCCGCGACGGCTACAGCCCCTCCGATGCGCTCGTCACCGAGCTGCAGGACCACGTCAAGCGGGAGACGGCCCCGTACAAGTACCCGCGGATCGTCGACTTCGCGGCCGACCTGCCCAAGACGGCCAGCGGCAAGGTACAGCGCGCCGTGCTGCGCGGATCCTGACCCCCCTGCGTACTAGCCTGGGGCCCATGGACGAGTACCGCCCCGCCGTCGCCATCACGACCACGCTCACCAACGCCACCTACGGCGTGTGGAGCCAGCCCTCGGCCGTGCTGCCCGCGAGCTACCTCTCGGAGGTGCGCCGCGCCGGCGGTCTGGCCCTCGTGGTGGCGCCCGAGCCCACGCTGGTGGAGGACCCCGACGAGCTGCTGCACCGCGTCGACGGCCTCATCGTGTCCGGCGGCGTGGACATGGACCCCGCCTCCTACGGCGCCGCACCTCATGCGGAGACCAAGGGCTGGAGCAGCGAGCGCGACGCCTTCGAGCTCGCGCTCACGCGCCGCGCCGCCGAGATCGACCTGCCCGTGCTCGCCATCTGCCGTGGCATGCAGGTCCTCAACGTCGCCTTCGGCGGCACCCTGTTCCAGCACCTCCCCGAGACCCTCGGACACGAGGACCACCGGCGCGTGCCCGGCAACTTCGACGAGGCCGACCACGACGTCCGCCTGGTCGCCGGCTCGCTGGCGGCGGCCGCCGCAGGCGAGCTTCTGCACACCACCAAGTCCCACCACCATCAGGGTGTCGACGAAGTGGGCGCCGGCCTGATCGTCACCGGCACCTCGTCGTTGGACGACCTCGTAGAGGCCATCGAGCTGCCCGACCGCCGTTTCGTGCTCGGTGTCCAGTGGCACCCAGAGGCCGACGAGCACAGTCGCGTCATCGGCGCGCTGGTCCAGGCCGCCGCGCAGTACCGCGACGCGCGCGCCGCCGTCTCAGCGGGCGAGCGTCCTCACCTCAGCGCGACCGGCTCGTCGTAGCCGGCCTCGCGCACCGCGCGCTGCACGTCGGCGGCGTGCTCGGGCCCGCGCGTCTCCAGCACGAGCTGAACGGCCGACTCGCGGACGTGGAGGTCAAAGCCCTCACGGATGTGCTCGACATCGACGAGGTTGGCTCCAAGCTGACCCACCAGCGACAACAGCACGGCCAGCGATCCGGGGCGGTCCGGAAGCCGGGCCAGCAGGACATGGCGGCGGCCGGCCTGGCTCTCGTGACGGCGGACGATGTCGCCGAGCAGCCCCGGATCGACGTTGCCGCCCGAGAGGATGACGACGGCCGTCCCCTCGGCGAGGTCCTCGCCGGTGCGCCCGGCCAGCAACGCCGCCACGCCGACGGCTCCGGCGCCCTCGACCACGAGCTTGGCCCGCTCCAGCAGGAACACCATGGCCTCGGCCACCTCCTCCTCGGAGACGACCACCAGGCCATCCACCCACCGCCGGATGATGGGGAGCGTCAGCGCACCCGGACGCTTGACGGCGATCCCGTCGGCGATCGTCAGCGCCGACGTGACGGCCACCGGCGCCCCCGCCGCCAGCGACGTCGGAAACGGCGCGCACGCCTCGACCTGGACCCCGACCACCTCCACCTCGGGCCGTTGCGACTTGATCGCGATGGCCACCCCGCTGATCAGCCCTCCCCCGCCGACGGGCACCACCACCCGGCGCAGATCCGGTGCCTGCGCGAGGAGCTCGAGGCCGACGCTGCCCTGCCCGGCCACGACCATCGGGTCGTCAAAGGGGTGCACGAAGGCGTGGCCGGTGGCCGCCGCCCACTCCTGGGCAGCGCTCAGCGACTCGTCCACGCTCTCGCCCACCAGCCGCACTTCGGCTCCCAGCGCGGCGGTGGCCTCGGCCTTGGCGATGGGTGCCCCCTCGGGCATGAACACGGAGCACGGCACCCCGCGCTCGCGCGCCGCGTAGGCGACCGCCTGTGCGTGGTTGCCCGCGCTGGCGCACGCCACCCCGTTCTCGCAGGCGCTGCCCAGAGAGGCGATCTTGGCCAGCGCGCCGCGGATCTTGAACGACCCCGTCCGCTGCAGGTTCTCGGCCTTGAGCGCGACCGTCATCCCGGCCCGCTCGGTCAGCGTGCGGGAGCTCAGCAGCGGAGTCTCGCGGATGACGCCGGTCCCCGCCTCGGCGGCGCGGCGGATGTCGTCGGCCGACGGCGTCGCCGCGCGGTCAATCGAGGTCGACTCAGTCAGGAAGCGCCACCACCGCGTCCATCTCGACCTGCGCACCGCGCGGCAGGGCCACGACCCCTACCGCGACGCGCGCGGGCGGGCTGGACTCGAAGAACGATCCGTAGACCTCGTTGACCGAGGCGAACTCCGTCATGTCGGTCATGTAGATCGTCACCTTGACGGCATCGCCGAGCGTGACGCCGGCGGCCTGGCAGACGGCCGCCAGGTTCTCCAGGCACCGTCCGGCTTGGTCGGCCGCGGTGACGCCCACGAGGTCCCCGGTCCTGGGGTCGAGCGGGATCTGTCCCGAGCAGAACAGCAGCCCGCCGGCAGCCACGGCATGAACGTACGGGCCAATCGCCTCCGGCGCCCCGGACGCGGTGACCGGTTCCCTGTTACCAGCCAAGTCTTCTCCTTTGCTCTGAATGCACGACTGAAGGACAAGCGTATTGGGCCTCCGGCGCCCGGGTAGCCTCCCTGGGGATGCCCAACCGCCTGGCGCAGGAGACATCCCCCTATCTGCTCCAGCACGCGAACAACCCCGTGGACTGGTATCCGTGGGGCGAGGAGGCGCTGCAGCGCGCCCGCGAGCTGGACCGGCCGCTGCTCGTCTCGATCGGCTACTCGGCGTGTCACTGGTGCCACGTCATGGAGCGCGAGTCCTTCGAGGACCCAGTCGTGGCGGCGCTCATGAACGAGAAGCTCGTGTGCGTCAAGGTCGACCGGGAGGAGCGTCCCGACATCGACGCCGTGTGCATGGAGGCCTGTCAGGCCATGACCGGCCAGGGCGGATGGCCGCTCAACGCCTTCCTCACGCCCGAGCAGGCCCCGTTCTACGTGGGCACCTACTTCCCGCCCGAGCCGCGCCACGGGATGCCGCCCTGGCCCGCGGTCATCGACGCGGTGGCCGAGGCCTGGTCAGAGCGCAAGGAGCGCGTCCGCGAGCAGGGCGCCCAGGTGCTGCGCTCACTGGGCGGCGCCTCACGCCTGCCCGCGGCCGAGGAGCCCATCACCGAGGCCGTGCTCACCCAGGCGCTGGACGGCCTGCAGCGCGCGCATGACCCTGTTAATGGGGGGTTCGGGCGCGCGCCCAAGTTCCCGCAGGCGTCCCTGGTCGAGTTCCTGCTGGCCCGCGGCGAGCGCGATATCTCGCTGGCCACCCTGCGCGCGATGGCCGCCGGAGGGATCTACGACCAGATCGGTGGCGGCTTTGCCCGCTATGCCGTTGACGCCACGTGGACGGTGCCGCATTTCGAGAAGATGCTCTACGACAACGCGCTGCTGGCGCGCGCTTACCTGCACGGCTGGCAGGTGTCACACGAGCCGCAGCTGCGTCGCGTTTGTGAGGAGACGCTGGACTGGGCGCTGCGAGAGATGCGCGGCGCCGAAGGCGGCTTCTGCTCAGCGCTGGACGCAGACTCCGAGGGCGTCGAGGGCAAGTTCTACGTATGGACGCTCGCCGAGCTGCACGCCGTGCTGGACGGGCCCGGGCTGTTTGAGGAGGCGGTGGCGTTCTTTGGCGCCACCGCGGCCGGCAACTTCGAGGGCGCCAACGTGCTCGAGGGCCGCGGACCGGTCCCGGCTCGCCTGACCGAGATCCAGGCCGCGCTGCTGGAGCGGCGGGCCGATCGGGTCCGCCCCGGCCTCGACGACAAGCGCCTGACCTCGTGGAACGCACTGATGGTCTCGGCGCTCGCCCAGGCGGGCGCCGCCCTGGAGCGCTCCGACTACGTCGCGGCGGCGGTCCAGTGCGCCGAGTTCCTGCTGCGCGACATGCGCGATGCGGACGGCCGCCTGCTGCGCACCTGGAAGGACGGTCGCGGCCACATCGACGCCTACCTCGAGGATCATGCCTACCTGCTCGAGGGCCTGCTCACGCTCTATGAGGCGACGTTTGACCCCCGGTGGTTCGCCGAGGCCCACGCTCTGGCCGACACGATGATCGAGCGCTTCGCCGACACGGAGCACGGCGGCTTCTTCACCACCGCCGCCGATCACCGCGAGGGCTTTGCCCGCCAGAAGGACCTCGACGATTCCCCAACCCCCTCCGGCGGCGCCTCAGCGGCGTTCGGCCTGCTGCGCCTGGCGCGGCTCACCGGCGAGTTCGAGTACGAGCGCCACGCGCTCGACGTGCTGCGGGTGCGGGCGCCGATCGTGGGCGAGCACCCCCACGGCTTCGGCCACGCCCTGCAGGCGCTGGACTTCTACCTGGCCTCGGTGCGCGAGGTGGCGATCGTCGGGGCGGGCGACGGCAGCGACGACGCGGGCGTGGCGATGCTGGCGCAGGTCGTGCGCGGCCGCTACGCGCCCCACGTCGTGCTGGCCGGGGGCGACGGAGACGACGTGCCGCTGCTGGAGGGCCGTACCGCGGTCGACGGGCGCGCCGCCGCTTACGTCTGCGAGCACTTCGCCTGTCAGGCCCCGGTGACCGAGCCCGACGCGCTGGCCGCCGCGCTGTGACGCCGCGCGAGCCGGAGCGGCCAGACCACTCCGGACGACGACCAGCTAGAGGACGGGCAGGTAGCGCTCGAGCTCCCAGGGCGTGACCTGGACGCGGTAGTCGTCCCACTCCTGGCGCTTGATCTCGATGTAGCGGTTGAACATGTGCTCGCCTAGCGTGCGCAGCACGAGTTCTGACTGGGAGGTGAGCTCGATGGCCTCGCCGAGCGTCTCGGGCAGCTGGTCGATGCCCAGGCGCCGGCGCTCGTCGGGCGACAGGTGATAGAGGTTCTTCTCCATCGGGTCAGGCAGCTCGTAGCCGTGCTCGATGCCCTCCAGGCCCGCCTGCAGTAGGACGGCGAAGGTGAGGTAGGGGTTGCAGGCAGGGTCGGGGCAGCGCAGCTCCATCCGCGTGGCCCGCTCCTTGCCGGGGTGATAGAGCGGAACGCGCACCAGCGCCGAGCGGTTACGTCGCGACCAGGCGACGTACACGGGCGCCTCGAACCCCGGGACCAAGCGCTTGTAGGAGTTGACCCACTGGGCGAAGATCGAGCAGATCTCACGGGCGTGGCGCAGTTGGCCGGCGATGAAGGCCTTGCCCACATCGGACAGGAAATACGGGTCGTCGGCGTCGTAGAAGGCGTTGTGCTCGCCCTGGAACAGCGACTGGTGGGTGTGCATGCCCGAGCCGTTCTTGCCGAACAGCGGCTTGGGCATGAAGGTGGCGTGCAGCCCGTACTTCATCGCATATTCCTTGACCGTGATCCGGTAGGTCATGCAGTCGTCGGCCATCTTCAGCGCGTCGGCATAGCGCATGTCGATCTCGTGCTGGCTGGGGCCGACCTCGTGGTGGGTGTACTCGGTGTGGATACCCAGCTGCTCGAGCGCCAGCACCGTCTCGCGCCGCAGATCGGACCCGGCGTCGAGCGTGGTCAGGTCGAAATAGCCACCCTCGTCGAGCACCTCGGTGGACTTGGCGTCACGGAAGTAGAAGTACTCCAGCTCGGGGCCGACGTAGAAGTGGTCAAAGCCCATGCTCTCCGCCCTCGCCAGGGCGCGCTTGAGAACGTGGCGCGGATCGCCCTCATACGGGGTGCGCTCCGGGGTCATGATGTCGCAGAACATCCGGGCCACGCCCGCCTCGTTGGGCCGCCACGGCAGCGCGATGAAGGTGCTGGCATCGGGCTGGGCGATCATGTCGGATTCCTCGATGGCGTTGAAACCCGTGATCGAGGAGCCGTCGAAGCCCATGCCCCCTTCGAACGCGTCCTCCAGCTCGGTGACGTTGATCGAGAACGCCTTGAGCTGCCCGAGGATGTCGGTGAACCACAGCCGGATGAACCGGATGTCACGCTCCTGCACCATTGCGAGCACGTCGTCGCGCGTCAGGCCGGCGGTCTGCGGGGTCTGTGCCATCGCGGCGGAACCTTAGAGGTTGTCTCGGAGTGCCGGGTGTGCGGCTCGCGGAGTGCTCAGGACCCGCTCGTGGGAGCGGAGCCACTCCCGGCCGCGGCGCGGTCGCCCAGCCAGCGCCGCGCCCAGCTCTGTAGCTCGGCGAGCGCCGGCTCGAGCTCTGAGCCCATCACGCTCAGCTCGTACTGCACGCGCAGCGGAGGCCCGGGGATGACGGTGCGCTGCACCATCCCCCGCGCCTCCAGTTCCTTCATCCGCTCCGAGAGGAGGCGGTCAGAGAGCTCCGGGATCGCCTGCGCGATCTCCGAGAAGCGCAATGGGCCGTCCATCAGCACGCTGAGGATGGCGCCCGTCCAGCGTCGGCCGACCAGCTCCACCGCCTCGTGATAAAGCGGGCAGCAATTGCTGCGGGCCGCGTCCTCGGGGGCGCCGCGGGCCCGATCCTCGGTCGAGGAATGGTGGTTCGCGACCATCACGGACGCCAAGCCTAACGGCCTAGGCGGCCTCGAGTGCCCGAGAGGCCTCCGTTGACCCATCGACGGGGACGTCTCCGGCGACGTTGACCATCGCCGTAAAGCCCTCCAGCGACACCGCCGCGATGGCCTCCAGGATCTCCTCGTCGTCCCAGCCCGCCTCGCGCGCCTCCTCGTGGAGGTGCATCGCGGGCCGCCCCTCTTCCAAGAGCGCCTGGAGGTAGCGCAGCAGCGCCGCCTCCCGCGGGTCCTTGGAGCTGAACTGGCGCGCCGCCGCAACCTCGTCGATCGCCAGCCCGGCCGCGCGGGCCGCGCGCGAATGCATCGCGATGCCCGGCCCGGAGTGGTAGTGCTCGGCGACCGCGAGTGCGATCCGCTCGAGCGTCGGCAGCGTCAGCTTGCCGTGCCGCAACTCCGAACGGAAGCGTGCGTAGGCGCGCAGAGCCGCCGGAGAGCCGGCCAGCACCCCCAGGAAGTTCGGCAGCTGCCCGCCCGAGGACAGGGCGCCGCGCAGGACCGCCATCGAGCCCTCAGGGGCCGTCAGGTCATCGTGGATCTGGAATCTGCTCATTGTTGTCTTCATCGCTGACCACCCAGGTCGTAAAGGGTGAGAGGCAAGGTTTCGAGGGAACGTTGCCCTTTACTTTCAACATCTGCTTACGGAACATAAGTGTACCTGCGGACCCCCTGCCTGGCAAGGGAAAGAAGGGTCCCCCTAGTTCCTTTTACGCTGCGGCCTAAACAGCCGATCACCGCCCGGGTAATGGTTGTGTAAGGGGCCAGTCCGGCCACGGGCTCGAGGGCCCGCGACCGGTCCCGTCACTCATAAGACGTCTCAGACGCTCAGACCGTGACCACCAGCTTGCCGCCGGCCTCCCCGGCGTCCATCAGGCGGTGGGCCTCGACGATCTGGTCAAAGCCGAACACCCGCGCCGGTGGGCATCAAACAGCCCCCGCTCCGCCTTCTCCACGATCGCCTGGACCGGGACGTCGGTGAGCGGAAAGCCTTCACCGCCCAGCACGAATGCGCTGGCGAAGGTGCTCAGCGCCACACCGCTGGGGAGGTCCGCGAGCGGATTGAAATCCGCCACCGGGTCCAGCCCGCCCAGGAAACCGATCTGACAGACGCGCCCTCGCGGCACCACGCACTGCAGCGAATCGCGCAACACGGCATTTGCCGACGAGATCGAGCACGGCGTCCACCCCGCGCGGACGCGTCGCGCGGACCTGCGGAGCAAGCTGGCCGTCGTCGACGAGGACCTCCGCGGCGCCCAGCTCGCGCAGACGCTCCACGCGCGCGGACGTGCGCGCGGTCGCGATCACCGTCACGCCCTGGTCGACGGCGAGATTGACCGCAGCCCGGCCGACCGCCGAGGTCGCGCCACGGACGAGGAGCGTCTCGCCACGCCGCACGGCCAGATTTGCGTTCAGGGCGACCCATGCGGTGGAGTACACCGCGGGGATGGCAGCCAAGTCGGCCCAGGTCATCGCGGTGTCGACCGCCACGACGTTGGTGGCCGGAACCGTGACGAGCTCGGCGTAGGTGCCGTTGCGGTCGCGGGCGAGGCCGCCCACGAGCGCGACGACCGCGGCGCCAGGCGCAAAGCGACCGTCCGGATCCTCCTCGACCACCCCCGCGCACTCGATCCCCAGCACCGGGATCCCGAAGGACCAGACCCCGGCGCGCATGTATGTGTCGGCGTGGTTGAGCCCGAACGCGCGGACGCGGATGAGCACCTCGCCGGAGGCCGGCGAGGGGTCGGCCAGCTCCCGAGTCTCAAGGACATCGGGGCCGCCGTGGTGAGTCATGACGATGGCGCGCACTGTCTGCCTTCCTTTCGTTGAACAATCATTCAAAAACTCCTCGTAAAAAAGACCCCAGCGGGGGTCAGACGGGCACCGGCACGAATGCGGCGAGCGGATACGCCGCTAGCGCAGGTCGGCAAACGCGGTATCGACGATGGTCTGGAGCACCTCGCTTCCCGGGTTGGTCTTGCCGACCACCATCAGCCCCATCCCAGTGGCCATCAGCTGGGTGGCCTTGGCCGCCGGATCGATCTCCGCCGGGATCTCGCCGCGATCCCGGGCGGTGCGCAGCGCCCGTTCGGCGGTGCGCTCGAGCCGGGCCATGTGGGCTCGGGTCAGACCCGCGATCTCCGAGTCCTCGGCGGCGAGTTCGACGGTCGTGTTCACCATCAGACAGCCGACGCGGCCCTCCGGGCTCATGAGGTCGCTGACCAGGCCGTCGAAGTACGCGCGCAGTTCCCCCAGCGACGCACGCGGCCGCTCCAGCGCCCCCAGCTTCTGGGGAACCACGAGGGCGGAGTAGAGCTTGAGCGCCTCGATGAAGATCTGACGCTTGCCGCCCTCGAACGCGCCATAGAGACTGCCGGGCCGCACCCCGGTGGCCGCGACGAGGTCGCCGACCGAGGTGTCGCGATACCCCTTGGCCCAGAACTCACGCATGGAGCGGTCCACCACCTCATCGGGCTCGAATTGCCGTGGGCGCGACATGCGGACAAGAATAGATGAACGCACGCTCAAAAACTATTGCGACTGCGTGAACCTGCACGGCGGCGAGCGCGCCGCCGGCCTCAGGCCCCGGCCCACCTCGGAGGTCAGAGGTGAAAGACGAGCGGCATCGGTTCATGGTGCCAGCCCGCGTCGGGGCCACCGGGGGCTAGTGCAGATGGGCCAGCGTGTGCAGCGTGGCCGCGTGCGCGCTGGTCACGGCCGCCAGGATCAGCATCATGCCGAGCACGACGGCCCACAACGCGGCGCGGTCCGGACGGAAGCCTGAGCGCTCGTAGCGGCGCTCCGGGCGGCGCCGGGAGCTCGGGGTGACGTAGCGGTGATCAGGGACCTGGCCACGGATGGTGACCGTGCGTCGGCCCGGGACCCCGCCCAGCGCAGACCGGTCAGACGGTTCAACCGCCTCGTGCTGGGAGGTGGACCAATCGTCCAGCGCACGCACCGCCGAAGGCAGGCGCTCCCGCTCGCGCTCGCGGGCGTCCCACTCCATGAGCGCGGCCCGCGCCGCGTTGCGTGCAGCGACGCGCTCGTCGTGCTGGCTGCCGTCCCCCCAGAACTCAGCTACGCCTGATTGCGGCATTCATCGTCCTCTTTCTGTGCTTGCGGGGTTAGCTGACGGGCTCGCACCGAAAGAGCGGCGCTACGCGCAAGGCGCGATTAGCCCCAACAACGTGGGTCCCCCGCTTCCATTCCCTACCGGCGGCGTGGAGCGGATTGGAATTCAGCTGTACGGAGCGGCGATCCTACCAACGCTTCCGGCGGATAGAAATCCGCAGGTTTTCGCAAAGTGCGGCGTTATTTACGACGAGCGCGCGCGACTACTCGTTGCCGGCCACTTTGGCCACGAATGCAGCCACATTCTGGGCGTCCTGGCCCTCGACGACCGCGGCCGGCATGACGCCCTGACCCAGGCATCCCTCGTTGGAGCCCTTGGGCGGATTGGGGAGGCAGCCGTTGTTGATCGTGTTGAGCACGGTCGACTGCGCGGGCTTGAGCACGTCGAGGTTGGGTCCGACCTTGCCCACCGAGTTGGTGGCGGCCAGCGTGTGGCAGACCCCGCAGTGCTGGCCGAACAGCTCCCGGCCGCTGCGCTCGTTGGCGGTGAGCTTGATCCCGCCCACCTGCGCGTTGGCGTTGTGGTGGTTGCCGGTGAGCAGCAGCAGTGGCAGACCGATTCCGAAGACCACGGCGGTGATCACGAACATCGAGATCGAGATCCTGCTGCCTCGCCGTCCGGGGTCGCGCCGCGTGTGCGGCACCGTCCCGGTTCCGCGCGCAGCCAGCACGAAGAGCCCGAGGGCCACGACAACCCACAGCGCGACGAATGCGGCGACCGCAAGCACGCGCGAGACCTTATCGCGCGGGCCGCCCGGATGAGCCGCGGCTCACCGTCTCCGGCCTGAGGCAAAGCTCATGATCGGGGGCGCCACAGCGCGGAAGTCCTCGGCCTCGCCGCCCGCTCCCGCACCGCTCCCGCCGGCCGCACCGCTCCCGCCGGCCGCACCGCTCCCGGCGGCCCCACTCGCACGCGCGCCCGCGGCCGCGGCGGCCTTCTGCTCGGCCAGGCCCCGCCGGACCGCCTCGTCGAGCATGGAGAAGTCCTTGATCTCGGCGACGATCTGATCCGGGGCGTCGATCGAGCCCACCCAGTCGACGAGCACGTTGATCGCCCCGCCGGCCGCGGCCAGCTTCTCCAGCTTGCCCGACACCAGCATGAGCGGCTCGGTTCTCACCACCAGCCGGTGGCGCTCATAGATCTGGGGCGGGACGACGAGGTTGATCGTGCCGTACTCGTCTTCGAGCAGGAGGAAGACGATGCCGCTCGCCGTCCCCGGCCGCTGACGCGCGACCACCAGCCCTCCGATGCGCACGCGGCGGCCGTGCTCGAGCTCCTCCAGGTCGCGGCTGGTGGCGGTGTCGGGCGCCATCCGCTCGCGCAACAGAGCCAGGGGATGCGTCCGAGTGGTGAGGCCGGTGGTGCCGTAGTCGGCGAGCATCGCCTCCCACTCGGTGAGGTCACGCAGTGTGGGCGGCGCGGGCAGGTCGAGGGGAAGCGCCAACTGGGTGCCGCCAGGCACGCTGCGGCCGGGCGCCATCACGCCCAGCTGCCACAGCGCCACCCGGCGGGCGAACCCGGGGCGCAGTCGCCCAGACACGCGCCCGCCATCCATCGCGAGGGTGTCGCACGCCCCCGACCAGGCCAGCAGCTCGAGCGCGGCAGCGCCGCATCCCGCCCGCGAGGCGAGGTCAGACAGCCCGCGGAACCGCCCGCCCCGGGTGCGTGCCGCGACGAGGTCTGAGGCGTCCTGGGCGCGGACCCCGCGGACATAGCCCAGGCCGATCCGGACCTCGAGATCGGGCAGCGAACTGCCGGGCTCGATCTCGCACTCCACGCCGCTCTCGTTGACGTCGGGCGGGTGGACCTCGATGCCCCGCCGCTGCGCTTCGTGCACGAGCGCATCGGGTGGATAGAAGCCCATCGGCTGCTCGTTGAGCAGCGAGCACAGAAACTCCTGGGTGTAGTGCACACGCAGCCACGTCGACTGGTAGGCGAGCAGGCCGAAGGCGGCGCCGTGGGCCTTGGGGAAGCCGAACCCGGAGAACCCCTTGACCATCTCCCACACGCGCTCGGCGGTTTCGTCCTCGACGCCGTGCTTGCGCTTGGCCCCCTCGACGAACCGCACGTGATAGGCCTCGATCGCCGCCTCCGAGCGCTTGCGGCTCATCGCCCGGCGCAGCCCCTCGGCCTCCCCCACTCCGAAGCCGGCGAACGCGATCGACACCTCCAGCACCTGGTCCTGGAAGATGATCGTGCCCAGCGTCTCCTCCAGCACCGGCTCCAGCGACGGATGGTCGTAGGGGACCTTGAAGTCCGGATCGACCCGCATGCGCTGACGGCGCGCGATGTAGGGGTTGACGGCCCCACCCTGGATGGGACCGGGGCGGACGATTGCCACCTGGATCGTGATGTCCCGGAGGTTCTCGGGCCGGGTGCGCCGCAGCGAGGCCATCTGCGCCCGGCTCTCGATCTGGAACACCCCGGTGGTATCGGCCTCCTGGATGCACGCGTAGGTGGCCGGATCGTCGTAGGGGATCCGGGACAGGTCGATGCGCTCGCCGCGCGTGCGGGCGATGAGCTCCACCGTGCGCTCCACCGCCGACAGCATCCCCAGCCCCAGCACGTCGATCTTGAGAAAGCCCGCGTCCGAGCATGAGTCCTTGTCCCACTGGACGATCTGGCGTCCCTCCATCGCCGCCGGGACGATCGGGCAGCAGTCGATCAGGGGCCGGGTGGCGATGATCATCCCGCCCGAGTGCTGGGAGAGATGGCGCGGCAGGCCGTGGGCCTCGGTGGCCAGACGGGCCAGCCACGCCCAACGGCCCGACAGTCCCTGGCGTCCGGTGTTGGTGATGTCGTGGCCCACCTCGCGCGCGTCCCATCCCTCGCTGCCCCGGGCGACCCGTTCGATCTCCCCCTGCGGCAGCCCCAGCGCCTTGCCCAGCTCGCGGATGGCGCCCCGGGCCCGGTAGGTGGGAAAGGCGGCGACCAGGGCGGAACGCTCGTGGCCATAGCGCTCGTGCACGCGCGGGATGAGCTTCTCGCGGATATCGCGCGGGAAGTCCAGGTCGATGTCGGGCAGCGAGGTCAGCTCCTCGTTGAGGAAGCGTCCGATGAGCAGCTCATTGGCGATCGGGTCCACATGCGAGAGCCCGGTGAGGAAGCAGACGATCGAGGACACGCTTGAGCCGCGGCCTCGCCCGGGCGGCAGCAGCGCGCGGGCGCTCTCGGTACCGCGCACCTCCACCGCCACCTCACGCGCCAGCTCCAGCATGTCGTGATGCAGGAGGAAGAAGCCGGGCAGGCCCAGCGAGTCGATGATCCGCATCTCCTCTCCCAGACGCGCGATCGCCCGGCTGCGGATCTCCGCCGGCGCCGTGTCATAGCGCTTGTGCAGGCGGGCGTCGCACAGTTCGGCCAGCGTGCGCATCGCGCCGTCGTCCTCGGCCCCGGGATACCGGTAGCCCAGATCGCTGCCCAGATCGAAGCGCAGCTCGTCGGCGAGGCGGACCGTTTCGGCCACCGCCTCGGGATATTCGGCAAAACGCGCCGCCATCGCCTCGGGCGCGGCCAGCACGTGGCTGAAGTTCCCCCGCCGCTGCGGCTCGGAGGCGTCCAGCGTGGTGTGCAGGCGCACCGCCACGAACGCGTCCTGGAGCGGTCCCCGATGGCGGGCATGGGCGTGCACGTTGCCGGTGGCCACGCACGCCACCTCCAGCCGGCGGGCCAGCTGCTGTAGGCGGCGGTTGCGGGCCCGGTCGTCGTGCAGGAACGGGCGCTGCAGTTCCACCCGCAGCCGCCCGGGCTCGAAGGCGTCGCGCAGCCGGCGCAGGGTGGGCTCGTCATGGACGCCACGCAGGGCACAGCCGCTCAGGCAGACCAGGCCCTCGGCGTGGTCGAGCACCGTCTGCAGTGGGACCGCGGGATCCGTGGGCGGCGCGCCGGACCGTCCATCGCGTGTGTGCGCGTGCGCGCGGGTCAGGATGCGGCAGAGGTTGGACCATCCGCGAGCGTCCTTGACCAGCAGCGTGAGGTGGCGGCCGTCGTCCAGATCCACCTCGGCGCCGTGGATCGGCCGCAGGCCCAGCGCCCGGGCCGAGACGGCGAACTCCATCGAGCCCGAGACGGTGTTGTGGTCGGTCAGCGCGAGCGTCTCATAGCCCAGCGACAGGGCCGCGGGCACGAGCTCGTCGGGCAGCGAAGCCCCGTCCAGGAACGAGAACGCCGAATGGCAGTGCAGCTCCGCATACATCGAACATATGTTCGCATCTAGCGAGAGTGGGCACAAGCGCTGCGAGGACACCTGCGGTCCTGAGGCCCGGCGATGAGTTTTGGCGGGGCACGGCGAACGTCAACGGCGGGCTATCGAGTGGAGGTTGGGCGGCCGCCGCGATCCGCGAGACGAGGGTCCGGCGCGATCCGCGAGACGGGGTCCAGCGCGACGACGCGCGATCTTTTTCCCCGATCCGCATAAAAATCCCGCAAATCGCCTGCGCCACAGCCGTATGGCTCCCTGCCGCGCTCGGCCGGCTCAGTCCGCCGGTCGGTCAGCCCGCCAGTGCCCGCGGGACCGCGAGTGCGCCCAGGTCAGCGCGGCTCACACCCGTCTTGGCATAGACGGCCTTGACGTGGTCCTGGACCGTCCAGGGCGACAACTGCAGCGTCGCTGCGATCGACTTGGTGGGACGGCCCTGGGCCAGCAGCGCGGCCACCTCGCGCTCGCGCGCGCTCAGTCCCAGTGCGCGCAGCACGCTGTCGAGCACCCGCTCTGACGCCGCTGGCTGCATCACCGCGGCCACGTTGCCCGAGCCGGCGTCGTCGAGGACGGAGACGTCGATCTCAAACCAGCGGCCGTCCAGCGCCCGCATCCGCGCCGTCGCCGGGCCGCCGTCCCGGTCCCAGCGCGCCCGCGCGGCCAGGAAGGACATCACGCCCGGAGCCTGGTCGCCGCCCGGGCCCGGGAGCAGCGCGAGCCGCTTGCGGGCGACAGCATCGGCCGAGACGATGCGGTCAGCGGCGTCCAGGAGGAGGACCGAAGGCGCCGGCCCGTCGTCGGGAAGGGCGCTCGCGACCGGCTCGGCGAGCGGCGTGACCGTAACCGCAGCGGCCTGGCGCATCGCGCTGGTCGCCGCGGGCAGCACCTCCGAGACGAACCGTAGATCGGCCTCGGTCATGCGCCGTTGCGTGAAGACGACGAGCGACATCCACATGCCGTAGGTGTCGCTGAAGACCGCACGGAGCTCGTCGGCGGTGCCCGTGGGCTCGATCATCTCCCGAAAGCGCGCGCTGGACGAGGGCCGATCGCCCGTCGCGGTCGCGATCGAGGCCACCTTCTCGCGGGCCGTCGCCAGGTCGGCGAAGCGGTTGACGTCGGGGTGGCGGTACTCGTAGATGAGCGACTCCTCGAGACTGCCCGGCGCGCCACCGGCCTCCTTGCCGTCGACCAGCGCGCCGCTGGCCGGGTCGGTCGCGTGCCAGCACGAGCTCGAGGTGCCAAGCACGTTGGCGGACTCCTCCAGGAAGGTGCGGACGATGTCGTCGGGACTCAGGCCGGGCTCAGCGACCGCCGCCTCAATGCGGCGCCTGGCCTGGGCGTAATCCTTGTCGCGGGGCAGCACGTGGTCCAGTCTGACAGACGGCTTGGGGCGGGCCAACCCCCTCATTTCCAGGGATTGAGCATGGTCGTCGCAGCGCTGAGGATGCCGTCCATGAACACAACCACACACACCATGCACCCCCTCGTCAAGTCCCTCGACGATGCGCCTGGCGACGGGCTGCTCGGAGGCTCGATCCACGTCCGCGTGCGCAGCGAGGACACGGACGGGACCTTCGGGCTCATCGAGCAGGTCGTGCCCGCCGGATTCCCCGGCCCTCCGCTCCATGTTCACCCCGAGTTCGAGGAGACGTTCTACGTCATCGAGGGCGACATCGCCGTGCGCGTCGGCGACGAGGCCCACGAGGCCGGCCCCGGGTCGGTGGCGGTCGTGCCGCGGGGCACGCCGCACACCTTCGCCAACCCCACCGACCAGCCGGTGCGCATGCTCGTGCTCGTGACGCCGGGTGGCTTCGAGCGCTACTTCGAGGCCCTCGCGGCCGCTGTGAGAGAGAGGGGTGGCTACCCGTCGGCCGAGGAGCTCGTCGCGATGAGCATCGCCCACGGGAGCCTCCCGATCTAGGACGCCGGCATTTCCCTTGACAAATTATTAGTGACTGCTAAGTTTATTGTAGTTAGTGCTCACTAAGAAGATTCAGGAAGGAGGGCTGGCCATGAGCGCCACCCGACGCAGGGGCTGGACCCTGGCAATCGTTTCCGTAGGTCTGTTCATGGTGGTGCTCGACAACCTCGTCGTGAGCGTCGCCCTGCCGAGCATCCACCGCGACCTGGGCGCATCGATCCAGGCACTCGAGTGGACGGTCAACGCCTACACCCTCTCCTACGCCGTGCTGCTGCTCACCGGGGCCGCGCTCGGTGACCGCTTCGGGCGCAAGCGGATGTTCATGACCGGCATCGCGCTCTTCACCGTCTCCTCGGCCGCGGCGGCGCTCGCCCCCAGCATCGGCCTGCTGATCGTCGCGCGCGCCACCCAGGGTGCCGGCGCTGCGATCGCGACGCCACTGACCCTGACCCTGCTCGCCGACGCCTACCCGCCGGACCGGCGTGGCTTCGCCATCGGCGTGTGGTCGGGCATCAGCGGGATCGCGGTGGCACTCGGGCCGCTCGTGGGCGGCGCGATGGTCCAGGCCGCCTCGTGGCACTGGATCTTCTGGCTCAACGTGCCGATCGGCGCGGTGCTGGTTCCGCTGGCGTTCACGCGGCTGAGCGAGAGCTTCGGGCCCTCCGGCGATCTCGACCTGCCGGGCCTGGCGCTGGGGTCATCCGGCCTGTTCGGACTGGTGTTCGGTCTCATCCGCAGCCAGTCGCTCGGCTGGGGGTCTACCCAGGTGATCGTCTCCCTGGCCGCCGGCGCCGCGCTGCTGGCCGGCTTCGTGATCCAGGAGCGCCGCACCGAGACGCCGATGCTCCCGATGGAGTTCTTTGCCCGGCGCGGCTTCTCGGTCACCAACGCGGTCTCGCTGTCGATGTACTTCGGGATGTTCGGCTCGATCTTCTTCCTGAGCCAGTTCCTGCAGAACGTCCTGGGCAACAGCCCCCTGGAGGCCGGTGTCAAGCTCCTGGTCTGGACCGGGGCGACGATGGTCGTCGCGCCGCTGTCGGGCTTCTTCTCCGAGCGCTACGGCGCCCGGCTGTTCATGGCCGCCGGACTGGGCCTGCAGGCGATCGCGCTGGGCTGGCTGGCGCTGGAGACCAGCGTGGACATGAGCTACGCCAGCATGATCGTCCCCTTCGTGCTCGGGGGCGCGGGTATGGCGCTCGTGTTCGCTCCGTCGGCCAACGCGGTGCTCGCCTCGGTCCGCTCCGATCAGGCCGGCAAGGCGTCGGGCGCCACCAACGCCATCCGCGAGCTGGGCGGCGTCCTGGGCATCGCGGTGCTGGCCACGGTGTTCACCAGCCATGGCGGCTATGAGTCAGCGGCGGCGTTCGTCAGCGGGTTGAGGCCGGCGATGTGGGTCGGCGCCGCGGTGCTGGCCATCGGCGCCCTGATCCCACTGGTGGTCCCGTTCAACACGCGGGCCACCGCCGAGGCGCAGGCCAGCCTGGAGGCGGCGGAGCGCCAGCAGGTCGCCGGCGGCGCCGCCCCGGCCCTGGCCGAGGTGGCCTGAGGGTCGCGTAGGATCGACCGCCAGACCTGACATGGCCACCTCCACCACCGCATCCAAGACCACCCGTCAGCGCGTCCCGGCCGCCGAGCGCCGGGACGCGCTGATCGAGGCCGCGGTCCACGAGTTCGCCCACGGCGGGCTGCACGGCACCCCGGTCGACAAGATCGCGCGGTCCGTCGGCGTGGCCCAGCCCTACGTGTTCAGCCTCTTCGGCAACAAGAAGGAGCTGTTCCTGGCCGCCGTCGAGCGCAGCTTTGACCACACTGCCGACCTGTTCACGCAGGCTGCGGAGGCGTTCGATCCCGCGATCGCGCTGCCCGACGCCACCGTCCTGACGGCGATGGGCAACGCCTATGTGGAGAGCCTCACCAACCACCGCGATTACCTGATGATCCAGCACCAGGCCTACGCCGCCTGCGACGACGAGACCATCCGCGACCACGTCCGCCACTTCTACGCCAAGCTCGTGGCCCACGTGCAGCGCCTGTCAGGGGCCGACCAGGAGGCGATCGACGACTTCTTCCGCTACGGCATGTGGCTCAACGTGGCGGCGGCGATGGGCGTCGAGGATCTCTCGGTCGGGTGTGAGTGGATGCGCGCCGAGCTGACCGACGAGCCCGAGACGACGTAGCGCGTCAGCTGGGCGGGCGCGCCTCGGGGTGGCGCGGCAGCCCGTCGTCAGGGATGGGCTCCCAGGCGGCCGCGTAGGCGGTGTACTGGCGATAGGTCGGACGGATCCCCGGGTCGCCGTCGATCGTGCCCAGCCGGACGCCGATCGAGCCGGGCCCGCTACTGAACAGGGCCGAGCCGCAGTCGCCGCAGAAATGCTTCGGCGCGCCGTCGGGCGGATCCCAGGAGCGGATGCGGTCCGCGCCCTGAACGATCCGGAAGGCATCGGGGGTGGTCCGGGCGTTGACCGACGCCCCCGTGCCGGTGCGGCGCTGACAACGGGTGCAGTGACAGTACATGGAGGCCAGGAAGGGCTCTGAGACCTCGAAGCGCACGGCGCCGCAGTTGCAGCCGCCGGGGATGGGGA
>DASXDW010000200.1:0-39757 GCA_036490435.1 Solirubrobacteraceae bacterium
TATGCGGATCGCATAAAAAGATCGCGCACCGGTCGCACAGGACCCCGTCTCGCGGGCCACGCCAGCCGGCCAGCCCGCCCACCACTCGATAGCCGCACTTGACGTCCTCGGTACCCCGCCGCAACGCGACAGGGACCCACAACCCAGCTAGCTCTTGGAAGAAGCCTTGCTCTCGGACTTGTTCGAGCCCGAACCCGAGCCCGAGCCCGAGTTCGAACCAGAGCCCGAATCCGACTTCGACGACGACCCACCACCGTCGGAATTGGAGCTGCTCTTGGAGTCCGAGGATGAGGAGCTTGAGGACTCGCTCTTGCTCGAGCTCTCCTTGGCCTCCTTCATCTCACGGGAGCGCTTGCGGGTCCCGTAGTCGGTGTTGTAGAAGCCCGAGCCCTTGAAGTGCACGGCGATGGGGTGGAACACACGCTGCACCTCCGCCCCGCAGACTTCGCACTTGGTCACCGGATCTTCGCTGATCCTCTGCGTGACCTCGAACTGATGGCCCTTCTTGCACCGGTACTCGTAAATGGGCATCGCTTCAGAGAATATAGCTGGCACTCCGCAGACCAGAGTGCCAAGGCCGCGGCGGAGAGCCGCGGACGGCTACTATCGGCGGCCGCTGCCCATGCCCCAAGACGCCGTCACCATGGAGAAGATCGTGTCGCTGTCCAAGCGGCGCGGGTTCGTCTTCCAGAGCAGCGAGATCTACGGGGGGATCGGGTCCAGCTACGACTATGGGCACTACGGCGTCCTGCTCAAGAACAACGTCAAGGCCCAGTGGTGGCGCGCGATGCTGCAGGAGCGCGACGACATCCTCGCCCTGGACTCGGCGATCATCCAGCACCCGCGCACGTGGGAGGCAAGCGGGCACCTGGCCGGCTTCACCGACCCGCTCGTGGACTGCCGTACCTGCAAGCTCCGCTTCCGCGCCGACCACCTCGACGTGTCCGCATGCGGGCGCAAGCCCTCCAAGCACCCCGGCGAGACCCCGGACTGCGACCTCACCGAGGCCAGGGACTTCAACCTCATGTTCGAGACGACGGTCGGCGCGGTCAAGGAGGAGGGCTCGACGGTCTACCTGCGCCCCGAAACCGCCCAGGGGATCTTCCTGAACTTCAAGAACTACCTTCAGTTCGGGCGCAAGAAGCCGCCCTTCGGGATCGCACAGATCGGCAAGAGCTTCCGCAACGAGATCACCCCCGGCAACTTCATCTTCCGCACCCGCGAGTTCGAGCAGATGGAGATGGAGTTCTTCGTACCGCCCGACGAGGCGCCCAAGTGGTTCGAGCACTGGCTCACCGAACGCCACGAGTGGTACCTGAAGCTGGGGATCCGGGCTGACCATCTGCGCCTGCGCGCCCACGACGCCGACGAGCTCTCGCACTACTCAAGCGGCACGAGCGATGTGGAATACCTCTTCCCGATCGGCTGGCAGGAGCTCGAGGGGATCGCCAACCGCGGCAACTTCGATCTCACCCAGCACGCCACGTACTCCGGGCAGAAGCTGGAGTACGTCGACACGGCCTCGGGCGACCGCTATGTCCCCCACGTCATCGAGCCCGCCGCCGGCGCAGACCGCGCCATGCTGGCCTTCCTGGTCGACGCCTACGACGAGGACGAGATCGGCGGCGAGCAGCGCACGGTGCTCCGCCTGCACCCGCTGCTGGCTCCGGTGAAGGTGGCGGTCCTGCCCCTGGTGCGCAAGGATGGGCAGCCCGAGGTCGCCCGCCGCGTATGGGCTGAGCTGCGCGACCGCGTGCAGGCCGAGTACGACGAAGGCGGCGCCATCGGGCGCCGGTACCGCCGTCAGGACGAGATCGGCACGCCGTGGGCGGTGACGATCGACCACCAGACTCTGGAGGATGAGACGGTCACGCTGCGCGACCGCGACAGCCTGGCCCAGGACCGCATCGCCATCTCAGAGCTCAGCGACGAGATCGACCGGCGGCTGCGGGCTCCCTGGACGTCGCCGAAGATCCCCTTCGCGCAAGCCGACGTGGACGCCGACGCGGCGAGCTGACCTGACCGGACCGGCGTCTCAGCCACCGACGCCTCGGCCGCAGCGTCCGATGCCTAGACCGTCACGCGCACAGCCGGCGACGTGGCCCCGAGGCTGACCGCGTCCTCCGCCACGCGGGCGACGATCACGAAGGTGCCGTGTGGCTTTTCACCCAGCGAGACCTGGGCGGTGAAGGCGCCGGCGGCGGCCTTCAGACGGCGTGACGAGACGAGCTTGCGTTTGCCCTTGACCAGCTTGTAGACGCTCACCGTCACCGGCTTGGCGGGCTGGATGCTGCCCGTCACTCGCAGCGGCGCCGACGAGGCCAGCGTCAGCGTCAGCACCGGGGTCACCCCGATCACGACGAGGTCAGAGACCGAGGCGGGGCGGGCGGAGTGCAGCGCCCGCAGGACCGCCGACTGCGCGACGGGCAGCGTGGCGCTGAACGCGCCGTCGGGCTCGACGGTCACGGTGGCAAGGGTGGTGAGCGACCCGCCGGGGCCGATGTTCTGGATCTCCAGTGGCGCGGCGGCCATGGGCGCGGCGGGCGCCGGGCGGCTGCGCACGTAGGCCCCGCTCACCGCGACCTCCGTCCCGGGGGCGACGGTCGTCTGGGCCGCTGCCAGCGTGAGGGCGTACAGAGGGCCGGCCTGGCCGTCGACCGCGGTGCGGATGGCCGGGAGCCGGCGATACAAGTCGTTGCCGGGACAGCTGGTCAGGTCACCGTCGCGATGGCCGGCGACTCTGGGCAACAACACGCGCTGCCCGGGCCTGAACGGCGTGTAGAAGGCGTCGGACGGGTTGACCTCAACGCGGACCTTGCCCAGCACCGGCACCCCGTGCAGGGCCAGCTTCCACGCCAGTAGCCGCTGCAGGGCGGCCATCGCGGCGCGCGAGGGCTCCGCGGAGGCGAAGGTGCCCAGGATGGCCACCCCGGTCGAGACGGAGTTGTAGCCGCCGGCGTGGGCCCCCACCACCGGCTGATCGACGCCGCCGGCGCGGGCCTCCCAGATCCGCCCGTACAGGTCGATGATGAAGTTGTAGGCGATGTCGAAGTACCCCCGCGTGAAGCGGTGGTAGTCATAGATCGCCACCAGCATCGCCGGGACCTGACCGGGCGAGTAGCCGTTGGGGTTGTCAGTGTGGTGGACGAAGGCGAGGTCGATCGCCCCGTAGAAGGGACCGGACGTGGGCGGGTGCCGTGTGCCCGCCCATGCCCTGCGAGCGATGATCGGGGGCTGGCCCGGACCGGCGGGCAGGGCGACGTCCACCAGTTGGTAGGGGGCGCCGGTGGTGTAGGGGTGGATCGCAGCGGGGAGTCCGACCGCGTCGGCGGCCACGAAGTGCAGCCGCACGTCGTCCACGGCCACCGTGCTGCGAAGCTGCACCTCGTCGGCGGGACCGAACCACACCGGCTCGCCGGACCGCTGCGCGCCGCCCGCCGGACGGTCGGGCTCGTGGCCGCGCACCGAGCCCTGCGCCCACGGGCTCCACCGCCCGTCGCGGCGCCGCGCGCGCAGCTGCACCTGCGCGACGGGCGGGTCCGTCCACTGGATCCCGGCCAGCACGAACCGGCGCCCCGCCGCGATGGCGGGCGAGGTCCCGGCGGCCAGCCTGCCGACCGTCACGGAGAAGACGCGACCGCTGCCCCGGCCCCGCGCCAGTGCGGCGGACGGCGCGATCGCCGCCCCAACGCCGACGGCGGCCGCACCGCTCAGCACGTCGCGCCGCGTCAATCTCGGCGCTTCGCTCACAGCTCCCATTGTGCCCCCGTGCGCCGACGAAGGCGCAGCTTCTATCTCAGCACGGCGGTCCCGCGCACGGCAAAGCCGCCGGGCGCCGGTGACGCGCTCACGCCCTGCACCCTGATGCGGGGATCGGAGAACACGGTGACCGTGGCCAGCCCACCGAAGGGGACGTCGGGCGCCACGACGAGCTTGCCGTCCCGGGCCGACACCGTGGCGTCCACGGTCGCGCTGAGACCGAGGAAGGTGGCGGTGCCTCGCAGGGTCAGGCGCCCGCCGGCTGAGGCGATGGGCGTGAGTGAGGACAGAAACGGAACCGCCGCCCGCAGGTCGGCCTCGGCGACAACGGCACGGCCAGTCAGGCGGTTGCCCTGCTTGACCAGGCTGGCGGCGTGCAAGGTGAGCAGGCCGTCCTGGAAGGTCTGCGCCGAGGCCCGCAGGGACCCGACATCCCCGGCCTGGTCAAGGGTGCCCGGCAGCCGGGCCGGCGACGCGCGGTAGGTGGCCATGCGCACCACCACCGAGTCGGCGTGGTGCCAGAGCAGTTGGATGGCGGGAAACGCCGAAACCCGCACCTCCAGCACTCGGCCCGAGCGCGACAGGCGATCGCGCAGGCGCTGGCTGGCAATCCCGGGCAGGACGAGCTGGGCGACGACAAGCAGGAGAACGACGACCCCGGCGACGGCCATCGCCGCGAGACGGCGCATTGCTCACCGCGCCGCGGTGGTCACGCCAGCAGCGCGCGGGCCGCGGCCACCGCCTGATCCATGAGCGGCCGTGTGTCCAGATCGGGTTCGGACATGCGGCGGATGGTGACCCCGTCGGCGAGCGCGAAGAGGAAGCTGGACACGTCGTCGGGGGAGGCGCGCAGCTCGAACTTGCCCGCCTCGCTGCCGGCACGCAGCGCCTCGGCCAGCCGGGTGCGAGTGCGGCGCGCCAGCTCGGCCAGCTCAGCGGCGATCTCGGTGTTGCGCTGGCCGAGCGTGAGCAGTTCGTAGAACGTCGTCATCGCGCGCGTGCCTTCGCCGAGGATCTCCTCCAGGCTGCGCACCAGCGCATCGATGAGCTCGTCGGCGCCCGCCGCTTCGGCGACGGCGCGATCCAGCAACTCGCCGCGCACCTCGGACTCGCGCCGCACGACCTCGACCAGCAGCCGTTCCTTGGAGCCGAAGTAGTAGTGCAGGAGGCCGCGCGACACCCCGGCCTCACGGGCGACACGGTCAAAGGTGGAGCCGGCGATGCCCCGCTCGGCGACGCTGGCGCGCATGGCCTCGACGATCCGCCCCGCTTTCTCAGAGGGCAGGTCGCCGGCCAGCGAGCGCTCGGGTGCGGTGGCCGCCATCCGGGGCGATTCTATGCGCTGGTGTCGGCGTGACGGCCCCGAACGCGAAAAGGGCGCCCCGGTGGGCGCCCTCGCGCAAGACTGGAGTGTCGCCGGTGCGCTAGGCGGCGGGGACTGCGCTCGCCGGAGGCGGCGTGGGCGTGCCCGCCGGCGGCGTGTACTGGAACTCCTCCTCGGCGCCGAACAGGGTGTCGAGCACCTTGGAGCGCAGCCCCTCAGACAGGGCCAGCGCCAACCCGAAGGCAATCACGATGAGCAGGAGCTTGCGCCCGAAACCGCTCTTCTTCTTGGGCTTGGAGTGCTTGGGCGCGTCGGACAGGGCCATCGCGGCGTCACGGGCGTGCTCGATGGCCGTACGGAGCTCGTGCTGCAGCTTCTTGTCGTCGATCAGGGCCTTCTGCGGGGCCTTGGCGCTGCTCAGACGGGTGGCCGCGCTCTTGCCGGACTCGACCGCCGTCCGTACGTTGTCGCGTAGCTGCGCGTCCTCGAGAAGACGCTGGATGTACGGGTTCGCCTTGGTGATGTCAGGCAGGTCGGCGGTACTGAACGGCACCGCCTTGGCGACTTTCTTTCGTCGTGAAGCCATTGGTCTCCCTCAGGTCATGGGCGGGTCAGTGCTCAGGATACGCGATACCCCCTCTGCGGCCTGTGATTCAGAGCCGCCTCGAGGACCTCGTCGATCGTGGAGACGAACACGAAGTGCAGCGACTTTCGCAGATGCTCGGGGATCTCGTCGATGTCGGACTCGTTGAGCTCGGGAGCGATGACGGTGTGGATGCCGCTGCGCTGGGCCGCCAGCGCCTTCTCCTTCAGCCCGCCGATGGGCAGCACCAGGCCGGTCAGGGTGACCTCTCCGGTCATGGCCACGTCGGCGCGCACCGCGCGGCCCGACAGCAAGGAGGTGAGCGCGGTCACCATCGTCACCCCGGCACTGGGCCCGTCCTTGGGGATCGCCCCCGCCGGGACGTGGATGTGGATGTCGTGCGTGGCGAACCAGTCGTCGGGCAGCTCCGGGAAGAGCTCGGCCGCGTTGGCGCGCACGTAGGACCTCGCCGCCTGAGCCGACTCGCGCATCACGTCGCCGAGCTGCCCGGTGATCGTGAGATGCCCGCCGCCGGACATCGCGGTGGCCTCGACGAACAGGACCTGTCCGCCCACGGGCGTCCAGGCCAGGCCGGTGGCGACACCCGGCCGCGACGTGCGCCGGCGAGCTTCGGAATAGAACTTGCGCCTGCCGAGCAGATCACGGACGCGTGGCTCGGTGATGCTCACCTTCCGCGTGACCGTGCCCTCGGCCACCTGACGCGCGATCTTGCGCACCACCGACCCGATCTCGCGCTCGAGCTGGCGCACGCCGGCCTCGCGCGTGTAGTCGGAGATGATCGCCTTCAGACCAGAGTCGGTGAAGGCGATCCGGCGGCTGGTCAGGCCGTTGCGCTCGATCTGGCGCGGCACGAGATAGCGCTTGGCGATCTCGAGCTTCTCGGCCTCGGTGTACCCGGCCAGCTGGATGACCTCCATCCGGTCGCGCAGCGGCCCCGGGATGGTGTCCAGGTTGTTGGCCGTCGTGATGAACATGACCTCGGAGAGGTCGAAGGGCAGATCCAGGTAGTAATCGCGGAAGGTGCTGTTCTGCTCAGGGTCCAGAACCTCGAGCATCGCGCTCGACGGGTCGCCACGGAAGTCCGACCCCATCTTGTCGATCTCGTCGATCATGAACAGGGGATTCTTGGCCCCGGCGTCTCGCAGAGCACGGATGATCACGCCGGGCATGGCGCCGATGTAGGTGCGCCGGTGCCCGCGGATCTCGGCCTCGTCGCGCATGCCGCCAACGCTGATGCGCTCGAAGGTGCGGCCGAGCGCTCGGGCAACGGAGCGCCCCAGCGAGGTCTTGCCCACGCCGGGTGGGCCGACGAAGGTGAGGATCGAGCCCGCCGGCTGCCGCTCGCCCGACCGGTTGGCCATCAGCGAGCGCACCGCCAGGAACTCCAGGATGCGCTCCTTGACCTGCTCGATGTCGAAGTGGTCGGTGTCGAGCACGCGGCGGGCGTGGGCGAGGTCGAGGTTGTCCTCGGTGGTGGTGTCCCACGGCAGCGAAGCGATCCACTCCAGGTAGGTGCGCACCACGCCGTACTCTGCCATCGTGGGCGCCAAGCGCTCCAGGCGACCCAGCTCGCGCTCAACCTGCTTTGAGACCTCCTCGGGCAGCTTCAGGGCCTCGAGCTGCTCGCGCAGCTCGTTGGCCTCGGCTTGGGCCTCGTCGCCCTCCCCCAGCTCGTCCTGGATGGCCTTGAGCTGCTGGCGCAGGTAGAAATCGCGCTGGCCCTTCTGCAGCTCTGACTGCACCTGAGACTGGATCTCGGTGTCGAGCGTCACCACCTCCAGCTCGCGCGCGAGGATCTCCGACAGGCGGCGCAGGCGCTTGGTCACGTCGAGCTCCTCCAGCAGCGCCTGCTTCTCCTCGGTGGGCAGGCGCATCGCGCCCGAGATGAGGTGACTGAGCATCACCGGGTCGTCGACGTTGGCGACCATCACCTGCAGCTCCTCGGGCAGGTAGGGAACGTGGCCGACGATGCTCGAGAAGGTGCGCTGGACGTTGCGGGCCAGCGCCTCGAGCGCGGCACTCTCGCGCACGCGGTCGCGCGCATGCTCGACCCCGGCCACCAGATAGGGCTCGGTGCGCACCCACTCGGTGATCCGCACCCGGGGGCCGCCTTGGATGAGCACGCGCAGCGTTCCGTCGGGCAGGCGCACCATCCGCGCGATGGCGCCCAGCACGCCGACCGTGTAGAGGTCATCAGGACCGGGCGTTTCGACTTCGGCGTCGCGGCCGGCCACCAGCACGATCGACCGGTCGCCGCGCAGGACGTCGTTGATGAGATCGAGGCTCCGCGGTTGGCCGATGTTGAGCGGGATGACGAGATCCGGGAAGGTCACCGAGTCGCGCAGGGGCAGAACGCCCAGCTGCGACGGCAGGCGACGGAACCCGTTCTCCTGATCGGTGTCGGCCGCGCCCGTCGCGGTCCCGATGTCAACGACGGTCATTGGCCTTCGCCGCTCTGGATCGGCACCTCGCGGCGGGGCTGCTGGCGTCCGACCAGCGGCAGCTCGATGCGCAGCATCCCGTCCTCGTAGCGCGCGCTGATGCGGTCCGCATCCACGTCGGCGCCGAGCTCGATGAGCCGGCGGAAGGAGCCGCGTTCGATCTCGATCTGCTGATAGCCGTCGGGGGCGGGCTGGGCCGGGCCGCGGCGGCCGGCGAGGAACAGCTTCCGGCCCTCGATCTGCAGCGCGATATCCCCGGGGTCCATGCCGGCGATCTCGGCGGTCACAATCGCCCGGGGCGGATCCGAGGCGTAGGCGACGTCGACGGCGGGCCAGTGCCCGGTATGCCGCCGCGACAGTCCGGAGCGCTCGAACGCATCCCCGAAGAGCTCGTCCATCTCCCGTCGCATCCGTTCGAAGTTCGCAAACAGATCACGCTCCGACATGGGTCTAAGCCTAGCCCGGACTACACGCTGTAGACCGCGCCCTCGGTGGCGAGGTCCACGGGCCCGCCGAAGCCGTCGGCGCCCTGGGCGCGCGTGACCTCGACGTCGAGCTCGTCGGAGTAATGGGTGAGCACGAGCCGGCGGGCGCCCGCCCCCTTGCCGTGCTCGCCGGCCTCGTGCGCGGTGAGATGCCCGCGCGTCCCGTCGCGCTCCGGGCGCGGCAGGGTCGCCTCGATGAGGAGAAGATCTGTATCGCGGGCGAATCCGACCAGCTCGTCGTTAGGGCGGCAGTCGGCGCCGTACGTGAAACGGGCCTCGTCGCAGGACAGCTCGACGGCGAAGGTGGCGACATAGTGTGGAACCTCGCAGAAGCGCACTGTGAGGGGGGCGAGTGACAGCACGTCCTCTGGCGCGTATTCGTGGACGTCGAAGGCGCTGTCGATGAGATCCTCGGTGCCCCAGCAGCCCACGACGCGCCGCAGGACCTCACTGCCGCCGATGGGCAGGTACAGGCGGGGCCGCGCCGGCTCGTCAGTCCCGGGCCACCCCGCCACGGGGACCGGCTGTTGGCGCGGGGCATAGCGCAGCGCGTAGCTGAAGGGCACCAGATCGAGGAAGTGATCGGCGTGCATATGGGTGATGACCACAGCGTCGACATCGACGTAGTCACAGATCCCGCGCAGCTTGGAGAAGACGCCGTTCCCGCAGTCGAGGAGCACGCTGGAGCCGTCCTCCTGCGCCAGATAACCGCTGCAAGCCCCCGCGGCGTCCTGCCAGGACGGCGACTTGCCGAGCACCGTGACCCGCAACTCCGCTCCTTCTGTATCTCGGTCTGACACTCTAACCCCCATGGCCGTGGTGCACACGGAACTTCCGTGGCTGAGCGTCGCCGTGTCGCACCGCTTCGAGGTGGCGGCGCTCGCCCTCGGCGGCTTGCTGGTGATCGGCGCGCTGTTGTCGGGCGTGGCCCGCCGCACCTTCGTGTCGCTTCCCGCGGTGTTCGTGCTTGCCGGCTTCGTCCTGGGCGACGGGGTCACCGGCGTGATCCACCTCGACCCCGGCTCACCGTTCGTGTCCGAACTGGCCACGGTCGCGCTCATCGTCATCCTCTTTCGCGACGGCCTGGAGGTCGACGGCGAGTTGCTGCAGTCACACTGGACTCTGCCCTTCCGCAAGCTCGTGCTGGCGATGCCGTTGACCGCGGTGATCGTCGCCGCCGGCACCCGGGTGCTCACCGGCCTGTCGTGGACCGAGTCATTCCTGGTCGGAGCCCTGCTGTCGCCCACCGACCCGGTGCTCTCGTCGAGCGTCGTCACCAACCCGCGCGTGCCCGCGGTGGTCCGTCACTCGCTCAACCTGGAGTCCGGGCTGAATGACGGGCTGGCGCTACCGGCGGTCCTTGCCTTCAGCGCAGCCCTGGCCACCGGCAGCGGGCATTTCGTGTGGTGGCGGTTCGTGATCGAGAACATCGCGCTGGGCTTCGCGGTCGGCGTCGTGCTGGGCTTCGCCGCCGCCTGGCTGGCGCCCCGCAACGTGCATCTGGAGGACGGGATCCCGGCCCATCAACGGTCCCTGTTCGCGCTGGGCACCGCGTTTGCCACCTACGGCGTGGCGGTGCTCACCCCGCACGGCAACGGGCTGATCGCCGTGTACGTCGCGGCGATCGTGCTGGGCATCCGCCGCCCCGACGTTCGCCGGTACTTCGAGCGCCAGGCCGCCGACCTGGTCGAGTTGGTCAAGCTCGGCATATTCGTCGTCTTCGGATCCTTGCTGACCCTGGACGGGCTCTTCAGCTCCGGGTGGGCGGCCGTCGGCGTGGTGGTCGTGACCCTGCTCATCGCGCGCCCGGTGGCGGTGTTCGTGGCGCTGGCGCGCACGGCGACAGACGTCCCGACGCGGGCGTTCATGGCGTGGTTCGGCCCGAAGGGAGTCGCCACGATGACGTTCTCGCTCCTCGTGCTCAGCCAGCACATCGCCGCCGGCTCGACGATCTTCGATCTCGCCGCGCTGACCGTGTTCTGCTCCATCTTCGCCCACGGCGCGACCGACACTGCGGGTGCGGACTGGCTGGGGAGGCGGGCCGAAGCGGAGGCGGCCCTAGTGGCCGTCCCGGTCGCCACGGCGAGAGGTGTCCATCATCCATCCCATGAAGATGGCGAGCAGGATGAAGGCGATGAATCCGCCGATGAGCGGCCAGAACATGGCGCGAACCTTACTTGAGGGCCCCGGACGGCGGCTTCACGCGTGAGCACGCACCCCACACGGGGGCTCAGGCGTGCAGCGCGACCTGTTCGTTGGGCGAGGGCATCGCCCACGCGACCTGCAGGCGACGCTCCTGTCGAAAGACGAAGCGCAGTTGGCTGGGCGGGCGTAGGCCGTCCGGATGCGCCGGCCTGAATGTGCCGCAGGGGCCGGCGTCGGCCACCGCGCACAGAAGATTCTGACGGAAAAAGCAGTTCTCACAGCTCGCCTTCGCGGCGGGCGCCCGACCATTCGCCATACGCGTCCTCGCCCCCAATCTCATCAACTCATAACCTGAACCAAGGCGGGCATCAAAGCGGATTCCACCCCCCCGTGCAAAGCCCATTTCCGGAAATCGCGGCTGTTTTCACATTGTGGGAAAAACCGCCAAAGTGCGGGGACTTTGCGCAAGAGGGCAGGGACCGCCCGCAATTTCCGTAGCTTTGGGGTATCTATGGACGCCGCTCCTGAGGATTCCACCCCGGACGGATCGTCGAGGCTCCTTGGCTCCCTCGCCGAGTACGAGCGCGAGGCGCGAGGCGCGATGAGCCCCGAGGCGCTCGGCTACGTTGAGGGCGGCGCCGGCGACGAAGTCACGCTGACCGACAACGTGGCCGCGTGGCGACGATGGGCGCTGCGGCCGCGGATGCTCGTCGGCGCGAGCCGGATCGACCCCGGCGTCACAGTCCTGGGCGTGCGGCGACCGCATCCGGTGATCGTGGCCCCGACGGCGTTCCAGCGCCTTGTGCATCCCGAGGGCGAGGAGGCCACCGCCCGGGCCGCCGCCGCCACCGGTTCGGTGATGTGCGTGTCGACGTTCGCCAGCGCGGGAGCGGCAAGCGTGGCCGAGGGCGTGCCGGAGGTGGCGCGCTGGTTTCAGCTGTACGCCCTCACCGACCGCGGCGCCACCCGCGAGCTGATCGACGATGCCGCACGGCTGGGGTACGAGGCCCTGGTGGTGACTGTCGACAGGCCGGTGCTCGGGATCCGCGAGCGCGAGCGGCGTGTCAGCCTGCGTGACCCCGTGGCCGACATCCCCCGCCAGGACCCGGCGTTGGGCCCCGACGTCTCCGCAGCCGTGCGCTACGGGCAGATCGACCCGGATCTGAGCTGGTCCGACATCGAGCGCTTCGCCGCCGACTCGGAGCTGCCGCTCCTGGTCAAGGGCATCCTCACCGCCGAGGACGCCGAGCTGGCCGTGGCCCACGGCGCCGCGGGCGTGGTGGTGTCCAACCACGGCGGCCGCCAGCTCGACACGGTCATCTCCGGCGCCGACGCGCTCGCGCCGATCGCCGAGGCCGTGGCGGGACGCGTCGACGTGCTCGTCGACGGCGGCATCCGCCGCGGCACGGACATCGTCAAGGCGCTGGCCCTCGGCGCTCGGGCGGTCCTCGTCGGCCGGCCTGTCACCTGGGGGCTGGCGGTGGACGGGTCCGACGGCGCCCGGCACGTGCTCGAGTTGCTGCTGGCCGAGTTCGTCAACGCGCTGGGACTCGTCGGGTGTCCCCGGGCCGCCGATCTGGATGCGAGCATCGTCATCCCGGCGCCGTGGGCGGGACCGTCGTAGTGGCGCGCAAGGATCAGATGACCATCCTGGTGAGCGGGATCACCGGCTACGTGGGCTCGGTCGCCGCCGCGCGACTGGTGGGCGACGGCCACGACGTCCGCGGCTTTGCTCGCTCGCCCGAGCGGGTGACTATCGACGTGCCGGTGGTCGCCGGCGACGCCGTCTCGGGCGAGGGACTCTCCGAGGCGCTGCATGGGGTCGACGTCGCCTACTTCCTCATCCACGCGATGGAGCCCGCGGGCGACGGGCCGTTCCCCTCGCGCGAGCGCGTGGCGGCCGAGCGCTTCGCCGAGGCAGCGCGCGCGGCGGGGGTGAGCCGCATCGTTTACCTGGGCGGGATCGCCCCGCCCGACGGCCACCACTCCGCACACCTGGCCAGCCGCCTGGCGGTGGAGGACATCCTGCTCGAGGCGGTGCCGGCCTCGGTCGCCTTCCGGGCATCGATCGTGATCGGCGCGCGCTCACGGTCGTTTCGCTTTCTGGTGCGCCTCGTCGAGCGGATGCCCGTCCTGGCCTACCCGGCGTGGCAGTCGAACCGCACCGCCCCGATCGATGAACGCGACATCATCACCATGCTGACCCGAGCTGCCACCTCTGAGCGGGTGAGTGGCCGGCGGCTGGACGTGGGGGGTCCCGACGTGGTGTCCTACGGCGAGCTGATCGGGCGCATCGCCGACCACATGCTCGTCGACCGCCCCGCCCTGCGCTTCAAGCGGCTGTCGGCCACTCCCATCGCCAGCCGGGTGGCGGCGGCGATCGCCGGGGAGGAGTGGCAGCTCGTGGGTCCGCTCATGGAGAGCCTGGACAGCGACCTCGTCCCCGGCGACCAGGAGGCGGCGGAGCTGTTGGCAGTGAGGCTGCACACACTCGATGCCGCGATCGAGCACGCCCTGGCCGAGTGGGAGCGCGACGAGCCGCTCGCCGCACGGTGAGACATGGGCCGTCGCGACGTCCGTCCGCACGGTGAGCCATGACCCAACGCAGCCTCCCGTCGCGGGCGCGGGACGTTAGTGTGCGCGAAACATGAGCACCGTTTCGGCCACGATCGACATTGAGGCACCCATCGAGCGTGTGTGGGAGATCGTGATGGACCCGAGGCGACTCGGTGACTGGGTGACGATCCACAAGTCGGTCTCCCACATCTCAGACTCGCCGCTGCACGCGGGCTCCACCATGGATCAGTCGATGCACGTCCGCGGGCTCACGTTCAAGGTCCATTGGACGCTGATGTCGGTTGACAGTCCGCGGCGCGCCGAGTGGGAAGGCGGGGGGCCGGCCCACTCAAGGGCGGTCATCCGCTACGAGCTGTCCAGCAACGACGACGGGCGCACAACCTTTCAGTACACGAACGAGTTCCACGTGCCCGGTGGACGGCTAGGGAACGTGGCCAGTCGTATGATCGTGGGCGCCACCTCCGAGCGTGAGGCGCACAGGTCACTGGCGCGACTGAAGGCACTCGTCGAACGCGGTTGACCCCGGTTCTGCACGGACTGTGGTCATAGGGTTGTATCGTCCTACACGAATACGTCTAACCCTTGCCGTGGAGGTGGCCCAGTTGGCAGATTTCGTTGACAGTACCGTGAAGGACATTGATAGGCGCCTGAGTGAGCTCAAGGTTGAGGTGTCAAAGCTTGAGGCCGCTCGGACTGCACTCGTCGGTGGGCGTCGTGGCCCGGGTCGCCCGGCCAGCGCCAATGGCGGCGGCGCCGCCACCACGCCTCGCCGTCGCACGACGCGCCGCGCCGGTCGCCCTCGGGGCCGCCGAGGTGGCAACACGCGCGCCAACCAGGCGCTCGCGCTCGTCCAAGAGCGTCCCGGCATCACGATCCCGCAGATCGCCGAGTCTCTCAAGATCGAGCCCAACTACCTGTACCGCGTGATGCCCAAGCTGGTTGAGGACGGGCAAGTCAGTCGGGAAGGCCAAGGCTGGCACCCGAGCGCTGCGAAGTCGTAGATCGCCTCGGCGTCTCTTGAGGCGATCACGCCGCAGCCCGGACCGGGAGCGGCACGAACGCCGCCGCGATCGTGGGTGAACGATCGCGGCGGCGTAGACCTCGAGAGACCTCTTAGATCAGGCCCAACTGCTTGACGGCGTCGCGCTCCTCGTTGAGCTCCTTCACCGTGGCGTCGATGCGTGCCCGCGAGAAGTCGTCGAGCTCGAGCCCCTCGACGATCGTGTACTCGCCTCCGGAACAGGTGCAGGGGTAACCGGAGAAGATGCCCTCGCCAACGCCGTAGGAGCCGTCGGTTGCAGTCGCCATCGACACCCAGTCACCCTCGGGCGTTCCGTTCACCCAGTTATAGATGTGGTCGAGGGCCGCGTTGGCCGCCGAGGCTGCGCTGGAGGCGCCGCGCGCCTCGATGATGGCGGCCCCGCGCTTCTGCACCGTGGGAATGAAGTCGCTCTCGATCCAATCGCGGTCGCCGATGGCGTCGGCGGCGTTGGCGCCCTTGACCTTGGCGTGGAAGACGTCCGGGTACTGGGTGGCCGAGTGGTTGCCCCAGATCGTCATGTTGGTCACGTCACTGATGGCGGCGGCGGTCTTCGTCGCCACCTGGGCGATGGCGCGGTTATGGTCCAGCCGCATCATCGCGGTGAACCGTTCCTTGGGCACGTCCGGCGCGTTGGATTGCGCGATCAGACAGTTGGTGTTGGCCGGGTTGCCCACCACCAGAACCTTCAGATCCGGGGCGGCGTGGTCGTTGAGCGCCTTGCCCTGGGGCTTGAAGATCCCGCCGTTGGCCTCCAGCAGGTCACCGCGCTCCATGCCCTTGGTCCGAGGCCGGGCACCCACGAGCAGCGCCACGTTCACCCCGTCAAAGGCCTTGGCCGGGTCGTCATAGATGTCGACCCCGGTGAGGTTCGGGAAGGCGCAGTCGTCAAGCTCCATCGCGGTGCCCTCCGCAGCCTTGACCGCCTGAGGGATCTCCAGAAGGGACAGGTGCACCGGGACCTCGGGTCCCAGAAGGTGTCCACTGGCGATCCGGAACAGGAGCGCATAGCCGATCTGGCCGGCCGCGCCCGTCACTGCAACTCTGACTGAACTATTACTCATAACTAAAGGACGTCTTACCTTTCTAATGTCTTTGTCAGTCGGTCAGCTGGTTGATTCCGCGGCCGCTGTGGGCGGCTGGATGCGTTGGAATCAACCATCCAGGTCCAGCCCGTACACATCGCCGAGCTTAGCCTTGAGGTAGCCGGTGAACGGGGTGACCGACATCGGGCCGCCTACTTCTCGAGCGAGCAACTCGGCGGTTGTGAACTTCGATCCGTGGCGATGGACACGCTCTCCCAGCCACTGCCGCAGCGGGGCGAGCTCGCCGGCGGCGAGCTGGTCCTCGAGGTCGCCGAGGTCGGTCTGAGCCCGGGCCCACAGCTGACCGGCGATGAGGTTGCCCAGGGCATAGGTGGGGAAGTACCCGATCAGCCCCGCCGACCAATGCACATCCTGGAGGACGCCGTCGGCATCGTTGTCGACGGCGATGCCGAAGTACTCCTCAAAGCGCGCATTCCATGCGTCGGGCAGATCGCGAACGGCGATGTCGCCCTTGATCAGCCCCTGTTCGAGCTCGAAGCGCAGGATGATGTGCAGCGCATAGGTGGCCTCATCGGCTTCGACACGGATGTAGCTGGGCTTGACCCGGTTGACCGCGCGGTACAGGCGGTCGGCGTCCAGGTCTGACAGCTCTCCGCCGGCCAACGCGGCGATGCGGGGGGCCAGCACGGTGCAGAACGCGCGACCGCGTCCCACCATGTTCTCCCACAGCCGGCTCTGGGACTCGTGCATGCCCAGTGACTCGGTGGCGCCGATCGGCGAGCGGCGCAGCCGGCGCGGCAGCCCCGCCTCGTACAGGCCGTGTCCGCACTCGTGCATGGCGCCGTACAGGCCGGTGGGCCAGAAGCGCTCATCCCAACGGGTGGTGATGCGCACATCACCCCCACCGATGCGGGTGGCGAACGGGTGCACGGTGTCGTCGAGCCGCCACTCGGCGGCGTCGAAGCCCATCAGCCCGACCACCTCTCGCACCAGCTCGCGCTGGCGGTCGACGAGGAACTGCGTGTGCAGCGGATCCTCGTCGACAGGCTCGGCCCCCGCGATCCGCGCGATCACCGGCACCAGTTCGGCCTTGAGCTCCGCAAAGAGCGCCGCGACATCCCGGGTGGGCATCTGGGGCTCGTAGTCGTCGAGCAGTGCGTCGTAGGGGGCGGCAAACTCACCACTGTCGGCGTGGCACTCCACATAGCGGCGCGCGAGCTCGAAGTTGTGCTCCAGGTAAGGCACGAAACCCTGAAAGTCCGACTGCTCGCGCGCGACGATCCAAGCCTCCTGACCCACCGACGCCGCCCGGGCCATCGCGGCGGCCAGGTCGGGCGGCACGCGCCGGGCCTTTTCCCATTGGCGTCGTACGAGGGTGATCAGTCGCGCGTCGTCGCCGTCGGGATCGGCGCCGTTGAGCTCGGCGGCCGCGCCCTCGATGAGCCGTCCGGTCTCAGCGTCGGCGAACATCTCGTGGCTGATGCGGGTGAGCGTGGCCAGCGACTCGGCGCGCGCCTCCCCGCCCTGCGGCGGCATCATCGTCTGCTGATCCCAATGGGCCAGCGACATCGCATGGTGTATGTCGGACAGTTGTCCGAGCCGCTGCTTGAGACCGTTAAGGCGCTCGCTCATCTCACGTCTCCTGAATGTCGTGGGCGCTCAGGCGCCTATGAGACCATTCCACCATGTTGAGGCGGTCGACCTCCATCAAACTCTTCGACGCATTCGGAATCCGAATCGGCGTCGACGGCAGCTGGTTCCTCATTCTGTTCCTCATGATCTTCCTGCTGTCGGGGCCGTTCCGCGACACGCTGCACAGCTCCGACGGCGTCGCGTACATGACGACGGTGGTGAGCGTGTTGTTGTTGTTCGGCTCGCTCATCGCTCACGAGTTGGGCCATGCGCTGGTGGCGCGACGGGAGGGAATCGAGGTCAAGAAGATCGATCTGTACCTGTTCGGTGGCCTGACGCAGATGAGCCGTGACGCGGCATCGCCCGGAGAGGACTTCAAGGTCGCGATCGCAGGCCCACTCGCGACGTTGGCCGTCATCCTATTGTGCCTCGCCATCGATCTGCCCATTGTGGGCGCCAGCCGCCTCGGCCACGCCGTCGTGCTGGACTCGAGCATCCACATCACCCCCGTGCTGTTGTCACTGAGCTGGCTGCTCTTGATGAACGTCCTGCTCCTGGTGTTCAACATCCTGCCCGCGTTCCCCCTCGACGGCGGCCGCGTGGCCCGCTCGATTGTCTGGCGGCTGACCGGGGACAAGCGCCGGGGCACAGTGGTGGCCAGCCGCATGGGTCAGGGGCTGGCGCTCATCATGGCGGGCCTCGGACTCTGGTGGACGGCGTCATCGGCGTCCTTCGGGGGCATCTGGCTGTTGGCGCTGGCCTATCTGATGTGGCAATCGTGCCGGGGCGCGCTGGCCCAATCGGCGCTGGCGGAGCGGATCGAAGGTGTCCGAGTCGCCGACATCATGGACACCCACCCGGTGGCGATCCCAGCCCAGACCCCGGTCACCCAGGCGATTGACGAGTTCTTCCTGCGCTACCAGCAGTCGTGGCTGCCGGTGGTGGACGACACGGGCCATCTGCTGGGCATCGCGCGCCAGGAGCGAGCCCAGGCTTCGATCGACGGCGGCGAGGCGTGGTTGACGGCCGCTGCCGTGCTCGAGCCCGACGGGGCTCCGGGTTGGCGGGTGCAGGAGGACCGACCCATCTCGGAGTTGCTGTCCTCGGAGACGCTCGGCAAGCGAGGCGCGCTGGTGGCGGTCGACGCTGAGGGCATCCTGCGCGGGGTAGTCACCGTCGACCAGGTCCGCCGGGCGCTCGCCGCCGCCTTCGGGCGTTCGATGGCCTGAGCGGCCGGGGGTTAGGGGCGCGGCGTCACGCGCGCACCCTCATTTATATTGGTCTGAATGCCCTCCCATGATGTTCTGATCGTCGGCGCTGGACTGGCCGGTCAGCGTGCCGCGCTGGCGGCCGCGCAGGCTGGCGCCACCGTGGCGATCATCTCCAAGGTCCACCCGGTGCGTTCCCACTCGGTGGCCGCTGCCGGCGGCATCAACGCTGCGCTGAACCCCGAGGACACGTGGGAGTCCCACGCGTTCGACACCGTCAAGGGCTCGGACTACCTGGGCGACCAGGACGCGATCGAGGTCATGTGCCGCGAGGCGCCGGACGAGATCCTGTGGCTCGAGCACGCCGGGGTCACCTTCCACCGCAACGAGCGCGGCAACCTCGGCACCCGCGCCTTCGGCGGCGCCTCGGCCGCCCGCACCTACTACGTGGCCGACATCACCGGCCACGCCATCCTGCACGTGCTCTACGAGCAGCTGATGAAGCACTCCGACACGGTCGACCGCTACGAGGAGTGGTTCTGCACCGACCTGCTCCAGGACGACGAGGGCCGCTGCGTCGGAGCCATCTGCCGCAACCTGCGCGACGGGCGCCTCGAGGTGTTCAACGCCAAGGCGGTCATCCTGGCCAACGGCGGCGCCGGCCAGGCCTACCGCCCCACCACCAACGGACTCATCGTCACCGGCGACGGCATCGCCCAGGCCTACCGCATCGGCGCTCGGCTGATGGACATGGAGATGATCCAGTACCACCCGACCACGCTGGCGGGCAACGGGCTGCTCATCACCGAGGGCGCCCGCGGCGAGGGCGCGTGGCTGCTCAATGCCAAGGGCGAGCGCTTCATGGAGAAGTACGCCCCCAACAAGATGGAGCTGGCCTCACGCGATGTCGTCTCGCGCGCCGAGCAGACCGAGATCAACGAGGGCAACGGCTTCCCGGACGGCACCGTCGCCCTCGATATCACCAAGGTTCCGAAGCGGCGGGTGCTCGAGGCCCTGCGCGAGATCGTGAACATCGGACGTGACTTCGCCGGCGTCGACATCACGCGCGAGCCGATCCACATCCACCCCGGGCAGCACTACATCATGGGCGGGGTCAAGACCGACGTCGACGGCCAGACGACGATCCCGGGGCTCTACGCCGCCGGCGAGGTGGCCTGCGTCTCGGTGCACGGGGGCAACCGGCTCGGCGCCAACTCCCTGCTGGACACGCTGATCTTCGGCCGGCGCTCGGGCGAGCACGCGGCCGGGCAGGCGCGGCACATGACGATGCCGACCACCCGTTCCTCGCGCGTAGACGACACTGCGCGCCACATCCAGGAGATCATCGACCGGCCCTCGGGCGGGCGGCGCGTGGCAGCGATCAAGGATGAGCTCGGCGACACGCTGAACAAGTACGTGGCCGTGTTCCGCGACGCCGACGGGCTGAACACCGCGCATGAGATCGTCCGGCGGCTCAAGGAGGAGGCACCCAAGGCGTCGATCGACGACCGCGGGACCGTCTTCAATCAGGACGTGATCGGAGCGATCGAGCTCGGCTACATGCTCGACTGCGCCGAGGCGATCGTGGTGGGGGCGCTGGAGCGCAAGGAGTCACGTGGGGCTCAGTTCCGCACCGACTTCCCCGCGCGCAACGACGAGGAATGGCTCAAGCACATCGACGTGACCGCCAACGGCGACGACGTGCCGACGGTCAGCTACTCGCCGGTCACCATCACCCGGTGGGAGCCCCAGGAAAGGACGTACTAGCCCCCTATGCCCGAATATCTGCTCAAGATCCGCCGGTTCGATCCCAACTCCGGACAGGCCGCCTACTGGGACGAGCACCGCGTGGAGCTGGGGGCGCGCAGCTCGGTGCTCGACGCGATCCTGAAGGTCCGCGACGAGGTCGACGGGTCGGTCGGCATCCGCTGCTCCTGCCAGCAGGCCATCTGCGGCTCCTGCGGCGTGCGCATGAACGGCAAGCCCGGCCTGGCCTGTAACACGCACCTGGAGGACGCCGCGGCGCGGATGCACGGTGCCGGGTGGAACGCCCCGGCGCCTGGTGATGTCGTCAGCATGAACGCCGAGGAGGGCGACGGCCTCACGGGCACCACACCGGCCGGCGTGATCGAGGTCGAGCCGATGGGCAACATGCCCGTCATCCGCGACCTGATCGTCGACATGGACGCGGTGCACTGGAAGAAGATCCAGCGGGTCACCCCCTACCTCATCAACAAGCAGCCGATCCCCGAGCGCGAGTACATCGTGCCCCACGAGAACATGGTCGACATCACACAGACGATGGCCTGCATCCAGTGCGGCGCCTGCGTGTCTGACTGCCTCTCGATGGAGATCGACCCGTTGTTCATCGGCCCTGCCGCGTTGGCCAAGGCCTACCGCTTCGTCGGGGACCCGCGCGACGCCGACCACTCCGAGCGGCTCAAGGACCTGTCGGAGGACGAGCATGGGCTCTATGACTGCACCCACTGCTTCAACTGCATCGACGCCTGCCCCAAGGAGGTGGCGCCGATGAGCCAGATCATGCGACTGCGCCGCCGGGCCGGCGCCGACTACGAGATCCAAGACCGCAACAACGGTCACCGGCACGAGGAGTCGTTCGTCACCCTGGTGCGCGACAACGGGCTGTTGCACGAGGCCGAGCTGCTCCCGCGCAGCTTCGGCGGCAACTCGTGGTTTGGCAAGTTCCACCCCGCGGCGGGCGCGGTGCTGCTCAAGTCGCTGCCCGCGATCGTCCCAGCGGTGCTCAAGGGCAAGGTCAACATCAAGACCGCCCTGTTCGGCCACAAGATCGGCAAGCCGGACCTCGATGCCGTCAAGCGGATCTTCAAGAAGGTCGAGGAGCGCAAGGACCGGGTGGAGCTCAACCTCTATGTGAGTGGCTACGAGGACGATCCCGAGCCCGTCGGGGCCGCGGTCGGAACATCAGGAGAGGGACCCGAGTCCGCCTCGAGCGAAAGCGAGACGTCATGAAGGTTGCCTACTGGCCGGGCTGCGTGAGCCGCGGGTTCACGCCGGAATTGCACGGGTCGATGGCCAAGGTCGCGCCGCTGCTCGATCTGGAGCTGGTGGAGCTCGACCGCGCCGCCTGCTGCGGCGCCGGGGTCATCGCCGAGCACAACCAGGAGCTGGCCGACACGCTCAACGCGCGCACGTTCGCGCTGGCCCAGCAGACCGACGGCGAGCTGATGATGAACATCTGCTCCACCTGCCAGGGCGCGCAGTCAGAGTGCCAGGAGCGCTTGGACGCCAACACCGAGTACCGCGACTTCATCAACCAGAACCTCGCCGACGAGGGCCTGAGCTATGAAAGGGATCCCACCCGCCCTCTCACCAACAAGAATCTGCTCTGGCTGCTGGTGGAGGAGATCGGGCTGGACACCCTGCGCTCGAAGGTCACGCGCCCGCTCACCGACCTGAAGGTGGGCCCCTTCTACGGCTGCTACATCGTGCGACCGGTACACCGCCTCGGCATCGACGAGGAGCACCCCCGCGACCGCTACATGCACATGGTCATCGAGGCCCTCGGCGGCACCGTGATCGATTACGCCGGCGTGTACAAGTGTTGCGGCTTCCCCATCATCACGATGAACATGGAGGCCTCGCTGAAGATGGCAGGTCGCCACGTGGGCGACGCGATCGACGCCGAGGCCGACTGCCTGGTGGTGCCGTGCCCGCTGTGCCACCTCAACCTCGACCTGCAGCAGCCGCTCGCGGCCAAGCAGGTGGGGCGCGAGCTGGGCCTGCCCATCCTGCACCTGCCGCAACTGCTCGGCCTGGCTCTGGGGCTGGACCCCAAGGAGCTGGGCATGAGCAAGCACGTCGTCAAGCCGACGTCGGTGATCGACTGGTCGGCGTCGGTCGTCGCCGGCGCCGCCGCTTAAACGCCGCACCCCGGGACGCTCCCTCGTCGATCCCGGGGCGCTACGTGGCCCTGTTGAGAGAAAAGGCGCGAAGCCACCAGTGTCCTCGCGCCTCACCTCTCGTCGTTCCCTTGCCCGTCCCTCTGAGCCGCAGCGGCGACTAGAAGTTCAGCGCCAGGAAGTGTGCTCCGCAGATCAAGAATTTTCGTCCCCTTTTAGGGGTGAACTTTGGGTGATACGGGGTACAAGAACGGGTGAGATAGCCTCCCCCCTCCTATGCGGATGACTGAGGGCGAGGTTCCGAGCCACGACTGCCGCAATTGAGTATCGCCACGCCCCAGCCGATCGCCATCACGGTGGCTCAGTTTGAGGACATCGTCAACCGTGGCCTGCAGTCGTTGATCGACGGCGACCCACACCTGCGGCTGGTGGCGACCGACGTTCCCAAGGATGAGATGGACGTCACCCTGGACGTGCACCAGCCCGATGTGGCGATCCTCAACTTCGCCTCGCTGTCGAGCCCGTCAGAGCTCCGCGACCTGCACACCAGCTTCCCCGATGTCCGGCTGATGGTGCTGGCCAACAACCCCACGCCGGCCGAGTGCCGCCAGATGATCGGGTTCGGCGCCACCGCGTGCCTGGCCAAGACCACCGAGGCCCGCGACGTGCTGCACACGATCTACCTCGCCTCGCGCGGCTTGCATGTGCTGCCCTCCACCGGCGACGCCAGCTACGAGCCGACCGAGCCGACGCCGCTGACCTCCCGGGAAGCCGACGTGCTGGAGTTGCTGCAGAGCGGGCGCTCCAACGCCGAGATCGCGGCCACGCTCCACGTGGGGGTCGAGACGGTGCGCACCCACGCGCGCCACATCTACCGCAAGCTGGGTGTCAGCACGCGGCGAGAGCTGCGCTCGACGGTCTAGCCGAAGCATGGCCTTCCCAGCGGCCGCCCGATCGACCATCTAGCCTTCCCGGGGATGTCCGCGAATCGGCCTGACCGATCGGGGCGGGGCGACACCCCGGCCTCGCGCCGACGGGCCCGGCGGCGCGCGCTCACCGGCGTCGACCCCGCGCCGTCGACCGGCGCCAAGAAGGTCCCTCGGCCCAAGGCCCCGCCACGCGAGCCGGCCGCCTCCCCCTCCTCCCCCGCCTCCCCCGCCTCCGAGGAGGCCGCGGCGCACCGTGAGGGGCGGCCGTGGTTTGAGTGGCGCGGGTGGGACTCGGCGGCCACCTACGTGGTCCTGGCCGTGATGCTCGCCGGGGTGATCACCGGCCTGCACCGGCTGCTCGCCGCCGGCGTCCTGGTCATCGGGGCCTCGGCGCTGGCGTGGGGGATCACTCACCGGCCGGGTCAACGGCGCACCTCCAGCAGCTACGGCGTACTGCTGGACTGGCTCATGAACAAGCTGCCCCGCCCCGTCTACCTGGTCCTGTGCGTGATCCTGACGGCACTGGGGTTGGTCGGCGTCGTCGTCGGCTGACGCCGCGCCGGCTGCTACCAGGGCTCGCCGTAGCGGTCGCCGAAGGCGAAGTCCGCCACCGGCTTGCGGCTGAGCTGCCGCGGCCACGGATCGGAGCGGTAGCCCACCGAGATATGCCCGGCGACCGCCATCTCCTCGGGGATGGCGAGCAACTCCCGGATCTGGGGCTCGGCGGGGACGAGCAGCGTGGTGAAGGCGGCGCCCAGCCCCTCGTGACGCAGGGCGAGCAGGATGTTCTGCACGAATGGGTAGATGGAGGCGCCCCCGACGATGCTGGGCCGGTCTAGGGCCTCGTCGGTAACGGCGAGCGAGTTGACGTCCACGCACGGCAGCAGGTGCACCGGCACCTGGTCAAAGCGCCGGGCGTACTCGTCGGCACCGCGGAGCATGCGCAAGCGCCCCTTGGGCAGGCCGCTGGCCTCGCCGGCGTCCAGTGCGGCCCGGCCGCCTGTCTTGACCATGTAGGCGTCCCACGGCTCCTGGTAGAGCTCGCGCAGGCGGCGGCGGATATCGGGCGCGGTGATGACGATGATCCGCCAGCCCTGGCGGTTGCCGCCGCTGGGGGCGTAGCGCGCGTTGTCCAGCACGCGCTCGAGCACCTCGCGCGCGACCGGCTGGTCAGTGAAGTTGCGCGTCGACGGCGCGCAACGCATGACCTCGTAGAGGTCGAGGCCTGCGTCCACGTCAGGCGGCGACGGCCGAGTCGGTGCCCGCCGCGGCAAGCAGCTCCGCGATCTGAACCGTGTTGGTGGCGGCGCCCTTGCGCAGGTTGTCGCTGACCACCCACATCGAGAACGCGCGGGGATGGGAGTCATCGCCGCGGATGCGCCCCACGAAGACCTCGTCGCGCCCCTCGGCCTGCAGTGGGGTGGGCACGTGCTCGAGCGCGAGGCCCGGCGCCTCGGCGAGCAGCGCGCGGACGCGATCGGCGGTGATCGGCTCACGCGTCTGGACGTTGACCGCGATCGAGTGCGACACCCGCACCGGAACCCGGACGCAGGTCACCGCGACGCCGATCGACTCGTCCTCGAGGATCTTGCGCGTCTCGAACATCATCTTGCGTTCCTCGTCGGTGTGATCGTCGCCCTCGGCGAAATTGCCGGCGGCGCCGATGACGTTGAAGGCGATGTGCTCCGGATAGATCTCGGGGGCGGGCATCTCGGCGCCCTGCAGGCTGGCCTCGGCCTGGGCGTCGAGCTCGTCGATCGCCTTCTTGCCGGTGCCCGAGACCGACTGATAGGTCGACACCACCAGCCTCTCGATCCCTGCTGCGCGCTGGATCGGCGCCAGCGCGACCATCAGCTGCATCGTCGAGCAGTTGGGGTTGGCGATGAGGCCGCGGTGGTGGGCCAGGGCATGCGGGTTGACCTCGGAGACGACGAGCGGCACCGAGGGGTCGCGGCGAAACGCCGAGGAGTTATCGACGACGACGGCGCCCGCGTCGACGAACCTCGATGCCCACTGGCGCGACGTGCTCGCCCCCGCGGAGAAGAGCGCGATGTCGATGCCGCTCAGGTCGGCGGCATCGTCGAGAACCTGGACGGCGCGCCTGTCGATGGTGGTCCCTGCGCTGCGCGCGGAGGCGAAGGGCACGATCTCGTCGGCGGGGAAGGAGCGCTCGTGCAGCAGCGCCATCATCACCCGCCCGACGGCGCCGGTGGCGCCCACCACGGCCACACGAGTCATCGGGGCCCCTGCTCGACTTCGATCCCGCCCTCACCGAGCTCGAAGGCCGAGTGCAGGGCGCGCACCGCCTGCGGCACCGATTCCGCACGGATGATGCACGAGATCTTGATCGGGGAGGTGGAGATCATCTCGATGTTGATGCCCTCGGTCGCGAGCGTCTGGAAGACCTTAGCGGCGACGCCCGGGTGCGACCGCATCCCGGCCCCCACGATCGAGACCTTGCCGATCTCGCGATCAGTGTCCACCCGGCTCACCCCCAGTTCGGCTTGGATCGGCGCCAGCGCCTGTTCGGCGGCGCGCAGGTCGTCGGTGCCGATGGTGAAGGACACCTCCGCGTCGCGCCCGTCGGTGAGCGGCTCGTTCTGGATGATGGTGTCCACGTTGCAGTTGGCGTCGGCGAGTGCCATGAAGATCGAGGCCGCTGCGCCGGGCCGGTCGGGCACCCCGACGAGCGTGATCCGCGCCTCGTCGGTGGAGTGGGTGACGGCGGTGATGAGCGGGTGTTCCATGGTCTCGTCTTCTCCGAGGACAAAGGTACCGGGGCCGGAATCGAAGCTGGAACGGCAGTGGATGCGGACGCCGTGGGTCCGGGCGTACTCGACCGACCGCAGCTGCAGCACGCCCGCGCCCGACGCCGACATCTCCAGCATCTCCTCGAAGCTCACCTGCGGCAGCTTGCGGGCGTTGGGCACGATCCGCGGGTCGGCACTGAACACACCGGCGACGTCGGTGTAGATCTCGCACACCTCGGCCTTGATGGCGGCGGCGAGCGCGACGGCGGTGGTGTCCGAGCCGCCGCGGCCCAGGGTGGTCACGTCGCGGCTGGTCGACACGCCCTGAAACCCGGCCACCAGCACGATCTGGTCGGCGCCGAGCGCTTCGCGGATACGGTCGGCACGGACGTCCAGGATGCGCGCCTTCGTGTGGGAGGTGTCGGTGACGATGCCCGCCTGGGAGCCGGTGAGCGAGATGGCGCGGTGACCGAGATCGTTGATCGCCATCGCACACAGCGCGCACGAGATCCGCTCGCCCGTGGAGAGGAGCATGTCCATCTCGCGGCGGTCGGGGTCGGGCGAGACCTCCTCGGCCATCGCGATCAGCTCGTCGGTGGTCTTGCCGCGCGCGGACAGGACCGCCACGACGCGCTTGCCCGACTCGCGCTGACCGACGATCCGCTTGGCGGCACGCTTGATCCGCTCCGCGTCGGCGACCGAGGTGCCGCCGAACTTCATGACCACGGTTTCGGGGTTGCTCACGGACACGCCTGGAATGTACGTCGCGGCGGCGGCAGTGGTCGTCCCGGTCGCCGGGAGAGCACTAGACGGCGCGACGGCCGGAGAAGGCGCGGCCCAGAGTGAGCTCGTCGGCGTACTCCAGGTCGGCGCCGACGGGCAGGCCGCTGGCCAGGCGGGTCACCGAGATCTCCGAGACGCGCTCACGGAGTCCGGCGGCGATGTGCAGCGCGGTCGCCTCGCCGGTGGTGGTGGGGTTGGTGGCGATGACCACCTCCCGGACCGGGTGGGCGGGGTCTGCATTCACGCGCTCGTAGAGCTCGGCGATCTTCAGGTCCTCGGGGTCCACCCCGTCGATGGGTGACAACGCGCCGCCGAGCACGTGGTAGCGGCCCGCGAACTCGTGGGTGCGCTCGATCGAGATGACGTCCGAGGGCTCCTCGACGACGCAGATGAGCTCCGGGTCGCGACGCTCGTCGGCGCAAATCCGGCAGCGCGGGCCGTCGGCGAGGTTGAAGCAGACCTCGCACAGGCCGATGCGCTCCTTGACCTCCCGGATGGCGTCGGCGAGGGCGAAGGCCTCCTCGTCGGTGGCGCGCAGGATGTGGAAGGCGAGCCGCTGCGCGGTGCGGCCGCCGACGCCAGGGAGCTTGGACAGCTCAGTGATGAGCCGTTGGACGGGGGGTGCGTACACGTGGGGCTAGAGAGGCGGCGTGGGCTTCGGAAACGCCGTGGAGACTAGAGGCCAGGCAGGCCGAGACCGCCCAGCCCGCCCGGGCCGCCGAGCCCGCCGGCGATGTTGCCCATCCTGTCAGCGGCCAGCTCCTGGGCGGCGCGCATGCCCTCGTTGATCGCGGCCAGCACCATGTCCTGGAGGAGCTCGACGTCGTCGGGGTCGACCGCCTGCGGGTCGATGGTGATCGCCTTGACGACCAGATCGCCGGTCACCTGGACCTTGACCATCCCACCGCCGGCCGAGGCGTCGACGACCTCATCCTTGAGCGACTCCTGGGCGGCGAGCATGTCCTCCTGCATCTTCTGGGCCTGCTTGAGCAGCTGCTGCATATTGGGCTGAGGCATCGATCAGTCCTTTTGGTCGTCGTCGTCAAGCACTTCCTGAGCGTCGAACTCCTCGACCAATCGTGCCACGAGCTCCTCATGGGAGAGGCCGCCGGGCTCGGTGGCGGGGTCCGCGGGCTCGGGCTCGTCGCGCAGCTCATAGCGCAGGACGAGCGCCGTCCCGACGAATGAACGGAGGGCATCGACGGTCGCGCGGCGATTCTCGTCCTGCTCGGCCTTGCGTAGGTGGAAGCGCTTGTCCGTGGGGAACGCGAGCGTGAGCGCGTCATTGCTGAGCGCCACCGGCCGTGCGGCTGCCAGCGACGAGGCCAGTAGCTGGTTCTGCTGATTGAGCAGGTCGATCACGGCGGGCCAGCAGGCTGCCACCGTCGAGAGCTCGGGTGGGCCCGCGGGGCGCGGGGGCGCGGCGCCCGGGGCCGGGGGCGCGGGGTGGGCGGCCTCCGGGTCGCCCCCGTTGGACTTCGTCTCGGGCGCGGGGGGCGCGGCGGTCTCCGGGACCGGCGCCGGAGCCGGAGCGGGGACGGGTGTGGGCGCTGGGCGCTCGCCGGCCAGCGCCGACTCGAGGCGTTCGATACGCGCCAGCAGCGCCGCCGACGACGGATCCACCTCCGGGGCGGCGGCCTTGATGAGGACCAGCTCGAGCTGGATGCGCGCCTGGGCGCCGTTGGCGGTCGCCTCCAGCGCGGCCGAGACGAGGTCCAGCAGGCGCACGACGTCGGTGCCGGCGAGCCGCTGTGCCTGGGCGAGCAGCCGCTCGTCGCGCTCGGGCGTGACCCGGATCTCCTCAGGCACCTCGTTGAGCATCTTCGCCGCCAGCAGCTCGCGGCCGTGGACCTCGAGGTCGCGCAGGATCTGTCCGGGGTCGCGTCCCGAGGCGGTCAGCCCGGCGGCGCTGCGCAGGGCGGCGGCTGGGTCATGAGCGATGACCGCATCCACCGCCTCAAAGAGCTGCTCGGCGTCGGCCACGCCCAGCACGGCCAGCACGTCGGCCGAGGCGATCTCCTCATCGCCGGCGTAGGTGACGAGCTGCTCCAGCGTGCCGAGGGCGTCGCGGAAGCTGCCGGTGGCGTGGCGGGCGACGAGAGCCACGGCGCCCGACCCGATGGTGATCTGCTCGGCGGCGGCCACGCGGGCCACGACCGTGGCGACCTGCTCGACCGTCGGCCGGCCGAAATCGAAGCGGTGGCAGCGGTCCACCACCGTGGGCAGCACCTTCTGCGCCTCGGTGGTGGCCAGGACGAAGATGGTCCGCGGCGGAGGCTCCTCCAGGGTCTTGAGGAAGGCGTTCCACGCCTGGGGCGAGAGCATGTGGGCCTCGTCGAGGATGTAGACCTTGTGGCGGCCCGACAGCGGCGCGTAGGCGACCCGCTCGCGAAGGTCCCGGATGTCGTCGACCGAGTTGTTGGAGGCGGCGTCCATCTCGATCACGTCCATCGAGGTGGCGTTGGCGATCGACACACACGACTCGCACACCCCGCACGGCGTGATGGTGGGCCCATCGACGCAGTTGAGGCTCGCGGCGAGGATCTTGGCGGTGCTCGTCTTGCCCGTCCCGCGCGAGCCCACAAACAGGTAGGCGTGGTGCACCTTTTCGCGCGTGATCGCGTTGGAAAGCGTGCGCACCACCTGCTCCTGGCCGACCATGTCGGCGAAGGTGCGAGGGCGGTGGCGGCGGTAGAGGGACGGCCCTGTGGACACAGTTATGTCGAGTCTAGGGGCCGCGCCCCCGGAGGCCCGGCGGCGCGGCGCCGCCGGGCGAAAACGGACCGTGCACCCTCTTTCGAAACCGGGTCCGAGGCGCGACCGCCATTTGATGACTCCGGTCTGGCTCTCCCGCCGCGCCTGGAGGTGACCGCTTAAGGCTGCTTCCTTCCGGACCTGACCTGGTTCACAGCTCTCCATCGCAACAGGACCAAACCATCACCGCCTCAAATGGGGCGCTGACCTCGGGCCTCCAGCCCCTCGAGAGGGAATTCAGCCCCGCTAGAGCGGATTGTGGGTACAGGGCACCGCTAGCACCCCGCCTAGCACGGTCCGCCCCCAATGCTAGTTGGTTTGGCGAGGCCGGGGGTATGGCCCGTTCCACACCTTGGGCCACTGGCGGCCACACCCGCCCCGGGCGATGATCCGCGCCACGTCTCACAGCCTTGTTGAGACACGGGAGCCCCGGGCGAGGTGACGGTCACCGGCCTGACCGCGCACGTCGCCCCGGGGCCCTTCCCACCCTCGCGGCTGCCGGCCACACCGCCCGCGCAGCGGGGGATGACCCGGACCCCGGTCCCGCGTAGAATGGCCCGTCCGAGGGCGCGTAGCTCAGTGGGAGAGCGCTCGCTTCACACGCGAGAGGTCGCTGGTTCAAGCCCAGCCGTGCCCATCCTCATCCGTCATCGCTGACGGCGCTTCCCGGCACTCCGGTCACATCGGCAATCGACGCCTTCCGCTCGACTCTGCGGTTCACGACAGGTTGAGCTGACCCGCCCAGGGTAGTCACGAGCCATGGCCACTGCCGATGGCGCAGCCGGTGGCTGGACCAGCAGACGCAGCGCCGTGCGCTCGCGCCGCACGGCGGCCGCGAGTCGGAGGACGGTACTGATTGCTCTGGCGGCCAATCTGATCGTCGCCGCGGCAAAGCTCGCCGCGGGACTGCTCACCGGATCGGCGGCGATGCTCGCCGAGACCGCTCACTCCATCGCCGATTCCGCGAATCAAGGGTTCCTGCTCGTCTCGATCCGGCTATCCACCCGCGAGCCGACGTCGGAGCAGCCTTTCGGATACGGGCGGATGCGCTTCCTCTGGACGTTCGTAGCGGCCATCGCCATGTTCTTGGCCGGAGCCGTCTTTGCGATCGGCTATGGCGTGTACCAACTCCTCGCCGGCGACACCTCGACTGGCTACGCGATCGCCTACGCGACGCTGGCGATCGCGCTCGTCGCCGAGGGCACTTCGTGGATCCGGGCGATTCGCCAATCCCGGCGCGAGGCCGACGAGTCAGGTCTTCCGCTCATCGAATACCTCCGCGGAAGCCGAGACCCGAATGTGAAGATGGTTCTGTTCGAGGACACCGCGGCGCTGGCGGGGATCGCACTCGCGTTCGTTGGCATCCTCTCCGACCAGCTGACGGGATCCAACGTGTTTGACCCGGCTGCATCGATCGCGATCGGCGTGCTCCTCGTCGGCGTGGCCGGATGGATGGCTCACGACACGTCCGAGCTGCTGATCGGCGCGTCGGCACGACCAAACGAACGCGCTTCCCTGCGGCACGCGATTGACGACTTCGACGAGATTGACAAGGTCGTGGAGCTGCTGACGATGGTGCTGGGCCCGAATTCCCTGCTCGTCGCCGCTCGCGTCGATTTCGCGGATGGACTCGACGACAACGAAGTCGAGCGGGCCTCCGAGGACATCGACAAGCGGCTCCGCGACGTCGTACCCGATGTGACCGAGGTCTTCCTGGATGCGACGACGGCGCATCAACGCCAGACCTCGCGCGGTGGTTCTGCCTAGGCCTCGATGCGATCAGAGAGAACCCGACATTTCTCACCGGGCGGACCACGCGTGCGGTACCGTGACGCTCATGGCCGGGGCCGAGACCGAGTGGAATCGTCCTCCGCTCGGCGCCCCTGACGTCGAGACGCGTCGCCTCGACAAGCACGGGTACGAGAAGGAGCTCGAGCGGCTGCAGGTTGAGCTCGTACGCCTCCAGGACTGGGTCCTTCACAAGCGCGTGAAGGTGGTCGTGGTCTTCGAGGGCCGCGACACCGCCGGCAAGGGCGGGACGATCAAGCGGATCACCGAGAAAACGAACCCTCGCGTGGTGCGCACCGTCGCGCTGGGAACGCCGACCGAGCGCGAGCGGACACAGTGGTATTTCCAGCGCTACGTCGCGCACCTCCCCGCCGCCGGCGAGATCATCCTGTTCGACCGCAGCTGGTACAACCGCGCCGGCGTCGAACGGGTCATGGGCTTCTGCACGGAGGCGGAGTACGAGGAGTTCATGCGGACGTGCCCACAGTTCGAGCGAGATCTGCTGCACTCCGGGATCATCCTGATCAAGTACTGGCTCTCGGTCAGTGACGAGGAACAGGAGCGGCGCTTCAAGGCCCGGCTCAAGGACCCCGCGAAACAGTGGAAGCTCAGCGGGATGGACCTCGAGGCCCGCCGGCGCTGGGTCGATTACGCGGAGGCCAAGGACGACATGTTCGCCTACACCGACACGCGCGAGTCCCCCTGGTACGTCGTCGAGGCCGACGACAAGCGGACCATGCGGCTGAATCTCATCAGTCACCTCCTGAGCCTCATTCCCTACGAAGAGGTTCCGCGCGAGAAGATCACGCTCCCCGAGCGCCAGAGCCGCGCCTATGTTCGTCCGCCACAGGGCGAGCAGAACTTCGTGCCGACGCGCTACCACGTCGGGTAGTCGCGCCGGCACCCACGCCCGAGTTGAGGACCCGGGAAGTGGCACGAGGTGAAATCTTCTGCAGTGGCCCTGGGAACGTGGCCTCAATCGTTGGGCGAGCGCGGAAGCGGTTGTGTGCGCGACTCGCCATGCTCTGCCAAGGTCGCGAGCCAACTCTCGATCTGCGGTCCCACCGCTGCCAGATCGGGCACACGGATCCGCTCATGCGTGCTCAGGTTCTCGAGCATGGAGGCGCCGCCGGGATACGCGTGAACCATGAACGTGTATCGGTTCACGTGTTCGTGCGATGGCGGCCGGCCGTCAGCGTCCGGTAGGCCAACGTCACGCTCACCGCGGTGCCCGCCGGGCGCCGGATCCCGGCTCGGGGCGATTCGCTCTTGACGACGAGGGTGCGCCTGGTACCCGTCCGGGGCCGGTGGGCCGGCTTGCGAGGCCGATTGACCTTTCCGAGGGCACAGTGCGCCCGCGTCAGCGCTCGGTGGGCGTCGGCGATCGTCTTGCCCTTCAGACCCGGGACGACGCACCGCGACCGACTCGGCGTGCCCATGCTCCCGCCGCCGCCGCCGGTGCCGGTGCGGGTACCGGTACCGCCGCCGCCGGTCCCGCCGCCGCTCGGAGGCGGCGCCAGACCGTCAACCGCGATCCCGCCGACGAGCGGATGGTTGTCAATGAACACGGCGTCGACACCGCTGCCGTCCAGGTTGGCCCGCGCGATCGGATGGGCGTCAAACGAGTAGTCGCCGTTCGTGGACCAGTAGATGTGGGACGCGTCGACGGCAAGGCCGGCGTTGCCCCCGGGCGCGACCGCGAATCCCGTGTTGATGTTCATCCCGTCACTCGTCGCGCGAGCGATGTTGGGGCCGTGGCCCCAGTAGAGATGACTGGAGTCGGCGACCATCTGACCGATCTGCCCGGTTCCCGGGGACGGCGCCAGGATGAAGTCGTTCACCGCCTCGGTGCCGTCGAGGTTCGCGCGACCGATCGGCAGTTGCCCATTCTCAACGCCGTAGTTCGTCCAGTAGACATGGCTCGCGTCAACCGCAACGCCTCGCGGGGACATGAGACCGGTGACGATCGTGCCCGCCCCGCTGCCATCGACGTTGGCACGTCCCAGAGTGCTGTTCTGGAAGTCGGTCCAGAAGATGTAGCCATCGCCGACGGCGAGCCCGCTTCCGACCGCCGCCGCGCCCGGGATGAAGTCCGCGTTGACACCCGACCCATCGATGTTCGCCCGGCCGATGGCACCGTCGCCGCGGTTGAACCAGTAGATGTGGCTCGCGTCGACCACCACCTGCCCGGGGTTGCTCACGCCCTGGATGAATGACTGCTGCACCTGCACGCCGTCGAGCGTCGCCCGCGCGATGGTGTTGTCACTGTCATCAGACCAGTAGACATACGCCTGCGCCGGCGCGGCCAGAGCGGCCATCGCGCCCGCCGCCACGCATCCGACGATCCACGCTCGAGGCGCCCCTCGGTCCCTGATCCTGCTCACCCATGGAATTCGCGTCATTCTCGCCATCGTTGCCCTCGGTTTCGTTTGGTTCGTGAACTCGTCTTGAACTCGTCGCGCACTCGCCTCAGAGCGTCTTGCAGGCGCCCTTCACACACACGTCATGGGGCCCGAGGCATGCCAGGCCGGCGGGGTCAAAGGAGGCACAGCAGTTGAGGTTGGTCGGCGGGCAACACCCGCTCGCCGTCGCGACCGTGCCGCTCGGGCAGCAGGTCGCTGTCGCGCCTGCCCGGGAGATCCGTGACGGGTTGCAGCACTGCTTCCCCTTCGCGCCGCCGACGCACGTTTCCCGCCCCGTGCAGCAGGCCCCGCCACAGCACGACGCGCTGCTCTTGCAGCACTCGCCGTCGCCGCAGTTCACTCTGCCCTTCGGGCAGCACTTGCCGTTCGAGCAGGTCTCCCCTTTCTTGCAGCAGTGCTCGCCGCAAGTCTGCCCTTCCTTGCAGACGCACTTCCCGCCCTTGCACGTCTGATCGGAACCGCAGCACGCGGCTCCGTGCTGGTTGAAGCAGCACTGCTTGCCCGGCGCGCAGCACATCCCCTGCGCCGCCCCGGGCACCAGACAGGCGTTGTCGCCCTTCCTGCAGCACAGCTGGCGATTGGGCGAAGCGCAGAACTCGCCGCTCTTGCAGCATGTCTTGCCGCATTGGCGATCCTCCGGACACGAGACGCAATGCGGGCCGTTGGGCGACCCACACCGATCAGTCTCGTTGCAGATCCACGGCTGGTCGGGACCCGGGCAGCATTTCTCGCCGGCGTGGAGGCAGCCTGTGAGCGCACACTTGATTTGCCCGCAGGCGTTCGGGCTCTCGACTCCGCAAGCGCCGATGTCGCCCTCGGCGGTGCAGGCGTCGATGCAATGGGTGTCGGGCCCGCACCCGTCGGCCAACGCGGCCAGCGGACGCAGACCAGGGACGACGGATCCGAGGAGCGCTGCACCGGCGAGGCGAAGCGCACGGCGTCTCGGCATCGGCTCCGCGAGCGTGCGGGCGAGATCGTCAAAGGATCCGGGTCTCATCGGATCACCTTGATCGGGCTCTCGCCATGCGCCCCTCGGCGAGTTCCGGCCAGCGTGAGCACCGCCGCAGCCCCGGTCACCAACCCCGATGCAATCCGGCCGTCGCCGTCGATCAGCACGGCCATCGGCGTGCCGGCGGCACCGAACGCCTCGCCGACGGCGTAGTCGGTGTCCAGCGCCACGACCGAGCGAAATCCATCGGCTCGAGACTGCTCGGGGTCGCCTGAGGAGACGACGAGCAGGCGCGGCGCATCGGGGCCGGTGTTGCCCTCCCAGGCAAGCAGGTCACTTCGCATCGCATTGCAGTAGCCGCAGCCCGGGTTCCAGAACAATATGAGCGTGTCGCGTCCCGCTGGGTCGGCCAGGGCCACCGCCCGCTCGTCGAGGTCGCGCAGATCCAGCGACGGTGCGGGCGTGCCGATCCGCAGGCCCTGGGTATCGCCATCGCCCCGGAGCGCGCCCTCGAGCAGCTGCTCCATTGCCTCTGCGCCCTCCGCGAGGTAACTGGCGATCTGGCCATCGGCGGAGATGAGCACCCCGCTCGGCGTGCCGGTGACCTGGTAGGCGTCGTACGCGGCGCTGTCGGCGCTGACGGTCGCGAAGCTGAGGGCGCCGGCGTGCTCCTCCTGCCAGCGCGACAGCACCGGGAGCAGAGCCGCGCAGGGGCCACAGCCCGGGCTCGTGAAGGTGAGCAGGAGCGGGAGCCCCGGCTCCAGCAGGTCCGCGAGCGAGAGGCGCTGACCAGTCGCCGTCTTTACGGCGACGTCCGGGGCGGGGGTGCCGGGATCACGACCGAGCTCCACCAGCGTCTGCTCCGGGTCGACGTCGATCCCGGCTACCTCCAGCGACCGTCTGAGGGAGTCCACCTCCATCAGCAGGCGGCCCTGCGAGCGCATCAGCAACAGGAATGCCGCGCCTCCCGCGCCCACGAGACCGATGGCACCGAGCACCGCGGCCAGCGTCAGCAGCTGCGGGAGCCCGAGCTTCCCGACCCAGGCGAACGCGTCGGTTCGCGGGGCACCGGTGCCGGCGGCGAGCACCGCCGTGGCACAGGCGGCCAGGGCGACGTTACGGGCGACCGTGCCCCAGCCCGCCGGAGCCGAGTGCAACCGCCCGAAGCAGTGACAGTCGGGCGTCCGCCCGCGAGCGAGATTGGCGATGATGGCGACTGAGAAGATCGCGAGCAGGCCGAGGGCGCCGGCCGCGCCGGCCGCCCGCGTGGCCCCGAACAGCAACAGGACGGCGACCGCCAGTTCGGCCGCCGGAAGGGTCAGCGCCACCGGCGCCACCACCGTGGTGGGCAGGCCGAAGCCGGCGAGCCCGTCCCGCGTACCGTCGAGGTCGGTCAGCTTCCCCAGCGCCGCCGCCGAGAACACGACGGCCAGCAGAACTCCAAGGACAATGCCAAGCGCTACGGGCATCACTGCGCACCTCCGTGGTCACTGGATTTGGAATTCCGTGACCGTATGGACGGGCGCTTATCAGGCGCTTATCGCGCGCCGGCGCTACAGGGTCAGACGGGCTCGCCGGCCAGAATGCGTGCCTGCAGTCGCGACGTGGCGCCCGAGGGCTCGACGCCGAGCTGATCGATGAGCGCGCGTCGGCACTCCAGGTACTGCCGCAGCGCGTAGCCGGTGCGCCCCGCGCGAGCGTAGGCCGTGATCAGGGCTCTGTGCCCGCCCTCGTTGAGCGGATCGAGGTCGACGAGCTCGCGGGCGACGTCGGCCGCCTCGGTGTGCCGGCCGGCGGCTTCATGGACCTCGACCAGCGCGGCCAGCACACCGGTGTAGCGGTCGACGAGCAGCTCTCGGTATCCGGTGGCCCAGTCGGCGTAACGCTCCTCGGACAGCGGTTCGCCGCCCCAGAGCGAGCGGGCATGATCCAGCAGCCGCCTGCGCGGCTCGCCGCTGTCAGCGAGCGCGACTGCTGCCGCCGACCGGAACTCCTCGGCGTCGACGACGTCGCGCTCCGCGAGGGTCAGGCGGTAGTTGCGTCCCGCGCTTTCGATCACGCTGCGGCTGGCTCCGGGCGGGTCGAGGACGCGCCGAACCCGGGAGATCGCCACCAGCAGGCTGTTGCGAGCGCCGGCAGCCGGCAGCCCCGGCCACAGCGCCTCGAAGATCAGGTCCTCCGGCACCGAACGGTCCAGGTTGACGAGCAGGAAACGCACGAGGCGCGTGTCCACCGGGCGGCCCCACGCGTCGCCCACGCGCCACGAGCCCCGGCGCACATCGAACCGGCCCAGCAATTCGAAGTGCAGCGGCGGCAGGATGCGGGCAAGCCGCCCGACGGCTCGCGAGGCCGCGGCCGCCATCTCCGGATCCGGGTCGGCGGCGAGCTTGGCAAGCCGGACGAGCGCCTCGGGGTCCCCGGATGCAGTCGCCGGCTCCAGCACCGCCCGGCGCACGGCGGCGACAGGGTGTTGGAGGAACGCGACGAGCTGGAGCCCTTCGGGGAAGGCCGTCCTCAGCGCCTCGACCGTTCGTGCCGGCTCCAGCACTGCGCGCTCCATCGCCGCCCACACGACCGCCTCCAGGCGCTCCCACTCGCGCCGAAGGAGGTGCGGAAGGGTTTCCCCAGCCTCCTCCCAGAAGCGCAGCAGGTCGGCATCGCTCCCAGCCGAGTCGCCGTCGGTGAGGCGCAACCACGCCCTGAGCGCCAGCAGACGCCCTCTCAGGAAGAGGCCAAGCGGTCCCGGATACACCTGATCGACCAAGCTGAAGGTCTGTTCCAGAACCTCCCGGGCGCGGTCCGGCCTGCCCACGGCGACCAGGGGCGGAATCAGCTGCGTGGCGGTTCGGTGAAAGAAGATCACCGGGCCGCGCACGGCGACCGCGAGGGTCCGGTCGGCGCTGGCGACGGTCGCTACCGCATCTCCCTGCAGCGCCGCCACGCAGGCGGCGGCAAGCCCCGTGATCAGCACGTCGCGCCAGCCCTTCTCCTGTCCCTCATGCAGGGCGAGTTCGGTCTCGGCCTCCTGGACGCGTCCCAGCGTCGCGTACAGGAGCGCGCACCACGCGCGAGCCGCGTCGATCAGGATCGGCACCGAGCCCCCGATGCCGCCTTCACGGACCTGCATCCATACCGTGAGTGCCTCCTCGGGGTAACCCCGCTCCGAGTACATCATCGCCAGCGTCGCCAGGAAATACAGCCGCCGGTTGAACGGGTCCGAACCCTGCAGCTGCGCCACCGCCGCCTTCATCTGGTCCAGGACCTCGTCCAGATGGCCGCGCGGCGTGTCGCGGTAGGAGACCCGGAGGGCCTCGACGGGGCCGAGGAGCCCCGCGGCCGGATGTTGCAGCGCCTCCCCTGCCAGCCGGTCTGACTCCTCGATGCGACCCAGCATGGCCAGCGTGACCGAGACGTAGGCCACGGTCGCCGGAGCCAGGATTCCGGCCGGCGCCGCGGCAGGGTCGTCCCAGCCCTCGACGACCTGGGTGAGCTCGTCGAACTCGAAGGTCGCGAAGATGGAATCGGCGAGCGCGAATCGCGCCAGCCACTCAAAGGGCGGGTTCGGATGCTCGCGAAAGCCACGCACGGCCTTGCGCAGCACGCCAGCCGCGCGCGGATGGTCGCCCGCTCCCCACTCGAGCTGGCCCTCGAGCGCGAGCATCGTCGGCAGCGCTCGGGCCTCTGCGGGCAGCAGCGACAGCCAGTGCCTCATCAGTCCGGCTGACTTCCTGACCAGCCCCGGGCCCTCACGCTCGATCGCCGACACGGCTTCGGTCCAGCTCCGGGCCGCCAATAGGTGCTCGATCGCCTCGATCGGGTCCCCGTCCTGCGCGATCGCCGGGGCGACCAGCGCGTGCAACCGCCGCTGCTCAGCTTCGCCACGATCGGCGCCGAGGCGCTCCTGCAGGAACTCCCGCAGCAGCGGGTGATAGGCGAAACCTCCCTCGCCGCCAACCTGCCGTATGAGCATCCCGGCGCGCTCGATTCTGCTGCTGAAGTCAAGAGGGAGCGCGAGCACGGCGGCGACAGCCGGCGTCACCACGCGCGCCACGCTCGACTCGACCGCCGCCTGGCGCAGGTCGGCGTCGAGCGAGTCAAACAGCTCCTCGGAGAGGAACGAGCGCAGCTCGGGCGCCGACCGCAGGTCGCGCAGCTCAGCCTCGTCGCCGTGACGCAGTTCCGCGCCCGCGACCACCGCGACCGCCAGCCCAATGCCCAGAGGCCAGCCCTCGGTCGCGCGCATGAGTCCGTCGACGCGCTCGGGCGACGGCTCAACGCCATGCCGCACACGCAGGACCGCCGCACACTCGGCCGCGTCGAAGGCCAGGTCAGAGGCCGTGAACTCCCGCAATCGGCCCGCGGCGCGCGGCTTGGCAACGCGGAGCTCGAGCGGCCTGCGGCTGGCAACGGCGACGTGCAGCGATGGGGTCTGCGCCCGGATCAGCTCGCCGAGCAGCCGCAGCGCTCCATCGGCACCGTCAAGGTGCTCGCCGTCGTCGATCACGAGTACCAGTGGCTCGACCAGCAACCGAGGCAGCTCGGCCAATAGCTCGCGGGCGGCCGCGAACACGTCGACCTGCTCCGGCGCGGCGGCCAGGCGTTCGGCCAACGCGTCGGAGGCACCCGGCGCGACGCGCGCGATCCCGTCGAGGATCCGCAGCAGCAGGACCCCGGGCGCTCGCTCGGTGACGGAGCAGCTGATCCACGCGACGGGACCCGACACTCCGCTCAACGACTCCTCGAGGATCGAGGTCTTGCCATATCCGGCACCCGCGATCAGCAGGACGTCACCGACACTAAGGGCGACACCCACCCGACCCGCGAGTCTCGACCGGGAGACTCGATCGCCCGTTACCGCCTGGCCCCTTGCGATGAGGCCTGTGGCTGAAGGTAGGTGAGGCGTGGAGCGATCATAAGGCCCGCGCATGACCACACCAACGGCAAAATGCGGGCCGTGCTCTGATGCCCTCCGTTCCGCATCCGGTCAAGGACGCGACATGCCTATACGGATAGCGGCCAGCAGACTCGTCGACGCGAAGCTGCGACGAAGCTCAGAGCGTCACATCCAGTGCGGCGCCATCCTGACTCAACGCGTCCAAGGCGATCGGGACCCATCCGCTGTCCCACCGATGGGCCACCGGCGTCGGCGTCTCGGTCGTGTGGGCGATCCCCTCGGAGGTCAGCAGGCCGTCATAGTCGGTCATGTCCGTCTGGAACGCGTTGTAGCCGCCGATCCAGAT